>NZ_DASYGZ010000195.1:0-15049 GCF_035999135.1 Ensifer sp.
AAAAGCGGTCGCCATTAGCCATGGTTCTGATAGGGTTTGGCCTATCATGAGTGGGAGAGACTTCATGGGCGTGAAATACAATCCGAAGCGGGACAGACACATCGACGCAGCGAAGGCGGCCGCCATCAAACTGGGCGTCGAGGCGCTGGCGCCGGAGATCCTCTTCGGGGCGGCCAGCAACGACGATCTCGATCTCTATTCGGCGGACATGCTGGCGCTGACCGCAGCCCATGCCTATCGCGAGCTCGCTCAGTGGGACGGCGGCAAGCCCCGCGTCTCTGTCGAGACCGTCGCTGGTGTCGCGCCCGGCGGCGCCGAGGTCTCGATCATCACGGTCACCGAACACAACATGCCCTTCCTCTATGACTCGGTCATGGGCGAAGTCACCAGCACGCACCGGGACATACACCTCGCCATCCACCCGATCCTGGTCAAAGAACCGGGCAAACCGGCCAAGCTCTTCGATCCGGAAGAGCCGAGCGACCCGGCGCACCGCGTCAGCCATATCCAGATCCACCTGAGCAAACTTGCGCCCGTCGAGGCGGAACAGCTCAGCAACCGCATTCGCGACGTGCTGGAGCAGGTGCACCAGACGGTGCACGACTGGCCGGCGATGACGGCTCAGCTCGACCAGGCGATGGCAGAGCTCGAAGCCTACAACGCCTCGCGCAAGAAGAGCGACCGCGACGAGGCGCTCGCCTTCCTTCGCTGGCTGCGCGACAACAACTTCACCTTCCTCGGCATGCGCGAATACACCTATTCCGGCAAGGGCGGGAAGGCGACGGTCGAGCGCGGCAAGGGCAGGGGCCTCGGCATTCTTTCCAATCCCGACGTGCGCGTGCTGCGCCAGGGCAAGGACGCCGTTCTGACCACGCCGGAAATCCTCGCCTTCCTCGAGGGCCCTGAATTCCTGATCGTTACCAAGGCCAACGTGAAGTCGGTCGTTCACCGCCGCGCCTACATGGACTATATCGGCGTCAAGCGCTTCGACGCCGATGGCAATGTCGCAGGTGAACTGCGCATCGTCGGCCTGTTCACCTCGTCGGCCTATACCCGCCAGGCGGCCGAGATCCCGCTTCTTCGCCACAAGATCGAAAAGATCGTCGATCATTTCGGTTATGATCCGCAGAGCCATTCCGGCAAGATGCTGGACAACACGCTCGAATCCTACCCGCGCGACGACCTGTTCCAGATCGATGTCGGCCTGCTCGCCGCCTTCTGCGAACAGATCAACGAGCTTGGTGACCGCCCGCGCATCCGCGTGCTGCCGCGCATCGACCATTTCGACCGCTTCGTCTCGGTCATCGTCTTCGTGCCGCGCGAGCAGTACGATTCCGACGTCCGCGAAAAGATCGGCGACTATCTGAAAACGGTCTATGACGGTCGCGTCTCGGCCTACTACCCGGCGTTCCCCGAAGGCGGCCTCGCCCGTGTCCACTTCATCATCGGCCGCTCCGCCGGCAAGACGCCGCGCATCCCGCAGGCCAAGCTTGAGGAAGCGGTCCGCGGCATCGTTACCCGCTGGATCGACCGGTTCGACCTGCTCGCCCGCAAGGACGGCATCGAACTCGATGTCGACAACGCCTATCAGTCGTTCTTCACGCCGGCCGAAGCCTATGCGGACCTCGCCGATATCGCCGCCTGCAAGGGCCCTGACCCGATCCGGATCGAGTTCTACCACTATCCGCGCGCCGTCTCGCGGGCGGATACTGCTGAACTGAAGATCTTCCACGCCAGCGAGCCCGTGTCGCTGTCGCGCCGCGTGCCCCTGCTTGAAAACCTCGGCTTCCGGGTGATCAGCGAACAGACCTACGACATCGGCGTCAACGCCCATGGCGAAGAGAAGCGCAAGGTCGTGTTGCACGACATGGAGCTGATCCATCGCGATGGCCTTGCGCTGAACCTCGAAAAATCCGGTCCGGCGCTCGAAGAAGCGTTCCTGGCCGCCTGGAACGGCACGACCGAGGACGACAACTTCAACAGGCTGGTCCTGCTTGCGGGCCTCAACGCCCGCGAAGTGACAGTGCTGCGCGCCTATGCCCGCTATCTGCGCCAGGCCGGCATTACCTATTCGCAAGGCTACATCGCCGACACGCTCAACAAGTACCCGGCGATTGCCGCCGACATCTTCAAGCTGTTCGTGACGCGGATGGACCCGAAGCTCGAGGAAAAGCCGCGCGCCAAGAAGTGCAATGCGCTGCTCGCCGCGATCGAGGATGCGCTTTCGAACGTCCCGAGCCTCGACGAAGACCGCATCCTGCGCCGCTACGTCAACGCCATCGAGGCGACGCTCAGGACCAACTACTTCCAGCACGACGCAGACGGCAGGCCGCGCGCGGTTCTCGCCTTCAAGCTCGATCCGAAGGCGCTCGACGGCCTGCCGGAACCGCGTCCGTTCCGCGAAATCTTCGTCTACGGCACCGAGGTCGAGGGCGTGCACCTGCGCTTCGGCAAGGTCGCCCGTGGCGGCCTGCGCTGGTCGGACCGCGCCCAGGACTACCGCACGGAAGTGCTCGGCCTCGTCAAGGCGCAGCAGGTCAAGAACGCGGTTATCGTGCCCGTCGGCGCCAAGGGCGGCTTCTATCCGAAGCTGCTTCCGGTGGGCGGCACCCGTGATGAAGTCTTCAAGGCAGGCACCGAGGCCTACAAGACCTTCATTCGCACGCTGCTGTCGGTCACCGACAACATCGTCGGCCAGGATGTCGTGCCGCCGACGGACACGCTGCGCCATGACGGTGACGATCCGTACTTCGTCGTCGCCGCCGACAAGGGCACCGCAACCTTCTCCGACACCGCCAATGGCCTGGCACAGGAAGCGGGCTTCTGGCTCGACGACGCCTTTGCGTCCGGTGGTTCGGCCGGCTACGACCACAAGAAGATGGGCATCACCGCCCGCGGCGCCTGGGAAACCGCCAAGCGCCACTTCCGCGAGATGGATATCGACATCCAGACGACACCGTTCACGGTCGCCGGCGTCGGCGACATGTCGGGCGACGTCTTCGGCAACGGCATGCTGCTGTCGGAAAAGATCCGCCTGATCGCCGCCTTCGATCACCGCGACATCTTCATCGATCCCAACCCGGATACCGATGTCTCCTTCGCGGAGCGCAAGCGCATGTTCGACCTGCCGCGCTCGAGCTGGCAGGACTATGACCGCAAGACCCTGTCTGAGGGTGCGATGATCATCTCGCGCGCCGAGAAGTCGGTGACGCTGACGCCCGAGGCGATGGCAGCCATCGGCCTCGACAAGCAGAAGGCGACGCCGTTCGAGATCATGAACGCGATCCTGAAGAGCCAGGTCGACCTGCTCTGGTTCGGCGGCATCGGCACCTATGTGCGCGGCAGTTCCGAAACGGACGCCGAAGTGGGCGACCGCGCCAACGACGCGATCCGCGTGACGGCCGAAGAGGTCCGTGCCCGGGTGATCGGCGAGGGCGCCAACCTTGGCGTCACCCAGAAGGGCCGTATCGGCTTCGGCCTCAATGGCGGCCGCTGCAATTCGGATGCCATCGACAACTCCGCCGGCGTCAACTCCTCAGACGTCGAGGTCAACATCAAGATCGCGCTGGCGTCCGCCATGCGCGACGGCCGCCTGACGCGGCCGAAGCGCAACACGCTGCTCGCCTCGATGACCGAGGAAGTCGGCCACCTCGTGCTGCGCAACAACTACGAGCAGTCGCTGGCGATCTCGCTCACCGCCATGCAGGGGCTCGGCAACCGCACGACCCTTGGCCGGCTCATGACCCGGCTTGAGGCCGACGGTCATCTCAACCGCAAGGTCGAGACGCTGCCGACCGACCAGACGATGACCGAGCGCTATCAGGCGGGCAAGCCGCTCACCCGCGCGGAAATCGGCGTGTTGCTCTCCTACTCCAAGCTCGTCCTCTTCGATGAGCTGATTGCGAGCGAACTGCCCGACGATCCGTACTTCACGGCAACGCTTGAGCGTTACTTCCCGGCCAAGATGCGCAAGACCTATGCCGGCGACATTCACGGCCATCGTCTGCGCCGCGAAATCATCGCGACGATCCTTGCAAACGAGGTCATCAACCGTGGCGGTCCGGCCTTCGTTTCGACCCTGACGGATGCGACGGGCTACCTGTCGGCCGATGTCGTCAAGGCGGCGGTGCTGGCACTCGACGGCTTCGACCTGCCGCGGATTTATGACGAGATCGACGCACTCGACAACAAGATCGGCGGCGGCCTGCAGAACGTCCTCTACCAGGAAGTCGGCCGCATCTTCACGCTCGTCACCGAGCGGGCGCTGCGCACCCACGCGGCAACCGGCTCCGTGTCGGAGGCCGTAGCGCGGCTGCGCGACGGCTTGCAGAAGCTGCGTGCCACGATGCGCACTGCGGTTTCGGGCGAAAGCGCTGAAGAGGCGCGACTGAAGACTGCATCCTTTGTCGAGGGCGGCGTACCGGCCAAGCTTGCCGAAGAGATTTCGGAACTAGCGCTGATGACGCTGGTGCCCGAGATCATGCAGATCGCCGCTGAAACCGGTGAGACGCTGAGCCGCACGGCGCAAGGGTACTTCGCCGTCACCGATACGCTGCGCATCAACCGGCTGCTCGTCGCTTCCGACCGTGTCCCGGCAACGGAGCAGTTCGAGGCGATGGCGCTCTCGCGAGCCGTATCGGATATCGCCGCCGCAAGGCGCGACATCACCGCGGCAGCGCTGCGCGAGCAGAAGAAGGAACGCAATCCAGTTGCCGCCTGGGAGGAGAGCGAACGCGTCCGCGTCGCCCAGGCGACAGGCCAACTGCGGCTGTTGACCGAGAAGGGCGAAACGACGCTCGCCAAGATCACCGTTGCCGCAGGTCTGCTCAACGACCTGGCACGGGGAAGGGCGAAGTAAGCTGAAGAACACGGATCCGGGCGGTTTTTTCGCCCGCATCCCGTTCTAAACCTCTTGGAATTCGTCAGATAGAAGTTAGGCTGCGCCGCGCGTTCGAGGGGACGCGCGGCGCAGTCGTTTCGGGAGGGGACCTTGCAGATTTCGGCCGAGAGGACTGAAGATCAACCGCGCACGTCACGGGCGGGGATTGCCGGCTGGATGCTGTTCGACTGGGCGGCGCAGCCGTTCTTCACGGTGATCACGACCTTCATCTTCGGCCCGTATTTCGTTTCCCGGCTGACGGAGGATCATGCGCTCGGCCAGGCGATGTGGGGCTATACCCTCACCGTCTCGGGAATCATCATCGCGGTTCTCTCGCCGGTGCTCGGCGCCATCGCGGATGCGACCGGCCCGCGCAAGCCCTGGATCGCCTTCTTTGCCGTCATCAAGATCCTGTCGCTGGCTATGCTGTGGTTCGCGGCCCCCGGCTCGCCGATCCTCTATCCGGCGATCTTCATGATCCTCGCAAGCATCGCAGCCGAGTTCTCGATCGTCTTCAACGATTCCATGATGCCGCGCCTCGTGCCGGAAAAGGACGTCGGCCGCATCTCCAACATTGCCTGGGGCCTCGGCTATCTTGGCGGCATGATCGTGCTGATTGCTGTCGTGGCACTGCTCGCCGGCAGCCCCGAAACTGGCAAGACGGCAGCGGGCATCGACCCGTTGTTCGGTCTCGATCCGGCCAAGGGTGAGGATGCACGCATCACCGGACCGATCTCGGCGCTTTGGTACCTCGTCTTCATCCTGCCGATGTTCCTGTTCACGCCCGACGCCACCAAGGCGACCATGTCGCTCGGCAAGGCAACCGTCACGGGCCTCAGGGAGCTCAAGGGCACGCTCGGCGAGCTCAGGCAACGAACGGGCATTCTGCGGTTCCTGATCGCGCGCATGATCTTCCAGGATGGCGTCAACGGCCTTCTGGCTCTCGGCGGCACCTTCGCCGCGGCCATGTTCGGCTGGCGGACGCTGGAACTCGGCATCTACGGGATCATCCTCAACGTCGTCGCGATCGGCGGCTGCCTCTATGCCAGCCGGCTCGACACACGGCTCGGATCCAAGGTGATCGTCACCGCCAGCCTGGTCTGCCTGACGCTGGCGACGATCGGCATCGTCTCGACCGGCCCCGGCTTCACGCTGTTCGGGCTGATGCCGTTGTCGGCGGAAGATTCGGGCGGCCTGTTCGGCACAGCGGCCGAAAAGGCCTACATTCTCTACGGCCTGTTGGTCGGCATCGCCTTCGGCCCGGTACAGGCCTCGTCGCGCTCCTATCTTGCCCGTAGCGTCAGCCTGGACGAGGCCGGGCGCTACTTCGGCCTCTATGCCCTTTCCGGCCGCGCGACGTCGTTCCTCGCGCCCGCATCGGTCGCCACCATTACCCTCGTCACGGGATCTGCCCGTATCGGCATGATGGCGCTCATCGCCTTCCTGATCGTCGGCCTGGTGATCCTTCTCCGCACGCCCTATCCGGCCGATGACGGACGCAAAAAAGCCGCCACGTCCTTTGGACGCGGCGGCGTGTGATCGGGTTGCGCAATCACCGAGGACGGACGCTCAAGCGTTCGCCCCCGAACGATGTCAGTGGCGGAAGTGGCGCATGCCGGTGAAGACCATGGCGACGCCATGCTCGTTCGCAGCCGCAATCACCTCTTCGTCACGCATCGATCCACCCGGCTGAATGACGGCGGTGGCACCGGCGGCGATCGCCGAGAGCAGACCATCGGCAAAGGGCAGGAACGCTTCGGAAGCAACGGCCGAGCCCTTGGTGAGCGGCGTTGCAAGGCCCAGCGCCTTGGCGGCTTCCTCGGCCTTGATCGCCGCGATACGGGCGGAATCGACGCGGCTCATCTGGCCGGCGCCGATTCCGGCCGTCTGGCCGTCCTTGGCGTAGACGATCGCATTCGACTTGACGTGCTTGGCGACCTTGAAGGCGAACTTCATGTCCTCGAGCTCCTGGGCGGTCGGCGCGCGCTTGGTCACGACCTTGAGCTCGAGATCCTCGACCATGCCGTTGTCACGCGTCTGCACCAGGAGACCGCCCGAGACGGTCTTGGCGGCAAGGCCGGGAATGCGTGGGTCGGGCAGGCCGCCGGTCGAAAGCAGACGCAGGTTCGGCTTGCGTGCGATCACGGCCTTGGCTGCGTCGCTCGCCGAAGGCGCGATGATCACCTCGGTGAAGAGCTTGACGATTTCTTCGGCGGTTTCCGCATCGAGCTCCTGGTTGAGCGCGATGATGCCGCCGAAGGCCGAGGTGGAATCGCAGGCGAGCGCCCGGCGATAGGCCTCGGCAAGCGTCGGCGCGGTCGCAACGCCGCAGGGGTTGGCATGCTTGATGATGGCGCAGGCGGGCGCCTTCTCCGGCAGGAACTCGGCGACCAGCTCGAAGGCGGCGTCCGTGTCGTTGATGTTGTTGTAGGAGAGCTGCTTGCCCTGGAGCAGCGCTGCCGTGGCAACGCCCGGCCGGTTCTCGCCGGTGAGGTAGAAGCCCGCCTTCTGGTGCGGGTTTTCGCCGTAGCGCATCTCTTCCTTCAACACGCCGCCAATCACCCGGTGGCGCGGCATCGGGGTGTCCAGCGCCTCGGCAAACCAGTTGGAGATCGCAGCGTCGTAGGCGGCGGTGCGGGCATAGGCCTTGGCCGCCATCTTCTGGCGGAAGGCATAGGTCGTCTTGCCGGACGAAAGTTCTTCAAGCAGCAGCGGGTAGTCGGCCGGATCGGTGACGATGGTCACGTAAGCGTGGTTCTTGGCCGAAGCCCGGATCATGGCCGGACCGCCGATATCGATGTTTTCCACGGTCGTCGGGTAGTCGCCGCCCTGAGCCCGCACTTCCTCGAAGGGATAGAGGTTGATGATCGCAAGGTCGATCGCGGTGATGCCGTGCGCGGTCATGGCAGCGACGTGATCGGCATCGTCGCGGATCGAAAGCAGGCCGCCGTGCACACCCGGGTGCAGCGTCTTGACCCGACCGTCCATGACTTCAGGGAAACCCGTCAGCTCGGAAACGTCGCTCACCGGCAGACCGGCTTCGGACAGCGCCTTGTGCGTGCCCCCGGTCGAAACGAGCCGGATGCCTTTTTCGTTGAGCGCGCGCGCGAGCTCGACGACGCCTGATTTGTCGGACACGGAGAGGAGGGCGGTGCGGACCGGAACCTCGTTCGGGGCGGGGATTTTCTTGGAGGCGACAGCCATCACCATGCTCCTTTGGCGGCGCCGGAGGCCCGGGAGAAGGTCCGGCGATTGGGATGGCTGCCCGTTAGCATAGCTTGTCGGCCGAAGGAACCTCGGCAGAGGCGCCACGCTAAAATAAGCGCGTCAGTTTGCCCGGGAGAAGGTCCATTGGATCTCGGGCTGCGTCGCGACCGAGAAGGTCACCGTCAACTGCGACGAAGCCCGGATACCCGAGGGATCGGCAAAGAAGATATCCTCCTCGACCGCAAGCTCCCCATCCTGGCAGGCAAAGAGCCAGGCCTCGCCGTCCGCTGCCGTCAGGAAAATCTCGCGCGCATTGTTCTGGCGGATGGTGATCGCGGGATGAATGTGGAACCGGGCGACAGCAATGGCGGTGTCGCCTTCCGGGGGATCGCCGCCATCGGCCCGGCTGAGCCGATCCCGGCCGCGCACCATGCGGCCACCGTTCAGTACCCCGATGTCGCGCTCGTGGATCAGCCCGAAGGCGGCAAGGTAGCCGTCGTGGCTCGCCGTCACCGATTCCAGCCCTCCCGGCTCGTCCTTGCGTACCGCTGCGACCTTGGACACGCCCGTCGTCATGATCGGCCCGAGGAACCGCGATTGCGAGAAGCGCGTCGACGACGTGTCGTTGATCGTCACCGTCGAATGCGCCGCCGTCATGCGCGCCATCTGCCGGAAACGGTCGCCAGCGAACTTCGGGGCACCTGAGTTGACGACGAAACGCGCCTTGCCGGACGACATCTCGAACGACAGGCAGCCGGCATGGGCGCTGCGCGAGAGATCAACGGAATGCGGCCGGCCGGTGTCGACGATGACGACCGTGTTGTCGATAGCAAGGCGCTCGTAATGGGCGTGCGGCAAGGAGCGGAAAGGCTCACCGGCGGTTTCGTCATACCGCAGCACCGATGCCAGTTCATGGGCCAGGACCGAGGTCGCACCATTAAACAGCGCCAACTCGCCCCCCTGGTGACGGAAGAAGCGCAGGGCCGGATACATGCGGTCGATGCACGGGATCAACCGCGACGGCACGTCGTGGCCGAGATTGACATAGGTCTGCCGGAGCGGCAGCAGGTCGAGCAGCAACTCAAGCCCGGCACGTGGGCTGCGCGAGCAGTGGCTGCCGTCCGGCAGGATCTGGCGGTCGAGTTCGTGGTCGAGATGGCGCGACGCCTTGCGAATGGCGCCCGGCGAGGCCGGCATGGAGACCGACGCCATGGCAAGCGCCAGCCGCACTCGCAGCCTCTGCTCGCCGTCGCGCACCGTGTCGGCGATATGCCTGAGATAGCACACCTGCAGCGCCAGGCTCTTCAGGAACCGACGGTAGAAGCCGTGCTCGGCATTGCGCAAAACCACAGGCGAATGCGAAAGCCAGGCAATGATGCGCTGGGCGATGATGTCCGCATCCCAGGCAATGCCACCGAGATCGCGACCGTGGCTGACGATCCAGTCATCGACGATTTGCCGCAACCGCACAAAGCCGGCATCCTCGCGGATCGCGCGCAAGTGTCTCAGCCAGCCGAAGGAATGCAGCCGTGCGGCGAACTCGCGCGACGGCAGGTCGATCTCGAAGGGCGATTCGCCTTCGGTGTCGAGGACCCTTCCGGCAAGCGGGAAACGTCCCGAGAGAATTTCTTCGGCAACGAAGGGGTCGACGGCGCGAAGATCGGTGGGGGCGACAATCAGGCGGTTCGGCGTTTTGCCAGCGAAGCGCAGCGTGGAGACGCGTCCGATCGACAGCCGGCGCGACACCCGCCGCCAGCCTTCACGCAGATACAGGTATGAGAGCCTTCGCCTGCCGGAAATCAACGCCGCCGGTTTCCTCATTTCTGGCACGACCGCTCAACATCTGAACGGGCGATGGTCTCGGACGAGCCGCCGCATGGTGCCAGAGAGATCGTTAAACTTTTATCAATAATGTCATCTTTGATAGGCTCCTCGCTTGAACGCGTCAAATGACGCGGCAGAGCAGGGCTCTCAGGCCCCCTCACACCCGCCTCGGGCCCGCCATGGATGTCATTTTCGCCGAATCACTGCCGCATAGAAGCCATCGAGGCCGCTCGCATACGGCGGATCGAGCGTCAGCATTGCCGGCGTGGTCCGCATTTCGCCCCTTGGCGTGATCGCGTTCTCGAGGCCGGGCCAGTCTTCGGGCGCAATCGGCACCCTCTCGAAGGCATCTCCGCCATCAACCACGCGGGCAACGACCTCTTCGCCCTCGAGCGGGTCAAGCGAGCAGTTGGAAAAAACGACCGTGCCGCCCGGCTTAACCACCGTCAGCGCGTGGCGAAGCAGCCGCTCCTGCAGGTCGGCAAGCTTCTTGATGTCCTCCGGTCCCTTGGTCCAGAGCACATCCGGGTGGCGGCGGGTCGTTCCGGTGGACGAGCAGGGCGCGTCGAGCAGCGCCGCGTCGAACAGGGTCTCCGGCTGGAAGTCGGCCATATTGACTTCCTTCGTCTCGGCATCGAGATCCAGCCGCTTCAGATTGCCCTTCAGCCGGCGCAGGCGACTGCCGGACTGGTCGAGCGCGGTCACCTCTGCGCCGGCGAGAATCAGCTGCGCCGTCTTGCCGCCCGGGGCGGCACAAAGATCGACGATCCGCTTGCCCGCAAGGTTTCCGAAAAGCCGCGCCGGGATCGACGCAGCCGCGTCCTGCACCCACCAGACGCCATCATCGAATCCGGCTAAGGAAGGAATGGAGCCGGAGAACTCGCCGAGGCGCACGGACCCGGTCGGCAGGACGGTTCCGCCAAGCCGCTCCGCCCAGGTCGCCGCATCGGACTTCACCGAAAGGTCGATCGCCGCCGGGGTCAGTTGTGCTTCGGCGATCTGCTCGGCCAGTTCGCGGCCATAGTGGCTGACAAGGCGCTGGTAGAACCATTCCGGCATGGCCGGCACATCGCGCGTCGCCTCAAGCAGAGCATCTTTCTCGCGGGAAAGCCGGCGCAGGACGGCATTCACCAGATTGGCGAACCGACGGTTGCGCGGATCAGCCTGCGCCTGCTCGACAGCGATGTCGACTGCCGAGTGATCCGGCACGTCAAGGTAGAAGATTTGCGCCGCGGCGACTGCCAGCACGTGATCGAGTGCACGCGCGCCTTCCGGCAGCGGCGTCTGCAGCAGCGAATTGATCGCGGCCTGGATGCGCGGCAGGTGGCGAAGGGCCGAGTTCAGGATTGCGCGGACAAGGGCGCGGTCGGCGTCGTTGAGTTCGCGATAGGCCGGATTGCCGTGTTCATGATCGAGCATGCCGTCGAGCGACGTCTTGCGGTCGACGACCGCGGCAAGGATCTTGGCTGCGGCCTGGCGCGCCTTCATGCCCGGCTTTTCAGGGCCGCGCTCTGCTGGCGCGGGCTTTCTGGATTTTACGCCGCCTTTGTGCGGCGATCGTTTCGGGCGAGAATCGTTTTTGTTATCTGCAGACATCAGGACCAGGGACCTTTGGGCGGTTCGGAACCACCGCGACCCCAACCGGTAGGTGGCACAGAGCGCGATTTGCGCACGGGATTATCAGCCCTGACCGGCGGCGTCGAGACCGCAGACATCTCGCCCGCCATCTGCTGCAGGGCTGCAATCCGGTTTTCGGTGTTCGGATGGGTCGAAAACAGGTTGTCCATGCGCTCGCCCGAAAGCGGATTGATGATGAACATATGCGCCGTCGCCGGATTGCGCTCAGCGTCGTCGTTGTGGATCTGATGCGCGGCGCCCGCGATCTTCTGCAGGGCTGAGGCAAGCGCCAGCGGCTTGCCGCAGATCTCTGCGCCCCGACGGTCGGCCGAGTATTCGCGCGTCCGGCTGATCGCCATCTGTACCAGCATCGCCGCCATCGGCGCGACGATCATCGCGACAAGCGTGCCGATGAAGCCCAGCGGATTGTTGTTCTCGCGGTTGCCGCCGAAGAAGAAGGCGAAGTTGCCAAGCATCGAGATCGCGCCGGCAAGCGTGGCCGTCAGCGTCATGGTCAACGTGTCGCGGTTCTGGACATGCGCGAGTTCGTGCGCCATCACGCCGGCGACTTCGTCATAGTTGAGGGCGTGCAGCAGTCCGGTGGAGGCTGCGACCGCAGCGTTTTCCGGATTGCGCCCGGTGGCAAAGGCGTTCGGCTGCGGGCTGTCGATGACATAGACGCGCGGCATCGGCAGGCCGGCGTTCCTGGCGAGATCGCGCACGATGCCGTAATACTCCGGTGCGCTGCGCTCATCCACCTCCTGCGCACGATACATGCGCAGCACCATCTTGTCCGAATTCCAGTAGGAAAAGAAGTTCATGCCTGCGGCCATGACGAAGGCAATCATCATCCCGCCGCGTCCCCCGATGACGAAGCCCACCGCCATGAACAGGGCGGTCATGACTGCAAGCAGCATGGCGGTGCGGACAAGGTTCATCAGGGATCTCCGGGTCGTCAACGTTTCACGTGAATCAGGGTTCCCGAGGCGGGAACGTCACCCTATATGATGGGTGCAAACGCCCCATTCTTCAATATTGATGCTCAATCCGGATACCGTTCAGATGCAGAACGACAATGACAATGCCGCAGACCGCCCGAAAAGACCGTTGCCGCCCGCGGCGGTGCGCGCCTTGAAAGAAGCCGAGGAGCGGCGACAGGCGGAAGCGAAAAAGGAGCTGCCGCCCGAGATCGGCGGACGGGGCGGCGAAGATCCGGCACGCTACGGCGACTGGGAAATCAAGGGCAGGGCGATCGACTTCTAAAGCGCATGCCGATCGCCAAGCGGCTCAGACGTGCGGATCGTCATGCCCGCCACGATCTGAATCCGGCTCACTAAAAGCGCATAATGGACTGACGCCGCCCGCCAAAAGCGGGCGGCGTGTCTTGTATCAGGCCTTGTTCTGCCGGTTGGCGATCAGGTCGTCGACAACGGCCGGGTCGGCAAGCGTCGAGGTGTCGCCGAGTGCGCCGAAATCGTCTTCGGCGATCTTGCGCAGGATGCGGCGCATGATCTTTCCGGACCGGGTCTTCGGCAGGCCCGGCGCGAACTGGATCTTGTCGGGCGTGGCAATCGGACCGATTTCGGAGCGCACATGCTTCACCAGCGCCTGGCGAAGCTCGTCGTTGCCGACTTCACCGGCCATCAGCGAGACGTAGCAATAGATCCCCTGGCCCTTGATCGGATGCGGGTAGCCGACGACCGCAGCTTCCGAGACGAGGTGATGCGAGACCAGAGCCGACTCGACCTCGGCGGTGCCAAGGCGATGACCGGAGACGTTCAGCACATCGTCGACGCGGCCGGTGATCCAGTAGTAGCCGTCTTCGTCGCGACGGCAGCCGTCGCCGGTGAAATACTTTCCCTTGTAGGTGGCGAAGTAGGTCTGGCCGAAGCGGGCATGGTCGCCGTAGATCGTGCGCATCTGGCCGGGCCAGCTGTCGACGATGCACAGGTTGCCGTCAGCCGCGCCCTCGAGCACGTTGCCTTCGTTGTCAACCAGCTGCGGCTGGACGCCGAAGAACGGACGGGTTGCCGAACCGGGCTTCAGGTCCGTGGCACCCGGCAGCGGCGTGATCAGGATGCCGCCGGTCTCCGTCTGCCACCAGGTATCGACGATCGGCGATTTCTGATCGCCGACGACGTTGTAATACCATTCCCAGGCCTCGGGGTTGATCGGCTCGCCGACCGAACCGAGCAGGCGCAGCGAGGAGCGCGACGCACGCTTGACGAAATCGTCACCGGCCCCCATCAGCGAACGGATCGCCGTCGGCGCGGTGTAAAAGACGTTGACCTTGTGCTTGTCGATCACTTCCCAGAAACGGCCGGCATCCGGGAAATTCGGCACGCCCTCGAACATCACGGTCGTCGCCGCATTCGCAAGCGGGCCATAGACGATATAGGAGTGACCGGTGACCCAGCCGACATCGGCCGTGCACCAGTAGATATCGCCGTCGCGGTAGTCGAAGACGTATTCGTGCGTCATCGAGGCGTAGACGAGGTAGCCGCCGGTGGTGTGCAGCACGCCCTTCGGCTTGCCGGTGGAACCGGAGGTGTAGAGGATGAACAGCGGATCTTCCGCCTTCATCTTCGCCGGCTCGCAATGCGGCTTCACCGTCGCGATTTCCTGGTGATACCAGAGGTCGCGGCCCGGCGCCCAGGCCGTCTTGCCGCCGGTGCGGCGCACGACGAGAACCTTGTTGACGATGACATGCTGCTTGGCGGCAATGTCGATCGCCGTGTCGGTGTTTTCCTTGAGCGGCACCGGCTTGCCGCCGCGCACGCCCTCGTCGCAGGTGATGACGAAGGTCGATTCACAGTCGACGATACGACCCGCTAGCGCATCCGGCGAGAAGCCGCCGAAGACAACCGAATGGATGGCACCGATGCGGGCGCAGGCGAGCATCGCATAGGATGCTTCCGGGATCATCGGCATATAGATGGTGACGCGGTCACCCTTCTTGACGCCGTGCTTCTTCAAGACGTTGGCCAGCCGGCAAACCTGCTCGTAGAGCTGGTTGTAGGTGACCTTCTTGTCGATATAGGGGTTGTCGCCTTCCCAGATGATGGCGGTCTTTTCGCCATGCGTCTTCAGGTGGCGGTCGATACAGTTGTAGGAGACGTTGGTGAGCCCGTCCTCATACCACTTGATCGAGACCTTGCCGTTGAAGGAGGTGTTCTTGACCTTGGTATAGGGCTTGAACCAGTCGATCCGCTTGCCGTGTTTGCCCCAGAACTTCGCCGGGTCCGAGATGCTCTCGTCGTACCACTTCAGATAGGTGGCATTGTCGAGCAGCGTCCGGCTCTTGGCAGACTTCAACACCGGATAGATCTTGGCGGACATGTTTTCCTCCCTACGCATTCCTAGTGCGGCTCGCCACTCCCCGGCCAGCCCGTTTCGCGGACATACATAGCAGGTCAAATGCCCGCCGCAATTAGACAAAAGGACATTTGGAACTGAAGAATTGCAATTTCGCGACAAGGACGGTATAGAGGCCCACATTTCCCGGAAATCAGTGGTAGACTC
>NZ_DASYGZ010000196.1:0-3338 GCF_035999135.1 Ensifer sp.
CGAAGTCGAGCGTCTCTACCGCGACGCGAAAATCACGCAGATCTACGAGGGCACAAACCAGATCCAGCGCATGATCATCGCGCGCGAACTCCTGAAGAAGGGCGCACGGGCATGACCGCGTCTGAGCCTCGCCCGGTCGCACTGGTCACCGGTTCCTCGCGCGGGATCGGGCTTGCCGCAGCGGAGGCCCTGGCACGGGAGGGGTTTGCGGTTGCGGTCAACGGCTTGCCGGATGATGCGGAGCTGCCGTCAGCTGTTAGGCGGATCGCCGCCTACGGTGCCCCGGTCATGGCTGCAGCCTTCGACGTCAGCGCGCTTGCCGGCCATGACGGCGCGCTCGCAGCCATTGAAGCCGAACTCGGCCCGATCACCACGCTCGTCAACAATGCGGGTGTCGGCGTTCTCAAGCGAGGCGACATGCTGGAGGTGTCGGAGGAAAGCTGGGATCGCTGCTTTGCGGTCAACACCAAGGGTATGTTCTTTCTGAGCCAGGCCTTTGCCCGGCGTCTTGTCGCCCGCGGCAAGGGGCCGCTCTTCCATTCGATCATCAACGTCACCTCGTCGAACGCCGTCGCGGTGGCCGAACAGCGGTCGGAATACTGCGCGTCGAAAGCGGCAGCGGCAATGGTTTCCAAGGCGCTCGCCGTCCGGCTCGGACGGGAAGATGTCGCGGTCTACGACGTTCAGCCCGGCCTGATCGCCACGGAGATGACGGCTCCCGTCATTGACGCCTATCGCGAGCGAGCGGAACAGGGGCTCACGCTCTTTCCGCGCGTCGGAAGGCCCGAGGAAGTTGGCGCCCTGATCGCGTCGCTCGCGACGGGGCGTCTTCCCTACACCACCGGAATGACGATCCCGGCCGACGCCGGCATGCTCGTCCCGCGCTTTTGAGGTTCCCATGAAAATCGCGCTTCCCGACACTGAAGGCCGCCTGTCCGACTATACCCTGAGCGGCACGCCGATCGCCGCTTCAACGCTTGGCAAGAATCCGGCACGCGTCGTCTACTCTGCGGCTCACGTGGTCGCCGACCCGTTCACGGCCAGCGACCCGTCCGGCCGCGCTGCCGTCGACTGGGAAAAAACCATGGAGTTCCGCCGCTATCTCGCGGGCCTCGGGCTCGGCATTGCCGAGGCGATGGATACGGCGCAGCGCGGCATGGGTCTCGACTGGCCGGGCGCTCTGGAACTGATCCGCCGCACCCGCGAAGAACTGCCGGACGCTGTCGTCGCCAATGGCTGCGGCACGGATCATCTCGATCCGGCGACCGTCACCAGCATCGATGACGTTCGAAGAGCATACCTGGAGCAGGTCGAGGCGATCCAGAAGGTTGGCGGACGCCTTATCCTCATGGCGTCCCGCGCATTGGTGCGGGTCGCTGAGCGACCGGACGACTACATCAAGGTCTACTCCGATGTGCTGGCCGCCTGCGACGCGCCCGTGATCCTGCACTGGCTCGGCGAGATGTTCGATCCGCAGCTCGCCGGCTATTGGGGCAGCAAGGATTTCGACCCTGCGATGCAGACCGCGCTTGCCGTCATCAACGCGAATGCGGCCAAGGTCGACGGCATAAAAATCTCCCTTCTCGACAAGGAAAAGGAGATCGTCATGCGCCGCCGGCTGCCGGTCGGCGTGAAGATGTATACGGGTGACGATTTCAACTATCCCGAACTCATCGAGGGCGACAGCGAAGGTTTTTCGCATGCCTTGCTCGGCATCTTCGACCCCTTGGCTCCGGCCGCCGCCTATGCGGTCGAACGGCTCGGCGAAGGGGATCGTGCAGCGTTCCGCGCGACGCTCGATCCGACCGTGCCGCTGGCGCGGCTGATTTTCCGGGCGCCGACGCAGTACTACAAGACCGGCGTCGTCTTCCTTGCCTGGCTGAACGGCTTTCAGGATCACTTCGTGATGTTGAACGGCGCGCAGGCCATGCGGCCGCTGCCGTACTTCGTCGAGCTGTTCAGGCTCGCTGACCAGTGCGGCCTCTTGCGCGATCCGGCACTCGCCGTGGATCGGATGAAAAAGCTGCTCGCGCTCTATGGAGCCTAGCCATGCGCGATTTCACCACCGACCATTCCGCCCTCGCGCTGAACACCGCCAGCCTCGGGCACAATCTCGATGGCCATGGGGCAGGGTGGTCGCCTGAGCGCATCATCGACGCCTGCGCCGAACGCGGCTTCGGCTCGATCGTCTTCTGGCGCCGCGAGATCGGCACGCGCGCGTTTGAAATCGGCGAACGAGCGCGGGCAAGCGGCCTCGCGGTTGCCGGTCTCTGCCGGACACCGTTTCTCGTTGGCACGGAAGCCGTCGATCGGCAACGGGTGATCGACGAGGCGAAGGCGTCGATCGACATGGCCGCAGGGCTTGGCGCATCCGTGCTGACGATCGTGGTCGGGGGCGTGCATCCGGGAACCAAGGGCACGGGAGAGAGCCTGAAGATTGTCGCCGATCGCGTTGGCGAGATCGCGCCTTATGCCGCCGGCCGCAATGTTAAGCTGGCGCTCGAGCCGCTCAATCCCGTTTATGCGGGAAACCGCTCCTGCCTGACGACGCTGCGCGATGCGGTCGATATCTGTGATGCCGTTGGTGCGGCCAACCTTGGCGTTGCAGTCGATGTCTACCATGTGTGGTGGGACGGCGAGATCCAAGCCCAGTTGCAGCGTGCGGGCGCCGAGCGGATATTCGGCTATCACCTCTGCGACTGGCTCGCCGACACCCGCGACGTGCTTCTCGATCGCGGCATGATGGGTGACGGGGTCGCCGACCTGAGGGCGCTGCGGCGGAGCGTCGAAGACGCGGGCTATGCAGGTCCCTGCGAGGTCGAGATCTTTTCCGCAAACAACTGGTGGAAGCGGGATCCTGGCGAAGTTCTCGACGTGATGGTCGAGCGCTTCCGCACTTTCTGCTGACGATTTGGCTGCTAACGATTTGGCTGCTGACAATTTGGGAGGCGAACATGAAGATCCTGGTCACAGTGAAGCGGGTGGTTGACTACAACGTCAAGATCCGCGTGAAGGCGGACGGTTCGGGCGTCGAGCTTGCGAACGTGAAGATGTCGATGAACCCCTTCGACGAGATCTCGGTTGAAGAGGCGCTCAGGCTGAAGGAAGCCGGCAAGGCGGACGAAGTCGTCGTCGTTTCCGTTGGTCCGGCCAAGGCCGAAGAGACCCTGCGCACGGCGCTCGCCATGGGTGCCGATCGCGCCATCCTGGTCGAGACCGAAGACCAGGTCGAGCCGCTCGCCGTCGCCAAGATCGTCAAGGGCGTGGCCGACGCCGAACAGCCGGGGCTGATCATCGTCGGCAAGCAGGCGATCGACGACGATTCGAACCAGACCGGC
>NZ_DASYGZ010000207.1:0-122535 GCF_035999135.1 Ensifer sp.
CCTCTCATTCGCGAGCCGCTTCATTGTGCAAGCCCGGAAATTCATCAAAGCAGTTCGTTGACAAAATGTCGATAAAATGATGACATAAAATCGTCAAGATGAGGAAGAGCTGAATGACGAAGAAGTCGGAGGATAGCTTTGGAGGACGGGAATGGGCAGAAGACGCCCTGCCCGAACACCTGAAGCCCGTCGCGGCCATCGGCCCGATCGTTTCCTCCGCGCACTTGGCGGAAGGCGGCTCTCCCGGCCTTTCGGAGGTCGAATACGGGCTGATCCTCGCATCGCACGCCTTTCATCGCTGGATGATGCGCTGCATGGCGGCCGCCGGCGTCCCCGGACTTTCCCCGATCGAAATCCTGATCCTGCACACGATCCGCCATCGCGATCGCGGCAAGAAGCTTGCCGACATCTGCCTGGTGCTCGACATCGAAGACACCCATGTCGCGACCTACGCCATCCGCAAGCTCGAGGCCGCGGGCCTGGTGACGACGGGCAAGGAAGGCAAGGAAAAGACCATCCTCATCACCGACAAGGGATCGGACGCCTGTACGCGCTACGCCCAGATCCGCGAACGCCTGCTGGTCTCGTCGACCGCGAAGGCCCGTCCCTCCGAAGAAACACTTTCTGAAATCGCCGCCGTCCTGCGTTTCATGTCGGGCGCCTATGAACAGTCCGCGCGCGCCGCGACCACACTTTGAACGAGGATGACCGCGTGACTGCCGAATTGCCTGCGCCCCTGCTCGCCGTCGAGAAGCTTTCCGTTGCCTTCAACGGCAACCCTGTCGTCGAAGACCTGAGCTTCACCGTCACGCCCGGCCGCACGCTCGCGATCGTCGGCGAATCCGGTTCCGGCAAGTCGGTGACCTCGCTGTCGATCATGCGGCTCTCCGACATGATGGGCGGCCAGTTTCCGTCAGGCCGCATCCTGTTTCGCGGCAAGGACGGCGAGATCGACCTGACGCGCGCACCGCAGAAAACCATGCGCGCCATTCGCGGCAAGGAGATCGCCATGATCTTCCAGGAGCCGATGACCTCGCTGAACCCGGTCTTCACCATCGGCGATCAAGTCGCCGAAGTGCTGATGCTGCACGAGAAGATGACCAAGGCCGAAGCGCTCGTCGAGACGCGCCGGCTGCTCGACATGGTCCGCCTTCCAGACAGCGCCGAACTGATCGGCCGCTATCCGCACCAGCTTTCCGGCGGCATGCGCCAGCGCGTCATGATCGCCATGGCGCTTGCCTGCCGGCCGAAGCTTCTGATCGCCGACGAGCCGACGACAGCGCTCGACGTCACCATCCAGGCGCAGATCCTGACGATCATCCGCGACCTGCAGCAGGAACTCGGCATGGCGGTGATCTTCATCACCCATGATATGGGCGTCGTCGCCGAAATGGCCGACGACGTCGTCGTCATGTGGAAGGGCCGCAAGGTCGAGGAAGGCCCGGTCAACGAAATCTTTTCCGCTCCCAAGCACCCCTATACCCAGACATTGCTGTCCGCCGTGCCGAAACTCGGCAGCATGACCGGCGAGGAGTTTCCGAAGCGCCTGCCGCTGACCATGATGGTGGACGGCGAGCCGAAGCTGGTCGGCGACGTTCACCTGCAGCGCACCGCCCGCTACGACGCGGCACCGATCCTGTCGGTGCGCGATCTCGTCACCCGTTTCGACGTGCGCAAGAACCTCTTCGGCAAGGCGACGCACCGCGTGCACGCCATCGAGAACGTCAGCTTCGACATCTTCCCGGGCGAAACCCTGGCGCTCGTCGGCGAATCGGGCTCCGGCAAGTCGACGATCGGCCGAACGATCCAGCAGCTGCAGAGCGCCACGTCAGGCGATGTCCTCTTCGGTGGCCGCCCGGTCTCGGCCATGAGCTATGCCGAGCGCCAGCGGCTGAAGCAGGAAATCCAGTACATCTTCCAGGACCCCTTCGCCTCGCTCGATCCGCGCAAGACCGTGGGATTCTCGATCGCCGAGCCGATCCGCACCCACGGCCTGATCCTCGGCGAACGAGAAATCGAAAAGCGCGTGCATGAACTGCTCGAGCGTGTCGGGCTGACGGCGGCGCACGCCAGGCGCTATCCGCACGAATTCTCCGGCGGCCAGCGCCAGCGCGTCTGCATCGCCCGCGCGCTTGCTTCCCGTCCCAAGCTGATCATCGCCGACGAGGCGCTGTCGGCGCTCGACGTCTCGATCCAGGCGCAGATCATCAACCTGTTCATGGAGCTGCAGGAGCAGGAGGGTCTCGCCTATCTGTTCATCAGCCATGACATGGCGGTGGTCGAGCGGATGAGCCACCGGGTCGCCGTGCTCTATCTCGGCCAGATCATGGAATTCGGCAGCCGCCAGCAGGTGTTCGAGACGCCAGCCCATCCCTATACCCGCCGACTGCTGTCCGCCGTCCCGGTCGCCGAGCCCGGCAAGGGCCGCGAGCGCGCCATGCTCGAAGGCGAAATCCCGAGCCCGATCCGGCGCGTCGGCAATGAACCCGCGGTTCTGCCGCGCAAGGAGATCGCCCCTGGCCATTACGTGGCCAAGGGTGCGTGAGCCGCTTTCTCTTCTCAAGAAGGCTGTCGAAACAGGAGTGAGTAAATGATCAACAAAAAGGGGATCCACGCCGCTTTCATCGCCCTTGCGATGGCCGGCAGTTTCATGACCGCAGCCCCGGCTTTTGCCGCCGGCACGCTGACCGTGTCGTCGCCGCAGGATCCGGGCAGCTGGGACCCGGTCGACACCTTCCTCGTCAACTGGGCGTCTGTCGCCACCAACGTCTATGACGGCCTGACCTATCGCGGCCCGGACCTCAAGCTCGTGCCCGGCCTTGCCACCGCGTGGGAAGAGCTCGACGGCGGCAAGCGCCTGCGCTTCACGCTGCGCGAAGGCGTCAAGTTCCACAATGGCGAGCCCTTCAATGCCGAAGCGGTGAAGTTCACCTTCGACCGCCTGCTTGGCGACGAGGGCTCCAAGGGCCCGCAGAAGTCCAACTATGCCGTGATCGAGAAGGTCGAGATCGTCGACGAGAAGACCGTCGATCTGGTTCTCAAGACCCCGGACCCGGTGCTGCTCACCAAGCTTGCCGGCTATGGCGCGATGATCGTGCCGCCGAAGTACATAAAGGAAAAGGGCGAGGACTATTTCAACGCGCATCCGGTCGGCACCGGCCCGTTCAAGGTCGTCTCCTACGAGCCGAAGGTCGGCATCAAGCTCGAAGCCTTCGCTGACCATTGGGGCGGCGCGCCGAAGCTTTCCAACCTCAACTACCGCTTCATCTCGGAACCGGCGACCGCCGTTGCCGAGCTGCAGGCCGGCCGCGTCGATCTTGTCATCCCGCCGACCATTCCGATCGGCATGATCCCGACGATCCAGGACGACAGCAACCTTGAGATCGCCTCCAGCGCTGGCCCGACCGTTTACGCGCTGCGCTTCAACACCCGTGACGGCATCACCAAGGATCCGAAGGTCCGCAAGGCGCTGATCCTCGGCGTCGACCGCGACACCATCATCCAGTCGATCCTCGGCGGCCAGGCGGATCCGATCGCCAGCTTCCAGGGCAAGCTCTCCTTCGGCTTCGACCCGACGATGAAGCCGCTGCCTTACGATCCGGAACAGGCCAAGGCGCTGTTGAAGGAAGCCGGTGTTGCGCCGGGCGCCACCGTCCAGATCGACGTTCGCGGCAACGATGCGACCTTCAACGAGGTTGTGCAGGCGGTCGCAAGCTACCTGCAGCTGATCGGCATCAACGCCACGATCAAGCCCTACGAGACCAACGTCCTGCTCAACGATATCATCCCGGCCGGCAAGACCGGTGCGATGTTCCAGCAGGCCTGGGGCGGCTGGACGCTCGACTACGACAACACCGCCTACTCGATGTACCACTCGGGCGAAAAGTGGAACCCCTACGACAGCGATCCGGAACTCGACAAGCTGCTCGAATCCCAGCGTTCGATCACCGACCGGGCCAAGCGCGAGGAAATCCTCAAGCAGATCGCCAACTACGCCGCCGACCGTTCGCTCGAGATGCCGCTCTACAACCTCAACGCCATCTTCGGCGTGAGCAAGCGCGTCAAGAACTTCACGCCGGTCCCGGACAGCCGCCTGCGGCTGACGGACGTGACGGTCGAGTAAAACTATCCGGTCCGCCGCCGCTTCAGGGCGGCGGACCTTTTATCCTTAAAGGGCGGGTCACTTGGCCGGATTTCTGATCAAACGTTTTCTGCAGGCGGTGTTCGTCGTGTTCGTCGTGACGCTGACCGTCTCCTATGCCATTCGCTTCACCGGCGACCCGGCCCTGATGCTGGCGCAGGGCGCCGGCAGTGTCACCGAGGAAGACCTCGTGCGCATTCGCGAAGGGCTCGGCCTCAACCAGCCGTTCCTGTCGCAGTATTACGACTTCATCACCGGCATGTTCAGGCTCGACTTCGGCCGCTCCTTCATGGGCGGCACCCCGGTCTCGCAGTTGATCGCCTCGGCGTTGCCGGCGACCATGCTGCTCGCCTTTGCCTCGCTGATCGTCTCGATCGCCATTTCCATCCCGCTCGGCATTCGCGCCGCCGTCGCCCGCGGCAAGTGGGCCGACCAGACGATCCGCATCCTGTCGCTGATCGGGCTTTCCTTCCCGAACTTCTGGCTGGCGATCATGCTGGTGCTGCTGTTCTCGATCGTCTTGAAATGGCTTCCACCGAGCGGCATGGACGGCTTTGCAAGCTTCATCATGCCCGCCTTGACCATGGGCATCATCCTGACGGCGACCAATGTGCGGCTGGTGCGCACCGCGATGCTGGAAACCTTGCAGTCGCAGTACATCATGGTCGCCCGCGCCAAGGGCCTCAGCGAAAGCAAGGTGCTCTACAAGCATGCATTGCGTAACTGCGCGATCCCGCTGATCACCTATTTCGGCCTGCAGTTCGGCGGCCTGCTCGGCGGCATCGTTGTCGTCGAACTCGTCTTCAACTGGCCGGGCATGGGCACGCTCGCCTTCGACGCGGTCGCCTCGCGCGACTATCCCGTTCTTCAAGCCGTGATCACCGTGCTTTCGCTGATGATCGTTGGCGTCAACCTCCTGGTCGACATCGCCTATGGCCTCGTCGATCCACGCATCCGGACGGAGTGAGCCGATGACCACCAAGGCTACAAGCACCCGCTTCGCCCGTTTCCGCAATCTCGAATTCATCCTCGGCGCGCTGCTCACCGGCGGCATCTGCCTCGCCGTTCTCTTCTCCGGCGTGCTCTTTCCGGGCGGCGTCGACAAGATCGACCTGATGGCGCGGCTGACGCCGCCCTTCGTCAACTGGGCGCATCCGCTCGGCACCGATCCGCTCGGCCGTGACGTGCTTGCCCGCGTGGTTGCCGGCGGCAAGATCTCGCTGCTCGTCGGCCTGACCTCCGTTGCGGGCGCCGTCGTTCTCGGCGTGGTCATGGGGCTGGTCTCGGGCTACTATCGCGGCTTCTGGGACATGCTCGTCATGCGCTTTGCCGATGTCCAGCTGGCGCTGCCCTTTATCCTGCTCGCGATCACCTTCATCGCCATCGTCGGCGGCGGGCTCGGCAACACCATCATCCTGCTGATCGTGTCGCAATGGGTGCAATATGCCCGCCTCGTGCGCGGCTCGGTGCTGTCGCTACGCGAACGCGAGTTCATCCAGTCGGCCCGCGCCATCGGCGTGCGCGACTACAAGATCCTGTTCCAGCACCTGCTGCCGAACCTGATCGGGCCGGTCATCGTGTTGATGACGCTCAACGTTGCCAACAACATCCTGCTCGAAAGCAGCCTCACCTTCCTCGGCCTCGGCGTCGATCCGCTGATCCCGAGCTGGGGCGGCATGTTGGCCGACGGTCGCACCTACCTGCAGAACGCCTGGTGGGTCAGCGTCTTCCCGGGCCTTGCGATCCTCTTGACCGTTCTCGGCCTCAATCTTCTCGGCGACTGGCTGCGCGACAGCCTCGACCCAACCGGCAGAACCTCGCGATGACCATGATTTTCGAAGGCGCCTTCGAGCGCACGCTCGACACGCTCCTGACCACCTATGGCAAGGAAACCGCCCGCGGCACCAAGCTCGAAGCCTGGCTGTTCGACGATGCGGCCAGCCGCAAGGCGGCCGAGCAGAAGCTCGCAAGCTTCGGTGTCAAGGCAATGCTCAGGAGCGCCTACAAGCCACTGCTGCACTTCTTCCTCGAGGAGGTCGATCGCGCGGCACTCACGAGCGTCGTCATAGGCTATCCCCAGCATGAGGGCGCACCACAGAACCGCTTCCTGCTTGAGGCATATCCGCTGGCAGCGCTTGTCGGCGACGCGGAGATCCGCTTCGACGCAGGAAGCACCAAAGCCTTCACCTACGAAGTCGTGCTGACCTTCCGCGACGGACGCCGGGAAAGCCACGCCGTCTTTGCACCCAACCGCATCCACACCGATTTCATCGGCGAGACGCTTCTGTCGCCGACCGGCTGGATCCGGCTCGACGAGGGTTGCGACAAGCATCGCGAATGCCATCTGGAGACCGACTACGAGCGGCTCTTTGCCGGCACCATGCGGGCGATCGCCGACCACGCCTGGGGCGACAGTGAACCCTATTTCGAAGAACTCAGCATCCGCGCCACCCTGCCGATCACCGATTTTCGCCTGCCGGTCGGTGAAGAAGTCGTCAGCCTGCGCGAGGCATTGCACGAGGATTTCTATTTCTCGCTGCTCGAAGTCTTCCAGAAGAAGTCCGGCCGACCGCTCGGCGATCGCGGCCTGAAGCCCGGTCAGATCGTTCCGGAGATCGTCTTCGGCGTTGGAAAACCCTCCGTCGTCGTCGAAGCCCGTCCCTTGCAAGTGACGGATGCACAAGGCGACACCCAGGCGATCGACACCGCGCAGGCGCCGTTGTCGGTCGCGCAGATCCACGCCGAACTCGGCGACATCGAGGGCCAGGCCTTCGAGGCACAATCGCGTGCAGGCCGCCCGGTCAAGGCCCGCTACCGCAGCGGGACCGATGCGGCCGTGATGATCAGCGGCGGCCAGCATCCGAACGAGACGACCGGCATCGTCGGTGCGCTGCGCGCCGCAAAGGTGCTCGCCGCCCGTCCGGGCGCGCATTTCACCATCTCGCCGCTCGAAAACCCCGACGGTTATGCCGTGCACCAGCGGCTGCGAGTGGACAACCCGCTGCACATGCATCACGCCGCGCGCTACACCGCACTTGGCGACGACCTCGAATACCGCACGGGTCCAGCGCTCAACGAGCGCGAGATCCGCAAGGAAGCGGAACGGCTGACCGGAGCCCAACTGCACGTCAACCTGCATGGCTATCCCTCGCACGAGTGGACCCGGCCGCTGTCAGGCTACGTGCCGCGCGGTTTTGCCATGTGGACGCTGCCCAAGGGCTTCTTCCTGATCATGCGCCATCATGCCGAATGGGAAGCCCGCGCCGAGCAGCTGATCGAAGCGGTCACGTCAAGGCTCGCCGCCGTGCCGGGTCTGCTTGCCTACAACGACGCCCAGATCGCACTCTATGAGACCCATGCCGGCGAAACCGGATTCCGCATCATCAACGGCTTTCCCTGCATGATCTCCGTCGACGACCGCCATACGGCGCCGTTGACGCTGATCACCGAATATCCCGATGAGACGATCTATGGCGACGCGTTCATCGCCGGCCATGACGCCCAGAAGGAAACGGTACTTGCAGCCTACGACGCCTTCCAGGTGATTGCAGCCGTCGCCTGAAGCCTGCCCCACAGGCCCGAGCAGAAGACCGGGACGGCGGATCACCGGCCGCCCCGCTGTCGCCCGTCGCTTCCGTGACGAACAGCGCGCAACAAGTTGGGAATAAGCGCAACCTTTTGTGGTGTCACCGCCGCCCCTGCCATTGACGACGCCCTGAATCGCGATATGAGGCAATTGCCTGAGATTATTAGGTTATTTTCCTAATTTCTTATATGGCATATGGGGCAAGCATATCGCGGGGGCGAGAACTTAGATGAAGCTGCTGAAGGGCGCTCAACAATCATTGATTGAAGGCATTTCCAACCGCCAGTTCGTTCGACTGGCAAACAGCACCAGCTCGCTGAAGGGTCACAGACATCGCATCGCGATGAACGACAACGACAGCATGATCACGCTGTCGGATGGAAAGAACGAGCTCAACATCTGCCGCCGGGACCGGCTATGGCTCTACAAGCGCGGCATCGACGCGCGGCTGAAGCAGTTGAACGAGTCCTACCTCTTGCATCGCATCACCGGACCGCTCGACGGGGCCTTCATCGATTGCGGCGCGAATGTCGGTGAGCTTGGCGCCTATAGCCGCAGCAGGGGGCTGGAATACCACGCCTTCGAACCGGAGCCTCTGGAGGCGGACTGCTGCGATCTCAACAATTTCGGCGGCCGGCGCGAAACCAACCGCTTCGGGCTCTGGTCGAGCGATGGCGAACTCACCTTCTATTCGAAGCCGAATACGGCTGACGGATCGCTGTTTGAGACCGACGAATACGTCGACCAGTTCAAGATCAAGGTGCGCAGCCTCGACAGTTTCGCCGCCGAAGCTGGCATCCGCAAGGTCGCGGTTCTGAAGATCGAGGCTGAGGGCGCCGAGCCGGAGATCCTCGCAGGAGCCTACGAGACCTTGAAGTCGACCGCCTATGTCACGGTCGATTGCGGTTTTGAGAAGGGCGTGAACAAGGAAAGCACGCTGGTGCCGGTGTTCAACATTCTGCTCGATTCCGGCTTCGAAGCAATCGAGTGGAACCCCCAGCGGGTCACGGCGCTGTTTAAAGCCAAGGCGCGCTGAGCCATCCTTCGGCCGCGCCGCGTGGCGACGTTCCGCCTGGTCGGCGACAACAGGCCTGTCGGACCGACCGTGCGACCTGAATACGCGCAACGGTCGTTGCCGTCCCTTGAATTGCCGCGTGTCTGTCCTTTCGCCACTTGCGATCGGGCAAACATGCAGCAGGCCTGCGATGCTGCGCGTCAGTCACCGGAGCGCGCGGCATCGCTTGCCATACCAGACGCAGTTCAACCATAACGCCCGGTCCGATACCGTAAGGTGCAGCCGCGCACTGTTGCGGGATGTCGACCTCTGTCGCTACAACCGATAAAGCCCGGCAACAGCGCAACGTTGCTGCAACCCTCATCCAGCAGACGTGGCACGTGAAGACCATCTGTACCGGAGACTTTCAATGCGTCTGCTTCTTGTCGAGGACGAGCTGGAAATGGCATCGGCGCTGAGCGCAGCACTCAGTCGCTACGACATGATCCTCGACCACGCGCCGTCGCTCGACCATGCGCTTGCAGCACTCGCCAACCACGTGCACGACGGCATCATCCTCGACAGGCAATTGCCGGACGGTGACGGCCTGTCGCTGATCCCGCGCGTCAGGGCCCTGAAATCGGGCATCCCCGTGATCGTGCTTACAGCACGGGGCAATGTCGACGAGCGGGTGAAGGGCCTGGACATGGGGGCCGACGACTATCTCGCCAAGCCTTTCGCGGTGGAGGAACTGCTGGCGCGGCTTCGTGCGCTGATGCGGCGTTCACCCGATATCGCCCCGATGACCGCACGCATCGGCAATCTGGAGTTCGATTTCGACAGCCGGCAGGCACGCGTCGGCGACCGGGCTCTCGAGCTTCCGCGACGCGAGCTCCTGGTATTGGAGACATTGGCGCGGCGGCAGGGCCGCACGGTGCAGCGCTCGACGCTCGAAGAATCCGTCTACGGCTACGACGACGAAATCCAGTCCAACTCGCTCGACGCCCATGTGTCGCGCCTGCGCCGAAAACTGCTGGACATCGGCGCGAACGTCGAGATCCACAGCATTCGCGGCGTCGGCTACCTGCTGAGGCTGGCGCTATGAGCTCCAATCCGACAAACTCGCTGAAAAAGCGCCTGATCTGGCAGATCCTCACCTTCCAGGTGCTGCTGCTGATGGCTGTCATAGCCGGCTTCATGGCCTTGCTCACCCGCGCCGATCTTGGCGGAAAGTTCATGGACGCCGACGCGGCCTCGGTTGCAGTCGGAGCCATCAAACCGGTAGCGGGTCGTGGGCTGACGCTCGTGGACACGCCACAGCTGCGCGCGATGCGGACCGATTCGCCGGATTTCTGGTTCCTGGCGCGAAACGAGCATGGCGACATGATCGCCAGCGGCCCCGTGCCGGACGCCTACCGCAGCATCGGCGACCATCTGGACCGGATCGCCTTTGCGGACATCCGCGACAGCGTCGAGCCTTACACGCTTTCCTCGATCGTGCGTTCGATTGCCACCGAAAACGGCACCTACACAGTGCTCACCGGTGGCGGCCGGTTGTGGAGCGCATCTTTCGCGGTGTTCCTCCTGGCCAACCTGCTGCTAATTCCGATCCTACTGATCGTCGTTCTGATCCCGGCCTTCGCGATCCCGATCATCGTCAGGCGCGCCTTCGCAAGCCTCGCCGACGTGGTCGACCAGGCCAAGAAGATCGATGTCGAGCGCCGGGGCGCCCGTTTGACGGATCACCGTGTTCCCGGCGAAGTGCGCCCTCTTGTCGAGGCGTTCAACGGCGCGTTGCAGCGCCTCGACGACGGCTATGAGCGCCGGCAGCGCTTCATTCTCGATGCCGCGCACGAGCTGAGGACGCCGGTCGCAATCCTGCAGACGCGCCTCGAAGGTCTCGATGCGGGCCCGCTCAGGAGCCGCCTGCTGATCGATTCCAACCGCATTGCAGGCCTTGCGGAACAATTGCTCGATCTCGAACGCATCGATCGCGACGGCACCGATTTCGCCCGGCTCGACCTGGTTTCGCTCTGCCGCGACGTGGTCGCCGACCTGGCACCGCTCGCGCTCGCGGCGGGCTGCGACCTCTCCTTCTCATCCACGGCGGAACGCGTCGCGGCGCGAGGCGACAGTGGTGCGATCGAGCGCGCCGTCACCAATCTGGTCCGCAACGCCATCGAACATGCCGGCGGGCAGATTACCATTTCCGTCGAGCGCGGCGGCGTCATCGAAGTCACGGACGAAGGGCCGGGCGTGCCGGAGCGCGAGCGCGAGCGGATCTTCGAGCCGTTCCACCGCTTGCAGCCGCGCGACCACGGCGCCGGCCTCGGCCTGCATCTGGTGAGCGAGATCATCGGCCGGCACAAGGGGCACATCTCCGTTATCGACGGCCCCTCCGGTGGCGCATGTTTCCGCATCAGCCTGCCGGTGGCCTGATCCCGACGGCCCGATGATTAACAAACAATTAATATAAAAATCAGTGCCTTAGCGATTTCGTGCAATGTTGGCGCAACCCGTGAGATCGAAAAGGGAAACCTATCTTCCGACGTCCGCGGCGGCACGCCCCCACCCTGAGCGCGGACACCGGAGGAAGGCGCCCCGAAAGGGCGCATGTCTCACTTACGGAGCACTGTCATGCGGCAAATCAGCAAGCATCCCCTCTGGCTCGGCCTTGCCTTCCTCTCCTTCGCCACCGCGCATTCCGCACAGGCCGCGGATCTCTCGGACTCCGGCTATCAGGACCCGCCAGCCTTCAGCTGGAGCGGCGCCTATGTCGGTGCCCATGGCGGCATCGGCTTCACCGGAACGCCCAATCCCTTCGCCGACCGCAACGGCGTCGCCCTCGGCGTCCAGGCCGGCTACAACATGCAGGCGGGACCGGGCATCGTCGGTGCCGAAATCGAGGGATCCTACCTCGGCGACACCGAACACAAGGTCAACGGCGGCAAGCTCAAGGAAAAATGGCGTGGTGCGATCAAGGCGAAGGCAGGCCTCACCTTCGACCAGACGCTCGTCTACGGCACCGCCGGCTATGCCATGACCAGCTACAAGAAGGGCGGCGATGTCCGGAACGACGTCGGCTTCAAGGGCGGCTATCTCGTCGGCGCCGGCGTCGAGCAGGCCTTTGCCGGCGGCCTTTCGGCCAAGCTCGAATACAACTACATCATGACCCCGGATGTCCGCACCAACACCAGCACCGGTTCGAGCGAGAAAGACATCAACAGCCACGTCATCAAGGCCGGCATCAACATGCGCTTCTAAGCCTGGCCGTCGGTTTGCCGCAGCGGTTGCCTGAGCCCCCGGGCAAAGCTGCGATCGACCGATGTTCCGGCCGTTGCCGCCGCTGGCCGGGTCCGGCATGCTGAGGCCCGGCCAGCGGCTGGTTGTGATTGTCGGATTGGCAATCAGGCAGCAGCTTCCCTTTCCGAGGGTTCCGTCCTGGCCAGTCGGCGCCAGATCGGCGCCAGCGCCGCGGCGATATCGCCGTGGAGCGCGAATCGCCTGTCGTAATGCGCCCGCAGCGCCGGGTTGGGACGGTAGTGCCGCTCGGTGCGGACCATCGCGGCCGCACCGGCCGAAAGGTCGGCAAACAGCCCGATCCCGACGCCGGCGGTGATCGCGGCCCCAAGCGCGCCGGTCTCGCGCGACCGGGCGACCGTGACCGGCACGTCAAGCACGTCGGCGAAGATCTGCGGCCAGATCAGGCTGCGCGATCCGCCGCCCGACAGCACCGCCTCACTGAAGCGCGCGCCAGCGGCGCGCAGCGTCGCGATGTGCTGGCGATGGCCGAAGGCGACGCCTTCGAGCAGGGCGCGCACCAGATGCCCCTTCGTATGCCATCCGGCGACACCGTAGAAGCCCGCCCTGGCATGGCCGTCCTGCTGCGCCCCGTAGAGATAGGGGTGATAGAGCGGATCGTCCGCGCCGGGCTCGATCTCGGCCGCCAGCTGGCAGCAGAGGTCGAAGGGGGAGCGACCATCCTTGCCGTCGTGCGGAAACAGTTCCCGCACCAGCCATTCGAGATTGGCAGCGGACGTGGCGCTCGCCTCGATCGCCATGTAGCGCGTGCGATCGAAGGTCGAGGACATGAAGATCGGCCGCGAGAGGTCGGGTTGATCGACAATCACCTGGTTGATGCTCCATGTGCCGGCGATGATCGAGGCGGCCCCGGTCTTGGTCACGCCGGAGCCGATCGCCGAGGCAACCACGTCGAAGAGGCCGCCGACGACGGGGGTGCCGGCCGAAAGGCCCGTCTCCGACGCCGCCGTCGCGCTGACCCGGCCAACCATGGCATCGCTCTCGAAAAGCTCCGGCAGCAGATCCATGCTGTCGCCAAGGCCGTAGGCGGCCATCAGCGCCTGGTCGTAGCGCCGTCTTGCCACGTCGAGCAGGCCGGCGCCGCTCATATCGGAGACATCGCTGACGCGGGCGCCGGTCAGGCGATTGACGACGAAATCCTTGCACAGGAACACCGTGCCGATCTTCGCGAAGAGATCCGGCCGGAAACGCTTCAACCAGGCGAGCAAGGTCGGCGTTTGCGACGCCCAGGGGCTTTGTCCGGCGATCGGATAGGTTCGCGCACCGACGCCTTCCGCCTGCCATTCATCGACGATGCCGGCAGCGCGGGTGTCGAGCGACTGGATGCCGAGAAGCGGCTCGCCGTTGCGGTCAAGCGCATAAAGGCCGTTGCCGTGGCCGGCGCAGCCGATCGCTACGATCTCGTCCGCGCTGATGCCGGCACGCTCGATGACGGCACGGATGACCACCTTTGCCTGGCTCCAGAGCTCGCCGAGCCCACGCTCGACATGGCCGGGCGCCGGCATATGGCTGTGGCCCTCTTCTGCGGCAAATGCGACCTCGTTGCCCTCCCGGTCGAACAGCACCGCCTTGATCACGGTGTTGCCGGCGTCGATCCCGAGCAGATACTCTCCCATGCGCGAACCCCTCCCAAGGCTCTGATCCAGACAGGCCGGGGCGCCGCCGCTCTCCTTGACGGCGTCGGCCTCCGCCCCCTTCATCAACGGCATCGCACCCAGGGCGCGACGCCGTCTCAACCATTCTCAACCGCGCTGGTAAAGCGCGTAGGCTTCCTCACCGCCGGCATCCTCGTGGATGATCGCCATCAGGCCGCGCACGACGGCGCTCGGATTGGCGTGCTGGTAGATGTTCCGGCCATAGACCATGCCCATTGCGCCCTGGCGCATCAAGGCCGCCGACTTGTCGAAAACGTTGCGCAGGTCTTCCTTGCCGCCACCGCGCACCAGAACCGGGCAGCGCGCCGCCTCGACCACCCTGTGGAAATCCTCGGCATTGGTGGTTGGGTCCGCCTTGACGATGTCGGCGCCCATCTCGCGCGCCAGCCGCGTCAGCGTCACGATCTTCTCGGCGTTGCCGTCGACCATATAGCCGCCATGTTCGGTCACCGGCTGCATCACCAGAGGCTCGATCATCAGCGGCATGCCGTACTTGTCGCAATCGGCGCGCACACGCGAAATGTTGGCGACGCATTGGCGAAAGAGATCAGGTTCGTCCGGCAGCATGAACAGGTTGACGACGACGCAGGCCGCATCCATCGCCAGCGCGCCGATCAGCGGCTCGGCTTCGTTCTGCAGCACCGCCCACATGTCCCTGTGTCGAATCCGGTTATAGGGATTGCCCATGTCGATGCGCATCACAAGCGCCGGCTTTTCCTTGCCGGGCACGTCCTGGAGCAGGTCCGCCTGGCCAAAATTCATCTGGATCGCGTCCGGACCGGCGGCGACCAGCGCCTTGACCACCGCCGACATGTCTTCCAGCCCATTGAGGAAGGACGGTTCGTTGCAGACGCCGTGATCGATCGCGACATCGAGGCAACGTCCACCGCCGAAGAGACGGTTCATCCGGACCTTGCTGTTGTTTCGCATAATGCACTCCTTTGTTCGTTCCGTGCGGAAAGGGTTTCCTCGCCGACGCCGTGGCGCTCGGCGAGAAGGGTCAGAAAACGCTTGCGCTCTGCGGCCACGCGCGCCGGCTGCCAGCGCTTCTCGGTCGCAAGCAGCGCCAGCGCCGCATCGGCCATGTCGAGCGAGAGTTCGCCTGTGATCGCGAGCGTGGTGCGCCGCAACAGCAGGTCGTCGAGGTGCTCGACGGCCTCGTCGCGGATGAGGAACTGCAGTTCGCGCGCCGAATAGTCAGAATGCGGCAGGGCCTCGTCAGGGCCCGCGGCGATGAAATCGGCAATGAGCGTCGCGTGGGTACCGTAGCGCGCAAGAAGCGTGCGCAAGCGCCCCTTCGAAAGGCCGGTCTCAGCCGCGATACCGTCGATCCAGGCCTCCCGGTCGGCGGGAAAATGCTGCCCGCCACCGATGGGGCGATCGCCCGTGGAGATCAGACGTGGCTGGCCGAGGCGCTCAAGGGCCAGATCGGCCGCCAGTTCACCGAAGGAGCGGAACGTCGTCCACTTGCCGCCGATCATGCAGAGCACCGGCGGCGCCTTTTCGCCCCCCTCCACGAAGGTACAGAAATGATCGCGCGGGATCCGGCCGGTAAAGCTGTCCTGGCTTGCTGGCAGCGGTCGCACGCCCGAGAACTGGAAGACGATCTCCTCCGGCCGGATCCGGATGTCCGGCAGCACGAAGGCGAGCGACTGCAGGATGTAGTCGCGCTCGTCCGGTTCGCAGCGCACCGTCTCCGGGTCGTCGACGCGGATGTCGGTCGAACCCACCAGCACCTTGCCGAGATAGGGAAAGAGGATGCAGATGCGGCCGTCCTCGTTCTCGTAGTAGATCATGTGCCCGTCGAGCGCTTGCATCAGCGCCGGGCTGTCGATGATCAGGTGCGATCCCTTGGTCCCGCCCATCAGCGGGGCAGGCTTTGAGGGCAGCAACGTCCCGTTGGCGAGATCGATCCAGCCACCCGTCGCATTGATGATCAGGCTCGGCTCGATTGCGGCACGGGTGCCGGTAACAGCGTCCTTCAGTTCGTATCGCCCGGATGCGTCAAGGGACAGCTCCGCATAGTTCATCGCGCGGGCATGGGCTCCGGCGGCAAGTCCGTCCTTCAGCAGCTCGATGCCGAGCCGCTCCGGCTGGCTGACCCAGGCGTCATAATAGGTGGCCGAACTCTTGATCTGAGGGTTGAGGGCTGGCCAGCGGGAAAGGGTGGCGCGGCGCCCGCGAAAGGCATGCTTGGGCATCAGTGCGCGCTTGCGTGTCAGGAAATCATAGATGCCGAGGCCCATCTTGACCGCGATGGCGCCGCGCCGGCTCGGGCGACGGGTGAGGCCAAGGAACCGCACGGCGCCGTTGGCGAGCCCTGAGAACAGGTCGAAGACCGGCACCGTCGTCGGCAGCGGCGCCACATAATGCGGCGCGTTCTTCAACAGCCGGTCGCGCTCGACGAGAGATTCCCTGACCAGGCTGAATTCGCCGTTTTCGAGATAGCGAAGGCCGCCATGCACCATGCGCGACAGCGCCGCACTCGCACCCGAACAGTAGTCGTGCTTTTCGACGAGCAGCACGTTGATCCCCTGCAGCGCCAGTTCGCGAAAGACGCTGAGACCGTTGATGCCGCCGCCAACGACGCACACGTCCACCTTCGGGCTCTTGGCGAGCCCGCTGAAAATCTCTTCACGGTTCATGATGGCGTCCGTTAGCTGTCCATGTTGACGAGTTTCGCCGCGAGCGCCGCGTCGATCCCCCTAAGGTCGTCTTCGTCGAGCCGGATTGTCCCCGCCCTTGCATTGTCGATCGCCTGTGCCGGATTGCGCGCGCCGCAAAGGGCAAAGGTCACGCCCTCCTGCGCAAGCGTCCAGGCAATGACGATCTGAGCGATCGTCGCGCCATGCTTCTCGGCGATCGGCCGGATTGTTTTGGCAAAGCTCGCGACTTTCTCACGGTTGCCGACCGAGAAGCGCGGATTGTCGCGTCGCTGGTCATCTCCCGAAAACACCCGCTCCGGTCCGATGCCGCCCGACAGAAGCCCGAGCGCCAACGACGAATAGCTGAGTGTCGCCACACCGTTGCGACGCGTCAGCGGCAGGAGATCCGTTTCGATCTCGCGATCGATCATGCTGAAGCGTTCCTGGATGGCATCGAGCCCGCCAATCGCGACGTACTGTTCCAGTTCGCCGCGGCCGACATTGCTGGCGCCGATCGCCCGGATCTTGCCAGCCGTGCGCAGCTCTTCGAGTGCCGCAACCGTCTCCTCGATCGGCGTCGTCGGGTCCTGCCAGTGAGTGATGTAGAGGTCGATATAGTCGGTTCCGAGCCGCTTCAGGCTCTGCTCCACCTCGTGACGGATCGCATCGCGGCCCAGATAGCGGTGCACCGGCTTGCCGTCCTGGTCGAAGAAGTGGCGGCCCTTGTCCGTGTGCCAGACGAGACCGCATTTGGTGGCAATGACCGCCTCGTCGCGCCGGCCGGCAATCGCCTTGCCGACGATCTCCTCCGAACGCCCGAGGCCATAGGCCGGCGCCGTGTCGATCAGGGTCACGCCGGCGTCGAGCGAGGCCTGAATCGCGGCGATCGACTCTTTCTCGTCGGTGCCGCCCCACATCCAGCCGCCAATCGCCCAGGTGCCGAGCCCGACGGCCGAAGCCGTCACGCCCGAACGGCCGATCTCGCGCGTCAATTGATCCCCGCTCATGCCAGAAGTCCCTTTTCGCTTGCCATGGCGAGCACCCGCGCGCCGGTCGCCTCGTCGGTTACCAATGTGTCGAGATGCCGCCCGCGCATGACGCTGAGGATCGGCCCTGCCTTGTTCGGACCGCTCGCCACCCCGATCTTTGTCGGGATCGAGGCGAACTCTTCGAGCGTCAGCGAGACCAGCGAACGGTTGAGGCTGTAGTCGCAGACCCGTCCCTCATCATCGAGCAGATGGGCCAAGAGTTCACAGCTTGCGCCGGAGCGCTCGATCGCCGCCCGGTCGGTGCTCGAGGACGGATGCAGGTCGTAGTAGCTGGAGTCATCGGACAGGATCGAACCGATGCCGACCACCGCGACCTTCGCCTCGCGCGCCCGGCCGAAGACATCGGCGACCGCGCGCATGTTGATCAGCATCGCCCGTTCCGCGGCGCTGTCGGCAAAGAGCGGCGCGTGGATCTGGAAGGAGCGGCCGCCGAGCCGGTCGGCCATCATCGTCGAGACGTGGTTGACGTCGGTATAGTGCTTGCCCTGGACGCAGCCGGTTCCCGGGATCACCTCGACATCGAAGCGGCGCGGCGCCTGCAATCCTGCGACGACGGCGCTGACGCCCTTGCCGCCGGTGATGCAGATGGTGTCGCCATCGCCGATCTCTTCGAGCAGCAGCCGTGCTGCCGCCTCGCCGACCGCCTGGAGCGCGGTCTGCTGGTTGTCGGAAACCGTCGGCACGACGATCGCCCGACGGATGCCGCCGATCGAAAGCAGCTGCTCTTCCATGTCGACCAGCGGCTCGATCGGCGACTTGATCTTGATCTCGACGAGGCCGAGCTGGCGGCCGCGCTTGATCAGCCGGTTGACGGTCGGCTGCGAGATGCCGAGCCGGTCGGCGATCTGCGACTGGGTCAGCCCTTCAAGGAAGTGCAGGACGAGGGCCTGGTGCATTTGCCTGGCGACGACGAGCTCTTCGCGCGCGCCTGAAACCGGGGACAGGGTGGGTTTGGCAATCGGCATGGTCAGGCGGCCTTCCGCTTGTGCAGCAAGTGATCGATCGAAACGGCGGCCAACAGAATGCAGCCTTTGATCATGTCCTGCCAATAGACGGACACGTCGAGCAGGATCAGCGAACTTGTGACGACCGAAAGCAAGGCCATGCCGAGGATCGCGCCGAGGATGGTGCCGGAACCGCCGTTGAGCGAGGCGCCGCCGATGACGGCCGCCGCGATGATGTTGAGCTCCATGCCGACGCCGAAAGTCGGCGTCGCGGCACCAAAGCGCGACATGTAGATGACGCCTGCCACACCGGCGAGGGTCGAGCAGAGCACCGTCACCCAGAATTTCACCTGCTTGGTCCTGATGCCCGAGTAGAGCGCCGCCTTCTCGTTGCTGCCGGTATAGAACACCTTGCGAAAGGCGGTCGCCCGGCGCAGCAGGAAGTCGAACAGGATGACGACGGCGACGAAGATCAGGATCACATAGGGAACGCCGTGGAAGGTGCCCTGCCCCACCGCCTTGAAGGAGGCCGGCAGCGTGAACAGCGACAGCGGCGTGCCCTTGGTGATGACGAGGCAGAGGCCGCGCACGATGACCATCGCCGCCAGCGACGTGATGAAATGGTTGAGCCCGACGACGGTGACGAAGAAGCCCATGATCATGCCGATCATACTGCTGGCAAGGATGCCGACCAGCGACGCCGTCCAGGGGTCGACGCCGGCGAGAAACAGCGACCCTGCCAGCACCATGGCAAAGCAGACGACCGAGCCGACGGCGAGGTCGATGCCGCCGACGATCAAGAGGATCGTCATGCCGACGACGACGATGCCTTCGACCGAGAAGCTCATCAGCATGGCGCGCATGTTGCCGAAGGTGAGGAAATGCGGCGAGGCGAAGCTCATGATGAGTCCAAGCGCCAGGATGATCGCGATCAGTCCTGCCTCGCGCATCGTGCCGATGCGCTTCCAGGCCGGCGCCTGCCTCTCGGTTGCAACCATCGTATCCACTGCCATTTCCGCCTCCCCGGCTCTTTCCGTTCTTTCAGGCGACATGGGATGTCCTGCCTGTCGCGGTTCCATCCGCCTGCGTCACGCCGGACGCCAGGCGGATCACCGCCTCCTCGCTCATCTCAGTGTTGTCGAGTTCCCCGGCGATGGCGCCCTCGCGGATGACCAGGACCCGGTCGCAAAGCCCGAGCAGTTCCGGCAGCTCCGACGAAATCACGACGATGCCGATCCCTGTCTCCGTGAGGTCGCGCAGCAGCCGGTGGATTTCGGACTTGGCGCCGACATCGATGCCGCGCGTCGGCTCGTCCATCAGAATGACTTGCGGCCGAACGGCCAGTTGCTTGGCGATCGCCACCTTCTGCTGGTTGCCGCCCGAGAGCGATGACACCGGCATGTCGATGCCGCCCATGCGTACGCCGAGCCGCCGCACGAAATCGCGGGCAAGATCGGCCTCAGCCCTGGCGTTCAGCAGGCCGAGCGGGCCAGTCAGCGTCTTCAGGTCGAGCACCGAGATGTTCTGGGCGATCGACAGCTCGGTGAAGACGCCGGATCCCTTGCGATCCTCGGAGAGATAGACGATGCCGGCATTGACGGCGTCGCGGTAGTTGCCGATGCGCTGGGTCTTTCCGCGCAAACTCACTTCGCCGCGCGATTTTGCCCTGAGACCACAGATCGCCTCGGCGATCTCGGTGCGGCCGGACCCGATCAGCCCGCCGATCCCGAGGATTTCGCCGCGCTTCAGATCGAAGGAAACGTCGTCGATCCGGGTGCCGTCGCTCAAGTTGCGAACCGAAAGGATCGCGTCCGCCGAGCGCGCTTCCGGCGCCTGTTTCGGCGGATAGAGCTGGCTGATTTCGCGGCCGACCATGCGCCGCACGACATCATCGGGCGTCACGTCGGCAATCTTCTCGGTGACCACGTGGCGGCCGTCGCGAAACACCGTGACTCGGTCGCAGAGCGAAAAGATCTCGGCCATGCGGTGGCTGATATAGATGATCGAAATGCCCGCGGCCTTGAGATCGCGGATGATGCCGAACAGCGCCTGGGCCTCAGCTTCCGTCAGCGCCGCGGTCGGCTCGTCGAGGATCAGCACGCGGCAGTCGAGCGTCAGCGCCTTGGCGATCTCGACGAGCTGCTGGCTGGAAATGGCAAGGTCCGCGACCTTGCGGCGCACGTCGATCGGCGCCAACCGGTTCATCACGACCTGAGCTTCGCGCTCCAGCGCACCGTAATTCATCAGCGGCGAGCGGCGGCGGTTGGTGGCGGCCATGAACATGTTCTCGGCCACCGTCGCGTCCGGGCAGAGCGCGATTTCCTGGTGGACGAGACCGATGCCGAGCGCCTGGGCGATCGCCGGCGAACCGATTTTGACAGGCGCGCCGTCGACAAGCACCTCGCCTTCGTTCGGCTGCAACACACCGGCAATGATGTTCATGAGCGTGGATTTGCCCGCGCCGTTTTCGCCGCAAAGCGCATGGATTTCTCCGCGCTCGAGCCGAAAATCCACTTCCGTCAACGCCTTCACCGCACCGAAATGCTTGGTGACGCGCCGGACCTCCAGAACCGGTTGTGCTGTCATGCTGTCCTCCACCCGCATCCCTGGCTGCCCGGCATGGACCGGGCAGCCAATTCATGGATCTTACTCGTCGATACCCTTGGTGCCACGACGCTTCAGGTACTTGTCCCAGTAGAAGTCGTCGGCATTTTCGGCGGTGACGATCGAAAGCCCGTTGTCGACGACGGGGATGCTCATCGGGTTGAAGCCCGAGCGCTTGGCGTCGTTCATCGGGTCGATCAGTTCAGGGTGTTTCGCGAGCCAGAGCAGCATGAAGCCCATGTAGCCCTGCATGCCCTGGTTCGGGTTGATCGAACCGAAGACTTCGCCGGCCTTGATCATGTCGAGGATGTTGGCGTTGACGTCGGCGCACATGACGAGCACCTTGCCGCCGCTTTCCTTGCTCGCCTGGGCAGCACCGATGGCGGAGTTGGCTTCCGGCATGAACACGGCGCCGAGGTTCGGATTGGCCTGGATGAGGCTCATCAGCCCCTGATAGGCCTTGTTCGGATCCTGGTTGGAAGCGGCGCGGCCGACGAGTTTCATCTCGGGCCACTTTTCCCCCATTCGAGCGACAAAGGCGGCGATGCGCTTGTCGTGGTTGTCCTGGCCAGGGTTCTCAAGCACCGCGTATTCGCCCTTGCCACCCATTTTCTCGGCGATCGCGTCGGCGGCATAGGTGCCTTCGCGGGTGTTGTCCGAGGTGATGAAGGAGACGCGCTTCGACAGCGGCGAGTCCGCCGCAAAGGTGACGACAGCCGTGCCCTGGTCGATCGCGCGGTTGATCGGCTCGATGAACGGGTCCGAGTTCATCGGATGCACCAGGATGCCGGCCGGGTTCTGGGCAAGCGCCTGGTCGAAGGTGGCGATCTGCTTGTTGACGTCATATTCCGGCGTACCGGTGTATTCGGTCTCGCAGCCAAGCTGCTGGCCGGCCTGCTTGAACATTTCATAGACCGGGAACCAGTATTCGACGCCCGACACCATGACGTTCATGACGTATTTTTCGCCGGGCTGGCAGCGAAACGGGTTCGCCGTCTCGGCGCTGGCCGAGCTTGCCCAGAATGAAGTGGCAATGACCGCCAGAGCGGTCGTGCTGAGAAATTTGCGCACGCGTCCTCCTCGAGGCCGAAGCCCCTCCCAAAAACCGATGGACCGCTTCCTTGCGGCCGCTGAAAGCATGAGTTCGCCGGAACTCCTCCTCGACTTCCGACGATTGCGATTAAAGCCGCGGACTCACCGACTGTCAATATAATTCACAGCTTGAATAATAATTCATGCGCGATGTGGAAAAGAGCGGATGTGTCGTCAATCTCCTGTTACCAAGACCCGCTACAGCGCGGCCATGGCCACCCTGCAACAGATCGCCTTTCATGCCGGCTGCTCGCTCGCAACCGTCTCGCGCGTGCTCACCGGCGAAGGACCGGTCAGCGACGAGATGGTTCGGCGCGTGCGGCGGGCGGCTGCCGAACTCGGCTACCGGCCGCAGCCCACCTCTAGCCGCACGGCTGGGCGCAACCAGCCTGTCGTCGGGGTGCTGGTGCCGAGCGTCACCAACCCGGTGTTCGCCGCCTCGCTTGCCGGCATCCAGCACCGGCTGCAGGCGGCCAACCATGGCGTGCTGATCGCCCAGTCCAATTACGACCCGGCGCTGGAGGCGCGCGCCGTGCGCTCGCTGCTCGAACAGCGCCCGACCGGCCTGATCGTGACGCTCTGCAACGCCCGCACCAGCGAGGCGCTTTCGGCGGCACTGCCACCGACCGTGCTTTTGAACAACCGCCCTGTCGCCCGCTTTCCCGCCGCCGTCACGGTCGACAATTATCGCGCCGGATTCGAGCTCACGCGCCACATCCTTGCACGCGGCCACCGCCGGATCGTCGTCGTCTCAGGTCATTTCCACTCCTCCGACCGGGCGCGGCTGCGTTATGACGGTTACGTCGCCGCCATGCAGGAAACAGGCATTGAGCCGATCGAAGCGATCGAGATCCCCTTCGTCGACGGCTATGAAAACCTCGATCTCGGGACGGTCATCACAGACCATCGCCCCACGGCAATCATCGCCTCCAACGACCTGCTCGCGCTTGGCGTCGTCGCGGCGCTGCGCCGCGAAGGTCTCTGTGTGCCGGATGATGTCTCGGTCGCCGGCTTCGACGGCATCGCGCTCGGTCGGCTGATGACACCGGCACTGACGACGATGTCGATGCCCGATGGCGACATGGGGCTCGCCGCGGCGGCCCTGCTGCTCGACATGGCCGAAAACGCGTCGGGCTGCCGTCATCTTACCCTCGAGAGCAGGCTCTTTCCGGGCGGGACGGTCCGTCGCCTCGGCTGACCGACAAGGCGGACGCCGCCCACGGAGTTTCCTCCGGGGCGGCGACAATCATCACAAGGGATCCGTTCAACTGCGCGGCAGCAGGCTTTCGACTTCGGCTGCAGCCTCGTCCAGCGCTTCCTTCGGCGTCGCCTGCTGCTCGACGATGCGCGACAGGTTCTCGACGATCGTCTGGGTGACCTTCACGCCGTTGCTGCCCGGGAAGGCATACCAGGGGCGCATCAGCGGCATCTGCTCGAGGCCGGCGCGAAACAGCGGGTTTTCCTTGTAGAAGTTGGCGAGATAGTCCGGCGACTTGGCAGCAAGCTCGTTGTTCGGCACGTAGCCGGTGCCGGGAACGACCACCGAGGCGCCATAGGGGCCGGCGGCGAACTTTGCAAACTTCCAGGCGGCTTCCTGCTTTTCGGCATCGCTGGTCAGGATGACGACGGCATTGCCGCCGGTCGGCAGCTTGCCCTTTGCCGGATCGATCAGCGGAATGTGCGCCGTGCGCAGGTCGAACTTGTCGCCGACATTCTTGATGGTGTTGCGCAGCGCGCCGGTCGTCTGGAAGGCAAAGCCGACCTTGCCGGCAACAAAGGCCTGTTCGCCGGCCTGCTTGGTCAGAACCGGCAGGCCGCCGTCCTTGACCATGCGGTCGAGCACGTCGACGGCCTTCTGCCCTTCGGGACCGTTGAAGGTCACCTTGCTTTCGTCAGCGCTCAGCATGTCGCCGCCGGCGCCGAAGAGCAGGGCCGAGAACATCCAGTCGTCGCCCTGCCAGCGGAAATCGATGCCCTCGTTGCCGTCGCCAAGCGCCTTGATCTTGCCCCCGAGCGCGATGACCTCGTCCCAGGTCTTCGGCGGGTTTTCCGGGTCGCCGCCGGCTTTGCGCACCAGATCGGCGTTGTAATACATGATCGGGTTGGAGGTGGCGAAGGCCAGACCCACCTGCTTGCCGCCGACCTGGGCGAGCTTCAGGATGTTTTCCGAAAAGCCCTGCTCGGCCATGTTGCCGTCCTTGGCGATGAACGGGCCGAGGTCCACGGGAATGTCGCGCTCGTTGACCATGCGCAGGCGATTGAGGCCGATGAAGGTGAGATCCGGCATCTCGGCCGTTCCCGCCTGGCGCATGATCGTCTGGATGCCTTCCTCATAGGTCGCCGAGGGGTTGGCAAAGGTGATCTTGATATCGGGGTTTTCTTCCATGAACTTCTTCGAGATCGTGTCCATCACGTCCTTGAAGAAACCGGGCATCGGATAATGGATCGTCAGCTGGGTCTCGGCGTTGGCGGGGGCTGCGAGCATCAGCGATGCAGCGGCCGCAGTGAAAAGCTGTCTCAGATGTGTCATGGGTTGCGCTCCAGGTTGGACCGTTCAGCCTTTGAGACCGGTCATGGTGATGCCCTCGACGAAGCGCTTCTGCGCCAGCAGAAAAGCCGTCACGAGGGGAAGGGTGATGATGAGGGTCGCCGCCATCAGCGCGCCGTAGTCGTCGCCGGCTTCGGCCGCGCGGAAATAGAGCAGGCCGAGCGGCGGAGTGGCGTACTCCTGGTTGGTGACGACGATCAGCGGCCAGAAGAGATCGTTCCAGTGGGCGACCACCGAGAAGATCGCGAAAGCGGTGATCGCCGGCCAGGCGTTCGGCACGATGACACGTGCGACGATGCCGGCCTCGGACATGCCGTCGAGCCGCGCCGCATGGATCAGGTCATCCGGCATGGCGCGGAAGAACTGCAGGAACAGGAAGATGGCGAAGACCGAGATCGAGAACGGCGCCACAAGTGCCGTGTAGCTGTTCAAGACCGAGAGCCTGTCGAAGGCGACATAGATCGGCAGCGCGGTCGCATGGATCGGAACCAGCAGGCCGAGCATGACGAGAACCATCATGGTGCGGGCGGCGCGGAACTTGAGCTTTGCCATGGCATAGGCGCAAGGGATGGCGACGACGACCTGGATGATGAAGATCAGGGCGCAGACGACGACGCCATTGAAGAGCAGGGCCCCCATCGAGACGCGCGACAGCGCCTTGGAAAAGTTCTCCACATAGGACCATTGCTGCGGGATCAGCGACAGCGACGAGGAGAAGATCTCGCTCTGCGCCTTGCCGGCGGTCGACACCATGAAGATGTAGGGCGCAAGGAAGAGGAGCGCGCCGAACGAAAGGACCGCGAGGCGAAAGACGCGGGCGACGGAGAAAGCGTTGGGGGTCATGCGTAATGCACCTTCCGGTCAAGCACGCGGTACTGCAGGAACATCAGGACGACGAGGATTGCGAGGAAGACGACGGTCATCGCCGAGGCGTAGCCGACCCGCAGGTAGACGAAGCCTTCCTGGTAGATGGTGAAGAGCAGCACTTCCGAAGCCTTGTTCGGCCCACCCTCGGTCAGCGTCTTCACCGTCTCGAACACTTTCACCGAATTGATGATGCTGATGGTGGCGACAAACAGCGTCGTCGGGCCGAGCATCGGCCAGGTCACGAGGAGAAAGCGGTCGAGCCAGGATTTTGCGCCGTCGACTTCGGCCGCCGCATAGAGCTCGCGCGGGATGGCGGTGAGGCCGGCGAGGAACAGCACCATGTTGAAACCGACCGACTGCCAGATGCCGATGATTGAGAGGCCGTAGAGCACCGTGCTTGAAGCGCCGAGCCAATTGGGACCGGCGATGCCGAAAAGCGCGAGGAACGTGTTGATCGGGCCGATCGTCGGGTGGAACAGGAACTGCCAGACGGTTGCCATGGCAACGAGCAGCGAGGCGACCGGCAGGAAATAGACCGTGCGGAAGAAGGCTCGGCCCTTGGTTTCCGCCTCGATCAGCATGGCGATCGAAAGCGCCAGCACGATCGAGACCGGGGTGACGATCGCCGTATAGACGGCGGTGTTCCAGAGCGACCGACGGAACGTGCGGTCAGAGAAGAGCTCGGCATAATTCTCGAAGCCGACAAAGCGGAAGCTTCCGTAGCCAAGCTCGAAATCGGTAAAGCCGAGCACGATCACGGCCAGCGTCGGCAACAGGATGAAGAGGAAGAGCAAGACGATTGCCGGCAGCGCAAGCAGCCAGGCAATGCGGGCCTCGCGGCGATCGGGGAGGTAGCCGGCATCGGCGCTGGGAGCGCGAGACTGTCGCTGTGCCAGATCGGCGCTAAGAGAAGACGGCCCGGATTCTGCAGAGGCGTACCCCCCTCTGCCCTGCCGGGCATCTCCCCCACAAGGGGGGAGATCGGCCGGCGGCAGGCGCTCGCTTGAGCCAGGACCGTCGGTCCGCTCAGGGCCAATAGCCACAAGACCAGCTGCTTTGCGCGCAATCGTTTCGTCACCGGCGACTTGCCCCGATTGCGTCCCCAACAAGGTAAGCGAGGCACGGGACGCGGCCTCCAGCTGATCTCCCCCCTTGTGGGGGATATGCCCGGCAGGGCAGAGGGGGGTATCGCCACCCGCAGCACCGCGCTCCGTCGCCAGATCTTGATCGCCCCCCGCCTCAACCATGAACCGTCTCCAGCGTTGCTGCGATCGCGACTGGCTCCGCCGCAACGCGCGCGCCATCCCCGTCAAAGAGCATCGCGCGCTCCGGCATGATATTGACATCGACCGGCTGGCCGAGGCTGAGCGAGGCGGCCTCGGAGGGCGTCGCCTTCGAGGTCATCACCTCTCCGATCGCGTCCAGGCGGGCGTGGACGATGACTTCCGAGCCGAGGAACTCCATCCGCTCGACCCGTGCCGTCAGGCGACCGGCGCTTACCGGTTGGAAACGCACGAATTCCGGGCGAACGGCCATTTGCACCGTTGCATCCGGCATCTGGCCGCGCTTGGCGAGCAGCACGAGATCACCGAAACGGACGATACCGGCGGCGTCCGTGCGGGTGGCAAGCACATTGATCTTCGGCTGACCGAGGAAGCGCGCGACCTCGATATGCGACGGGTTGTCGTAGATCTCCTTCGGGCCTGCCAACTGCAGCAGATTGCCCCCGATCATCACCGCCACCCGGTCGGCCATCGAAAGCGCCTCCGACTGGTCGTGGGTGACGTAAAGGGTCGGCACGCCGGCGCGGCGGTGCAGGTCGACGATCTCGCCGCGGGCATGGACGCGCAGGTTGGCGTCGAGGTTGGAGAGCGGCTCATCCATCAGGAAGACGGCGGGGCGGCGCACCATGGCGCGGGCGAGCGCCACGCGCTGGCGCTGGCCGCCGGACATCTGCCCGGGCTTGCGGTCGAGCAGGTGGTCGATCTTCAGTGCCAGCGCCATTTCCTTGACCTGGCGCTGGATGTCGGTGCGGATCTGCTTCTGTCCCGGCAAGAGATTGCCGATCACAGGAAGGCGCTGCGCCGCCGTCAGCCGCCGCATGGCGAGCGGCACGGCGATATTTTCTCCGGCTGTCAGATGCGGATAGAGGGCATAGGACTGGAAAACCATCGCGACGTTGCGATCGGCCGCGGCCATGCGGACGACGTTTCTGCCGCCGATGACGATCTCGCCGCTGTCGCCATGGTCGAGCCCGGCGACGATGCGCAGAAGCGTGCTCTTGCCGCAGCCGGAGGGGCCGACGAGCGCGATGAATTCGCCCGCCTCCGCCTCCAGGCTGACGCCCTTCAGAATGGCGTTGCCGCCATAGGACTTGGTGATGCCGCGAAGCGAAAGCACGCTCATTGCGCCGCCTCCACCTGTGGCTTCTTCTTGGCCGCCAGCGGATAGATCTGTTCGACGATCGGATCGAGCACGTGGTTGACGAGCCCCGGGACCCTGATGATCTCGCTCGATACGCCGGCGTCGCTGAACGCATGCACGACGGCGCCGACCAGCCGCTCGCCCGGCATCGGCCGCTCCAGCGTGTCGATGATGAAGGAGGTCGGCGGCGCCCAGACGAGCGAGGTTCCAGCGTGGTCGCCGGTCCAGGCCCAATGAAGATGCCCGCTTGCATGCAGCGCCACAGCGGCGCCGGCAAAGAGGTCAAAAAGACGCTGGCGCTGACGGGGGCGAATGCCCCAGTAGCCGGTATCGCCTTCCTTGGGGTCGTCGACAAAGAGCGGCTTGTGGGCAAAGACCGCAACCTGGCGCCCGTCGCGGTTCTGCAACTGCTCTTCGAGCCATGCGAACTGCCTTTCCTCTTCCTCGTCCTCAAAGCCGAGGAGCAGGCTGTTGAGGCCGATCAGCCGCCAGTCACCGCGGTCGAAGACCCAGTAGTCGGGGCCGGCAAGACGCCGCCAGCGGGCAAGCCGCTCGGCATCGACCGGCTGGTGCGAGCCCGGCAGGTGGCCGACGTCGTGGTTGCCGGGCACGGTGAGCACCGGCATCGATAGCTGGCCGATCAGGCCAAGCGAAAAGCGGATGTCGTCTTCGTGGTCGGCACCATCGATCGTCACGTCGCCGGTGTGCACGACGAGATCGGGCGCCACCGCCTCTATCCAGGCGCGAACAGGTTCCCAGTTGCCGTTGAAATGGCTCTTGGTTGGGCTGAGATGGGTGTCGCTGATCTGGACGATCTTCATGGAAACGGGCCTCCGACGATGGCTTCAAGGCGGCAGATCGGAGGGATTCGATCTCCCTTCTCTGCGGTTGGCCGCAGTGTTTAGGGAGCTGCCATGTCAGTTTGGTAACAGCCGTTCTCAGCTGATTTTCAGTTTCTCCATGAAAGCGTCACTTTCGCCGGGCGCACCCCTTTGTGGCACCGGCTGCCGTGACGAAACGGCATTGCCGCCACATGCCGCATCGCCCACATTTCATACTATTGTATACAATGGTTGCGCATATTGACGACAAGAAGCTCATTTCCTGAGCAGCCGGGTTCCTTGGCCCTTAGATGAGGCCTTCGGGAAATCACCCCGTTTTTCACACGAAAGCAGAGGCTTAAACGCGGAAATCAAACTTGGCACGATTGATGCTTCTCCTTTTCTGCAAGGAGAACGCCTCATGTCGAAAGCCGCAGAGATCGATATCGTTTCCGTTTCCAAGATGTATGGCGCGACGACGGCCGTGCAGTCGATCAGCCTCAAGATTCCGGGGGGAAGCTATTGCTGCTTCCTTGGTCCGTCCGGCTGCGGAAAAACCTCGACGCTGCGCATGATCGCCGGCCACGAGAGCATCTCGTCGGGCGATCTGAGGCTCGGCAACGTCGTCGTCACCGATTTTCCGCCAGCCAGGCGCAGCACGGCGATGATGTTCCAGTCCTATGCGCTGTTCCCGCATCTCGACCTCGTCGACAACGTCGCCTTCAGCCTGAAGATGAAGGGCGTCGACCGTGACATAAGGCGCGCCAAGGCGCTCGACATGCTGAAACTGATGCAGATGGAGGCCTACGGCACCCGTCGGCCGGCCCAGCTTTCGGGCGGTCAGCAGCAGCGCGTGGCGCTCGCCCGCGCGCTGATCACCGAGCCCGAAGCGCTGCTGCTCGACGAGCCGCTGTCGGCGCTCGACCCGTTCCTGAAGATCCGCATGCGCGCGGAACTGAAGAAGCTGCAAAAAACGCTCGGCATCACCTTCGTGCACGTCACCCACAGCCAGGAGGAGGCGATGGCGCTCGCCGATCTCGTTGTCATCATGAACAACGGCCGGATCGAGCAGGCGGCAGCACCCCGCACGGTCTTCGAGCGGCCGGCCACCGCCTTCGTCGCGCGCTTCATGGGCGACCACAACGTTCTCTCGGGAAGAGTTCGGGCGATCAGAGCCGACATCGTCGAGATGGAGACGACGGAAGGCCAGGTGTTTTCGGTGCGCGACATTGCTCAGGAGGTCGGCAAGCCGATCGACATCGGCGTCCGCACCGATCGCGTCAGGCTCGCCGCACCGGACGACAAGGGCCTTGGCTTCCAGGCGGTGGTTTCCAACGTCGAATACCGCGGCGCGTCGGTGAAGCTCACCGCCATCGGCGCCGGCAGCGACGACTTCACGGTGATCGTCAGCGACGCCGACTATTTCAGCAAGCCCGTCGCCGTCGGCGACGCGGTGTCCCTGAGCTGGGCTCTGGAGGACGTCGTCCCCCTCGGCCGCCTTTCCGCATGAGCCAATCAACCATCACAAGAAGGGGAACTGCACATGACGACTGAAACCAGGACCGAGAAACCGTCAAGCGGCCTGACACGCCGTTCGCTGTTGAAGACCGGCGCGGCCGCCGTCGGCGCGATCGCCGGATCGGGCGCGATCACCGGCTTCCCGACAATCTGGGCACAGAACCCGATCACGCTGCGCCAGTTCGGCACCGGCGTGTCGAACATCAATGCGATCGCCGAGAAGTGCAAGGAAGACCTCGGCATCACGCTCGAAATGACGGCGACCGATTCCGACGCTGCCGCCCAGCGCGCGGTGACCCAGCCGGATTCCTACGACATTGCCGACATCGAATACTGGATCGCCAAGAAGGTCTTCCCGGCCGGCGTCATGCAGCCGATGGACGTCAAGAAGATCAAGTATTTCGACAAGATCGTGCCGCTGTTCATCGACGGCAAGCTGAAGCCCGAAAGCGTGGTTGCGCAAGGGACGGCGCCGCATACCGTCGGCTTCGTCGAAGCGCAGGACGCAAAGAGCTTCGCCAAAGCACCGACCGACTGGATGACGCTGATCCCGACGATCTACAACGCCGACACGCTCGGCATCCGCCCGGATCTCGTCGGCCGCGAGATCTCCACCTGGGCCGACATCATGGACCCGGCCTTCAAGGGCAAGACGGCGATCCTCAACATCCCTTCGATCGGCATCATGGATGCGGCGATGATCATGGAGGCCATGGGCAACATCAAATATGCCGACAAGGGCAACATGACCACGGACGAGATCGACAAGACGATCGACTTCCTGATCAAGGCCAAGCAGGACGGCCAGTTCCGCGCCTTCTGGAAGTCCTTCGACGAAAGCGTCAACCTGATGGCGTCGGGCGAAGTGGTCATCCAGTCCATGTGGTCGCCGGCGGTCGCCGCCGTGCGTTCCAAGGGCATCGCCTGCAAGTACCAGCCCTTGAAGGAAGGCTACCGCGCCTGGGGCGGCGGCCTCGGCCTTGCTGCCCACCTTCAGGGCGCGCAGCTCGATGCTGCCTACGAATACATCAACTGGTACCTCTCCGGCTGGGTCGGCGCCTACCTCAACCGCCAGGGCTACTACTCCGCCGCGATGGAGACGGCCAAGGGCTTCATGTCCGAGGACGAATGGGGTTTCTGGGTCGAAGGCAAGCCCGCCAAGGGCGACATCCTCTCGCCCGAGGGCAAGATCATGGAAAAAGCGGGCGCGGTGCGCGACGGCGGCTCCTTCGACGAGCGCATGGGCAAGGTCGCTTGCTGGAACTCGGTGATGGACGAGGACCGCTACATGATCAAGCGCTGGAACGAGTTCATCGCGGCGTGATCATTGGTGTGACGCCGCCAGCGGCGTCATTGCCCCTCTCCTCGGGTTTAACCCGAGGACTAACCCTCTCCCCGCGTGCGGGGAGAGGGGACGTGCCACAAGCGGCCACTGAGGGTGAACCTAGGCGGTCGAGCATGGCAAGACATGCACCACATCTGCCTTCTCCCCGCCAGCGGGGAGAAGGTGCCGTCAGGCGGATGAGGGGCTGCCTCACCGCGCGGATGAGGGGCAGCGCCCATTCGACGAAAACAAGAGAGGAACGAAGATGGCGACACTTGCGACATCGCAGTCAGGGGAGATCGGAACAGAGACGGCACCTCGGCGCCTCGTCATTCCCCGCGCGCTCGCCTCCTACATCCAGGCGCTGCCACTCACGCTGATCCTCGGCTTCTTCTTCGTGTTGCCGATCCTGACGATCGTCGTCGTCAGTTTCTGGGACTATGATTTCGCCGGTCTCTACCCGGACTTCCTGACGATGAACTACACCGACACGCTCGGTTCCTGGGTCACCTGGAAGACCTATCTCAACACGCTGAAATTCACCGTCCTCGTCTGGGCGCTGACACTGGTGATCGGCTTCTGGGTCGCCTATTTCCTCGCCTTTCATGTCCGCACCACCACCATGCAGATGGTGCTGTTCCTCGTCTGCACCGTGCCGTTCCTGACGTCGAACATCATCCGCATGATCTCGTGGATCCCGGTGCTCGGCCGCAACGGCCTCGTCAACTCGACCCTCATCGAACTCGGGCTCATCCCGCAGCCGATCGAGTGGCTGCTCTATTCCGATTTCGCCGTGGTGCTCGCCATGGTCCATCTCAACACGCTGTTCATGGTGACGCCGATCTTCAACACGCTGATGCGCATCGACCGGTCGCTGATCGAGGCGGCGCGCGATTGCGGCGCGTCCGGCGGTCAGATCCTCTGGAACGTCATCCTCCCGCTCGCCAAGCCTGGCATCGCCATCGGCTCGATCTTCGTCGTCACCCTTGTCATGGCGGATTTTTCGACGGTTCAGGTCATGTCCGGCGGCCAGAGTGCGTCGGTGGCGCTGATGATGAAGAACCAGATGTCGCTCCTGCAGTATCCGGCCGCCGCCGCCAACGCGGTGGTGCTCCTGATCGTCGTGCTGCTGATGGTCGCCGCCATCCTGCGCGTCGTCGATATCCGCAGGGAGCTCTGAGATGAACCACGAGAAACGCGGCAAGGGATTCTACCTGCTCGCAGCCTTCTTCACCCTGTTCGTGCTGTTTCTTTACGGGCCCCTGTCGGCGGTGCTGATCCTCTCCTTCCAGGGGCCGGACGGCGGCCTGACCTTTCCGCTGAACGGGGTCTCCGTGCACTGGTTCTATAACCTGTTCGAAAGGCAGGCGGTCGGCGATTTCGGCGCTTCGTTCCGGCGCTCCTTCACGCTCGGGTTGATGGTGATGGTGGTCAATGTCGTCGTCGCCCTGCTTGCGGGCCTCGCGTTCCGCCGGCGTTTCCGCGGCGCGTCCGCGCTCTTTTACCTGACGGTCGCAAGTCTTGTGGTCCCCTCGATCATCATCTCGCTCGGCATCGGCGTCGTCTTCCAGCAGTTCGGCCTGAAGCCCGCCTGGTATTCCTCCGGCTTCGGCGCACACCTGACATGGACGCTGCCCTTCGGCGTGCTGATCATGTTTGCGGTCTTCAACCGGTTCTCGCCGGTTTACGAGGAGGCGGCGCGCGATCTCGGTGCGACCTCGTGGCAGACCTTCCGCCACGTGCTTTTGCCGATGATCGCCCCGAGCCTGATCGGCGTCGGCCTCTTCGGCTTCACGCTTTCCTATGACGAATTTGCCCGCACGCTGATGACGTCGGGCAGCTACAACACCCTGCCGCTCGAAATCTACGGCATGACGACGAATGTGACGACACCGGTGCTCTACGCGCTTGGCACGGTCACCACGCTTTTCTCCTTCACCATCATCCTCGTCGCGCTCGCCATCATCCTGATGCTGCGGCGCCGCCAGGCAAAGCTGAGCTAGGCCCGATGCGCATCCTCATCGTCAATCCCAACACCACCGCCTCGATGACCTCAAAGGCGGCAGCCGCCGCACGCGCCGTCGCCGGTCCCGGCACGGAAATTCTGGCGCGCACCTCGAAATCCGGCCCGGCCTCGATCGAGGGCCACTATGACGGCGCGATCGCGCTTCCGGGCCTGCTGACGGAAATCCGCGACGGCGAGGCTTCCGGCGCCGATGCCGCGGTCATCGCCTGCTTCGACGATACCGGGCTCGAAGCGGCGCGCGCGCTTGCCCGCATTCCGGTGGTGGGCTTATGCGAAGCGGCCGTCGCGACCGCCGCCATGCTGGCGCAACGTTTCACCGTCGTCACCACGCTCGAACGGTCGCGGGTGCTGATCGAGAACCTTGTCCGGCACTACGGCATGGGCGGCCGGGCGAAGGTGCGCGCGGCCGACATCCCCGTGCTCGAACTCGAGGACAAGGCTACGAACGCGCTCGGCAAGCTCAGGCGCGAGATCGAACGGGCGCTAGCCGAGGACGGCGCAGAGGCGATCGTGCTCGGTTGCGCCGGCATGGCCGATCTCGCCCGCATGCTTCAGTCCGATTACGGCGTGCCGGTCATTGACGGTGTCTCGGCCGCCGTCAAGCAGGCCGAAGCGCTGGTGTCACAGGGACTTTCGACCAGCAAGCGCGGCGCCTACGCAGCCCCGCTCAGCAAGACCTATTCGGGCTTGATGAGCGCGCTTGCCCCGACCGCTGGATGAAGCGAACGGGATCCCTCCATCACGGTTGACAGCAGCGCATTCGACGCATCGGCCTCGGCGACGACCCAGTCGCGAAAGGCCTGGATCTTCTTCTGCCGGCGGCTGCTTTGCGGATAGACCAGCCAATAGGCTCGGCCGTCCCTGACCACATGATCGAACGGCCGAATGAGCCTGCCGCTTCTCAGCTCCTCCATCAGGAAGGTCGAGACGGCGATGGCAATGCCGTGATCGGCAAGGGTGGTGGCAACATCCATCGCCTGGACGTCGAAGATCAGCTCGGTGCCGTTGCTCGCCGGCGGTTCGACGCCGGTCTCGATCATCCAGCGGCGCCACCAGCTGGCATTGCCGAAGCGGCGCACCCGCAATACGTCCGCCGGCGCCTTGAGCTGGTGCTTTTCGAGGAACGACGGGGTGCAGACCGGCACGTAGTCGAGTGGGAACAGCGGAAAGACGTCATTGCCCGGCCAATCGCCGGCGCCGCTGCGCACGGCAAGATCGATGGCGTCGCGCTTGAAATCGATCAGTTCGGTCGACATGTGCACCCGGATGCTGATGTTCGGATGGGCGGTCTGGAACGAGGCGAGCCGCTGGCCGAGCCAGCTCGAAACCACCGTTGGCAGCACCGATATGTGCAGGTGATACTCGGTCTTGCAGGCAATTTCCGAAAACGCCGACCCCAGAAGATCGATGGCCTCGGTCACCTTGGGCGCCAGTTGAAGGCCTGCCGCAGTCAACCGCACCTCGCGCGGAAGCCGGACGAACAGCGGCGTGCCGATGCGCTCCTCCAGCAGCCGGATCTGGTAACTGACGGCCGCCTGGGTCATGCCGAGTTCTTCGGCCGCACGGGTGAAGCTCAGATGTCTGGCCGCCGCCTCGAAGGCTCGGACCGCACTCATGGGTGGAATCTTGCTCATGGCGCTGAGATAAGCATTCTTTATGCCAGCATGCGAGAAATCGCTTTGCGCGAAACGGCAAAAATCCTCACTTTTCTCGCGAACACACCACCGCAAAGAAATGAGGATAGCAATGCTTAACGCAGTGCGATCAACGATTTATCGCATCCTGAATTGGGCCGACAAGGCCCTTGGTCCCTCGGTTGCGATCGACACCTTCAACGAATTCCAGCTCCGCGACATCGGCCTGACGCGGGACCAGGATCATATCCGCGCGCGCGTCGGCGATACGACGGATCCGTGGCACTGGCCGGAGGAATGTCCGGAACCGGCAAAGCCGCAGCCGGCCCGGCAACATATCGAAGCCCCTCGCCGCGTGACCGCTTCGCCGCGCGCATCGGTCGGAGAAAATAAAGACATAAGCATTTCTTTATGCGATTGACGCGCGTTCGATTGCAGGGCATTGTCCTGCAATCGTGGTTCTCGGTTCCGCCTTTTGGGCGGGACGGAGCTAAGAGGGAATTCGGTGCGGCGCCTCAAAAACGCCCATGCCGGAGCTGCCCCCGCAACTGTAGGCGGAGAGCGGCCGTTCGATGATGTCACTGAGGAAGACGCCTCGGGAAGACGGAACGGTTCGTGACGACCCGCAAGCCAGGAGACCTGCCGCGATGAACAACGTCCACGGGCGGGGTGTCCGATGAGGCGCGTTGACGGTGCGGGATTTTCCGCGCCGGCGGATGCGTCGCATTCAAAGCCTTGCCCACAACCTTCGGGGTAAGGAAATGACCATCAAGACTGCCAATCTCGGCTTCCCGCGCATCGGTCGCCAGCGCGAACTGAAGTTCGCGCTTGAACGCTATTGGGCTGGAAAGATCAGCCGCGACGACCTAATCGACACCGGCCGCAGGCTGCGCGCAGAAAACTGGGGCGCGCAGAAGGCGCGCGGTATCGACATCATCCCGTCCAACGACTTCTCCTTTTACGATCACGTGCTCGATACCGCCGTGCTCGTCGGCGCGATCCCGCCCGCCTACGGCTGGAAGGGTGGCCCTGTCGATCTCGACACCTATTTTGCCATGGCGCGCGGCTCGACCGGCAGCCCTTGCGCCTCCGGCTGCACGCATGCCGCGAATGACGGCGGCAATCCCGCGCTCGAAATGACCAAGTGGTTCGACACGAACTACCATTACATGGTGCCCGAATTTGCGCCCGACCAACGCTTCGAGCTGACGCACAATAGGCCGCTCGAGGCCTATCTGGAGGCCGAGGCGCTCGGCCATCGCACACGCCCCGTCCTGCTTGGCCCGGTGACCCTGTTGAAGCTCGGCAAGGCCAAGGGCGGCGACTTTCATCCTGTCGACCTGATCGAGCGTCTGCTGCCGGTCTATGTTCGGGTCCTCACCGAACTCGCAGATGCCGGCGCCGAGTGGGTGCAGATCGACGAGCCCTGCCTGGCGCTCGATCTCACGGACAGGGACCGCCGCGCCCTCGATCTCGCCTACCGCACCTTCGCCGCCGAAGCGCCGCGCCTGAAGATCATGCTGGCGACCTATTTCGGCACGATCGGCGACAACACGGCGGCCGCACTCGCGCTCCCGGTGGCCGGGCTTCATGTCGATCTTGTGCGCGCGCCACAGCAGGTTGATGCGCTGGTCCAGTCAGCCCCGGCCGACCGGGTGCTCTCGCTTGGCGTCGTCGATGGCCGCAACATCTGGCGCGCTGATCTCGCCGCGCTGTTTCGCAGGCTGCAACCACTGATCGCCGCCCATGGCGGCGACCGCGTCGAGCTTGCGCCCTCGTGCTCGCTCTTGCACGTGCCCATCGATCTTGACCTGGAGCGGGCGCTCGATCCGGAGCTTTTCTCCTGGCTTGCCTTTGCCGTGCAGAAACTCGACGAACTGAGCCTGCTTGCCCGCGCCTTCGAGCCGGGGCTCGCCAATCCCGAACACGTGTTCTCAGCCTCGAACGCGGCGGCAAGCACCCGGCTGACGTCGCTCAAGGTCCATGACCCGCTGGTCGCCGGACGGCTGAAGACGCTGACGGCTGCCGACAGCCGGCGGCATTCGGCCTTTGCGACGCGCCGCCAGTTGCAGGCGGAGCGCTTGTCGCTGCCGCTCTTCCCGACAACGACGATCGGCTCGTTCCCGCAGACATCGGAAGTCCGCCAGGCCCGCTCGCTGCATGCCAAGGGCGAACTCAGCTATGTCGATTACGTCGCCTATCTGCGCCGGGAAACCGAGCAGGCAGTGCGCTGGCAGGAGGAGATCGGCATCGACGTGCTGGTCCATGGCGAGTTCGAACGCAACGACATGGTGCAGTACTTCGCCGAGCAACTCTCGGGCTACGCCTTCACCCAGAGCGGCTGGGTCCAGAGCTATGGTTCGCGCTACGTCCGCCCGCCGGTCATCTTCGGCGACGTCTCGCGGCCAAACCCGATGACGGTCGACTGGGCGGCCTTCGCACAGTCGCTCACCGATCGCCCGGTCAAGGGCATGCTGACGGGTCCCGTCACGATGCTGCAATGGTCCTTCGTGCGCGACGACCTGCCGCGATCGGTGGTCTGCCGGCAGATCGCGATGGCATTGCGCGATGAAGTGACCGACCTCGAGGCATCAGGCATCGCCGTCATCCAGATCGACGAACCGGCCCTGCGGGAGGGCCTGCCGCTTAGACAGGACGACCGGAAAGCCTATCTCGACTGGGCGGTCGAATGCTTCCGGCTCAGCGCCGCCGGCGTCGCCGACGCCACCCAGATCCACACCCACATGTGCTATTCCGAGTTCAACGACATCATGGCGGCGATCGCGGCAATGGATGCCGACGTCATCTCGATCGAGACATCCCGGTCGAAGATGGAACTGCTCGGCGCGTTCACCGAAAAGGCCTATCCGAACGAGATCGGCCCGGGCGTCTACGACATCCATTCTCCACGCGTGCCCGGCGTCGCGGATATGGTGCATCTCATCGAGAAGGCGACCGAAGGTCTCGCGCCGGAGCAGATCTGGGTTAACCCCGATTGCGGACTGAAGACCCGGCGCTGGGAAGAGACGCGGCCAGCGCTCGTCAACATGGTCGCAGCGGCGAAGGCACTGCGCCAGAGGCCAAGGGCGCCGTTACGTGAGACCATCCGTACATGACGGACCAAACTGAAGCGGCGTCGAGGGAGACCTCGGCGCCAGCCACCCTGATCGACATCGTCTTTCCGGGCGACACCAATCATCACGGCACGCTTTTCGGTGGCAGCGGTCTCGCGCTCATGGACCGGATCGCCTTCATCGTCGCCACCCGCCACGGCCGAGTGCCCTTCGTCACCGCGTCCTGCGATCGGGTCGACTTTCGCGCCCCGGCCCGCATCGGTCAGATCGTCAGCTTCAGCGGCCAGCCGATCCGCGTCGGCAGGCGATCGATGGCGGTCTCGGTCGACATGACCGCGGAGAATATGCTCACCGGCAGCCGAAAACTCTGCAGCCGCGGCACGTTCACGATGGTCGCAATGCCGGGTGCCGATAAAGCAGATTGGGTGCTGCCGCCGCTCGATGCAGTGACGATCACACCCGAAAGCGATGGCGCGCTGCGCATGGTCGACATCGTCTTTCCCGACCAGGCCAACAGTTTTGGCGCGATGTTCGGCGGTGACGCTCTTGCCAATATGACGAAGGCAGCCTTCGTTGCGGCGACGCGCCGGAGCGGCCGCAAAACCGTGCTTGCCTCCTGCACCGGCATGGACTTCAGGCACCGCATCACGATCGGCTCGATCATCGAACCCGTCGCCCGGATTGTGCGAACCGGGCGCAGTTCGGCGACAGTCGAGGTGGAGCTCTGGTCGGAAGAGCTTCTGACAGGCCACAGAAGGCGAACGGTCACCGGAACCTTCGTGATGGTCGCCGTCGATGCTGACAACCGGCCCGTGCCGGCATTCGCCAACTGAAGAGGCGGAGCGTCGGAACCCCGCCGCGGCAGCGCCGGCGCTTCCCCTATCCACAGCCTTGGCGACGTAGAGCCGTTTACTCCCCGTTATCCACATTGCAAAAGAAATCATCCCCTCGCCCTGCTATTCCGCACACGGAACCTATTGACGCAAATTTGCGATCAACTACTATATCTAGTGTTCAAGGTTCTCTCGATTCGTAGGGATTGAGGGCTAAGATGGGAATACGGTGCGCTGGCGGATTTCTGCCCGGCTATGCCGTAGCTGCCCCCGCAACTGTAGACGGCGAGCGACTGTCCGGAATTGGATCACTGAGGCATGAGGCCTCGGGAAGGTCAGGATGGAAGCTTTGACCCGTGAGCCAGGAGACCTGCCTCGAACACCAAACGTCCACGGGCGGGGTGTCCGGAGGGTTGAGTTGCGCGCGGCAGGATGATCCTGCCCAATCGTCTCGACATCTCCCCGGCAACCTGCCGCAAGCTTCGGGGTGAAGTCATGTCAGTTTCTTCCAGTTCAGATCCACCCGATCGCAACGGGTGCGCGGTTTCGCGCGCCTGATCGAAATGCCGTGTGCCGAAACTCCAAGATTCCGGCGCGCCCTGTCACGAACGATCCGGCCCGGTCGCTCCGAGCGATCATCGGGCCTGTCTGACGATGCCAACTTCGGCCAGTTCGGCTCGAGGCACGGTATTTCGTTGTCCATCGCCACTTTGACGGTTCGCGTCCGCGCGCGCCGACGACCTTTTGTGCCCAGTTTTCAGATCCCATTCACGAGGAACCCATGTCCGTCACCGTTTACAGCAAGCCCGCCTGCGTACAATGCACCGCCACCACCCGCGCGCTTGATCGCCAGGGCATCGACTACAGGATCGTCGACATCTCCGAGGATGCGGATGCGTTCGCGCTGGTGCAGGACCTCGGCTACCGCCAGGTCCCCGTGGTCATTGCCGGCGAGCGGCATTGGGCGGGCTTCCGGCCGGACATGATCGGCGCGCTCGCCTGAAGGCGCGAAGCGATGGGCCTGATCGTCTATTTTTCCAGCCGCTCGGAAAACACCCATCGTTTTGTCGAAAAGCTCGGCCTTCGCGCCGCCCGCATCCCGTTGAAGGAAGGTAAGTCAGCACTGACGGTCACCGAGCCCTATGTGCTTGTCGTACCGACCTATTGCGGCGACGACGGCCGCGGTGCGGTGCCGAAACAGGTGATCCGTTTCTTGAACGATGCGGGCAACCGCTCTCACATCCGCGGCGTGATTGCTGCGGGCAACAGCAATTTCGGCGCGACCTACGGGATCGCCGGCGACGTCATTTCGGCCAAGTGCCGGGTGCCCTACCTCTACCGGTTCGAGCTTCTCGGAACCGACGAGGACGTCGCCAATGTCAGAAACGGGATGGAACGATTTTGGACGTCACGACACTCGAACGCCCCCTGAAGGCGACGGAAACAGCGCTCGATTATCATGCGCTCAACGCCATGCTCAATCTCTATGACGAGGATGGCAGGATCCAGCTCGACAAGGACCGGCAGGCGGCAAAGCAGTACTTCCTGCAGCACGTCAACCAGAACACCGTCTTCTTCCATAACCTGCGCGAGAAGCTCGATTATCTGGTGACCGAAGGCTATTACGAGCAGGAGGTGCTCGACCAGTACTCCTTCAATTTCGTGCGCGATCTCTACGACCACGCCTATTCGAAGAAGTTCCGCTTCCCGACCTTCCTCGGCGCCTTCAAATACTACACCTCCTACACGCTGAAGACCTTCGACGGAAAGCGCTACCTGGAGCGCTACGAGGACCGCGTCTGCATGGTGGCGATGGCGCTTGCGCGCGGCGACGAGGGGCTCGCCCGCGATCTCGTCGACGAGATCATTTCCGGCCGTTTCCAGCCGGCGACCCCGACCTTCCTCAACGCCGGCAAGAAAGCCCGTGGCGAGCTCGTCTCCTGCTTCCTGCTTCGGGTCGAGGACAACATGGAGAGCATCGGCCGCGCGATCAATTCGGCGCTGCAGCTTTCAAAACGCGGCGGCGGCGTGGCGCTGTCGCTCACCAACATCCGCGAGATGGGTGCGCCGATCAAGCAGATCGAAAACCAGTCCTCCGGCATCATCCCGGTGATGAAGCTGCTCGAGGACAGTTTCTCCTATGCCAACCAGCTCGGCGCCCGCCAGGGGGCCGGTGCCGTCTACCTGCACGCCCATCACCCCGACATCATGCGTTTCCTCGACACCAAGCGCGAGAATGCCGACGAGAAGATCCGCATCAAGACGCTGTCGCTCGGCGTCGTCATCCCGGACATCACCTTCGAACTCGCCCGCAACAACGAGGACATGTACCTGTTTTCGCCCTATGACGTGGAACGCGTCTATGGCGTGCCCTTGACCGAGATCTCGGTGAGCGAAAAATACCGAGAGATGGTCGAGGACGGACGCATCCGCAAGAAGAAGATCAAGGCACGCGATTTCTTCCAGATCCTTGCCGAGATCCAGTTCGAAAGCGGCTACCCCTACATCATGTTCGAAGACACGGTGAACCGGGCAAACCCAATTGCGGGCCGCATCACCATGAGCAATCTCTGCTCGGAGATCCTGCAGGTCAGCGAGGCGAGCGAATTCAACGACGACCTGTCCTACAAGCACATGGGCAAGGACATCTCCTGCAATCTCGGCTCGCTGAACATTGCCGCCGCCATGGACTCGTCCGATTTCGGCAAGACCATCGAGACTTCGATCCGGGCGCTGACGGCCGTATCGGACATGAGCCACATCTCCTCGGTGCCCTCGATCGAGAAGGGCAACGACGACAGCCACGCGATCGGCCTCGGCCAGATGAACCTGCACGGCTACCTCGCCCGCGAGCGCATCTACTACGGCTCGGAGGAAGGCGTCGATTTCACCAACATCTATTTCTATACGGTGACCTACCACGCCATCCGCGCCTCCAACCGCATCGCCATCGAGCGCGGCGAAAGCTTCAAGGGCTTCGAGAACTCGAAATACGCGTCCGGCGAGTATTTCGACAAATACACGGAAAGCGAATGGTTGCCTGAGACCGAGAAGGTGAAAGACCTGTTCGAGAAGGCCGGCATCGCGGTCCCGTCGCAGGACGACTGGCTGGAGCTGAAGCAGGCGGTGATGGAAGGCGGTCTCTACAACCAGAACCTCCAGGCGGTGCCGCCGACAGGGTCGATTTCCTATATCAACCACTCGACCTCCTCGATCCACCCGATCGTCTCGAAGATCGAGATTCGCAAGGAAGGCAAGATCGGCCGCGTCTACTATCCGGCCGCCTTCATGACCAACGACAACCTGGAATACTACCAGGACGCCTACGAGATCGGACCGGAAAAGATCATCGATACCTATGCGGCGGCCACCCAGCACGTCGACCAGGGCCTGTCGCTGACGCTGTTCTTCCGCGACACCGCGACGACCCGCGACATCAACCGCGCCCAGATCCACGCCTGGAAGAAGGGCATCAAGACCATCTACTACATCCGCCTTCGCCAGATGGCGCTCGAGGGCACGCAGGTCCAGGGCTGCGTCTCCTGCGCGCTGTAACCTCGCATCCCTATTCGATGCCCCTCACCCCACCCCTCTCCCCGCAGGCGGGGAGAGGGGACGTACCACGCGAAACGCTGATGGATGCGTTCGGACGGTGCGGCTTAGTCCCTTCTCCCCGCCCGCGGGGAGAAGGTGCCGGCAGGCGGATGAGGGGGCAACCCTCACCGCGGGATGAGGGGCCAACACCATTCTAAAAGGTCCGACCATGAACATGCACAGCAAACCCGCAAGCCGCATCCGCGCCATCAACTGGAACCGGATCGAGGACGACAAGGACCTGGAGGTCTGGAACCGCCTGACCGGCAATTTCTGGCTGCCGGAAAAAGTGCCGCTCTCCAACGACATCCCGTCCTGGGCGACGCTTAAATCCGAGGAGCAGACGCTCACCATCCGCGTCTTCACCGGCCTGACCCTGCTCGATACGATCCAGAACGGCGTTGGCGCCGTCAGGCTGATGGAGGATGCCGCAACCCCGCACGAGGAGGCGGTGCTTTCCAACATCTCCTTCATGGAGGCGGTGCACGCGCGCTCCTATTCGTCGATCTTCTCGACGCTCTGCCTGACGCCTGACGTCGACGACGCCTATCGCTGGTCGGAGGAAAACGAGTTCCTGCAGAAGAAATCGGCGCTGATCATGGCAGAGTACGCCTCAGGCGATCCGCTGAAGAAGAAGGTTGCGAGCGTCTTCCTCGAGAGCTTCCTGTTCTATTCCGGCTTCTACCTGCCGATGTACTGGTCGAGCCGGGCAAAGCTCACCAACACCGCCGACATGATCCGCCTGATCATCCGCGACGAGGCGGTGCACGGCTATTACATCGGCTACAAGTTCCAGCGTGCCCTTGAGCGCCTGAGCGAAGAGCGCCGTCAGGAAATCAAGGATTTTTCCTTCGACCTTCTGCTCGAGCTCTACGACAACGAGGCGAAATACACCGAGGCGCTCTATGACGGCGTCGGCCTCACCGAGGACGTGAAAAAGTTCCTGCACTACAACGCCAACAAGGCACTGATGAACCTCGGCTACGAAGCGCTGTTTCCGGCCGAGGCTTGCAAGGTGAACCCGGCCATTCTCTCGGCCCTGTCGCCGAACGCCGACGAGAACCACGACTTCTTCTCCGGTTCCGGCTCCTCCTACGTCATCGGCAAGGCGGTGGCGACCGAGGACGAAGACTGGGATTTCTGATCGCCGGATTGTCGCCCGCAATTGAAGACGCCGCCCGGAGCAATGGCCTCTTCGGGCGGCTTTTTCTTGCGTGCGCTCATGTTGCCTAGCGCGTGATGCGGAACCCCTTGATCTCACCAGTCGTTTCGACGAATTCGGTGATGACCTGCGTCACCGACGCCATCGGCGGCCCCTCGCCCAAGCGTTCGAGCATCGTCGCCACCGCCTCTTCCGAACCATTGATCACCGCAAAAACCGAACCGTCGGGCTCGTTTTTCACCCATCCCGCCAGCCCCAGCCTCTCGGCCTCGTTGCGCGTCCACACGCGAAAGCTGACGCCTTGAACACGCCCGAGGATACGCACGCGCACCGTCTTTTGGGACTGACCCATGTCGATCACCTCCGTCACCGTCTGCGCATCAGTCTGGGGCAACAGGCGCAGAAGGCAAGCGCCGGGAAGAGGCTACCCATAAACCGGTGGGCGCCGCCGGACAGCGGCAGGAAATGCGGATTGTGCAATCAATATTTTTGTCTCGTAATCACAATTATTTTTATTTGCGTATTTTTAAAATTTGACGCGCGAAAAGTTTTATGATTATTACGCCTCCACCAAGACGGCGGTGGGAGGGCCTCGCCAGCTTGGCTGACAGACCGAAGGCCCGCGCCGTTTCCAGGGAGGAAACCATGACCATGTCCCGCATTCTGAAATCGCTCGTCGCCGGCACCGCACTGTCGCTCCTTGCTTCCACCGCGTTTGCCGACGGCATCGGCGCGTCGCTTTTGACCCAGCAACATCCGTTCTACATCGAGCTCGCAGACGCGATGAAAGCCGAGGCTGAAGCCAAGAACGTCAAGCTGGAAGTCTCGATCGCCAACCAGGACCTCAACAAGCAGCTCGCCGACGTCGAGGACTTCATCGTCAAGGGCGTCGACGTCATCGTGATTTCACCAGTCGACAGCCAGGGCGTGCGCGCCGCCATCGAAAAGGCTGAGAAGGCCGGCATCAAGGTGATCACCGTCGACGTTCCGGCCAACGGCGCGACCGTCACATCGCATATCGGCACCGACAATTTCACCGGCGGCGTCAAGGCCGGCGAGCTGATGGCCAAGGTCCTCGACAGCAAGGGCAAGGTTGCCGTCATCGACTATCCGACCGTCCAGTCGGTGGTGAACCGCGTCAACGGCTTCAAGGAAGCGATCGCCAAGCATCCGGATATGGAAATCGTCGCGATCCAGACCGGAATCACCCGCGCCGAAGCGCTGGCCGCCGCCCAGAACATGCTGCAGGCCAATCCTGATATCACCGGCATCTTCGGCTTCGGCGACGACGCAGCACTTGCGGCCGCCGTCGCGGTCAAGGCTGCTGGCCTCGAATCCCAGGTCAAGGTCATCGGCTTTGACGGCATGAAGGAAGCGCGCGACGCCGTCGACACCAACCCGGTCATGGTCGGCGTCATCCAGCAGTTCCCGGACCAGATGGGCAAGCAGGCGGTCGACACCGCCGTCAAGGTCGCCGCCGGCGAGACCGTCCCGGCCGAACAGCCGATCGTGCCCGGCGTCTACACCGCGAAGTAAGTCCTCCCAGGACCGCCGTCGCCTTCACGCAGGAGGCGGCGGCAACCCATTGGGTGCATGCTTTCGGCCTTTGGCCGGAGGCGTCCCCCTCGGCTGACCCGAAGGAGGCCGCCATGTTTGGTTCGACCACCGATACCATTCTCGAAATCGACAACGTCACCAAGTCCTTCGGCCAGGTCGCGGCGCTGAGGGGCATGCGCCTCAAGGTCCGGCGCGGCCGGGTGCACACGCTGCTCGGCGAAAACGGCGCCGGCAAATCGACGCTGATGAAGATCCTGGCCGGCGTGCACGAGGCTACCTCGGGTGCGATCACCCTGGACGGAAAACCCTACCGGCCCGCCGATCCGCAGGACGCAGCAAGCCTCGGGCTCGCGATCGTCTTCCAGGAGCTCAGCCTCTGCAGCAACCTCACGGTCGCCGAGAACATTCTCGCCACCCGCGAGCCGCGCCGCTTCGGCTTCATCAACGACAAGGCGCTCATCGCCAGGGCCCGCGCGATCGTCGCCGATCTCGGCCTGCCCATCGATGTCAGCGAAAAGGTCGGCAATCTCTCGATCGCCCAGCGCCAGCTCGTCGAAATCGCCAAGGGCTTGAGCCACGAGGCCAAGGTCGTCATCCTCGACGAACCGACCTCCTCGCTCAGCGACAGCGAAGCCGAGATCCTGTTTCAGATCATCGCACGGCTGAAGAGCCGCGGCGTCGCCGTCATCTACATCTCCCACCGCATGGAAGAGATCATGCGGCTCAGCGACGACATCACCGTCATCCGCGACGGCGAGTATGTCTCCACCCATGATCGCAATGACGTCACGATCGAGGCGCTGATCGCGCTGATGGTCGGCCGCCGCATGGACGAGATCTACCCGCCACGGACCCATGAGCGTTCCGCGGCAGCGCCAATTCTCTCGGTCGACGGCCTTACCCGGGACGGCGAATTCGAGGATATCTCCTTCGATGTCAGGCCGGGCGAGATCCTCGGTTTCTTCGGCCTCGTCGGTTCCGGCCGTTCCGAGGTGATGAACGCGCTCTTCGGCATGAAGGCGGCCACCGGCACCGTGCGCCTCGAGGGGCAGCCAGTCCGCTTCCGATCAGCGGCGGAGGCGATCGCTCGCGGCATCGGCTTCGTCACCGAAAACCGCAAGGAAGAGGGCCTGGTCCTCGGCCACAGCGTCGGCTGGAACATTTCGATGGCGGCGCTCTCGGATTTCACCGGACCGCTCGGCTTCACCCGCAGCCGTGCCGAGCGCGAAGCGGCAGCCACAGAGGTCGGGCGGCTTGCGATCAAGACCCACTCGCTCGACACGCCGTCCGGATCCTTGAGCGGCGGCAACCAGCAGAAGATCGTGCTCGCCAAGTGGCTCCTGACCAAACCCAAGGTGCTGATCCTCGACGAGCCCACCCGCGGCGTCGATGTCGGCGCCAAGTTCGAAATCTACAAGATCATCCGCCAGCTGGCGGCCGAGGGCACGGCGATCCTGCTGATCTCCTCCGAGCTGCCGGAGGTTCTGGGAATGAGCGACCGCGTCGTCGTCATGCACGAGGGCGTCATCGGCGCAACCCTCTCCGGTGCCGACCTCAACCCTGAAACGATCATGGCGCACGCCACGGGATTCACATCATGACACAGCAATCCGAAACCCAGGCCGCCTTCATGCGCGCCCTGAAACAATATGGCGGCATCCTCTTGTCGCTGGTGATGCTCTGCGTCGTCTTCTCCTTCCTCAACCCGCGCTTCATGTCGGTCGTCAACGTCATGAACATCCTGCAGCAGGTGGCCGTGGTGGCCATCGCCGCCTTCGGCATGACCTGGGTGATCCTGCTCGGCGAGATCGATCTTTCGGTCGGCTCGATCATCGCGGTCGCCGGCATGGTCGGGGCGCAATGTTTCGCCTTCGGCCTCGGCTTCGCCCCGGCGCTCGCCGTCACGCTCATCGCCGGCGCGCTGATGGGCATGCTGAATGGCGTTTTGACTGCGAAACTGCTCTTGCCCTCCTTCATCGTCACGGTGGCGACGATGGGCATCTACCGCGGCATGGTCAGTCTGCCGACCAACGGCGCGCCGGCGATGATCGAGAATTCGACCTGGACGGCGATCGGCACGGAGAGTTTTCTCGGCCTGCCGATCATCATCTGGGTCGTCGCCGTCCTCTTCCTCGTCAACCACATCCTCCTGAGCAAGACCAGCTTCGGCCGTCGCGCCTACCTGACGGGCGGCAACCGCGAAGCGGCGGTCTATTCGGGCATCAAGGTCGACAGGCTGAAGATCACCATCTTCATGATCTCGGGCGTGATGGCGGCGATCAGCGGCGTGCTTCTGTCCTCCCGCCTGTTCTCCGCCCAGACCAATGCCGGCATGAGCTACGAGCTCGACGCAATCGCTGCAGCCGTGCTCGGCGGCACCTCGCTTGCAGGCGGCGTCGGCACCATGGTCGGAACGCTCATCGGCGCGCTCATCATCGGCGTCATGAACAACGGCATGAACATGCTGTCTGTCCCCTACTTCTACCAGCTCATCGTCAAAGGGCTGGTGATCCTGATCGCGGTCTGGCTCGACGTGCGCGCCAAGCAGGCCAAGCGCTGATTTCAAGAGAAACATGACCATGCACAAGATACTGACGATCGGCGAAATCCTCGTGGAGATCATCGCCACCGAGAAGGGCGACGGCTTCCGGCAGGCGACGTCACTGATCGGGCCCTACCCTTCGGGCGCACCGGCGATCTTCATCGACCAGGTCGGCAAGCTCGGCCAGGCGGCCGCGATCGTCTCGCGCATCGGCGATGACGACTTCGGCCATGTCAATCTCGACCGCCTCAAGGCGGACGGCGTCGATGTCTCCGGCATCGCCGTCGATCCGCTCGGCACCACCGGCAGCGCCTTCGTGCGCTACCGGCCCGACGGCAGCCGCGCCTTCGTGTTCAATATCCGCCACAGCGCCTGCGGCACGATCTGCCTCGATGACGCGGCAAGAGCGCTGGTCAGAAGCTGCAGCCACCTGCACGTGATGGGCTCGTCGCTCTACGCCCCGGGTGTGGTCGAGAGCATTCTCGAAGCGATCGAGATTATCAAGGCGGCCGGCGGCACGGTGTCCTTCGATCCGAACTTGCGCCCGGAAATCCTCGACAGCCCGGGCATGCGCGACGCGCTGCAGACGGTGCTTGCAAGGACAGACGTCTTCCTGCCGAGCGGGCAGGAACTCTTCCTGTTCACACACGCAAAGACCGAGGCGGAAGCCGTGTCCGAGCTGCTTGCTGCCGGCATCAAGGTCATCGTCGTCAAGCGCGGCGCCGAAGGCGCCAGCTATTTCGACGCCGAAACCACGCTCTCGCATCCGGGCTTTCCGGCCGAGGAGGTCGACCCGACCGGCGCTGGCGACTGCTTCGGCGCGACGTTCGTCACCTTCTGGCTGAACGGGGCGAAACCCGAGGACGCACTGGAGTTCGCCAACGCCTCTGGTGCCCGCGCCGTCACGGTCTCCGGCCCGATGGAAGGCGCCTCGACGCGCGCCGACCTCGAAACCTTCATCACCGCGCGAAAGGCCTGACTGCCATGCAACAGAACCTGCTGATCGACATCGCCCGCTGGAAACATCGCCCCGGTCCGCGCGGCATTCCCTCCGTCTGCTCGGCCCATCCGCTGGTGATCGAAGCCGCCATGCTGCGCGCGCTTGAAGACGATGCGGCGCTCCTGATCGAGGCGACCTGCAACCAGGTCAACCAGGATGGCGGCTATACCGGCATGACGCCCGCCGACTTCACAAACTTCGTCGGCGATATCGCCGATCGCGTTTCCTTCCCCAAGGACAGGATCATCCTCGGCGGCGACCACCTCGGGCCCAACCCGTGGAAGCATTTGCCGGCCGGCGAGGCCATGGGCAAGGCGGCGACCATGATCGAGGCCTATGCCAGGGCCGGCTTCACCAAGCTGCATCTTGACACCAGCATGGGCTGCGCCGGCGAACCGGTAGCGCTGCCCGACGCGGTGACGGCGGAACGCGCCGCGCGCCTTGCGGCTGCAGCCGAAGCCGCCATTTCCGGTCGCGACGGTATCGCCCCCGTCTATATCATCGGCACCGAAGTGCCTGTTCCAGGCGGGGCGCTCGAAGAACTGGAGACGCTGGAGGTCACCGCACCCGAGGCGGCGGTCGAGACGGTGGCGATCCATCGGCAGGCCTTCGAAGCCGCCGGTGCCGCCGACGCCTTCAGCCGGGTGGTCGGCGCCGTCGTCCAGCCGGGTGTCGAATTCGGCAACGAGAACGTGATCGCCTATGACAGGCACAAGGCCGAAAAGCTGAGCGCGACGCTCGGCCAGCTCGACGGCATCGTCTTCGAGGCCCATTCGACCGACTACCAGACGCCCGAAGCGCTGCGTGACCTGGTTTCCGATGGTTTTGCCATTCTCAAGGTCGGCCCGGGCCTGACCTTCGCGTTGCGCGAAGCGCTCTACGGCCTCGACCAGATCGCCGCCTTCCTCTTTCCCGACGCACGCAAACAGACGCTTGCATCGGTCACCGAGAGCGTGATGCGCGAGGAGCCTGCCAACTGGGGCAAGTATTACCATGGGTCGCCGGAGGCCCAGCGGCTGCAACGGCATTTCTCCTACAGCGATCGTATCCGCTATTACTGGCCGCACCCAAAGGTCGCCGCTGCCGTCGAAGACCTGCTCGCGCTTCTTGATGGCGTCGCCATCCCGGAAACGTTGATCAGCCAGTATCTTCCGGGCAGTTACGAGCGCGTGCGCGACGGCGAAGTCGCGGCCAAAGCAAAACCATTGGCGATTGCTGCAATCGACCGGGTTCTTGAGGACTATTTCACGGCCTGCCGGGGCTAGAGCAGCCTGCCTTCAAGTGGAACCGCTTGGAGCAGTAAAGATGCTCTTGCACCAAAGGACGAGAGCGTCGTTTGTGCGTTCAAATGAACGCACGGCGTTCTCGCGCCCGGCTCTCCATTCGGTGAATATTTCCGAGCCGGTACTGCCTATCCCCTCGAAATGAACCTATAAACGAAATCAAAACAATATGGGGTACAGCGACCGTGGACAGACAGATCAAGACCATGGAGGATTTTTCCGAGTTCGTCGGCTTGTCGCGGCCAACGGTCTCGAAATACTTCAATGATCCAAGCTCGGTCAGGAAGAGGACCCGGGACGCAATCGAGGCGGCGATCAAGCAGTCGGGTTTTCGACCGAACATCTTCGCCGTCAACCTGAACCGCCGCCGCACCAACATCCTCGGTGTCATCGTCCCGAACTCGACCGACCCGTTCTACATGGCGCTGACGCGCCGGATCGAGCACATCGCCAACCAGGCGGGCTTTCTCGCCTTCGTGCTCTCGTCCGACGGAAGGCCCGAGATGGAGGAGCGGGCGATCGAGACCTTCAAGTCGATGAACGTCGCCGGCGCCATCATCGCCCCGCTCGGCGTGCAGTCGCATCACAAGACCCTGACGGCACTCGGCGACAGCATTCCGCTGATCTATGTGGACTCGCCGCTCGACGACAGCTCCTCCTTCGTCGGCACCGACAACCGCCAGAGCTTCCGGCTGATGGTCGATTATCTCTGCCGCTCGGGAAGCCCGCCCTGCTATCTAGGCATGCCGCCGGTCAACAACAACGCAATTGCCCGGCGCGACGCCTATCTTGAGGCGATGCAGCAGCTGAAGATGGAACCGGCGCTGGTCGCGACGACACCGAACGGCTCCTGGGATTTCGAGAAGTTCGGTTTCGACGAGACGCTGCGCATCCTTGGATCAGGCGGCTTTCCGACGCAGACGGTGCTTTGCGCCAACGACCGTGTCGCCTTCGGCGTGATCGCCGCCGCCTTCCAGTCCGGCCTCAAGGTCGGCCGTGACGCCGACGCGGATCTGCGCGTTGCCGGCCACGACGACCATCCCCTGTCGCGCTACACCTGCCCGCCGCTGACGACGGTGGCCCAGAACTACAACGAGATCGGCAGGCTGGCGATCGAACTCCTGCTGTTCAAGCTCGGGGAAACCACCGACGACGGCGGCGCCTTCCCCGAGGACGAGCGCATTCTCCTGAGTGCCGAGATCATGCTGCGCGGCTCGGCCTGATCGACACTTGTCTGGAGATCAGGACCGAAGCGGCAGCGCAAGCACCTGATCGGTCGTCAGGATGTCGCCGAACGTATCGTCGATCGCTACCAGCGACGCACGATGCAGCGTCGCGTGCGAAACGACCTCACCATCACCCGTATCGAGGTCGCGCGTGGCGCAGGCGTCGCTTGCAACGATGACATTGAAGCCGAGCGGCACCGCATCGCGCGCGGCACCGGCGACGCAGGCATGGGTCATCAGCCCTGTTATGACGAGCGTATCGAGGCCGGCCGCCTTCAATCGTTCTCCAAGGTCGGTGCTTGCAAAGACGCTGACCGAGGACTTGCTGACGACGGCGTGGTTGGCAGCCGGCCGGATGTCGCGGTGGAAGTCCGACGTCGCACTGTCCTCGGCAAAAACCGGGCTTCCCGCCGGCGTGACGTGCTTGACGTGATAGACCGCCATGCCCTCGCCATCAGCGTGCTCGATCAACCGTTTGGCACTGGCGAGCGCCTTCTCCCCATCCGGGATCGGCATGCGCCCGGCAAAATACTCGTTCTGGAAGTCGATCACCAGCAGGGCCGTCTTGCCGGGGTCGAGGCTTTCGGGGGCGCAAGCGCCGGCGATCGTTCGGATGGTCGGGTGTGTCATGGGACGTTCCTTTCGCGTTTCGAGGCGACGAAAAATCGGAAAAACGCCCCGGTCGCGAAAGTGGCCTGACTGACAATATGTGATAGGTTCCGGCCAATCTCGTGTCACCGGACCCTCCTACCATGCACACCATTGCCGTCGTCGCCTTCGAAGGCATCAGCCCGTTTCACCTCTCGGTGCCCTGCATCGTCTTTGGCGACGACCTGCTGAAGCTCGGCGCTCCGCGCTACCGACTGCTGATCGCAGGCGAAAAGATCGGGTCCATCCACACCATGTCCGGCTTCAGCATCGACGTCGGACACGACCTTTCCGGTCTGACGGAAGCGGACACGATCATCGTTCCGGCCTGGGGTGCGCCGAGCGATCGCCCACCCCAGGCGCTGCTTTCTGCGCTACGAACGGCCCATGCCCGAGGCGCCCGGCTCGTCGGCCTTTGCCTCGGCACGTTCGTGCTGGCGGAGGCAGGGCTGCTCGATGGGAGAACGGCTTCGACGCACTGGGCCTGGGCGGATGAATTCGAGTGCGCCCATCCTGAGGTCGCATTGAACCGCAATGCGCTTTACGTCGACGAGGGCGATATCCTGACGTCGGCCGGCACGGCGGCGGCGATCGACTGCTGCCTGCATATCGTGCGCACCGATCATGGCGCGGAGATCGCCAACCGCATTGCCCGCCGCCTCGTCGTCGCGCCGCATCGCCAGGGCGACCAGGCGCAATACATCGAAGCGCCTTTGCCGAAGCAGGGTAGCGGCGATCTGCTCGCAGCGACGATCGCCTGGGCGATCGCGCATCTGAACGAGCCGCTGTCGCTCGAACGCCTGGCCGATCACGCCGGCATGAGCCTGCGCAGCTTCACGCGCCATTTCCGCAAGAAGACCGGAACGACCTTCACCCAATGGCTTCTGGGGCAGCGGCTCGCCGTGGCGCAACGGCTGCTCGAAACCGGCAGCTGTTCTGTCGATCACATCGCCGACATGGCCGGTTTCGGCTCGACGGTATCGCTCCGCCAGCATTTCACCCGCGCTTTCTCGATCTCGCCCGCGAGCTATCGTCGTCAGTTTCAAAGCCGGCCTGCCCTTCGATCCGTGCCCTGAGCGGTCGCTCACCCCCACGTGCAGGAGCGCCGGCATCAGGGCAAGGCGCGCTCCGCGCCAACCGAATTCGGCTGCCGCCGCAGCAGGATCGCCAGCATAGGCACCGCAACCGTCGAAACCGCCGCCGCGCACAAGAAGAAGGTGGGGTAACCGAAGCGTTCGGCGATCCAGCCGGCGCCGAGGCCGCCCGCCATTCCGACCAGGCTGTCCATGCACTGGAAGAGAGTGAAGTCGACGCCGGCCTGGCGCGGGTCGGCGAGCCCCATGAACTGCGCGTAGAGCGCGACGAAGCCGATCGCCATGACGCCGGAGGAACTGGCGACCGCAAGCGTCATCACGAGCGACCGCGCGACATCGCCGGATGCGCCGACATAGGCGAAGGCAACAAGCATCGCCACCTGCAGCACAAGCGCGCCGATCAGCACTGTGGCCGCCCCGCAGAGACGCACGAGCAGCCCGCCGACGAGCGCTCCGCCAAACCCGACAAGCATGCTGCCAATACCGTTCAAGATGCCGACGGAGGCGAGATCGAAACCGTAGTCGATGAGGAAGGGGCCGAGCATCGCGAGCCCCCATTTCTGTGCGGAAACATAGATCGCCGCGAGCACCATCCCCTTGCGCACGTCGGACCGGCGCAGCGCAGCCTTGAGCGACGGCGTGTGGCTGCGCGTTGCGCTCGTCGGGCGTGAACCGGGTCCAAGCAGGAAGGGCAGACCGAGCGAAAGCACCACCGTGGCCATGATCCACACCGCCAGCGCCCAGCCGAGCCGGTCGACAAGCACGAGGAATAGGCCGGCGCCGATCGCCGAACCGACATAGGAGCCGCCGACCTGGGCGGCATTGCCCCAACCGTGATGCTCCTCAGCCAAGGTCTCGACGGCAAAGCCGTCGCAGGCGATGTCCACGGTCGAGGTGAAAAGCGCGATGAACACCAGGCAGGCGAGAACCGGAGCCAGCCGTTCCGTGCCGAGCAGGCCAAGGACGGCAAGCATCGTCGCCGAAAGCGCGCCACCGACAAGAATGATGACGGCCGAGCGGTTGCGGCCGACCGCAGGCAGGCGGTAACGCTCGACCTGCGGCGACCAGAGGAACTTCAGCGCCCAGGGCAAAATCGTCAGATAGACAAGGCCGATCTGGTCCAGCGGCAGACCTTGCGTCCGCAAGACCGCCGGCAGGCCGAGCATGGTCAGCCCGCCGATCACGCTCTGCGCCACATAGAGCCCGCCGACCGCAAGGAAGATCGCGGCCGGGGATGGCCTTGCCGGATAGGCCGCCGGCTGCGTCATCAGAAGCGGTAGCGCAGGCTGGCGACGACCTTGCGGCCTTCGTCGAAGTAGCAGAAGCCCGTGGTGCAGAGCTGATCCACCTCGTCGAGCAGATTTGTTGCATTGAGCTGCAACCGCACGCCCTCGAAATTCGGATTGGCCGCGCCGAGATCATAGCGCACGGAAGCATCGACGAAGGTGCGCGCCTGGTTGTTGAGAACCGGCGTATGGACGTTGTCGCCGAAGCTCGAACCGACATAACGCACGCCCGCGCCGACGCCGAGCCCTTCGAGCACGCCCGACTGGACCTCATAGTCCGCCCAGAGCGAGACCATGTGGTAGGGCGAGGAGTTCAGCTGGTTGCCGAGGGTCTCCGACGTCAACTTGGTGATCTCGACGTCATTGTAGGAATAGGACGCGATGAAGCTCCAGCCGTTGTCGAGCGAAGCCGTGCCTTCGAGCTCGAACCCACGGGACTTCAGATCAAGCTGGCGCAGCAGGTTCAGGCCCGACGACGTTTCGTAGACCGTGGCGTTTTCCTGGTCGATGTTGAAGACCGCGGCGGTGATTGTCGCGTTCTGGTCGGGGATCTCGTATTTGACGCCCGCTTCCCACTGCTTGCCGAGCGTTGGCATCGCCGGGGTGTCGGTACCGCCGAGATTGAGGATCACGCCCGGGTTGGAGACGAAGGCAGTGCCATAGCTGACATAGGGCATCATGCCGTTTGGCAGCACATAACCGAGGGCCGCGCGCGCCGTCGTTTCGCTGTCGTCGCGGTTGAAACGCCTGCCGTCGACCGCGTACCTGTTGTCGACCCAGTCGTGGCGCAGGCCCGCCGTCAGGCGCCAGGCCTCGTACTCGATCTGGTCCTGGAGATAGATGCCAAGGCCGCTCTGCGACTGTTTCTGCGTCGAGGTCAGCTTCGGCACATAGGTGAAGTCGTCCCGGAAGAGATCCGGCCCGCTGCCCTGCGCGGAGGTGTATTTCATGTAGCTGTAGTCGATGCCGGCGATCAGCTGGTGGGCGGCCGCACCGGTGTCGAAGTCGAACTTCAGGTAGGTGTCGCTGGCAAGGCCGGAATTGTCCTCGACCGTCAGGCCGGGATATTTTGCAAACACCCATTCCTGTCGCGTCGAGATGTCGGAATAGCGCAGCTTGTGAAACAGCGTGACGCCGTCCGTGAGCTCATGCTCCAGCTCGTAGCCGATGCGCGCCTGCTTCTGGGTGAAATCGTTGAAGCGGGCATCGCCGCCATAGGTCGGGATCGCGCCGATAGACTTGCCGTCCGGCCCGTAGCGGTTGATGTAGCCCCAGGTGCCGCCGGTGGTGGAATCCATGTATTCGCCAAGCAGCGTGAATTTCGTTCCCTCGTCCGGCTGCCAGGTGAAGGCCGGCGCAATGAACAGGCGATCGTCCTTGACCGCCTCGATCTCCGTGCGCCCGTCGCGCGCAAGCCCGGTCATGCGGTAGAGCATCGTGCCTTCGTCATCGAGCGGCCCGGAGACGTCGAAGGCGCCCTGCAGCCGTCCGAAGGAGCCGTATTGAACCTCGACCTCGCGCAGCGGCTCGCTGGTCGGCCGCTTCGAGACGATATCGACGATGCCGCCCGACGAGCTTGCGCCATAGATCGAGGCGGCCGGCCCGCGCAGGGTCGCAATCGCCTCGACGCCATAGGGTTCTAGCCGGAAGAGGCCGTTGGGGCTGGCGATCTGGCGCAAGCCGTCACGGAAGATGCCGGTCAGCGTCAGGTCGATGCCACGCACCTTGAAGGCGTCGAAGCGCGGCTCGGCGCCGTACTGGCCGACGCGGGCGCCCGGGGTATAGTTCAGCGCCTCCATCAGGTTCTGGGGCTTCAGGTCCTGCAGCTGCTTCTGGCTGATCACCGACATCGATTGCGGCGTCTGCATGACCGGCGTATCGGTCTTGGTCGCGATCCTTGCGGATTTGGCGACGTATCCGTCGGTCTCGACAATGCCCTCGGCGCCGGTCTTTTCGCCGGCTGCAACGATCTTTTCGAGCTGCGTCGCGCCGTCCCTGACCACGGCGCCGGTGGTGATGGCAGCATCCCGCGGATCGAAGATCCGCACGGTCTTGTCGCCGACGACGCTGTAGCCCAATCCGGTTCCGTCAAGCAGCTGCTTGACCGCGGCTTCGGTTGCATAAGCACCGGCAACGCCCTTGGTCACCTTCCCGCTGGTCAGCGCGCTTGGATAGAGCAGGCGCAGATCTGCCTGCTGGCCAAGTTTCAAAATACCCGCTTCCAGAGATCCCGCCGGAACAAGGATGGTCCTTTGCGCCGTCATCGCGGCCGGCGTCGCCGTGGCTTGCGCCTCTGCCGCCCCTGCGCAGGCAATGAAAGAAACGCCGGCAAATGCCGCCCGTGTGAAAGAACGGCGCTGCAAACCGCGGCCCTTTAAAATTCTCATGCGAGATCCCCTACTCAACGTCAGGCAGGCCGCCTGCAGGGACGATCGACGGCATCCCCGTCATCCGCCTTGCCCACCCTCAGCACTGCCACTCATGACTAAGAGCGCTGGGAGCGGGACCTCCTGACGTCGCCAGGAACATTTTTGATGAGGCGCCCGCCCGAAATGGCCGTCATCCGTGCGCCCCCTTTGCCGCTACCGCGACTGGACGACGACCATGAGGCCGGACAGCCGGGTCACGCGGAGCGGCAGGCTCGCCTCCAGAGCCGTAAGCGCGTCGTCGGTGTCCTTGAGGTCGAAGATCCCGGAAACCTCGAGCGCGCCGGCCGCCGGGTCGATGAGCAGGATGCGGCCGCGGCGATAGCGCTCGAGTGTGGAGAGCACCTCGCGCAGCGGCCGGCGCGAGAACACGAGCTTGCCGTCGCGCCACGCGGTTCCGGCGGCGACATCCGCCCTGGACAGCGAAATCCGCCCTTGCCGGTCGATCGTCGCCGCTTCGCCGGCGCCAAGCACCGTCTTCTGGCCAGCCGCCTCGACTTCGACACGCCCTTCCTCGACCTGCACGTCGGCGGCCCCGCCGCCACCGGCGGTTCGCACAGCGTAGCGGGTGCCAAGCGCCTTCGCGCTGAGCGCGCCGTCCTCGACGACAAAGGGGCGCAGGGGGTTCTTCGCAACCGCGAAGAAAGCCTCGCCGCGCAGGATCCGCACCGTTCTGCGGCCCTCGTCGTAGCGGACGACGAGGGCCGTGTCGGTGTTGAGGTCGACCTGGGTACCATCCTCCAGCGCGATCCGCCTGACCTCGCCGACACCTGTGTAGTAGTCGGCGCGAAAGCGGTCGCCGTAGGGCGTCGAGAGCGACAGGATCGCGACGCCCGCGGCAAGACAGAGCCCGACGAAGCCGGCGACCCGACGACGGCGCTGCGCCCTCAGCTCACCAAGCCTGCCTGCGGGGATCGGCACGTCGCCAAGATCGCTCCAGAGCACCCGTAATTCGTCATAGGCCGCCTGATGATCCGGATTCTCCGCGAGCCAGCGCTCCAGCGCCTGGCGATCCATCTCGGTCGCATCGCCGGACTGCAGCCGTGCGACAAAGGCCGCCGCTGCTTGAAGAATGCCGTCATCGATGCTCTGGCGATTGCCGCTCATTCAAATCTTCCGGTCGATGTGAAATGCCATCGGGCGACCCCCGCACGGAACCGCTCCCGTCATCTTAGAGTTGAAAGGGCTGTTCTGCCTGACGTGTGTTCAGAAATTAATCTCGGCGCGCATTTTCCGGCATTCAAGCAGCGCCCGGATAATGTGCTTTTCGACCATGTTTCTGGAAATGCCGAGCTCCGCGGCGATTGCGCCGTTGCTGAGGCCATGCAGGCGGCTGAGGATGAAGACCTGCTGGCAACGGTTGGGCAGGCCCTCGATCGTGCGCGCCATGATCAGGAGGCATTGGCGGGCGTTGACGATGCGGTCCTGGATCGGCCGGTCTTCGGCATGATCGGCGCCCTCCTCGTCGGCCACGAACATAGACCGCTCGCGCGCGGCGCGCTCGGACGCGACCCGCGCGACGGAGCGGGCGACCTGAAAGAGATAGGCCTGCGGATTCTCGATCAAGGTCGAGCGCGACGCCTCCAGCATGCGCACGAAGGTCTCCTGCGTGGCATCGACCGCATCCTCGCGATTTCTCAGGCGACGGCTGAAGAAGCGGCGGATCCTGCCCTCCTCCCGCTCATGAAGCCCCTCAACCATCGCATCGGTCATCAAAACGCCTCTCCATCACGCGACGCGATCGCGCGGAGCGCCGCGTCGCCAGCATCCGGCCCCGAGCCGGCATTTATCTTGAATACGTTACTCATGTTTCATAAGGGAAGCGGCCGCGCGCCGCAATGCATCGTCCTGCGGCATGAGGAACCGATTGTGCGGCGGATCGGGGCAACGCGGACAATCGCGACGAACTGTTGCACGACGGCCACTGCGGCGAACCGTGCGCCTCAAGCCGCAGGCTTCAGTTCCGAGGTGCCCGTGCCGCCACGTTTTCGATCTGGCCGAGTTCCGTGGCGATGCGATCGATCAGCAGCCGGACGCGGCGCGGCTGGACGTTTGCCGGCGGATAGACGATCTGGAGCCCGGTTTCCCCCGCCGCAAAATCGGCGAGCAATTCGACGAGCGCACCGGACGCCAGGTCCTCGGCAACGTCCCAGACGGATTTGAGCGCAATGCCGTGGCCGGCGCGGCACCACTCGGCCACCAGGCCGCCGTCATTGGCGACGCGCCGCCCTCGCACCATCACCTTGTGGGGCTTGCCCTCGACCTGAAAGGTCCACTCCCGGTCGAGGTTGGCGCCGAAGCGCATGACGATGCAGTCGTGGCGGGAGAGGTCATCGGGATGTTCCGGGCGTCCCGCGGCGTCGAGATAGGCGGGTGCAGCGCAGACCACCCGCCGGTTTTCGCCGAGCGCTCTCGAGCGCAGGGTGCTGTCGGCAAGAACGCCGTGACGGATGGCAAAATCCAGGCCCTGCGCCACGAGATCGAGGTAGCCATCGGTGAGGTTGAGATCGACAGTCACCTCAGGATGCTCGGCAAGGAAGCGGTCGAGGATCGGCACGATGTAGCGTCGGCCCATGTCCTCGGGTGCGCTGAGCCGGATCGGACCGGAAATCGTCCGCATGCCCGACCGGATACCGCGTTCAAGCTCGTCGGCCTCCGCCAGCAGGCGACGGGCGCCATCGACCAGCAGGCGCCCCTCCTCCGTCAGGCTGATCGCACGGGTCGTGCGCTTGAGCAATGCTGCGCCGTAGTGGGCTTCGAGCGCCGCGAGCCGCTCGGAAACGGAAGCTGGCGACAGCCCCTTCTCGCGCCCGGCGGCCGAAAGCCCTCCCTTTTCGACGATCAGCAGAAAGAGGGCGAGATTGTCGAGCAACATCTTTCGCTTTCTCCGAAATATAATTTTGGAGATAAGCCGATTATCCGGATACGCCGCAATAGCTAAATTCCTCCTCGAAAGGAGAAATGCAATGCAGCTCGACCATGTGACCATCCGAACGGCCGATATCGAGGCGACACGCGCTTTCTTCGAGACGATCTTCGGGCTGAGGGTCGGCGAGCGGCCGTCGGCAATTCGGCGGATACCCGGTCACTGGCTTTACTCGGACGACAAGCCGATCGTTCATATCATCGGCGGCTATGGCAACAGATACGACCGCGCGGCCGAAGCGATCGACCACGTCGGCTTCCGGCTCGAAGGCTATGGCGACTTCCGCGCGAGGCTCGACCGGCTGGCAATCCCTTACTCGACCATGGACCTCGCCGACATCGGCGAACGCCGCCTGTTCCTGCGCACACCCGGCGGCCCGCTTCTGGAGGCCGTCTTTTCCGAACCCGTTCCCGCACAGTCCCCTGGAGAATGACCATGAGCTTCAATGACAACACCCTCTCCGTCGTCGTCGGCGGCACCAGCGGCATCGGCGCCGCAGTCGCCAGGGCCCTGAGCCTTCGTCCCGGCCGTGTCGAGATTGCCAGCCGCGCCAGCGGACTTGATATCGCCGATTCCGCGGCGGTCTCCGACTATTTTCGCAAGCTTGGTCCGCTCGACCATCTGGTGGTCACCGCAGGCTCGTCAGCCCCCGGTGGAACCGTTGTCGATGTGGATCTCGATGCCGCCCGGGCAGCCTTCGACGTCAAGTTCTGGGGTTCGGTTGCGCTTGCCCGCGCGGCATCGGGATATCTCCGCCCCGGCGGCACGATCACCTTCACCTCGGGCTTCCTCGCGCGGCGGGCCGTTCCCGGCACCTTCGTCAAGACGGCGATGAATGCCGCTCTTGAGGCCACCGCGAAGATCCTTGCCAGGGAACTCGCGCCGCTGCGCGTCAACGTCGTCAGTCCGGGGCTGACGCAGACGGAAGCCTATCACGGCATGACGGCAGAGGCGCGCGATGCGATGTTCGATCGCGCCGCAGCCACCCTGCCCGCTGGTCGCACCGGGCGTTCGGACGACATCGCCCGGGGCTACCTCTTCGCCATCGACAACCCTTTCGTCACCGGATCGGTGATCGACATCGAAGGCGGCGCGCTAATCAGCTGAGCGAGTGCGTTCCAGCGCCATTTTCGCAGCGATCCTGCCACCGATCGGCCCGCCAGGCATGTGACGTCGGCAACGACAAGCTGTTCGGCGGCAACACCAAAGGTTAGTCTGCCCAACGGCCCGGAAAGCACGGCATGAGCGCCATGACCAACATCCAAGACCAGTTACCCAAGACCCGTGAAAAGGAGCAATCCATGAAAGCCGTCGCCCTCACCCGCTATCTGCCGGTTTCCGATCCGCAGAGCTTTCTCGATGTCACCCTGCCGAAACCAGAGCCTCAGGGACACGACATCCTGGTTGCCGTCGCCGCCATCGCCGTCAATCCTGTCGACGTCAAGATGCGCGCACCGAAGGACAAGATCGAGGAGACGCCGCGCGTGCTCGGCTGGGATGCCAGCGGGGTGGTCGAGGCGGTTGGCGCCGATGTCACGCTGTTCAAACCCGGCGACCACGTCTATTACGCCGGCGATCTGACCCGACCCGGCTCCAACCAAGAGTACCAGCTCGTCGACGAACGCATCGTCGGCCGCAAGCCGAAGAGCCTTTCCTTTGCCGAGGCCGCAGCTTTGCCCCTGACGACGATCACCGCCTATGAGTCCTTCTTTGACCGGCTCGGCATTAACAGGGACGGCGCCGATCGCGGCCAGTCGATCCTGATCGTCGGCGGCGCCGGCGGGGTGGGCTCGATCGGCATCCAGCTGGCGAAACGCGCCGGGCTGACCGTCATCGCCACGGCCTCGCGGCCTGAAACGATCGCCTGGGTCAGGGAGCTCGGCGCCGATCACGTCGTCAGCCACCGTGAACCGTTGGTCGCTCAGGTCCGGGCCCTTGGCTTTGCCCATGTCGAACACATCGCGATCTTCAACGACATGCGCCACTGGGATGCCGCAGTCGAACTGATCCGCCCGCAGGGCGGCATCGTCTCGATCGACAATACAGATGTGCCGATGCCGATGGCCGGGATGAAAACCAAGGCGGCGAGCCTTCACTGGGAGTTCATGTTCGCCCGCCCGATGCACCAGACCCCCGATATGATCGAGCAGCACCGGTTGCTCTCCTTCGTTGCCGACGAGATCGATGCCGGCCGGCTGAAGACGACGCTTGCCGAAGTGCTGTCGCCGATCAATGCCGAAAACCTGCGCGAGGCCCATCGTCGCATCGAGACCGGTGCGGCCAGGGGCAAGATCGTCCTCGAAGGTTTTGGCGGCTGACGCCAGCGCATGGCGTCGATTGGCAATACCTAAGCGAAATCGCTGGCCGCGACATAGATCGCGGCGAGCGCTTCGAAGCCCGCCTGATCCTGGCTGTCGAAGCGACCTGGGACGGGGCTGTCGAGATCGAGCACGCCGAGCACGCGGCCATCCTTGATCAAGGGCACGACGAGTTCCGAACGGGACGCCGCATCGCAGGCGATATGTCCCGGGAAGGCATGCACATCGGGAACCAGCATCGTGCGCTTTTCCGCCACGGCGCTGCCGCAAACGCCCTTGCCGACCTTGATGCGCACGCAGGCGACCTTACCCTGGAACGGCCCGAGCACCAGTTCATCGTTCGGTCGCAGGAAATAAAAGCCCGCCCAGTTGAGGTCCGGCACCAGATCGAAAATCAGCGCCGAGAGGTTCGCGGCATTGGCGATGAAATCGCGCTCATCGTGCAACAGGCCGTCGAGCTGGCTCGTCAGCTCACGATAGAAGGTTTCCTTGTCGCCGGTGTCGATGGTCTTCGTCGCAAACACGGTCTTGCCTTTCAAATCTTCGTCGCCAGGTGGCTGAACGCTTGCAGCAGCGATCGTCCCTGCGACCATTCGCGCGCAGCAATAGCACCAACCGCGCACGGAGAAAATTGCGATCGTTTCCGGCGATCGATATATCCGTAGCAACATATCGATTCCACGCGCCGCCGTTTCAAGCCCCGCCTCACCCGCTTTCCAACGCGCCGCCGGACCTCACTGGCTGCCACGCGACCGGCTCGTCCGGCTGCGCGCGATGCTCGCAAGATGCAAGGAGAACACCATGCCTTATGAACTCATCGTCTCCCAGGGACGCATCGCCGACCGGACACCGGGCGCGCTTGCAGGCGCGGCCCTGACGGCGGAGGCGCTGAGCAAGAGCACCGGACTTGTGCCCACTGTCTTTGGTGAACAGTCGCCTGCATGCAAGGACGACTGGTCGGTGAGCTTGCCCGAAGCCCGGACAACACTGACGGGTCTGCAGGGGGCTATCGCTGCGACGCTGCGGCGGGGCAATAAGCCGTTGATGGTCGCCAACACCTGCTCCGCGAGCCTTGCAAGCCTGCCCGTCGTCGCCCGGCACCATCCGGATGCAATCGTGCTGTGGATCGATGCCCACGGCGACTTCAACACGCCCGAGACGACCGAAAGCGGCTACCTCGGCGGCATGGTCCTTGCCGCCGCCTGCGGTCTGTGGGACAGCGGCCATGGCAGCGGCCTGAACCCGGGCCAGGTCGTGATCGTCGGAGCCCGCGACACCGATGTGCCGGAGGCGGACTTGATGCGCCAGGCCGGCATCCGCACGCTTTCACCTGCCGAAGCGACGCCCGAGGCCATCCTGTCGGCGATCGGCGACAAGCCAGTGTGGATCCATGTCGACTGGGATGCGCTGCAACCCGGAAACGTGCCGGCCGCCTATGCCATTGCATCCGGCCTGCTGCCACGCCAGCTCAACGCCATTTTCGGGGCCATTCCGGCGGCGCAGATTGCCGGGATCGAGCTTGCCGAATTCGAGGCGTCGGGGGACGCGGAAAAGGATGCAGCAGCGCTCGAGTGCCTGCTTGATATCGTTGCGCCGCTGACCGCGGTCCCGCCTCGATAGAGGGGCGCTCTCGCGCCGGGATCCCTGACGAGACCGGCTCAGCCGTCGGTTTCGGGTAAGGCCTTGACGGTGGCGATGATCTCGCCGAGCACCAGATGCAGCGTGTCGCGGTAACCGTTGCGCGCCGATGGCCCGCTCTCGGCCGAGGTCATCACCACCGTCAGATCGAGGTTCGGCATGATGTAGAGCATCTGGCCGCCATAGCCCCAGGCGAAATGCACGGTCTCGCCGGCGACCTGGCGCGTAAACCAGCCATAGCCGTAGCTGTCGCCGGAAAAGCGCGAATTGGTGCGGTGCTGCCACGACGCCTCGATCCAGGCAGGAGACACCAATTGCACGCCGGAGGCCGTGCGGCCGGCGTTGCGGTAGAGTTCACCGAAGGCCAGCAGCGACCGCGGGCTCATCGCCATCTGGTTGCCGCCGAGATAGATGCCTTGCGGATCGCGGTCCCAGGCGCCGATGCGGAAGCCGTCGAGCGGCCCGAGCCACTCCCGCGCGAGTGCAAGCGTCGACTTGCCGCCGACCTTCGTCAAAATGGCCGAAAGCAGATGGGTCGAGGCGGTGGAGTAGAGCATCGCGCCACCAGGATCGTCGTCGAACGGCTGGGCAAGTGCTGAGCGGACCCAATTGCGGCTCGCAACCCAGCGGCCGTAATTCGGGCCGGAGAGCCTGCCGAGGCCAGCCTGCATCGAGAGGAGGTTGCCGATGGTGATGTCGTTGACGCGCGGGTCGGGCGATGCCGGCAGATCGGCCTTGAGGATCGGGGCGATCTTCTGATCCGGCCCTTCGAGGAGACCCTTATCGATGGCAATGCCGACCAGCGCCGAGATGATCGACTTCGACGCCGACTTGATGTTGGTCGGATTCGTCACCCGATTGCCGCGATAGCCGCGCTCGGCGAGGATCTTGCCGTCGCGGGCGACGATCACGGTCTTCAGGGGCTCAAGATCCGGACGTTGCGCCAGCGCGTCCAGCAGCACCGAGACCGGCGCGGGCGACTGCGCGGCGGCCGGCAGGACGGAGATCAGCACAACGAAGAAGGCAGCGACAAAACGGGTCATGGACCAGCATCTAAGACTGCCGCGCGCCGCCGTCATCGGCCAAGTGACCATCTCACGCTGAATTGAAATCCGGGTGATCGCGCGAGGGAAGAGGGGGGGCTACACCGACGGCTGCCGCGCAAACGCGCTGACGAAGCGGCGCAGGCTCTGCTCCACGAACGTGGTGACCGGCACCGCAGGATCGAAGCTCCACCACAGCAGCGAACCCTGCCATTGCGACGCCATCAGGAGCCCAAGTCCGGGCGCGGCACCGGGAAGCCCGGCGAGGCATTCGTCGAGCACGCCCGAAAGCACGTCGCGCCATTTCGCGCCGCGTGCCCTGAGCAGCGGGTCTCTCAGGTCTTCGCGCAGGATTCTCAGATCGTCGGCATAGCTGTCGATCGCGCCATAGTCGCCGGAAAGGCCGACGAGAAGAGCGATCGCCCCTTCCGGCGTTCGCGGCACATGCGCCATCAGGTCCGTCGTCTGTCCATCGAGACCATCCCAGGCGTGAACCAGCGTGCTCTGGATCAATCCGGCCTTGCTGCCGAAGCGCTGCACCAGCGTGGCGCCGGAGAGACCGGTTCGCGCCGCAAGCGCTGCGAAGGTCAACCCTTCCGGGCCCTCCGCCCTCATGATCGCAAAGGCTGCCTTCAACACGTCTTCGTCTGGCATTGTCTTTGGGCGCGGCATCTTGACTCTCATTTATAAACGAACAATCATTTATAAATAGAACTGGCGGGAAAGGCCATAGGCCTCCCGCGTCGGCAAGGAGAAAAAAAATGACACTCGAAGGAAAAGTAGCGCTCGTCGCTGGAGCGACGCGTGGCGGCGGTCGCGGCATCGCCGCCGAACTGGGTGCTGCGGGCGCCACCGTCTACGTGACCGGCCGCACCACGCGACAGCAGCAGTCCGAATACCGACGATCCGAGACGATCGAGGAGACCGCCGAAATCGTCACCAGCCTCGGCGGCAAGGGTATCGCCGTTCAGGTCGACCATCTGGAGCCGGCACAGGTCAAGGCGCTCATCGAGCGCATCCGCGCGGAACAGGGTCGGCTCGACATTCTTGTCAACGACATCTGGGGCGGCGAATTGCTGTTCGAATGGAACAAGCCTGTCTGGGAGCACAACCTCGAAAATGGCCTGAAACTGCTGCGGCTCGGTGTCGATACCCACCTGATCACCGCGCATTACGCCCTGCCACTGATGATCGAGAAGCCGGGCGGCCTGCTGGTCGAAGTCACTGACGGCACCGCCGAGTACAATGCCGAGAACTACCGGCTGTCTCCGTTCTACGATCTCGCCAAGGTTTCCGCCAACCGGATGGCCTGGGCGCACGCCAGGGATCTGGCGCCGCATGGCGCAACATCGGTTTCGATCACCCCCGGCTGGATGCGCTCGGAGATGATGCTCGAGCATTTCGGGGTCGGCGAAGACAACTGGCGCGATGCCACCAAAAGCCAGCCGCATTTCGTCATCTCCGAAACGCCGCGCTTCGTCGGCCGCGCCGTGGCGGCCCTTGCGGCAGACCCGGAGAAAGCGCGCTTCAACGGGCAGTCGCTGTCGAGCGGCGGGGTGGCGCAGGTCTACGGTTTTAGCGATCTCGACGGCTCGCGGCCGGACTGCTGGCGCTACATGCGCGAGGTGATGGAGGCGGACAAGCCGGCCGACGCCACGGGATATCGGTAAGCCAGAGTGGAATACGGCGCCGACTGCCTGCACCCTGCCCCACCCGGCTGGGGCGGGAAATATGCCTGACGACGGGGCCGAGCCTTGAACCCAAAGGCCGGCTCCTGTAGGTCCGGGGCGCTAGGAACGGCGCGGCAGCGCAAGCAGGTGTGATTGAACATGGCGTCGCGGGATCGTTATTCGAGAAAGCTGGAATGCGCGAAGTGCGGGGCCTCCGGTTTCGCCGAGGCGTCGGAGAACGACAGCGCCAAGGGCGGCAATCGCGGCTTTACCATCGACGTCATGCCCAAGGGCTTTACGACCGAACGCAACGCGTCCGACCCCGCCAAGCACATGATCCGCTGCCGCTGCGGCAACGTCTTCGCCTTCAGGCAGAAGACCGTCTACGCCCCCGGCAGCGAACCGCGCGGCTAAGCCCCGCGCAAGCAAGCGGGTCCATGTTGAGAAAAAATTCACCATCTTGTCTCAACATCGACCCAATCGGCGGGCAGCTAAGGCACGCAGGCGTGTTCAAGTTTTATTGATCGCAACCGCCTGTGGCGAAGGCTTGCAGGCAAAGCTGCCACCGCTTAATCGCTGAGATCAAGCCGACCGAGACGCTGGTTTGCGCAAGGCCGGCACCCGCCCCGCACGTACAACGGCTGGTGGCGCAAGCATTTCCAGGAGCCCGCATGCGGCGCGAGAAGACGAAAAGCCCGACCTCGAGAACGCCCACTGCCAAAGGCATGGTCGCGCAGGTACTGCTCATGCGTCATGCGCTGGCGGTCGGGGCATTGGCGTTCGCTCTGTCCGGCTGCATGGCGCTCGACGCCGACGACGTGCGCGAGCCGCCGCCGATCCCGGCCAAGCTCATTGCCGCGATGGCCAAGAACGGCAGCAAGCCGGAGAGCCCGGTGCTCGTTCGCATCTTCAAGCAGGAGAGCGAACTTGAGGTCTGGAAGCAGAACAGCAAAGGCCAGTACGCGCTGCTGAAGACCTATCCGATGTGCCGCTGGTCGGGAAAGCTCGGACCGAAGATGAAGTCGGGCGACCGCCAGGCGCCGGAGGGATTCTACCATGTCTCGGCCGGCATGCTGAACCCGAAATCGCAATATTTCCTGTCGTTTAACCTCGGCTATCCCAACAGGCTGGAATCGGCGCTCGGCTATACCGGCGAGGCGCTGATGGTGCATGGCGCCTGCTCGTCTTCAGGCTGCTATGCGCTGACGGACCAGGGCGTCGGCGAGATCTATTCGGTCGTCCAGCGCGCGCTTGCGGGAGGCCAGGGCAATTTCCAGGTGCAGGCCTATCCTTTCCGCATGACGGCGGCAAACATGGCCAGCCACCGCGGCGACCCGAATTTCGACTTCTGGAAGAACATCAAGCAGGGCTACGACATCTTCGAGGCGACGAAGCGCCAGCCGAAGGTTTCGGCCTGTGGTCGCCGCTACGTCTTCAACACCGAGTTCGAGGGTGGCGAGCCGACCGACCCGCTCGCCGCCTGCCCGCCGGCCATCTCGACACCGGACGCCGGACTGGTGGCAAGGCTGCAATCGGAAGACGCCAAGCTCACGGGCCTGATGGCGAACCAGACCTCAGCCCCGCTCAATGCCTATGTCGACGGCGGCATGCATCCGAGCTTCCGGGCTCTGCTTGAGAAAAACGGCGCGGAAAAGCTGGCCGCGAAGATATCGGGAACTAAGTATCCCATTAGCCGACCCGAAGCGGCATTGGCAGACCCCTACGCCGGCCTGTGACCGCTTCGACCGGGGACGCACCATCGACCCCTCAGGTCGAGCGCATCGCCGCGAGCGACCAACAGGACGACCGAGGATTCCATGCCTGACCAAGTGATCCGCCGCCGCACCTTCCTGCAACTCTCAGGCGGCATGGTGGCCGCCGGTCTTGCGGGCTGCGCCTCGCCCCGTCCGGTGGAGACCCGCGCCTACGCGCCGGAACCGGCCCCCGCCTTCGATACGATGCTTGCGGACATGTACGGCGAAAAGCCGAACGAGACCTATCCGTTGCCGGCCATCCCCTATGAGAAGATCGATCCCCGCTTCTACCGCCAGATGGTCGCGGATCCGACCGGCGAGAAGCCGGGCACGCTCGTCGTCGATGTCGGCGGCCATTTCCTCTATCGGGTCTACGAGGGCGGCCAGGCGATGCGCTACGGCGTCGGGCTCGGCAGGGCCGGCTTTGCCTGGGCCGGCCGTGGCGTCATCCAGTACAAGCGCGAATGGCCGCGCTGGAACCCGCCGAACGAGATGGTGGCGCGCCAGCCGGAGTTGCAGCAGTACAGCATCGAGGCCGGCGGTATGGATCCGGGTCTCAGGAACCCGCTCGGCGCGCGCGCGATGTACATCTTCCAGAACGGCGAAGACACGCTCTATCGCATCCACGGCTCGCCGGAATGGTGGACGATCGGCAAGTCGGTGTCGTCGGGCTGCGTGCGCATGATCAACCAGGACGTCGTCGACCTCTACAACCGCGTGCCGAACGGCACGCCGATCGTCGTCACCGACCTCTCGGGCGCCGGCATGGCCCAGTCACAGCCACAGCCACAACCGGAATACCTTCCGGAAGAAGAGCCGCAATCGTCACGGCGCCCGAACTATATTCGGCTCGGACCGGACGGACTTCCGGCCCTTTAGCCTATTTCGACCAGATCGTCCGGTAAATGGCGGCAAAAACCGCCATTCTGTCGCCCATTACAGGACGAGCAGCGGCGTCTTGCCGCGAACCCGAGCGTAAAGATCGATCGCGTCCTGCTGCAGCATGCGAACGCAGCCGGCAGACGCGTTCTTGCCGATCGAACGCCACTGCGGCGAACCGTGAATGCGGTAGAGCGTGTCCTTGCCGTCCTGGAAGATGTACATGGCGCGGGCACCGAGCGGGTTGTCGAGGCCCGGATCCATGCCGCCGGCGTCGATGCCGTATTTCTTCAGGTGCGGCTGGCGCGCGACCATATCGTCGGGCACGGTCCAGCGCGGCCACTTGCGCTTCCAGTGCACCACGGCGCGGCCCTTCCAGGCGCGCCCGGCCGCCCCGAGGCCGACGCCGTAACGGATCGCACGGCCGCCGGGCAGGACATAATAGAGGAACATCGTCTGGGTATCGACGACGATCGAATGGGCCGGTTCGTTGGTGGCATAGGCCACTTCCTGGCGCAGGAACTGCGGCTTGATTTCGGTGTACTGGATGCCGGGAACGTCGTAGCCCTCGTCCTTCACCGGCGCATAGATCGCCGCATAGTCGAAGGTCTTTGTCGGCACGCCCGCCTGATCGGCCGCCTTTTCCGGCGAACCGCCGTCACCAGCGATCGGCTCGATCAGTTTCGGCTTCGGTTCGGGCTTCGGGATCTGCGTGCAGGCAGTCAGGACGGAACTGGCGATCACCGCGAGCAGCGACCGGCGGGACAAATTCATCGACACTTTATTTTATTCCAGGGTTGGAGATTTCGGTTGGGAGGATCCGAAGGAAGGCCCAAGGCTGTTGGGCCGAACCGTGACCGAAATGTGGTGAAAATCTCTCTTTGGCGTGGATCGCTTGCGCGAGGCGGTCGTCGCTGTCGAAGTGTTGCAGAATTCCCGCGCTCGCCATTGCGGCCACCTCATCCGACCGTCAGATCGCCCTTGCTCGGATCCGGAATGACGACGATGGTGCTGCCGTCGCGGACCTGGTCGTGGAGATAGACGACATCCTGGTTGATGAGCCGGATGCAGCCCGACGACACCGCCTTGCCGATCGAATGCGCCTCGGGGCTGCCGTGGATACGGTAGAGCGTATCCTTGCCGTCCTTGTGGATATAGAGGGCGCGGGCGCCGAGCGGGTTCTTCAACCCCGGCGGCATGCCGCCATTGGCGATGCTGTAGGGCGCGAGCTTCGGCTGGCGCGCCACCATCTCGTCGGGCGGCGTCCAGCGCGGCCACTTTCGCTTGTAGGCGACGATCGCCCGGCCCGACCAGGCAAAGCCTTCGCGGCCGACGCCGATGCCGTAGCGCATCGCCCGCCCGCCCGGCAGCACGTGGTAGAGATACTTTGCCGGCGTGTCGACGATCAGTGTGCCCGGACGTTCGTCGGTCGGGTAGTCGACCTCCTGCCGCCAGAACTTCGGATCGACCTCTGAGATCCTGACCTCGGGGATCGGAAACGGTTCGTCGGGCATGGCGTAATACATCGGCGGCACCGCGCCCCTGTCGGGGAGCGCGGCCGGAACGCTGGCCGGCACGACCGCCGGCGTCGGGCGCACGGTTGTCGCGCAGCCGGTGACCAGCAGCGACGCCGCACCGACGAAGAGGCTTCGGCGGGTGAGCGCAATGCCGCTCTTGTGAACGGTCGTGGGTGAAGAAAGCTCGTCTGGTTCGGTCATATCGGGCATTCAACGATTCGATTTGTTGCAATGCCGCCTTCAGGGAAGTCCTACCTTAAGGCTGCCTTAAGGGAGAGCCTCAAGGCTCCCGCTCTCAGAAATGTGAGGAATAACAATGCGCATCCTGATCGTCGAAGACGACGATATCCTGCGTGACGGGCTGAAGGTGGGGCTGGCGCTGGCCGGCTTCACCACGGACGCGGTTGCCACCTGCGACGGTGCAGCGACGGCGCTTGCGGCCAACGGCTTCGACGCCGTCGTGCTCGACCTGATGCTGCCGGATGGTTCCGGCCTCGACATACTGCGCGATCTGCGCGCCAAACAGAGCGAAATCCCGGTGCTGCTCTTGACGGCCCGTGACACGGTTCGCGACCGGGTGGCGGGGCTCGACAGTGGCGCCGACGACTATCTCGGAAAGCCGTTCGATCTCGACGAGGTCGCAGCCCGTCTGCGCGCCCTTTCGCGGCGCTCTAGCGGCCGGGCGACCGCAGCGCTCGAATGGTCGACGTTGCGGCTCGATCCGGCTCGTCAATCCCTGGAAAAGGCGGGCAGGCCGGTGCACCTCTCGCGGCGCGAATACGCGATCCTGCATATGCTGATGGCCCATCCGGGCGTCATCTTCTCCAAGGCCAAGCTCGAGGACAAGCTCTATGGCTGGCAGGAGGAGATCGAAAGCAACGCCGTCGAAGTCCACATCCATCACCTGCGCAACAAACTTGGCCCTGGTCTGATCGAAACGGTCAGAGGCATCGGCTACCGCCTGGGCGGCGCCGGCTGATGCGGTCGCTGCGCACCCGCCTGTTCGTCATCCTGCTTTTGACGACCGGACTGCTGTGGCTGTCGGCGACGGTCTGGATCTTCCTGAGCACCCGCACCGAGGTCGAGCGCGTGCTCGACGCGCGGCTGATGGAGGCTGCGCGCATGGTGAACTCGCTGATCGTCAGCCAGGACATGATGAAGGACGAAGGCGAGAGCGACCGCCCGGCCCAGAGCGCGATGCGGATCCCGGTGCTGGATCACCCACATTATGACCGGCAGCTCTCCTGCCAGATCTGGTCGCTGGACGGCACGCTGATCGGCAAGTCGGACAGCGCACCGGACGCGACGCTCGCAGCACACGCGACCGGATTTTCCGAAACCGTCATCAACGGCGAGAGCTGGCGGGTCTTCGCCGTGGAAAACGCCTCTCTCGGCGTGCGCGTGCTCGTCGGCGACAACCTGCGCATCCGCGACCGGCTGGTCAACGATCTCGTCAAGGGCCTGCTGTTTCCGGCGCTCCTGATCATTCCGCTGCTCGCCGTTTTGATCTGGCTCTGCGTCGGGCGGGGTCTTGCGCCGCTCAGGAAGCTCGCCGGCGACCTTGCCGCCCGCGAGGCCTCCGACCTGCATGCGATCGAGGATCTCGGAACCACGCGTGAGATCAGCCCGGTGCTCAAGTCGCTCAACGGCCTTTTCACCCGCGTCGCCGGCGCGCGCGAACGCGAGCAGAACTTCATCGCCTTTGCCGCCCATGAGCTGCGCACGCCGCTGGCGGGCCTGAAGACCCAGGCGCAGGTGGCCCTTGCCAGCGACGACAGCGCGATCCGCGAGAAGGCGCTCGGCCAGATCGTCGCCGGCGTCGACCGGACCGGCAAGCTGGTCCGACAGCTGCTCGACATCGCGTCGGTCGAGGCGAGCGAAGGCGGCAAGGCGGTCGGAAGCTTCAACGTCGGGGAAATGCTGGCAAGCCTTGCGGCCGAGCTGCGCAGCCCCCGGACTGAGGCCGCCGAGATCCAGATCGCGGCACAGCTGTTTGATCTCAGGGTCGCCCTGGAACCGGGGCTTTTCCGGCTGGCCGCGCGCAATCTCCTGGAAAACGCCCTCAACCATTCACCGCCCGAGGCGCCGATCCGTTGCCTGATCGAGCGACAGGCGACCAACCTCGTCATCGCGATCGACGATGCCGGGCCCGGCATTCCCGAAGATGAGATCCGTCACGTGACGGAGCGCTTCTTCCGCGGGCGCCACAGGGTGGCCGCCGGCAGCGGCCTTGGCCTCAGCATTGTCGAATGCGCGCTTGACCGCGCCGGCGCTGAGCTGCAGTTGCACAACCGGACGGAAGGCGGCCTTTCGGCCCGCATCGTGCTGCCGCAGAGCCTTGTGTCATGAGGTGAAAGCCCGGGTGTGGCCATGGCCTTCCGCCCGGGCTCCGGCATCCCCCGGCGTTGCGGCGGAACGATCGCCTCCGGATTGGCTCTAGGACAGTTTCATTGTTTCTTCGAAACGGTGAAACCGTCTAGCTCTTTGAAAGAACGCAATTCCGGACGGAAATCCGCTTCACGCGTTTCCTGGAATGGCTCTATGCGCTCTTTCTCATCGGCGGATCGGGCAGCGGCACCGCCGCCATCAGCGCCCTCGTATAGGCGTCCTGCGGCTTTTCGAACACGGCCCGGCGCGTTCCCATCTCGACGATCCGGCCGCCGCGCATGACGGCGACATGATGCGACATGCGCTCGATCACTGCCATGTCGTGCGAGACGAAGAGATAGGCAAGCCCCATCGTCTCCTGCAACTCGAGCATCAGGTCGAGCACGCGGGCGCGAACCGAGACATCGAGTGCGGCCACGCTTTCGTCGGCGACGATCAGCTTCGGATTGACGGCGAGCGCCCGGGCAATGCAGATGCGCTGGCGCTGCCCGCCGGAAAACTCGTGCGGATAACGGCTGGCGGCATCGGGCCCGAGGCCGACGCGGCGCAGAAGCTCGGCGACACGGTCCGTCCGTTCGCCGCGGTTGCCGATGTCATGGATGACGAGAGGCTCGGCGATCGCCGCGCCCACCGCCATGCGCGGATCGAGCGAGGCATAGGGGTCCTGAAAGATCATCTGCGCCGAGCGGCGCACCGGCCGCATCTGCCTTTGCGACAGCGCGCCGATATCCTGGCCGTCGATCGATACGGCGCCGGAGAACGGAATGAGGCCCAGCACCGCCTTGCCCGTCGTCGATTTGCCCGAGCCGCTTTCGCCGACGAGGCCCAGCGTTTCGCCGGGGAAAATGTCGAAGGACACATCGCTGACCGCCGCCGCCAGTTGCTTGCCGCCGAGAAGCGCGCTCGGCTTCTTGCCATAGTGAACGACAAGATCGCGAACCGACAGCACGGGCCCGCCGGCCGGCAAGGCAGGCGTTGCCGCGGCCGGACCGATCCGGGGCGGACCGTCGGTGCCTGCATGCGCGCCGAGCCTGGGTACGGCTGCCAGCAGTTCCTGGGTGTAGCGCTCGCGCGGTGCGCGGAAGATCGGCGAGACGTCGCCCTGTTCGACGATACGGCCCTGCTGCATGATGACCACGCGATCGGCCATCTGCGCAACGACACCCATGTCGTGGGTGATGAGGATGATGGAGGCGCCGAATTCCTGCTTCAGCTCCTTCATCAACGTCAGGATCTGCGCCTGCACGGTGACGTCGAGCGCCGTCGTCGGTTCGTCGGCGATCAGCACCTTGGGACGGCAGGAAAGCGCCATCGCGATCATCACCCTCTGGCGCATGCCACCCGAGAGTTCGTGCGGATACTGCGTCATGCGCCGGGATGGTTCGGTGATCTTCACTGCATCCAGCATACGCAAGGCGATGGCGGCAGCCGACGTGCCCGCGGAGCCCTGGTGTTCACGGATCGCCTCGGTCAGCTGCTCGCCGATCGACATGACCGGGTTGAGCGAGGTCATCGGCTCCTGGAAGACCATGGCGATATCGCCGCCGCGAACGCTGCGCATGGCGCTGTTAGAGAGCCTGGAGAGCTCGCGACCCTCAAGGCGGATGCTGCCGGACGCGATCCTGAGCGAAGCCTTGGGCAGCAGCCCCATGACGGCAAGCGAGGTCACGGACTTGCCGGACCCGCTTTCGCCGGCAATGCAGAGGGTCTCCCCGGTCATGAGGTCGAAGCTGACGGCGTCGAGGACCCGGCGCGGACCCTCGGGCGTCAGTGCATCGACAGAAAGCCCGTCGATGCTGAGAACAGGAGGCGCTGCGATCACGAAAAGACGATCCTCGGGAAGTAGAAGGAAACCACCCAGTTCGGCTGGTCGACGATCTCGCTGATCCGGAGGTCGCCGCAGACCGAGCAGAGCAGATAGGCATCGGTGGGGCTGAGGCCATGTTCGGCGCCGAGCAGATCGATCATGCGCATCAGGCTTTCGCGTGCACCGGTCATCAGGTCAGGCCCGATGCCGGTGGTCACCTCGTAGCCGGCGGCGTCGAGATGGCGGGTCACCGGTCCAGGCGTGGTGAAGCGCGGGCTCGCAAGGCGGGCGTCCTTGACGAGCTCGATCGTCGCTTCCACCTCCATCTGGCTCTCGATCGCCGTGCCGCAGACCTCGCCGTCGCCCTGGGCGGCATGGGTGTCGCCGATCGAAAACAGCGCGCCTTCGACCTCGACCGGCAGATAGAGCGTCACGCCAGACGTCAGGTCGCGAATGTCGAGGTTGCCGCCGACCCGGCGCGGCGGCACGACCGAGTGCAGGCCCGGCTCTGCCGGCGCAACGCCGATCGTACCGGCAAACGGCTTCAGCGGCACGCGGCCACCGGGACCATAGAGCGCCGGCGCCATGCTGGTGGCGTCATAGGACCACATGTGCAGCGCCGGATCGGTGAACTGGTCGGCAAGCAGACCGAAGCCCGGAATGTTGGCCGTCCAGCCGACGCCGGAGGGAATGAAGCGACGGATGGTCACCTTCAGCGCGTCGCCGGGCTTTGCACCTTCGACATAGACAGGCCCGGTCACTGGATTGATCCGGTCGAAATCGAGCGATGCCAGCGTCTCGAGCGTCGAACCGGCGCCGAGCTGCCCGCCGGAGGAATCGAGGCACTCGAAATGGATGGTCTCGCCGGGCTTGGCGATCAGCGTCGGCTCGAAATCGCGGTTCCAGCCGAAGTGGTGCTTGGCGCGGTGAATGGTGTGTGTGCAGGCAACGCACATGAAATCTCTCCCAAACTCAAGAGGAGGCTCCCCGCAGACGACCTGCGGGAAGCCTGACGCTTACTCTTTCACGAAGATCGCGTCGTAGTTGATCACGCGGGTCGGATCGACGTAGATGTCGCCGTCGCCGCCCATGCGCGGCGACTTGGCGACGACGCGGCGCTCGTTGGTGACCGGCACCCAGGGCGCATCGGCCATGATGTCGGTGAAGATCTTGCCCCAGGCCGCCTGGCGCTCGGCGGCCTTTGCGGGATCGGACATCGAGTCGGCCGCAACCGCGCGCTTGTCGAGCGCCTCGTTGCAGTACCACGACCAGTTCCAGCCGCCCTGGACGGCGCCGGAGCAACCGAGGATCGGGCCGTAGAAGTTGGACGGATCCGGGAAGTCGGCGATCCAGGCCATGCCGCCCGACCAGATCATCGGTGCTTCCCCCTCAGTGCCGCCGGCGGCAATGACGTTGGCTTGGGCGAGAGCTCGGACTTCCGCCTTGATGCCGATAGCAGCCAGATCCTGTTGGATTGCCTGGGCGATGCGCGGCTGCGGGTCGGTGTTGGTGGAATAGAGCACCGTCTCGAAACCATCGGCATGACCGGCTTCGGCGAGCAGCGCCTTTGCCTTCTCGACGTCATAGGCATAGCCGGTGAACGCCTTGTCGTAACCCGGCATCAGCGGCGGCAGCGGCTGGTTGGCGGGCGTCGCCCGACCGTTCAGGATGCGGGTGATGCGCTCCTTGTTGATCGCCATGTTGACGGCCTGGCGAACCTTGACGTCGTCGAACGGCTTCACCTTGGTGTTGAGCGTTATGTAGCCGGTGTGCAGTTGCTGGCCGTCGACGATGATCTCGGCGCCCTCGGGGGAATTCTTGATCTCCAGGAACTTCGCCGGTGGAATGCCGTCGCCGGCAATGTCGACCTCGCCCTTTTGCAGGCGAAGCAGCGCCACCAGCGGCTCCTGGCCAACCTCGACGGTGAACTTGTCGATATGCGGCATGTCCTTGACGAAATAATCGGGATTGCGTTCGAAGGTCAGGCTCTGGCCGACGGTCCAGTCCTTGAGGACGAAGGTGCCGGACCCGACCGGCTTCTTGCCGAAGTCGCCGGCGGCGGCCTCCACCGCTTCCTTCGGCACGACCGAGGCGAAGTTGACGGCGAGCACGTGCAGGAAGGTGGCGTCCGGGCGCGACAGATGGAAGACGACGGTAGCATCATCAGGGGTCTCGATGCCTTCCAGCGTCGTTGCCTTGCCGCCGGAGAGATCGTCAAAACCCTTGATCGCGCCGAAGAAGCCGGCACCGGGGCCTTGTGTCTTCGGGTCGACGGCCCGCTCGATCGAGTATTTCACGTCCGAAGCGACGATCTCGCGGCCATTGGTGAACTTCACGCCCTTGCGCAGCTTGAAGGTATAGGTGAGGCCGTCGGGCGCCACCTCGAAGGTCTCGGCCAGCGACGGCACCAGTTCGGTGGTGCCGGGCTTGTAATCCATCAGCCGCGAGAACAGGCTCTTGATCATCGACCAGTTGACCCAGTCGTAGCCGATCGCCGGATCGAGCGTGGCGATGTCGTCCTTGTAGGTGATGACGATATCGCCACCCTGTTTCGGCGCGTCCTGCGCGAAGACCGGAAGCGGCGCGAGCAGGAATGCCGCAGCGACGGTGGAGGTTCGAAGCCAGCTTTTGAACATTTTTAGTTCCCCTTTTTGGTTGCTGTGCGAATGAGCTGTTCCAGGAAAGTGCGAAGCGGCTTTCCGTCCGGAAATGCGAAAGAAACTCCTAGCGGGCGCGGATGCGCGGATCGATGAGCGGCGCCACCAGGTCGGCGACGAGGTTGCCGAGCACGATTGCGAGCGCCGAGACGAGCGTCACCCCCATGATGATCGGTATGTCGACCTGCTGGATCGCCTGCCAGGCCAGCTGGCCGATGCCCGGCCAACCATAGACGGCCTCGACCACGACGACGCCGCTCATGAACTGGCCGATGTCGATGCCGATCATCGCAATGATGGGCAGAAGCGCATTCGGCAGCGCATGGCGGACGATGATGCGAAACGAGGAGAGCCCCTTGGCGCGCGCCGTGCGCACATAATCCTGGTTGAGCACGTCGATCATCGCCGAGCGGACCATGCGGGCGTACCAGCCGGCGCCGAGGATGCCGAGCGTCAGCGCCGGCAGAACCACATGGGAAAAGCTGCCGAAGCCGCTCATCGGGAACCAGGCAAGCGTGACGGCAAAGACGTAGAGCAGCAGCAGCGCGGCGACGAACTGCGGCGCCGAAACGCCGACGAAGGAGGCCATCATCACGAGACGGTCGACGAAACCACCGCGCCGGATCGCGGCGGTGACACCAAGCGCGACCCCGAGCACGACTTCGACGAAGATACCGGCTGCCATCAGGATCAGAGTCGCCGGCAGGCGCGCCGCGATCAGCGTGCCGACATCGGTCTTCTGCGCATAGGAACGGCCGAGATCGCCTTGAACCAGCCCCTGTAGATAGGTCCAGAACTGGACGAGCAGCGGCTGGTCGAGCCCGAGTTCGCGCCTGATGTTGGCGACCGTCAGGGCCGTGGCGCTGCGCCCGGCGATCATGCGGGCCGGGTCGGCCGGAAGCGCATAGAGAAGCAGGAAGGTGATGGCGGCAACGCCGAGGAGGATCAGCGCCGTCTGGACCAGACGGCGCAACAGCAGGAACGCCATCGTCAGCCCCTCCCGCGCTGTGTCGGGTCGAGAATGTCGCGAAGCGCGTCGCCGACCAGGTTGAACGAGAGCGCGGTGAGCAGGATGACGGCGCCGGGAATGAAGACCAGCCAGGGGGCCGCCTGAAAATAGCTCTGGCTTTCGAAGATGATGTTGCCCCAGGAGGGTGTCGGCGGCTGGACGCCGATGCCGAGGAAAGAGAGCGTCGCTTCGAGCAGCACGGTCGTTGCGATGCCGAGCGTGCCCCAGACGATCGCCGTCGGGATCAGATGCGGCAGGATGTGATGGAAGAGGATGCGACCATGGCCGGCGCCGAGCGAGCGCTCGGCGAGGATGAAGTCGCGTTCGACGAGGCCGCGCGTCTCGGTATAGACGATGCGGGCGACCTGCACCCAGTTGACGAGTGCGATCACCATGGCGACGATCCAGAGGCTCGGACGCAGCAGCGCGGCGAGCACGATCGCAAGCAATAGCGCCGGGAAAGCCATCATCAGATCGGTAAAGCGCATCAGGGCGTTGCCGACCAACCCGCGCATGTAGCCCGAGAGGATGCCGATCATCAGTCCGATCGAAACCGCCACGCCGTTGGCGACGAGGCCGATGACGAGCGAGGTGCGCGCGCCGTAGAGCAGGCGTGACAGCAGATCGCGGCCGAGCGTGTCGGTGCCGAGCAGAAACTGGGCGCTCGGCGGCAGCGGCGCGCCCTCTAGCGTCAGCCCGTCGAACATCTGCTCGTCCGGGCTGTAGGGCGCGATCAGTGGGGCGGCCAGCGCCAGAATGACCACCAGCGCGACGACGACGAGGCCGAACAGCGCGGCCGGCTGCCTGACCATGGATGTCAGCACGCGCATCAGCCGGCCTCCGGCAACGGCTCGACGCCGCCGAGAATGGAGCCCGCGACCTGCTCCATCGTTAGCCGCTTCTTCATCGCGCAATTGCGCAGGATGCCATAGGCGCGCTCCTCGTCGACATGGCAGGCCTGGCCGATCTTCAGCACCGCGGCATGAACCAGCGGCCGCATCCGCACCCGCTCTTCCAGGTGGGCAATCTTGTCCGCGACAGCGCGGCGCTCCTGATGGATGCCGACAGCCATGACCAGGGCCGGATAGACGGCCGAAGACGCCAGCGGCTTGGCGATGATCGCTGCCGCCCCCTGCCCCATCGCCCAGGCGACGCGTCCCGGCGCTTCCGAACCGAGAAGTGCGATCAGCGGCCGCGGCGCGTGCTCGTCAGTCCACGGCAGGAGCCCGGTCCAGCCCTGGTCGGCATCGACCAGGATGATATCGGGCAGATGGCGCTGATCGAGCGGCTCCCATTGCACCGTGACCTCGAAGCCGAAAAGCCGGAGTTGCCGGACCAGACGCTCGGTCGTCTGGTCTTCCCGGTGCAGGATCGTTGCGCTGAGGCCGGTAAAGTTCGGTGTTTCCCTCATGAGACGATCCGCAGTTGGGGTGCCCGGCGCTTGCGCTGGCCGGTCAGGTAGGGGTCCGCGGCGATCGACGGCTGCGACGAGACGATATCGAAGCCGCCCTCGTCGTTGATGCGGCCGAGATGAAACGGAAGGGCTGCATGATGGGTCTGCGGATCGATCCTGAGCGGACCGAGCACGCTTGGCCGCGACACGGCGGAAACCAGCTCAGCGATCGTCGCCGGATCGTCGTCATCAGCCTCGATGATCGCTTCGGCACAGAGCTTGACCGAGGCATAGGCACTGGCAAAGACACTGGAAATGCGCCGTCCGGCACCGAAGCGACGGTCGACGCGACGCTTGAAGGCAGCATTCTCTGGCGAAACCACCGTGTCGAAATAGGAGGCGGCGCAAAGCTGGCCGGTCGCGACCCCGAGCCCGATATCGGTCAGCTCGCATTCCTGCAGGTCGCAACTGACGACCGGGCAATTCTCAGGGCGAAAGGCCGGATCGCGCCCGGCAAGCGCCCGCATGGCGGCGTGGAAAGCGTAGCTCGACGGCCCGACGAGATTGTTGAGGATGAAGCTCGGCCGGCGCTGTTCGATCTCGGCGACGATGCGCTCGACCGCAGTCTCCTCGAGCGGCAGGTAACGTTCGCCGAGCACAGCGCCGCCGGCCTCCTCGATCAGCTCGCGCGCCAGCCGGTTCATCTCCCAGCCCCAGACATAGTTGGCGCCAACGAGATAGGGTCGGTTACCGAAGCGTGGCAGCAGGTAATCGAGCAGCGGCAGCAGATGCTGGTTCGGGCAGCCGCCGGTATAGATGACGTTGTCGTTGGCCTCGAAGCCCTCGTAGGGGCACATGTACCAGAGCAGGCCATCGTGCTTTTCGACCAGCGGGATGACTTCCTTACGGGCAAGGGAGGTGATGGTGCCGATGATGTGGCGGCAGCCATGATCGCGCAAAAGCGCCTTCGCACCTTCGAGATAGCGATCGATATTGGCACCCGGATCGACGAAGACCGGCGTGATGCGGCCAGGATGGCTGGCGGCGATCTCCTCGATCGCCAGTTCCGCCCCGTCGCAGCAGTCGCGCCCCATCGTGCCATAGGGTCCGCTCGTAGAATAGAGGATGCCGATCTTGACCGCGTTGCCCATGGTCCCGCCCAAAAACCAAAAACCCCATGAAGCCACACCCATCGGGGATGGGGGGATCATGGGGCCAAACTGCCCGTCGACCACCAAGGGTCATGTGAAAGGGATTGAGATGCTCAATCTGAGAGCACGATTAAGATACAGGCAATCGGCCGCTGTCAAGCAAGGATCGGCAAGAATGAAAGGCGTTGTGCGCAACTTCGCATATGGAGGCTGGCCGGCCACAGCAATCATGCGGAATTATGTGGGAGATGCCACCGATGCCTGCCTCCGGCCCATGCGGACACATGGCGTGAAACAGCACGGTTTGGGCTGCTACCAACCGGGGCGGATTCAATTGGTCACTCTCCTCGCCCGGCCGCGAGATCACACTGCGTGAGCCGATCATTTTCAGATTGACCCGAAATGTCACTTCGCGCGTTGCCCATTGTCGACCCAATAACCGATCGTCAGCTTTTCGTCTGGTTATAGGCCTCGAATAGATCGGTAACGAGAACGCCATTGATCCGCGTTCCGCTCAAATCGGCATCTTTGATGTCCGAATCTGCCAGTGTGACACCGCTTATGGTCAATCGTGATAGATTTGCATTCGTGACAGCGGCTCCAGACAGATTGACGTTGTCAAAGCGTGCCCCCGCAAGGTTCACATCGTCAAACTCCGCTTCGCATAAATTGGTGTCGATGAATTTTGCGTTCGTGAGAACAGCGTGAAATCGTGCGTCCGCGAGATTTACGCCATCGAAGTTGGCTCCTGACATATCGGCACGCTCGTAACGCGTTCCCTGCATTTGTGGGCCATCGAATGGGTCGTTTCCTTGCCGGTCGTTCATTTTCGTTCCTCGCTTCGATTGTGCAGAGAATACCTAACTTGTGGTGGCATCGCAAAATTGCTGATTAGAGCAAAACTTGCTTTCCTGACCCCACAAAGTCGCAGATTTGCAGTTCACAGCAAAACCTTGCGGTCAATGTCCGATGGATGCTTCCTGGGCTCACAATTCGCCAGCACCCCGAAGCGCTTTTCGTTGGCGTCATCTGCTACATCATTCCGCAATCATGGGCTCGCCCAGACCTCCTGCGTGGCGAGGAACCGCATCATGCGACCGGTCCCCGCAGGTGGACCGGTCGGCCTCGTCTTCCGGTCAGAACTTGCGGCTGATCGCAATCTTGAAGTTGCGGCCGGGCATCGCCGAAATACCGTCGCTGAGATAGGGCTCGTAGTATTTGTCGAAGATGTTGTCGACGGCGAGGTGCACTTCGCCGCCTTCCATGAAGCCGGAGGCCGGCGTCCAGTCGAGGAAGAGGCCATGCACCGCATAGCCGGCGCTCGGCGGGCGGGCGTAGCTCTTTCCGTCCTGATTGTAGGGCGTGCGGTTCTGGTCGTCGACGAAGGTGCCGGTCCAGCCGAAGGCGAGATCCCGGTCCGGCACCTTGATCCCGGCGGTGGCGATCACCGTCAGTGGTGCGAGGTCGTTGATATAGGTGTCCGGACCCCAGATGTTGTTGACAGCGCCGGTGCGCTCGCCGGTCATCCAGGACACGCCGAGATCGGTGAACATCCACTCGGTCTCGTAGTGGGCCTGCCACTCTATGCCTCTGATATCGTAGGACGGCGTGTTCCAGTAGAACGGCACGTTGCCGGTGACGCCGGCGAGGTTGACGGTGCCGAAACGGCGCGTCACCGGGTTTGAGACGTGGTTGTTGTAGGCGGAGATGCGCGTCGACAGCATGTCGTCGGTGGTCAGCACGTTGTCGAAGTTCATGTCGACACCGATGTTGAAGGTGCTGTTGCGCTCGACCTCGAGGTCCCGGCTGGTGCCCGACGCCTTGGTCAGCACGCTCTGGGTCGAATAGAGCTCGTCGATATTGGGCACCCGCATCGCATAGGCCCAGTCGGCAAAGAACCGGACCGATGGGGTCGCTTCCCATGACAGGCTGATCGCCGGCGTCACGCCCTGGTGCGAGACGGCGGAATAATCATGTCCGGCCAGCGGGTTATCGAAGCGCGGCGCCGCGTTCGGCACGCCCTTGGAGCGCACGTGGTCGTAGCGCAGACCCGGCGTGACCGTCACGGTGTCCGTCAGTTCGATCCGGTCGCGCACAAAGGCGGCAAGGGTCTTCTGCGTGCCTTCGGGCATGAACCACGGGGCGTAATAGCCATAGTTGTACTGCGCCTGGGTCCGGTTGGCGACGTCGTACATCCAGATATCGCGGTCATGGTCGAGATATTGCACGCCGTAATTCAGGCTGTGCGACAGGCCGCCGAACGTGAAGTTCGAGGTGTTTTCCGCCTCGAACTTGATGTCGGTATAGGTGGCATCGTTCTCGTAGCCGCCGACCGAGGCGCTCGGGTTGAGCCCGGGAATGTCGGGACGCGTCGCATGCTGGCCCGTCGACGAGAAGCTCGCCATCATGCGGTAATTCACAAGGTCGCTGTCGCCGGTGTAGCCGTAGGTCAGCGTCGAGGTGAAATCCTCGATCTCGCGCCAGGTGAGAAGCCGGCGCATCGCTTCCTTGTAACCGTAGCGGTCGATGCTGTAGTCCGAGGGCGCCGATTGACCACGGATGGCAGCGACTGGGCCCCAATTGTCATTCTGGCCGTAGGCGAGCGTGCCGCGGATCTCATGACCGTCATATTCGGCGCCGACATTGGCAAGCAGGGTGGTCAGCTTCGAGTTGGAGTAATTGTAGACTTCGCCGCCGCCGACACGCATGTCGTCGCTCTTGCGCCATGTCCCGGCCAGAAGGCCGTCATAGGTAATGGGTCCGCCGAAATCCGACTTTCCGTAAAGCGCGCCGGTTTCGAGAAGCTGCTTGTTGGCGCTCTGGAAACCGGACTTCGCCCACACACCCCATGTCTCGCCCGGACGCAGCATGTCGGCCGCGTCCTTGGTTTCCATCAGCACGGTTCCGCCGAAGCCGCCATTGCCGTAGCGCACGGAGGTGGCGCCTTTCTCGATCTCGACGCGCTTCAGCAATTCGGGTTCGATGAACACGGTGCCCTGATCGTATTTCTCGAAATTCTTCGGCGCGCCGTCGAGGATGATGCGGACATCCGACTGTCGGGCAAATCCACGGATCGCAAGCGTCTGTCCCTCGATGCGCACGCCGCCGCCCAGTGACACGCCCGGCGTCTTCTGCAGCAACTCCGGGAGGCTCGATGCCTGGGCCTTCTCGATGTCCTCGGCATCAAGAACCGCGACATTCGGGGGGCGATCGCCGCCGTTCGCGTCACCGCGCGCGATGATCGGCGCCAGTTTCGTGCCATCGCCATCGACCGGTGCGGATGCTTCCACGGCCCCCATCAGCCTGACCGTCGAGCCGTCGACGAAGCGATAACGCACGCCCGTGCCGAGCAGCAGCCGCGACAGCGCCTCCTGCGACGTCATCTCGCCGGAAATGCTTGGCGTGCTGATGCCGGAAGCAACCGAACTGTCGAACACGACCTGCAGCTTGAGCTGCGCGGCCAGGCGGTTGACGGATGTCGTCAGCTTGCCCGCGGGCACGTCGACATGATGCACCGGCGTCTCCTGGGCAAGGACGGCGGTCGCCGTAATGGCAAAAACGGTGCCCGCCATCAGCAGGCTGAGAATTGCGGATTGGCGGCGTCCGCCGGATGCATTCGAATATGGCATGGTGGTCCCAGACAATGAGAGATGGCCGAAACGGCCGGGGTCTGGTTTCTGGACGAATGGGGCGCCCGCTCAGGGACACCCTCCCTCGATTTTTTTAGCGCAGGATCGTGAGGTAGGGTCCGATGCGGGTGACTTGGACGCCGAAGGCATCGGCGAGCCCCTGCAACGCCCTCTCGGGATCGGCGAGATCGAAGCTACCCGACACCCGCCTTTCGCCGATGGCGGCATCGGCGATCACGATCTTGCCGGGAACGTAGCGGCCGATCTCCTCGACGATCGAGGCGATCGTGCGTTCCTCGAAGACAAGGCGCCCATGCCGCCATGACGCCGCAAAAAGCGGATCGACCGGCCTGATGTCGCCGAGCCGGCCATCGTGGCTGTAGCTGATCTCTTCGTTGACCTCGACGCGGCGTGGCGGCGCCTGCGTGACTGTCGCAACCGACACGGCGTGTTCAAGCACCGTGACACTGGTGCCGCCATCGGTAAGGTTGACGTCGAAGGCCGTTCCGAGCGCAGTCGTCGTACCCCGTCCGGCTTCGACGACGAAGGGCCTGTCCCTGTCACTCGCAACCTGCACGAACACCTCCCCGCGCAACAACACGATCCGGCGCTCTTGGGAGGTGAATTCATAGGCAACCGCCGATTGGGCGTTGAGCTGCAACGTCGAGCCATCGTCAAGCGTGAGGATCGGCCTTTCACCCGTGCCGGCGACAACGTCGGCACGCATCCACGTTACGCCGTCGAGCGCGAGAAACAGGCCGGCGCCTACTGCGACGACGGCCATCAGCGATGCCACGGTCTTCCGCCGGCTTGCGGTCCCCTTGACAGCCCTTTGTGCAAACTCCGGTTCACGCCGGATCAGCAACGAAACATCGCCGATCGCCTTCTGGACGCGCGCAAACATCTCGGCATGAGCGGGGTCTTCCATGCGCCAGCGCTCGCAGGCAAGCTTGAGCGCATCGTCATCAGGTGCTCCCTTCAGCCGGACCAGCCAGTCCACCGCCTGCTCGCGCACCCGCTTGTCGCGTGTCTTTCCACCTGTTGATGCGGGCGCCGTCACAACGTCTCCTCCAGCCGGTCGAGGCAATGCAGGTAGGCCTTGCGCAGGTGCCGATCGACCATGTTGCGGCTGATGCCGGTGCGCGCGGCGATCTCGTCCGAGGTGAGGTTGCCGATGCGGCTTGCGAGAAAAACCCGCCGCCGTTGCAGCGACATGTCCATGATCGCCGTCTTCAGGATCGAGAGCCGACGGCGGAGATCGATGTTGGCATCGGGCGCGGCGATGTCGCTGGCGACCGCCAGTGCCTCTTCCTCGCTGCCGGAAAAGAGCTTCAACTCGAAGCGGTCGCGCCGCAGCCGGTCGATGCCGAGATTGGCGCAGGCACGTCGCAGAAACGCCCTGAGGGAGGACTTGCCTTCAAGCGACGTGCGCCGGTCGACCAGCCGCACATAGACCTCGTGAACGACCTCGTTTGCCGCAGCCTGTGGATGACCGCGCCGCCGCGTCATGGCGCAAAGCTCGTCGTAGTAGGCCGCGATCGCGTCGTCGAGCATCAAATGCGAAGCTGATTTCTCTGGCATTCTGGTTATTAAGGTCCGGTCGAAGCTGCCGGCGGAGGGAGAATGGGCGAACACGGCGGGGTGTAAGGTGTGCCGGCACCGGCGTTCATTAGCGCGTCCTTTCTGCACACACAACAAAATATGAGAAAAATAGTCATCTTTATTCGTACAAGCTTCTGCTTAGTCTGACGGCGAAGCACTTCGGCCCCTTTGCCAACAGAGCCGCCCGAAAGGATGCGTTGACATCGGGAATAGGAGTGACACGCTGCGTGTCATTCACACCGGTCATCCGTGGACTGACCCCCGGATGAGACCAACCGGAAGGAGAAAGACATGGCAGCGATCGGTAGCTTCCACGGACAATGCTTCTGCGGCGCAGTCGAAATCGAAGTCAGCGGCGATCCGGCCGCCATGGGGTACTGTCACTGCTCTTCCTGCCGCAGCTGGTCGGCCGGGCCGGTCAACGCCTTCACGCTCTGGCCACCGGAGAAAGTCAGGATCGTCAAGGGTGCCGACAATCTCGTCGGCTATCAGAAGAACCCGACGAGCGTGCGCAAATGGTGCAAGGCCTGCGGCGGCCACGTGCTCAACGAACATCCGCTGTGGGGCGTGACCGACGTCTATGCCGCCATGCTGCCCGCGCTTCCCTTCAAGGCGATGCTGCACGTCAACTATCAGGAGACGGTGCTGCCGATGAAGGACGGTCTGCCGAAATACCGCGACTTCCCGCCCGCATTCGGCGGGACTGGCGAACTGATGGCGGAATGATCAGGCCGCGGGCGCGCCAAGCGACAGATAGCGCTGTAGAGCCGTGCGGGTGTTGACGAACAGCCGGTCGGGGCCGAGCTGGTCGGCAAAGCCCGAGGCGCGCACATAGGCAAGCACCCCGGGGTTCAGTTCAGCCAGCCACACGCTGACCCCGTGTTCGCGGATCCGGCGCTCCCCCTCCATCATCATCTGGAGGGCGGAGTATTCGATGTCGAAAACACGGCTCATGTCGAGCACGAGAACCCGCGGTTTCTGCGCGGCAACGAGCGCCTGTGCCTGGTCGGCGACCTGCTGTGCGTTGCCGAAGAACAGTCGACCCTCCGGCCGCAGGATCAACAGGCCTTCGAAGGTTTCGTCATCGAGATCGCCGGGGGGATCGCCGGGCGAGAGCGGGCGCAGCCGGTCGGTGCCGCGCTTGCGGCCGACGACGTAGACCTTCGCCGTCGACGCCTGGCGGGCCAATCCGATGAAGGAGAGGATGATCGCGACGATGATGCCCTGCAGCGTGCCGAAGAGGAGGACGCCAAGGAAGGCAGCGAGCGCCCAATGGAACTCCATCCGCCTGACCTTGCGAACCGACCAGAAATCCGCAGGCTTGATGAGCCCGACCGAATAGACGATCACGATTGCTGCCAGAACCGCCTGCGGCAACAGACCGAGCAGCGGCGCCAGCACCAGCATGGTGGCCGCGGCGGCCGCTGCCGTCACCAGGGAAGCCACCTGCGAATGGCCGCCGACGGCGCGAACGACCGCCGTCTGCGACGTGCCGCCGCCGGCGCTCATCGCCCCGAACAGTCCGCCGGCAAGATTGGCGGCCCCGGTCGCCAGCAGTTCGCGATTGGGCCGGATCGGCGGATCGGAGGGTGCAGCAAAGGCCCGGCCCGCAGCAATCGTCTCGGTGAAGCTCATCAGCGCGATGCCGAGCGCGCCCGGCAGGAGCTCCTGCGCGAGACCGAGGCTCGGCAGGGTGAGCGAAGGCAGTGAGCGCGGAATGAAGCCGACCGTGGAAACGCCGAGTGACTCAAGGCCGACCAACGCGGAAAGCCCGATGCCTGATGCCACCGCCAGAAGCGGCGCCGGCGAGTGGGGCCAAAGCCGCTCCATCGCCAGAAGGGCGACGAGCGCGGTGGCGCCGATCGCCAGGGTTATGGCCGATGTTTCGGAGAGGTGGCCGACGATACTGAGGATGTCGCGGAAGAAACCTTCCTTGGTGATGTGAAGGCCGAGCAGCTTTGGCACCTGATCCAGCACGATGACGAGGCCGATGCCGGCCTTGAAGCCGATCAGCACCGGCAAGGAGATGAAGTTGGCGACGAAGCCGAAGCGCAGCACCGACGCGAGCATGAGCAGCACGCCGGTCATCGCGGCAAGCGTTGCGGTGGCGGTGATCAGCTTGCCCGGATCACCGTCGGGCACCGCAAGCCCGAGCTGCGTGCCGGCAAGGATCGCAAGAGTGGTCGTCGACGAGACGCTCAGAACCTTTGACGATCCGAGCAGCGCATAGACAATCATCGGCACGAAGGCGGTGTAGAGCCCGACGCTGACCGGAAGACCCGCGACCGTGGCGTAGGCCATGGCCTTGGGAAGCACGACCGCGGCGGCAGTCAGCCCGGCAACCACGTCCAGCCGCAGGCCCGCAGCGGGGCCACGATCGACACTGACCAACGGGTGCTCGTTCGATGCCATCCGGACGGATCTCCGGTAGAAATATCATGAAGTTATCATAAGCGATAACATCGGCCCCAGGACCTTGCAAGGCCGTCACCCCGCTGCTCCCGACAGAGCCAATTGCCCGATCGAAGGGACATGGTCGCCGCTGGCTGGCGCGCCGCGTTGAAGCTATGATGGCGACCATGCCCGGCATGAAGGAGGGTTGCGTGGGGGAGAAAAACAGCAGGGCACATTCAAAACGGATGCGTCGCCGGTTCTTCTACAAGCTTTACGAACAGCTCCACGTGCTGTGGCCGATCTTCTCGGCGATCCTCGTCGTGATGGCCGGATCCGGGGTCATCATCGGACGCATCGAGGAATGGCGGCTCGACGAGGCGCTCTACTTCACCTTCGTCACCGGGCTGACGATCGGCTACGGCGACCTCACGCCCAAGCACCTGAGCGCGCGGTTGCTGGCGCTTGTCATCGGCTGCTGCGGCATCGTTCTGACCGGCCTTGTGGCCGCCGTCAGCGTCCAGGCGCTCAACGCCACCAGCCGGGATGACACCGATGAACGGTGATGGCGGCTAGAGGCGGGTCAAGCCCGCCTGTTGCCCAAACCGCGATCCGCTTTTCAGCCAGCGACGAAGCGGCCCTCGGAAACGATTTCCGAGAGCGCCTTGCGCGGGCTCGGGTGTTCGCGCTGCCGAAGTGCCTCCGGCAGCAGCGCCTTGTCACCCGGCCGACCGATCGCAACTGCTGCCTCTATGCGGAAGTTGTCGGGAACGTCGAGCTCGCTGCGGGCGCGGTCGTAGTCGAGGCCGGCCATGCCATGCGCCTGCCAGCCGGAATGGGCCGCCTGCAGCGCAAGCGCTCCCCAGGCCGCACCCGCATCGAAGGAATGGGTGTAGGACGGCGCCTCTTCGCTCGCGCCGGGCGGCAATAGCGTGGTTTTCGACAGCACGAATATGAGGGCGGCGGCGTCCTTGGCCCAGCTGGCGTTGAACGCGTTCAGGAGACCGAGCAACGTGTCCCAGCCCTTTTCACCGCGCCGCGCATAGACGAAATGCCACGGCTGGGCGTTGTAGGCAGACGGCGCCCAACGGGCGGCCTCGAGGATCGCAAACAGCCCGGCCTCGGAGATCTCTTCGCCCGAATAGGCGCGCGGCGACCAGCGCTCGAGGAAAAGCGGATTGATCGCGTGGTCGGCGATGCGTGAATTCACATGCAAGGTCATCGGGGGTTCCGTTCGTGGGCGGCATCGCCGCCATCAAGGGTTCTTCAAAGGCGGCCGAGGCTTTCGTATCGATCGCAGCGGGTCCTCAGGGACGACATCTCCAGCGACAACTCGGCGATCCGGTCCTTGAGCTCGTTTGTCGTTCCGTCCTCGAAATCGTCGAAACCGAAGCAAAACCGCGCCTCATGGACCTCAAGCCGGCCCTGCAGGACGTCCCGGATTGCACTCAAACGCTCATATTGCCGCAGCATGCTCATATCGGACCTCATCTCGTTCGGTCGACGCGGGTTGCGCCGACTGCAGGCAGCTTGCCTGCCCTGCCAGGCACGAGGCCAAGCACGATCGAGGTTATCTACTTAAATAGTAGATTAAAGGAATACTGACCCAAAGAGCGGGCTTGGCGTGAAAAACTGCTCCTCTGCCTCAGGGAGCGCGATCTACCGCTGTCTGCGATGCGCCACGGAGATTTTGCGGCAGCCAGTCGGCCTTGCGGGGACCCGGACGCTTGGGAGAAACGTCCGGGTCTTAACCTGTCATTCGGAGCGAAAACGCCTTGTTTCGGGCCGGTTGCCATCAGGGAAACCCATGTCCCGCTTCAGGTGATCCGACAAATCCCTGACATCGACGACGTCGACCGTGCGGCGTTTCAGCGGAAACAGGAGCGCAAGCCACGAACGCACGGAAAAATCGTTTGTCGTCGCAAAATCACGTGCTGGAATGCTTGTCATAGCCGTCATCCTCTTCATCAATGCGCCTGATGGGCACACCTTGAAAATGGTGGTGAACGGCATCACCTTCCAATCGAATATCGGGCATCACGCATAAGGCCAGTTAATGCATAAAACGCTTCCTCTGCCGCCTTTGGCGGCGATCCGCGCCTTCGAGGCGGTTGCCCGCCACGGCAGTTTCACCAAGGCTGCGGGCGAGCTCGGGATGACCCAGGCCGCGGTCAGCTATCAGATCAAGGTTCTCGAGGACCGCGTCGGCGCGCCGCTGTTCTTGCGACGGCCGCGCCAGATCGCGCTCACCGAGATTGGTCAACGGCTCGCGCCCGCGATCACCCAAGCCTTCGAGCAGATCAGCGAAGCCTATGTCACGGCGCGTGGCGGCGCCCAGGGAACGCTGGTCATCAGCACGATCGCCACCTTCGCGTCCAATTGGCTGGCGCGGCGGCTCGGTTCGTTCCAGATCGCCCACCCGTCGCTTGCCGTGCGCCTGCAGACGGAACCGCATCTGGTCGACTTTTCACGCGAAGAGGTCGATATCGGCATTCGCTCCGGTGTTGGCGACTGGCCGGGCCTGGTGGCGCACCGGTTGATCGAAGCCGACTTCACCCCGATGCTCAGCCCTTCGCTCGCAGCAAGCATCGGCGGCGTAAAGGAACCGGCCGACCTTTTGCGCCTGCCGCTGCTCGATACCTCCGACCCCTGGTGGGCGAAATGGTTCGAGGCGGCGAGCGTGTCAGTGGAAGGGCTCTCCAGTCGGCCAGGCAACAGCATGGGTGCCCAGGTCTACGAGGGCAATGCGGCGGCAGCCGGCCAGGGTGTCGCCATCCTGACACCGGCCTTCTTCGCGGCCGAACTGGCGGACGGTCGCCTGATCCAGCCGTTTGACCTCGTCTGCACCGAGAACCAGGCCTATTGGCTCGTCTATCCGGAGAGCCGGCGCAATTCGCCAAAGGTCAGCGCCTTCCGGCAATGGATCCTCGGCGAGTTGACGGCGGCGGCGTGAAGCGTGGGAGCGGCGAAGCGTCGCGCGGCGTTTTGGGAAATTTCAACGCGAACCGATGATCCTCGATAACGGCCTCATGCGTTCGCTTTGACGCCGGTTACGAGACGATCGACATGAGCTACTTCCTCTTCGCCTTTGCCGTTTTCCTCGCCCTCCATCTCGTCCCGGCCTGGCCGGCCCTCAGAGAGGGACTGATCGACAGGCTCGGGCGCACCACTATTTCGCCGGCTACTCGCTCCTGTCGCTGGTCGCGCTCGGCTTCGTCTTTCACGCGGCGCTGCAACTCGATTTCGTGGCACTCTGGCAACCGGCGGCATGGCAGGCCTGGGTGACGTTGCTCTTTGCTCCGCTCGGGATCTTCCTGGTGCTGGCCGGCCTCTTCAGCGGCAATGCCCTCTCCATCTCGATCTGCCGGCCAGGTACCCGTCCAGGCGCGATCATTGCAATCACCCGCCATCCGGTGCTCTGGGGCTTCCTCATCTGGGCCGCTGGACACATCGTCGCGAACGGCGACGTGCGCTCGGTGATCCTCTTCGGCGGCTTCGCGCTGTTTTCGATCGGCGGGTTCTTCATGCTGGAGAAGCGCGCGCGACGACGCCTCGGCGACGACTGGCCAGCGACCTCGAAGGGGACGTCCGTGTGGCCCCTGGCTGCGGTCCTCAAGGGCGAGGTCGCGCCGCATATCGACCTGGCGATGATCGTTGCGGCGCTCGCCACCGCGGCCATCACCGCGCTGCTTCTTGCCGGCGGGCACGAGGCCCTCTTCGGCGTCGACCCGCTCGTTCAGGCGACCGCTTTCGATTAGCTCGCCCCGGAACAACCGCCGTTCTACACAGCAAGGCGCGAGATCGGCGCCCATCCCGCCGCACCCCAATGGCGCACGGGCTGAACCACGCCTTTCGTGAACAGAAAGCAGGCGTGGAGGCGCGCTTCCCCCGTGACGATGATGCAATAGGCGCGCTTTGCCTCCTCGTAGAAGGCGAAACGCTCGATGGCGTACATTATCGGCGCGTCACCTTCGGAGCCGACGATTTCAGCCTGCACCTCCGCCTGGACCTCCGGCATTTCCGTCGCCGTGCCATCCGGCCGCATCCGTGCCGCCGAAGGCTGCAGCGGGGTGTCGAGCGGCATGACCGAAAGCAGAGCCCGTGCGGCCCGCGCTGCCGAGACGTTGGCGATGGAGAGCGGCAGGCCGAGCCGGGTGTGACGGGCGATGGTGTCGGCTGGAATTCGCGTCGACAAGCGCGATCCGGTCCCCTTGTCCCATCGAGCGAAGCGCATGCAGCACGTCGGCGCTGAGCGCCGGGTCGATGTTCTTGAGCATCAGCGTTATCTCCTGACTTCGACAGCCGGCAGCGTCAAACGCCCGTCAGCCGCTCGCGATACTTGTCAATGATGACGGCAAGGATGATGACGACGCCGGTGATCATCTGGCGCATGAAATCGCTGAGGCCGAACAGGATGAGGCCGTTGGCAAGCACCCCGGTGATGCAGGCGCCGAGCAGCGTGCCGATGACGGTGCCGCGACCGCCGTTGAGGCTGGTGCCGCCGATGATCACGGCGGCGATCGCGTTCAGTTCGAAGCCGATGCCGATGATCGGGCTCGCGATGTTGAGGCGCGCCATATAGACCATAGCCGCGATGCCGACCAGCGCGCCGGCAATGGTGAACGCGGCCACCTTGTAGAACATCAGCGAGTGGCCGGCGAGGCGCACGGCCTCCTCGTTGTTGCCGATGCCGTAGAGCAGCCGGCCGAACACCGTCTTCGACAGCACGAACCAGGCGATCGCGACCAGCAGCAGCGCGATCAGGAAGACCACGGGTATGCCGAAGATCATTTGCGAGCCGAAGGCGTTGAAGCTCGGCGGGAACGAATAGATCGTGCGCGCATCCGTCACTTGCAGGGCCGCACCGCGGGCGATGTTGAGCATGCCGAGCGTGACGATGAAGGACGGCAACCCCCAGAAGGCGCTGATCCAGCCATTGAGGAAACCGCAGACGACCCCGGTGCCAACAGCGGCAAGGGTCGCGAGCGTCACCGCCTGAAAGACGGAGAGATCGGGAATCGTCAGCACCGTGCCGCCGACCACGGCGCAGAAGGCGAGCATCGAGCCGACCGAGAGATCGATGCCGCCGATCAGGATGACGAAGGTCATGCCGACGGCGAGGATCAGGTTGATGGTGATCTGCGTCAGGATGTTGGAGATGTTGTTCGCCGTCAGGAAGTGCTCGGTCGAGACCGAGAAAAAGACGATCAGAAGCAACAGCGCCAGCCCGATGCCGGCATCGCGCAACAGCACCTTCGGCGACCAGGCGGCAAACCGGCGCGCATCGGCGGTGTCGCCGGCTTGTGTCTTTTCGAGTGCTTGCATCTTACGGCCCCGCGTGTTGCTGCTCGCCCTGGTAGGCGTATTGGAGAATGCGTTCTTCGGAGAATTCCGGCCGCGACAGTTCGCCGACGACGCGGTGCTGCGACATCACGAGGATGCGATCTGAAAGGGTCATCAGCTCCGGCAGTTCGGAGGAGACGATCAGCAGCGCGAGACCGCGCTCGGCGAACTGGCGGATCAGCGCATAGATCTCGGCCTTGGCGCCGACATCGACGCCCCGGGTCGGCTCGTCGAGCAAAAGCACCTTCGGATTGCGCGCCAGCCACTTGGCGAGCACCACCTTCTGCTGGTTGCCGCCGGAAAGCGTCGCGGCGTTCCTGTCAGGCCCGCCATATTTCAGCTTGAGCTCGGCGCCGAGCCTTTCGGTCACGGCGTTCTCCGCCTTGCGGTCGAGAATGCCGGCACGCGATACGTCCGACAGCGACGCGAGGGTGACATTGGACGCAATCGGCATGTTGAGGATCAGCCCCTCTTCCTTGCGGTCCTCGGTGACGAAACCGATGCCGGCATTGATCGCCTCGCGCGGCGAGCGGAAGGAGACGGGCGCGCCTTCGAGGCGAAGCGCGCCGGAGAGCGGTCGCTCCGCAGCCGCGATCGCGCGCAAGAGTTCGGTGCGCCCGGACCCGACAAGGCCGGCGATACCGAGGATTTCGCCCTTGTGCAAATTCAACGATATGCCTTCGACATGCGGGGATTGCACATGGCGAAAGTGGTGGAGCGACAGCGCCTCTTCGGGGCGAGCCAGCGACACCATCTCGCTTGCCATCTGCTGCTGCAGCTTGCGGCCAACCATGGCGCGCACCAGCTCGTCCTGGCTGGTCTCGGCGATCGGCCGCGAGAACACGGTCTCGCCATTGCGCAGCACCGTGACCCGGTCGCAGATGCGGAACACCTCGTCGAGGTGATGGGAAACGAAGATGATCGAAACGCCGCGACTGCGAAGCTCGTCGATGATCGCAAACAGCCGCTCGGTCTCGCGTGACGTCAGGGTTGCCGTCGGCTCGTCGAGGATCAGGATGCGGCTTTCGGTCATCAGCGCACGGGCCACCTCGACAAGCTGGCGATGGGCGATGCCCAGCCGCTCGACCGGCCAGCGCACGTCGATGTCGTTGAGCCCGATGGCGTCGAGTGCTGCGCGTGCTCGCGCGTTCATTTCCTGCCGTTTGACGACGCCGAAGGCGTTGCGCGGCAGATGCTCGACGAAGATGTTTTCCGCCACCGACAGATAGGGCAGCAGGTTGAACTCCTGAAGCACCACCTGCAGGCCGTTGGCCTTGGCTTCACGCGGCGTTGCCGGCGCATAGGCGCGGCCCGAAAGGGTTATCGCTCCCTCGTCCGGCCGGACGATACCGCACAACACCTTGATCAGCGTCGATTTTCCAGCACCGTTCTCGCCGATCAGGCCATGCACTTCGCCCGGCTGAACGGACAGGCTGACGCCGTTCAGCGCCTTGGTGCCGCCAAAGGCCTTCTTGACGTCGTGCAACTCCAGAACCGGCGGCGTCGAAACGCCGCTCGCCCCCGCGCGCACGGTTTCCACAGTGATCATGATCTCGCCCTTGAAAGTCAGGCAGCCGGGGACGGAGCGCTTTGCTTCGTCAAGACCGCCGCCTCTTGCCCAAGCCGCACCGGGCGACGCCCGGCGCGGTTCGAAGTCAAATAAGGGCTACTTTACATCATCCTTGGTCACGAGCTTGATGTCGGTCTTGACCCAGCCTTCGAGCTTGGGGCCGCCGGCAACGACTGCGAGCGCCTTGTCGATGGCGTTGGCCGCCATTTCCGAGCCGAACTGGTCGACGGTCGCCAACAGCTTGCCGTCCTTCAACATCGGAGCGACGGCCGGCACATTGTCGAAGCCAACCACCTTGATGTCGCTGCGGCCGGCGGCATCGAGCGCCTTGACCACGCCGATCGCCATGGAATCATTGGCGGCGAGGACGCCCTGGATATCCGGATGCGCGGTCAACATCGTCGAGAAGACGGAGTTCGCCTCCTCCGTTTCCCAATGGGCGGTGCGGGAATCGATGAGGTCGAGCTTGCCGGCGGCAATGGCGTCCTCAAAGCCGAGCTTGCGCTGTGCGGCATTGTCGGCGCCCGGATTGCCCTCGAGGATGACGACCTTGCCGCCGGCGCCCAGATCCTTGGCGAGGGCATCGCCGACCAGCTTGGCGCCGCCACGATTGTCCGGACCGACGAAGGCGAGATCGATGCCGGCGTCCTTCTTTGCCTGCTCGTCAAGGGAAACGTCGAAATTGACGACGACGATGCCGGCATCCATCGCCTTCTTCAGCGGCGCGACCATCGCGCGGCTGTCGGCCGGCGCGATCACGATCGCATCGACGCCTTGTGTAATGAAGTTCTCGACACCGTTCAGCTGGCTCTCGAAATCGGTCTCGTTCTGCATGCCGATGGCTTTGAGCTCGTAGTCGCCGCGCTTCTTGGCATGCGCCTCGGCGCCTTCGAGCATGTTCTTGAAGAAGTCGTTGGCAAGCGACTTCATGACGAGGCCGACGACGGGCTTGTCGGCAGCAGCGGCGATCGTCGGCAGCGCAGTTGCAACGGTGAGCGCGACGATGGATGCGAAATGGGAAAGCTTCATGGGTGTTCTCCTCCGGTGAAAAGACGGTCCTCCAACCATCAATGAAACGTTTCATCGCAGCTCCATGCGACGCGCGCTTCCAGCGTTAGAAGATCGAAACATAACATCATTGTCAATATGAAACGTTTCATCACGCTGCATTTTATGCTGGCGAACGCTACCGGTTCGCGGCATTCTCTGATTTAAGAGAAGGAGGCAGCGCGGCTCGCTCGAGGCGCCGCCACTGCCCGTAAGATCTTGATCCGCTGCACGATTTCATCTGCTGCCGGTTCAACGCATGAGACTGGGGAGCCAAGCATTTGAACCCGACGATCAAGGATGTTGCCCAACGCGCCGGCGTTTCCGTCGGCACGGTTTCGCGGGTCCTTGCCAAGAACAAGACCGTCAACGAGGACATCCGTCTGAAGGTCGAGGCGACGATCGAGGCGATCGGCTACCGTCCGAACATCCTTGGCCGCAGCCTCAGGCTGGCAAAGACCGACATCATCGGTCTCGTCGTCCCCGACATCACCAACCCGTTCTTTGCCGAACTCGCCAAACACGTGGAGATGCTCGCATCCGCCGAAGGCCATTCGGTTCTGCTTGCCAACACCCATGACGATCCGGAAGCGGAGAAACAGCAGATCGAGACGCTGCTTGGCCGTCTGCCCGCCGGGTTGATCCTCGTGCCGGTCAGCAACAGCCTCGTCGACACTCTGGTGACCCGCACGCGCACGGTGACCGTCGACCGCCCCTTGAGCGGCCACGCGCTCGTCGCCGTCGACAACCGTCACGGCGGATATCTTGCCGCCGATCATCTGCTTTCCCTTGGGCACCGCCGGCTCGGCTATATCAGCGGCCCGAGCACCACCGAGGTGTCGGGCGAACGGCGTGAAGGTTTTCTCAGCCGCCTCGCCGCGTTCAGCGAAACCCACTCGGGCGAACATGTCGCGCCGCAGGTGCTTGAAGGTCACTTCGACTACCGCTCCGGCGAAGAGCTCGGCAAGAAGATGTTGATGCAGCCCGCGGGCACCCGCCCGACGGCGATCGCAACGGCCAGCGACCAGCAGGCGATCGGCCTGTTGCGCGCCGCCGGCGACATGGGACTGCGTGTGCCGCACGACCTGTCGATCGTCGGCTTCGACGATATCCCGCTTGCCTCTCTGGTCCAGCCACGTCTGACGACCATTCGCCAGCCGATCGACGAAATGGCCCGCCTGGCGCTGAAGGGCGTGCTCGGCAGCCATAGGCTGGAGGAGGAATACAAGCTGCAGCCGGTGTTGATCGAGCGGGGATCCTGCGCTCACCCGGCAAACGCCTGACGGTTGACGGGCGGGCCAGCCATGCCGGATCCGGCGGAGCGCCGGGCGACAGTCGCCTTCAAATGCGCGCTAGAAGCCGAGCACCACAGCCCCTCCGGTCAGCCCGGCGCCTGCAGCCGTCAAGAGCAGTTTCTCGCCGGCGACGAACGGCCTTGCCTGACGGGCAAGCGACAGCGACAGCGGGATCGTCGCTGCAGATGAATTGCCATAGTCCGCGATGGTGCGCACGGTCCTTGCCGGCTCGATGCCGAGGCGATCGCAGGCGGCGTCAAAAATCCGGGCATTGGCTTGATGCGGCACGAAGCGGCTGATGTCCGAGGCACTGCAGCCGGCGGCATCCATTGCCGAGACGGCGCAGGTCGCCATCATCTCCACCGCCTGCGAAAACATCTCCCGCCCGTCCCGCATCGTCATCAGGACGTCCGCAGCCTGCATGCCCGGCTCGAAAGGCCGGCTGCTGCCGCCGGCGGCAATCGAAATCAGATCGTAACGGCTGCCATCGGCCGCAAGATCGACACCGAGAAGACCCGTCCGGATATCGTCGGATGGCGCAACGACGACGGCACCGGCGGCGTCGGCGAAGAGCACGGCGCTTGCCCGCTCCGCCGGATTGATCCGGCGGCTGAGGATGTTTGCGGCCACCACCAGCACCGGCTTGCCCTGCGCGCGCACGAAACCGTCGGCGAGTGTGAGGGCATAGAGAAACCCAGAACAGGCGCCGGCAAGATCGATCGCGCCGGATCGGTCGAGGCCGAGACGATGGGCGAGCAAGGGTGCGGAGGGCGGCAACAGGTGATCGGGCGTCGAAGTCGCAAGCAGGGTCAGGGCGATATCGTCCCTTGGCATTGCAGCCTGATTGAGCGCAGCTTCGCCAGCCTCTGTCGCAAGACCGGTCAGCGTATCGCCATCGACCGCCCAACGCCGCTCGGCAATTCCGGTGCGCCTAAGGATCCAGCCGGGCTCAAGATCAAGCATCGCCTCGATCTCGGCATTGGCCACGCGACGGTCCGGCACCGCATGGCCGAAGCCGACAAGCCGGGATGAGCGCGCCCCGCTCACAGCCGCCCCGCAGCAAACAGCCCGGCCGCCTCGTCGATCGCCTCATAGGCCCGCTTGAGCTCGTCCTCGGTCACGCAATAGGGCGGCATCAGGTAGATGACATTGCCGAGTGGGCGGATGAGCAGCCGTCGCTCGCGGAAAAAGGCGCGAAGCCGCGGCCCGGCCTCACTGAGATAGCCGCCTGCCGGAACCGAGAGATCGAGCGCCGCGATCGTCCCGATTTGCCGGATATCACTGAACCTGGGATCGCCGGCAAAGCGCGCCAACTGCCGCTGCTGCCGTTCGACAAGCGCTTCGATACGCGTGCCGACCGGCTCTTGCCGCCACACCTCGAGATTGGCAAGCGCCGCCGCACAGGCGATCGGGTTGGCCGTGTAGGAACTCGAATGAAAGAACGTCTTGCGCCGATCTGTCGAAAGATGCGCTTCGAAGATCTCCCGCGTGCACAAGGTGGCGGCCAAAGGCAACGCTCCGCCAGTCAGCCCCTTGGAGGTGCACAGGATATCCGGCGAAATATCCGCCTGCTCGCAGGCAAACAGCGTGCCCGTGCGGCCCCAGCCGGTCATCACCTCGTCGGCGATCAGCAAGGCGCCATGGCGCTCGGCGATCCGCTTCAGGTCGCGCAGGACTGAGGCCGGGTAGGATTTCATGCCACCCGCGCCGAGCAGCAACGGTTCGACCAGCAGGGCCGCAACCTCGCCGGTCGCACAGCATTCCTCGAAGGCGTCCAGCGTCGCCTGCTCGCGCCCGGGCTCTGGGAATGGCACCCGGTCGACGGAAAAGAGCAGCGGCGCATAGGCGGCATTGAAGACGCCGCGCTCACCCGTCGACATCGTGCCGATCGTATCGCCGTGATAGCCATGCTCCATCACGCAGACCCGGTGGCGCGGCCGGCCTGAAGTGTGGAAGAAGCCGAGCGCCATCTTCAGCGCGACTTCGACCGCCGTCGAGCCGCTGTCGGAATAGAAGACATGTGCAAGCCCCGGCGGCGCAATGCCGATCAACCCCTCGGCGAGCGCTTCTGCCGGCGCGTGCGTGTATTCGGCAAAAATGATCTGGTCGTAGGTTTCAGCCGCTGAACGGATCGCCCCCATGATGACAGGATGGCGATGGCCGTGGGTGATTACCCACCAGGACGAGATTGCATCGAGCATGCGCGCACCGTTCTCCTCGACGAGATAGGCGCCCTCGGTGCGGGCAATGCGACGCATCGCCGGTTCCAGCGCATGCTGGGTGAACGGATACCAGACGGCCGAGTTTTTCATGCCCCCACCGCGCTGAAATCGGCGACATCGAAACTGTCGCGGAAGGCCTGTCGCAGTCGATCCGGCGTCAGCGGATCGAGAAGCGGCAGCCGCCCGAGGCGACGGACCTTTGCCATCTCAGGGATGACCGTCTCGGTATCCGGCTGAGCGTCCCCGATGAAGACGACGCCGAGCACCGGAATGGCGCGGCAACGGAGCGCCTCGAGCGACAGAAGCGTATGATTGATCGTTCCGAGAGCGGTGCGGGCACACAGCACCACCGGTATTTTCCAGCGGGAGAACACGTCGGCGAAAACCGTGTGGTCGGTGAGCGGCACGAGAAGGCCGCCCGCGCCCTCGATCACGAGCGGTCGATCGAGCATGGGTGGCGCAAGATCGTCAGGCTGGATCGCAACGCCGTCGATCCGCGCGGCGAGATGCGGCGAGACGGGTGTGTTGAGCCTGTAGGCTTCCGGCAGGATGCGGTTCGGCGGAATGCGGCCGAGCCTTTGCACGATCTGGCTGTCGGTCTCCTCGTCGAGGCCGGATTGCACCGGCTTCCAGTACGAGGCGACAAGCGCATCGGTGAGCACCGCCGAAAAGATCGTCTTGCCGATACCGGTGTCCGTACCCGTCACCACGACGCGATGTGTCATCTTCATTCCTCCGCCATGGCGATCTTGAGCCGTTGCAGCATGTGCCCGATCGTCGCTTCGTCGACATTGAGCGTGATGGCGATGCGCAGCCGGGCCGTGCCTTCCGGCACCGTTGGCGGGCGGATCGCCCGGATGTCGTAGCCCTGTTGCCGCATGCGCGCGGCGATCCGCACGGCCCGGGCGTTCTCGCCGACGATGACCGGCAGGATCTGCGAGCCGCTGCCTTCGATCCCGAGGGTCTCGGCAAGGGCGCGATTGGCGAAGTCGCTGAGCCTTTCGAACCGCAGCCGACGCGCCGGCTCGTTCGAAAGCATCGCCAGCGCTTCGCGAACCGCAGCGGCAATCAGCGGCGACGGCGCCGTCGAATAGATGAAATTGCGGGCTCGATTGACGAGGTAGTCGCAAAGAACGGCGCTGGCGCCGACGAGCGCGCCGGAAACGCCGAGCGCCTTGCCGCAGGTGTGCAGCACCACGACATTTTCCCGGCCCTCAAGTTGCGTCGAGAGGCCACGACCGCCGGGGCCGAAAACACCGGTCGCATGTGCCTCGTCGACCACCAGAAAACCGTCGAACCGCTCGGCGACCGCGGCGAATTCGGCAAGCGGCGCCCGGTCGCCGTCCATGGAATAGAGGCTTTCGACCGCGATCCAGGGGCGTCCGGTTCCGCCGGTCGCGCGCCAGTTCCTGATCGCGTCGGCGACAGCCCCGGCGTCATTGTGCCGGACTGCGATCGCCGGGGCTTTGCTCGCGGCCATGCCCTCGTGCACGCTCGCATGGACGAGGGCATCGTGGACGATCAGGTCGTCCCGCTGCGGTAAGGTCGAAAACAGCGCGCTGTTGGCGGCGTAGCCGCTGTTAAAGAAAAGCGCGCGTTCCACGCCAAAGAACGCGGCTGCCTCCGCCTCCAGCGCCTCGTGCTCCGGATGATTGCCTCTGAGCAGCCGCGAGCCGCCGGATCCGACCGGCACGCCGCGCGCGACGGCGGCGGCAACCGCCGCCATCAGCTGCGGCGAGCCGGCGAGCGCCAGATAGTCGTTGGAGGTGAAGTCGGCGCCGCCAGCCGCAACGAGGGCGCGGCGGCGCCCCTTGCGGTCGAGTCCGGCAAGCGTCCGGTCGTAATCGCCAAGCAGGCGCGCAGTCATTCGGCCGCATCCTGTTCCGCCGCGGGGCATTCCCGTTCGAGCGCCATCGGTTTAAGCCCGAGGCGACTAAAGAGCGCGGCGTCGTGATCTTCGCCGGGATTGTCCGCCGTCAGCAACGTCTCGCCGACGAAGATCGAATTGGCGCCGGCAAAGAAACAGAGCGCCTGCATCTCGTCGCTCATGTCGGTGCGGCCGGCCGAAAGGCGGACATGCGAGCGCGGCATCAGGATGCGCGCGAGCGCAATGGTGCGGACGAAATCGATCGGATCGATCGGGGGCGCATCGGCAAGCCTGGAACCCGGGATCGGGATCAACATGTTGATCGGCACGCTCTCGGGCGGCGCGGGCAGGTTGGCGAGCGTCACCAGCATCGCGATGCGGTCTACGATCGTCTCCCCCATGCCGAGAATGCCGCCGGCGCAGACCTTGATGCCGGCGTCGCGCACATTCGCGAGCGTCTCCAGCCGGTCTGCGAAGCTGCGGGTGGTGATGATCTCGCCGTAGAAGCGCTCGGACGTGTCGACATTGTGGTTGTAATAGTCGAGCCCGGCGTCGGCGAGGCGGGCCGACTGCTCCGGCGTCAACATGCCGAGCGTCATGCAGGTTTCCATGCCCAGCGCCCGAACGCCTGTGACCATGGCGACGATCGCCTCCATGTCACGCTCCTTTGGGCTGCGCCAGGCAGCCCCCATGCAGTAGCGCGTCGCGCCACCCGCCTTTGCCTTCGACGCTTCGGCAAGAACCCGCTCGACCTGCATCAGCTTCGATGCCTTGAGGCCGGTCGGGTAGTGCGCCGACTGGCTGCAATAACCGCAATCCTCGGCGCAACCGCCGGTCTTGATCGAAAGCAACCGGCTCATCTGGATCGCGTTCGGATCGAAGTGCGCGCGATGGACCGAGTGGGCGCGGAACAATAGATCGTTGAACGGCAGATTATAGATTTTTTCGGCATCAGCCAGAACCCATTGCGCCCCGGCGACCGGCGGCTCCTGCGTACAGACCGCGGATTCATCCAACATGTTCACCCTTCCCGCGCACTCGGCGACCGAAAATAGATAGATTGTAGTATTATCTATAATTTTGAGAAATGCGCTTGTGATCAAGCACCTATAAGCAGCCAAGGTAAAATTACACAACCATTACATGTATTCCGCGTACGGATTCTGAAAAATCCGCCGGATGGAAACCATGTGCGCCGTCGAGCGGAACGCCACCCGCAAGGCACCCGAACACGGACCCGAACTCCCACCGAACCTCAACATTTCCGCCGATTTTCATGTGGTGCGACGCCGCGACGCTTCGTCAGCTGGAACCGAACACCAGGAGAGGCAGGTATCCAAGATCCCACGCGGAAATTTTATAGATAATTTTTCCCGGAGCGCGTTGTTACGTCGGAACCACCGGAGAGGGCCTTGACAAGAACGGCGACCGCCGATCTCCTTGGGGCATTCACCAGGGGTGTCCCGCCAAGGGGCTGAGATTCTGCTAGGCGATCGATCGCGGCGCAGTGACCCGTTGAACCTGATCCAGTTCATACTGGCGTAGGGACGGTGCAGACATCGCTGCCGCAATCGTCGCGTTCGCGCGAGCACCGACCGGCAAGGCGTCCTTCCCTCTCTTGCGGTCAGAACTGGGTTCCAACAATGGAGCCTCGGAATGTCGAACCGCGTAATCCCCCTTCCTGACACCGGCGCGTGTCGCGCCCGCAACCGGCAGGGCCGATGACGATGCGCGTCCTCGTCAAAGGCGCCGGCGTCGTCGGCCTGACGCTGGCCCACGAGCTCGCCGCCCGTGGCGTGGAGGTGACCGTTTTCGAGCCTGAACCCGGGTTTGCAGCGAGCGCATCCTGGTTTGCCGGCGGCATGCTTGCCCCCTGGTGCGAACGGGAAAGCGCCGAGGAGCCGGTCCTGACGGATGGCATCAGCGCCATCGACTGGTGGGACCGCACACTTCCCGGCGAGGTCAGCCGCAACGGCACGCTCGTGGTCGCGCCGCCGCGCGACACGGGCGAACTCCGGCGCTTTGCCGCGCGCACCTCCGGCCTCGAATGGCTCGACGCAGCGGCGATCGCCAGGCTGGAGCCGGCGCTCGCAGGCCGCTTCCAGCACGCGCTGTTCTTTGCCGGCGAGGCGCACCTCGACCCACGCCGGGCGCTCCAGTCGCTGCGGCGGAAGCTCCAAGACCGGGGCGTCGCCTTCGTCGACGCCATCGACGGAGATCAAGGCGACAGGCTCATTGCCGACTGCACCGGTGCTTCGAAAATCGGCAGCGCCGAAGGCCTGCGCGGCGTGCGCGGCGAAATGCTTTACCTGCAGACCAGCGAGGTGGCGCTGTCGCGGCCCGTTCGCCTCATCCACCCCCGCATTCCACTCTACATCGTGCCGCGCGGCGAAGGCCTCTTCATGTGCGGCTCGACCATGATCGAGACCGACGATCGCGGCCCGATCACCGCCCGCTCGATGATGGAGCTCTTGAACGCCGCCTATGCGTTGCATCCGGCCTTCGGAGAGGCGCGGCTCGTTGAAACCGGCACCGGCGTCCGTCCGGCCTTTGCCGACAATCTGCCGCGCGCCACGCGCACCGGCAACACCGTCACGCTCAACGGGCTCTATCGCCACGGCTTCCTGCTTTCACCGGCGCTGGCCGCGACGGCGGCCGACCTTATGTGCGGACGGGACATGAAAGGAGATGCTCGATGAAACTGACCGTCAACGGCGAGGACCACGACCTCGCCATCGAAACCCTTGCCGAACTTCTGGCCGCCCTCGATTTCGAGGGCGACTGGCTGGCCACTGCCGTCAACGGCGAGCTTGTGCACCGGGCAGACCGCAAGGCGCACGCGCTTTGCGACCGCGACCGGATCGAAATTCTCTCGCCGATGAAAGGAGGCTGAGACATGCTGACGCTTTATGGACAGGACCTCAGCTCGCGGCTGCTGCTCGGCACCGCCCGCTACCCCTCCCCCGCCATTCTCGAAGACGCGGTCCGGTCGTCAGGCACGGGGGTCGTCACGGTTTCGCTCCGACGCGAGACCGCCGGCGGCCGCCAGGGCGGCGCCTTCTTCGAGATGATCCGGGGGCTTGGCGTGCGGGTTCTGCCGAACACCGCCGGCTGCCATTCGGTATCGGAAGCCGTGCTGACTGCGAAGATGGCGCGCGAGGTCTTTTCCACCAGCTGGATCAAGCTCGAGGTGATCGGCCATCACGACACACTCCAGCCCGACGTCTTCGGGCTGGTCGAATCGGCGCGCATCCTCAGCGCCGAAGGCTTCGACGTCTTCCCTTATACCACCGACGATCTCGTGGTGGCCGAGCGCCTCGTCGAGGCCGGCTGCAAGGTGCTGATGCCCTGGTGCGCGCCGATCGGCAGCGCCATGGGTCCGCAGAACCTGCAGGCCTTGCGCACCATGCGGGCGCATTTCCCCGATATCCCGCTGATCGTCGACGCTGGCATCGGCCGGCCGTCGCACGCAACGACGGTCATGGAGCTCGGCTTCGACGCCGTGCTGCTCAACACCGCCGTTGCCGGCGCGGCAAAGCCGGCACTGATGGCGTCTGCCTTTGCCCGCGCGATCGACGCCGGCCGCGAGGCCTTCAACGCCGGCATGCTTGAGCCGCGCGACTTTGCCGTGCCCTCGACACCTGTCATCGGAAAGGCAGTCTTTGCATGAGCCTCGATCCCTTCTATCTCATCGTCGACAGCGCAGACTGGATCGACCGGCTGGTGCCCGTCGGCGTCAGGCTGGTGCAGCTTCGTATCAAGGAACGCTCGCAAGTGGAGCTTCGCGACGAAATCCGGCGCGCAAAGGCGGTCTGCGCGCGCTACCGTTGCCAGCTGATCGTCAACGACCACTGGCGTCTTGCAATCGAGGAAGGCTGCGATTTCGTCCATCTCGGACAGGAAGATCTGGTCGATGCCGATCTGGCCGCGATCCGCAGCGCCGGCCTGAAGCTCGGCCTCAGCACCCATGACGAGGCGGAGCTTGAGACGGCGCTTGACGCCAAGCCCGACTATGTGGCGCTGGGGCCGATCTACCCGACGATCCTGAAGAAGATGAAATGGCAGCCGCAGGGCCTTCCCCGTCTTGCCAGCTGGCGAGAGCGCGTCGCACCGCTGCCGCTGGTCGCGATCGGCGGACTGAACGTCGAACGGATCGACGGCGTGTTCGAGCACGGCGCCGACAGCGCCGCCGTCGTCACCGACATCACCCTCAACGCCGACCCCGAGGGCCGGACACGGGAGTGGATCGAAAAGACGGCGCGCTGGCGATGAAAGTGCCGGCGCCGGCCGGGATTCGCACCGTCAGGCGATCGTGAGCTGCGACAGCCAGGTGACGTCCAGATTGCGCTTGCGGCAATAGGCCATGAGCCTGTCGCGGGTCGGACCCGGCCGGTCGAGGCCGAGGTAACGCGAAGCGTTTCGCCAGAGGATGTTCTGCTGATGCTCGTCGCTGATCTTGGCGAGCCGCAGTTCGTCGACGATGCGTGGGACGTAGGCGTTGTAGTCCTTTTCGAGCGCCATCATCGACCAGTCGGTGCCGAACATCAGGTGCCGGGCGTCCCGGTCGTAGGTCTGCAGCCACTGGTCCAGCAACACGCGGATCTTTTCGTGCAGGCTGGCATCCGGATCGCTGACCAGTTCGCTGAGATAGCTGAGGTCGGCAAACAGGTCCGGGCGGCGCTCATGGGCGATGGTCGTGCCGATGATGTCTTCCCATGTCGGTGGCCCGGAAAACTTGTCTTGCGCACAGTTCACCATCACGCCGGTCGGCGCGCCCGGCCGCAGGACCTCGTCGAAGGCGCCGAAATGCGCCAGATTGATCCGGAGGTCGTTGTAGCGGTTCGTGTCGAGCAGCGCCTTCCAATAGGCAGGGCTTGCCAGATTGCCGAAGCCGCAGCCGGCGCCGATGCTGTTTTCCGCATGCGCCATGATCGGAACGCTGTGCTTTTGGCACCAGTCGTAAAGGCGCTTGAGCGCCGCATCCATTGCGGGATTGGCGTTTCCCCAGGCCTTGAAGCCCATTGGCGGATAGATTTTGACGCCGATGAACCCCTTTTCCATGATCGCATACTGGACGGTTTCCAGTGACGAGCCCTTCTTCTCAATCTCGCGATGCGGATCGAACCCGACAAAGCTGTGCATGTGGATGCCATGCCGCCTGATGACGAGCTGCTGCACCTCGTCCATGACATCCACCTGGTCGTGCTGCGGCGAAGCCCTGCCGCCGATTGATTTCTGGAAGTCGAGAATGCTCGGCGTAATCAGCGAGAACTGGCATTTGGACGCAAAGATCCGCGCATAGGTATCGGCCAGATCCTCCCGGTAGTCCTGCATCAACCGGACGAAGGCAAGGTAGGTGCCGATCTTTTCGTGCGACTTGGCAGCCGTGGCCAGGGCGTCGACGTCCTCTTCGGCGAGGCCGCCCGAACGCCGCTGAAACGTCTGCGGAAGCGTGGCTGTGCCGCCGAGCTGCCTCAGCAGACCTGCATGATCAGGCGTTTCGCCGCCGCGGCTGCGCGCAGCGAAGGTCGACTGCTGCTCGCCGGCGCGCTCGACCAGGAGCTTGATCGCCTCGCGCAGTTGTTCGTCCTTCAACCGCTCGCGTTCCTTGGCGGACGGCCGCGGCACCTCTCTTCGAAGGATCGCGGTTTCGTCCCGGGCCCTGGGCGCCACATCGCCAAGTGCGGTGACGAGAAACACCACAAGCGCATTTTCCAGGCCCTTCGCCTCGACCGCATCCGTCGAGAGCCGGGCATCGAGCCGCTTCTCGCGCAGCGCCACATAACGCACGAGCCCCTCCACGGGCACATCGGCCGCGTTGAAGAAGTGGCAGTGAACGTCGATGACCGGGTGCGGAAGCTGGCAGGCTGCGGCCGGAGGCCAGTCGGTCCGGCATCCTGAAAGCACGTTTGCCGCCACGCCCGCCGAGACAAGCCGCAACACGTCGCGCCGCGTCACGGCGGCAACCGGCCCCGCCCAACCAACCCCCATTATCCCCTCCTGCTGCGAGATCCCCTCGAACAATCGGGCAAACATTACTCCGTCCGCGCGCCCCACGAAACAGATATTTACTTGCCGTTACTGCCATAACCTAGATCTCGCGCCCTGCCTTTCAGTCGGGCGGGAGGAATCTTACTCTAAGATCTTGGAGGGAAATTTGCTGGCCGGTGGCGCCGCCAAGTATGAAGTCCGACTTTACATGTCGGGTGCCTTGATTCGGCGCTCCTCCACGGTGATCACCGCGCCTCAGGTCATCGCCAGATCGGCAAGCCAATCCACGCCAAGCTCGTGTTTGACGCAATAGGCAGCAATCCGATCGCGTGTCGGCCCTGGACGGTCCAGACCGAGAAAGCGTGAAGCGTTGCGCCAGAAAATATTCTGTCGGAGGCCGTCGCTGATATCTGCCTTGGCGAGGCCGTCGACCATTCGCGGCACGTAGTTGTTGTAGTTCCTTTCCCGCGACATCATCGACCAGTCGGTGCCGAACATCAGGTGACGGGCGTCGGTGTCATAGGTTTGAATCCATGCGTTCAGCCGCTTCCTGATTTCATAGTGCAAATCGGCATTTGTGGTACTGACCAGTTCGCTCAGATAGCTCAGATCCGCATAGAGGTTAAGCCGATGATCATCATGGATCGTCTCTCCGATGATCTGTTCCCAGCTCGGCGGCCCCGAGAATTTGTCTTTTTTGCAATTGACCACCACTCCGGTCCACTCCCCCTCGCGCAGTTCCTCGTCGAAACCGCCAAAATGCGCCAGGTTGATCCTCAGATTCGTGTAGCGCTCACACTTCAGCAGCTCCCGCCAATGTTGAGGGCTTGCAAGGCTGCCGTTGCCACAGCGCGCGCCAAGGCTGTTTTCCGCGTGCGCCATGATCGGCACGTCGTGTTGGCAGCACCAATCATAGAGGCGCCGCAGCGCCGTATCGATCCCCCGCTCAGTTTCATTGCCAATCGCCTTGAACCCCATCGGCGGATAGAGTTTGACCCCGATGAACCCCTTGCACATGATTGCGTCTTCAACATTCTTCAGCGAGGAGCCCGGGTCACGCGCCTCGCGACGCGGATCGAAGCTGACGAAGCTATGCATGCGGATGCCGTGCTCCCTGGCCACGACCTGCTGTATCTCATGCATGACGTTGATCTGGTCGTGTTGCGGTGAAACCTTTCCGCCTATCCATTTCTCGAAATCCAAGATACTCGGGGTGATCAGCGACAGAGCGCTGCATCGGGATCCATAGATCCGCAGATAACTCTCAGCGAGATCTTTCCGGTAGTCCTGCATCAATTGCACGAACCTGACATAGACACCGATGATGTCGTGGCTCTTGGCGGCTTTGACGATCGCAGCGACATCCTCGTCGCTCACACCGCCCACACCCTTTTGAAAGTTGCGTGGCAGGTTGGCCTGGTCTGCGAGCTCGCCCAAGAGGACTTCGAAATCAGACTGGTCGGCACGGCTGCGCGGAACGAATTCGCTCGCCGTACGCTCCCCGTTGGCAAGCGCAATCAGCGCTCTCATCGCCTTGTGTAACTGCTCGTCCCGACGCAGCGCGAGTTCAGCGTCGGAAAGAGGGCGCGCACGCTTCAGAAGCACGGCAAGCTCGTCCTTTGCTTCCGGCGCAACCTCCGCGAGCGCGACCACGAGGACGACGGCCAAGCCGATAACCAGCTTCGATGTTTTCTTGTCCGGCGCCCCTTCCCGCAACGCCAAGTAGCGCACCAACCCGTCAACCGGCACATCGGCGGCGTTGAAGAAATGACAATGAACGTCGATGATCGGATAGGGCAGGTCACACGCGGCCGCCGGCGGCCAGTCGTGGCGACATCCGGAAAGCACATTCGCCATCAAGCCAGCCGTGACAAACCGCAAGGCATCGCGCCGTGTCACGGCGGCAACCGGACCAGTCAAGTCGACCCCCATCGTCCTCTCCTGTCGCGAGACCCCCCTCGAACAATCGAGGCGAACATTACTCCGTCTCGCCGCCTTTCGGAATGGCTATTTACTTGCCGTTACTGGTGTCCGGCAGGTCACGCGAGTCTCCTTTCAGTTGGGCAGGAGGCATGTTACTCTGAAATCTTGGGGAGAATTTTGCGTGGTTGGTGGCACCGGCAAGTATGAATTCCAACGTTACCTGTCCGGAGCCCTGGTCCAGTGGTCCTCTGCGACGGCAACGCAATCGCCTGCTCCGACGCGAGAGGATTTTGTCGGCTCGCTGCTGTTTGCCGACATTTCCGGGTTTACCCGCCTGACGGCCAAATGGTCCGAAAGCGACCGCGCCGCCGGTGCCGAGCGTGTCAGCCTGTTGCTCAATGGCTTCATGGGCGCCCTCATCAGGCACATCGAAGAACACGGCGGCACCGTATTGAGCTTCGCAGGCGACAGCCTGATTGCCGGCTGGCGGGCATCCTCCCGCGACGAGCTCGAGCAGATTGCTTGGCGAAGCTGCTATTGCGCCGGCCGCATTCGCGAAGAGATCGGCGGACCGGGCGGGCCTGAAGACGCGCTCCAACTGCGCATCGCCGTCGGCGCCGGCGACATCACGCTGCTGCACCTCGTTCCCCGCCTCGACCAGCGCTGGCTGATCGTCGCCGGCGATTGCCTGGCCCAGGCCGACCATTGCGGACAGCTGAGCGACGCCGGCGAGATTCTCGTTTCGAGCGCCGTGTGGCAGCTGATCGGCAGGAGGGCGAAGGGCGGCCCCGGTCGCGACGGAACCGCGCGTCTTACCGGCATCACCCCTTACGCGGCTGCAAAGGTCGCGCCCAACGGGCGGTCCGATGCCGCCAGCGAGCGGCTCGAAGCCTATCTGCCGCTATCGCTTCGCAGCCGCCTGCTTTCGCCGCTGTCCGAGTGGCTCGCGGATCTCAGAACCGTCACGGCGCTGTTCGTGCAGATATCAGGCAAGGACCTCGACACCGATCTCGACCGGCTGAACAGGATCGTCGGCCGGTCGATCGCGGTGGCCGGCCGGACCGGCGGGGAGATCCTGCACACGGCCCTGCACGCCAACGGGCTCGAAGTGTTCGCTGTCTTCGGCTTGCCCGGCGAAAAGCATGCCGACAACGCCCGGCGCGCGATCCTTGCAGCGCTCCGGCTGTCAAGCGAGCTCGACGCGCCGGATCTGGGGCTGTCGGCCGGGATCTCTACCGGCGAGAGTTTCTGCGGTGCCCTGGGGACGAGCAAGCGCGCCGACTATACCGTCATCGGCGCCGCCGTGAACATGGCGTCGCGGCTTGCAAGCGTTGCCGCCGGGCGTATCCTCGTCGACCAGGCAACGGCGACCGAGACCGCCGGACAGATCGCCTTTTCCGGGCCATGGACGCTCGCCATTCCCGGCGTGCGCGGCGGCGTGTCGGCCTTCGCGCCGATCGCCGAGACCGTGCCGACCGCCAACGCACGGTCGCCGATCCTTCTCAACCGGGTGAGCGAGCTTGCCGCCCTGTCGACCTATCTCGAACGCGCAGGCACGCGCCACTCCGGCGTCATGATCGTCAAGGGCGAATCCGGGGTTGGCAAATCCGCCCTGTTGCGCGCCTTCGTCGAACGCTGCCGCGACCGCGGAAACCGCGTTCTGGTTGGCAATGCCGACGACATCGAGCGCGATGTGCCCTATTTCGGCTGGCGCGGAGTAATCCGTGACCTCTTGGGCATCGGCGACCTGCGCGGCCAGGAGGCGACCGATGAGGTCGCCCGCTTCTTTGCGACGCGGCCGGAGCTCGCGCATCTCGCCCCGCTCTTGAACGACGCGATCAACCTGACCTTGAGCGATACCACCGAGACCAGGGCCATGTCGGGCGACGGCCGCTCCCATCGGCTGCGCGAACTGCTCGGCGAACTTATCACCACGAGCCTCGGCTGGGGACAGGGCCTCATTGTGCTTGAGGACGCGCATTGGCTCGACGAAGCCTCCGGCCAATTGCTTGGGCGCGTCGTTTCCGGAACGGCACCGGTGCCGGTGGTGGTGTCGACCCGCACGCCCAGAACACAGCAGGACCTGGCACGATGGACCGGCCAGCACCATGACGGGGCGCAGACGCTCAATCTGATGCCGCTGGATTTCGAGGGCACGATCGCGCTCGTTCGCGCCTCGATCGGGGGCACGTCCCCTGCGGACGGCTTTGGCGAAGCGGTCTACGCGCAGTCGGCGGGAAACCCGCTTCTGATCTGCGAAATCTGCCGGATGATCGGTGAGCGTCGGTTGCCTGGCGCTTCCGATGCACCGGCACCGATCGCCCTTGCCGAAACCCGCTCGAACGACCAAACCTTGCTCAACACCGCTAGGGTTACCGTCATCGCCCGCACTGACCAGCTTCCGGCGGAGTTGCAGGTGCTCCTGAAAATCGCAAGCGCGATGGGAACGACGTTTTCGGCGGCCGAACTCAGCGCCCTGCCGCCGATCCGCAAGACGGCGCTCGACATCGAAGGCAGCATCGAGAGGCTGTGCGCCGTTCACCTGATCAAGCCGGTCGACGACCGGCCGGGTCGCTTCATGTTCGCCCATGCCGTCATCCGCCAGGCCATCTACGACAGCATGCTTCAGGAGCAGCGCCGCGAGGCCCATCGCGGTATTGGCCAGGCGATGGAGGAAAACGGGCAACTCGACAACGCCGAAAACCTCCCACGCATCCTTAGCCACTGGGAGCGCGCGGATGAAGCGGCACGCGCGTTCCAATATCTTGATCGGGTCGCCGAACTGCGCCTGCGCCAGTTCGACAATGCCGCCGTCGTCGACCTGATCGAACGCTTCTTCAGGACGGCCCGCGAGCGTGCGATCGCGATTGCGCCGGCACGACGGGCGGCTGCGTGTTTCCTGCTCGGCGAGGCCAGCCTCAATCTCGGTCGCGCCGAAGCGGCGCGCCACGCCTACGAGGAAGGCTTGCGGCTCTCCGGCCTGCCGCTGCCGCGCACCTCTGCCGGCCTGGCGCTGCATCTGGTTCTCGACCTGGCCGAACAGGTATGGCGCCGCGTGACGCACCGGGACAGCACGTGGATCCTGAAGCGCGAGATCTCGCGCTCGCCTTCCGACCCGTTCCTGCTTGCGGCAAGAGCGCACGAGGACCTGACGCGGATCTATTACTTCACCAGCGAGAAGATGCGGCTCATCCATGCGACGCTCCGGGCCACGAATCTCGCCGAGCGAAACCGCAACGTCTCGCCGACGACGGCAGCCAACTATGCAAGCCTTGGGGCGATCTGCGGCGTGATCCCGCTGCATAGCCAGGCGGAACACTACAGCCGGCTGGCGGCCGCGCTCTCCGAGCGTGTCGACCAGCTGGGAACCCGCGTGCGCGTCGACCTGTTGTCGGGCATGTATCAGATCGGGGTCGGCCACTGGCTCGACGGCAAACGGGCCTTCGAGGCCGGGCTGAACAATGCCTCGACGGTCGGCGATCTCCGGCGCTGGTGCGAAGTGGCCGTCGGCCTTGAGACCATTTCCGGCCCCTGGCTGCTGACATCGGCCTTCGAGGGCATTGCGCCATGGGAAATCCTTGTGCAGCGCATCTGCGAGGAAGCGCGCCGGCGCGGCGACATGCAGGTTCTTGGCTGCGGCCTGCTCGGCCGCCTGCGCGGCCATTCGGCGCTCGGTCGGTGGAACGCGATCGAGGGGGACCTTGACGAACTCGAAACCATCCTGCGCGAACAGACCGACGGGCTCGAACTCGTCCACTGCATCGAAGGCGCATCGCTGTTGAACGAGGCGGCGAGGCGAAAGGGTGATGCCAGCGCTGCGGCGGCCTGGCTCGAACGCGGGCTCGCCTGGTGCCGGACGCTGAACCCGGCCATGAAGACGCGCACCCTGCCGGCGCTTGTGCGCCTGTTCGACGTTGCGAGCGATCCTGACGGCGGCGATCTCAACGCGGCCGAGCTCGTCCTTCGCAAGCTCGAGAAATTCGCGCGGGTCTATCCGATCGGCCGGCCGGCCGCGGCCCTGGGCGAAGCCACCCTCAATCTGCGCCGCGGTCGGCAACGCCGCGCCGAACGCGTCGCCCAATATGCCTTTGCCGAGGCGATCCGGCTGGAGATGCCAGCCATGGCACTTGCCGTGCTCAGGCACCCGGCCGGCCCGAAGGATGCGACGGCAAAACAGGCATTCGAGACCATGTTCTCCTTGCGCCGGGCGACCTGGTGCGAGGTGCTCCCCCTCGACCAGGCCGATACCTCGCCAGAAGTCCCGATGGCCAGATCCCACGGAGGCCGCGCATGAACCGAACCCGTCCGCCGCGCATTCTCATCGTGCTTGCCCATTTCGACGAAACCCGCAACCCGGGCGGTCGGCCGGATTTCCTGCCCCAGGGCACCGGCCACCTGTTCCTTGCTGGCGCCTTCGCAAGGGAGCGCGTGCAGCTTCGCGCCTATAGCGAGTTCCACGACGGCCCGCTCACCGACGAGGCGGCATTTGCCGAGCTCGACATGCTGGTGCTGACCGGCGTGACCGCGGCCTTCGACCGGATGCGTCATCTGACCGCCTACGCCCGCACGAAATCGCCCGGCTGCGTGGTCGTCGCCGGCGGACCGGCCGTGCGCAACCTGCCGGTGTCGAGTGCGGAGACCTTCGACTACGCCTGCGACGGCGACATCGAAGAGATGCAGGCGGTGATCAAGGACGTGTTCGGGGAATGGGCCGTTTCCGAGACGATCCTGCCGCGTTTCGACCTTGCCAGGTGGGGCGGCCCGATCAGCTACGTCGAGACGAGCCGCTACTGCAATTTCAAATGCAGTTTCTGCGCGCTGACCGCCGAGGGCCGGCGCTATCACAACTACGATGCCGCTTACATCGAAGCGCAATTGCGCAATGCGCCCGCCCGCAAATACGTGCTGTTCATCGACAACAATTTCTACGGCAACAGCAAGGACGCGTTTCACGCCAAGCTCGAACTGATCGGCAGGCTTTGGCGGCAGGGGCTGTTCAAGGGCTGGATCGCGCTGGTCACCGGCGATTTCTTTCGCGACCCCGACAATCTCGAAGCGGTGCGGGCGGCCGGCTGTCTCGGTCTTTTCAGCGGCGTCGAGACCCTCAGCGAAGCGCAACTCAAGCGTTACCAGAAGAAGCAGAACCTGGTGGTTCCGCAGCTGGAGGCCATTCGAACCTGCCTCAAGGCCGGCGTCGCCTTCCAGTATGGCCTGATGTTCGATCCTGCGTCGCAGACAATGGCTGCCATGCAGGACGAACTCGACTTCATCACTGGCGAAAGCACGATGCCGCTGCCGGCGTTTCTCAGCCTGACGATCCCGCTGCTCGGCACGCCGCTGTTTGACGAATGCGTGGAACAAGGCCGCTTCCTGCCCTCGGCCAAGCTGCGCGACATGGACGGCTTCACCCTGATGACGCGTCCGCTCGACGAGATCGACGCCGTGGCGCTGTTTGCCCGCAAGCTGTCGCGGCTCGACGGCAACCGCGCGCGCATCCTGCGCCATTGCCTCGGCTTTTACCGCAACTACCGCCGTACGCTGTCCGGCCGACAGATGGTGCATCTGCTTGCCAACAGCCTCAGGCTCGCGCTTCCCTCGGTCATGCACCGCCACGGCCTGCCGACCGGTTCGGGAAGCGACGACAACCTGACCTATGTCACGACGACGCAGCCGCTTGGCCCCCTCTACACCCCGGCATTCCGGGTAAACGAAGGCTTCCGGTCGCATTTTTCGCCGACGATGATCACCGACGCCTCAGGCGCGCTCGACGAGACCATCGCCCGCAATCTGGATTTTCGCAGGGGCCAGCGGCAGCGCGCGGGCCGAGGGCTGGAACCGGCCCCGAACTGACGCAGCTCCCCTTGAGCCTAACCGGTCAAGGGGAGGATTATGCAACCCTTTAAAGCGTGACGACGACCAGCGCGTCCGACAGGGCGCGCGCTTCAGGTCACCAACAGGCTGCGGCAATGTGCCTTACCCGCTGCAACCATGAGTGCGCAAAGTTGGGTTCGGTTGGTAAGATTGGATTCAAACTTTTCGGGTAATCTTCCGTTAGCTATTTCACACCTGTCGGCCGGCGATCGCCGTCGACCTGTTTTGCGTACGGGTGCCCATGCGTCTTTCATCTGCGACCGCGATCCTGCTTGCCGGCCTCGTTTCCGGCTGCTCTTCCAGTTCGAGCCTCGACACCATCGCACCGCGCCCTTCGCGCGAGACGACCAGCTCCGTTGCACTGACGGCAGCCCCCGTACCGGCTGCGAGCGTCGGTCAGGCGACCGCGCAGGCGACGCCGCCGCAATACATCCAGGATGCCCCGCCGCAGGAAATGCTCGCCTGGGCCGGACCGGTTCCCGAGCCCGAGGCTTTCGCGCCGGCCGCCAACACGACGACGACCACGACGATAGTGACGCCCGTTCCGGACGCGCGGCCGGTCGCCTTCGTCGCGCCGGAAAACCCGGTAACGCAGGCGATGCCGCGGGGCCGCTCGCAGATCTACGGCCACCGCTTCCGCGACGCCAAGCCGATCAATTTCGGTCGCGCCAAGAACCCCCGCAAGATGGCCGTGCACGGCGTCGATGTTTCGCGCTGGCAGGCCGACATCGACTGGGCCAAGCTGCGTACGCAAGGGGCCAATTTCGCCTTCATCAAGGCGACCGACGGCGGCGACCATCTGGACCCGATGTTCAAGAAGAACTGGCGTGCCGCGAAAGCCGCCGGCATGCGCCGCGGCGCCTATCACTTCTTCTACTGGTGCCGCACGGCCGGCGAGCAGGCCGACTGGTTCATCCGCAACGTTCCGCGCGAGCCGGGCGCACTGCCGCCGGTGATCGACGTGGAATACAACGGCGAATCCAGCTGCAAGCGCCGCCTGTCGCCCGAGCGCGTGCGCGAAAAGATGCAGGTGTTCATGGACAAGCTCGAGGCCCATTACGGCCAGCGCCCGATCATCTACACGGCGCCGGACTTCTACAAGGACAACCTGCAGGGCGCGTTCAAGCAGTATCCGTTCTGGCTGCGCGCTGTCGCCCAGCACCCCTCGATCGTATACCCGAACCGCAAGTGGCTGTTCTGGCAGTATTCGGGCTCGGGCCTGTCGCAGGGCGTCGACGGCAAGATCGACCTCAACGTCTTCCATGGCAGCGAGGAACAATGGCACGACTGGCTCGAGGCACGGGCGAACTGACCGGACGGCTGGCGCCGCCTTCATTTCCACTATGAACAAGCCCCGGAACGGAACGTTCCGGGGCTTGTTTACGACCTGACCGGGAGAAAATGTCAGGCCGCCTGGACCTTCTTCGACACCCGTGCCCATTCCGGGATCCAGTCGCGATGGGCAATCAAGAGATCGTCGACGAGCGACCAGATCTGGTCGAGATCGAGTTCGGCCGCCGTGTGCGGGTCCATCATCGCGGCGTGATAGAGATGCTCGCGGTTCTCGGTCACGAGCGCCTGAACCGTCAGTTCCTGGACGTTGATGTTGGTGCGGATCAGCGCGGTCAGCTGCGGCGGCAGGTCGCCGATGAAGGTCGGCTGGATGCCCGACGCATCGACCAGGCACGGCACCTCCGCCGCGCAGTTTTCCGGCAGCGAGGTGATGCAACCGTTGTTCCTGAGGTTGCCGTAGATGACAGAGGGTTCGCCGGTCCAGACCGAATTCATGATCGAGGAGGCGTATTCGTGGCTCTCGGCCACCTCGATCTTTTCCGCCTCCTTGAAGGCTGCGGCCTGGCGCTTCCAGCGCTCGATCTGCTCGACGCAACGCTTCGGGTACTCGTCGAGCGGAATGCCGAATTTCTCGATCAGGTCCGGTCGGCCGTCCTTGATGAAATAGGGCGTGTATTCGGCGAAATGCTCCGAGCTTTCGGTGACGAAGTAGCCAAGCCGCGTCAGCATTTCGTAGCGCACCTTGTTGGGGCAGCGCGGGTTCCAGTGGCTGGGCTTCGGGAACCGTCCTTCGCGGTAGCCGCGCACCAGATCCGGATAGAGGCTGCGGAAACTGCCGTCGGCTTGGCGGTGTTCGAAATTCAGGTAGAAGGCCATGTGGTTGATGCCGGCGGCGCGGTAGCGGATTTCCGACACGGGGATATCGAGATCGCGCGCAAGCTCAAAGGCCGTGCCCTGGACGGAGTGGCAGAGGCCGACCTGGCGGATCGTCGGGTACCGCTCGGAAATCGCCCAGGTGTTGATCGCCATCGGGTTGACGTATTGCAGGAGGATCGCGTTCGGGCAGACCTGCAGCATGTCCTCGCAGATCTTCCAGAGATGCGGCACGGTGCGCAGCCCGCGCATGATGCCGCCGACGCCGAGCGTGTCGGCGATCGTCTGGCGCAGGCCGTATTTCTTCGGCACCTCGAAATCCGTGACCGTGCAGGGCTCGTAGCCGCCGATCTGGAAGGCGACGACGACGAAATCGGCCCCTTCAAGCGCTTGTCTCTGGTTGGAATGGGTTTCGATCTTCGCCTTCACCCCGAGCGTGCGCACCAGCTTGCCGGCGACGATCTCGCTTTCGCCGAGGCGCTCGGGGTTGACGTCCATCAGCGCGATGGTTGCTGATGACAGCGACGGCCGCTGCAAAACGTCGCCGATGATGTTCTTCATGAAGACGGTGGAGCCGGCCCCGATGAAGGTGATCTTGGGTTGTCTGGTCATGGATTGCCTCTCAGTTCTGACGGTCATGCTGCCACATCGAAGGCGGCCCGTACGAGCCTTTCGGTGTAGGCGGTCTTGGGATTGGAAAGGATTTCGCCTACCGGCCCCTCTTCGACGATTTTGCCGTGCTGCATCACCACCACCCGGTGGCAGAGGGCACGCACGACCTTGAGGTCATGGGAGATGAAGAGGTAGCTCAGTCCCCGCTCGTCTTGCAGCTTGCGCAACAGCTCGATGATCTGGGCCTGGACGGAAAGATCGAGCGCCGAGGTCGGCTCGTCGAGCAGGATGAATTCCGGTTCGAGCGCAATCGCCCGCGCGATGGCGATGCGCTGGCGCTGGCCGCCGGAGAACTCGTGCGGAAAACGCGACAGGATATTGCCGGGCATGCCGGCCGCGGTGAGCGCGTCGACCACCCGCTCGACCCGCTCCTTGCGGTTCACGCCGATGCCGTTGACGACCAGCCCCTCCTCGATGATCTGGCCGATCGACATGCGCGGATTGAGCGAGGCGAACGGATCCTGGAAGACGATCTGGATGCGCGAGCGCAAGGGCCGCATCGCCGTCCGGTCCTTGTCGTGGATCGGGATGCCGTCGAAGTAGATCTCGCCGCCATCGGCATTGAGAAGGCGGATCAGCGCCTGGCCGAAGGTGGTCTTGCCCGAACCGGATTCACCGACGAGGCCGAGTGTTTCGTGCCTGCGCAGATTGAGGCTGAGCTTGTCGACCGCAATGAGTTCGGAGAATTGCGGGCGAAACAGACCACCCTTCTTCAGCGTGAAGCAGACCTTCACGTCCCGCCCGTCGAGCATGATCGGGGCGTTGTCCGGCAGCTGTTTGGCCGCACCGGACGGCTCCGATGAGAGCAGCCGCTTGGTGTAGGCGTGCAACGGGTTGGCGAACAGCGCGGCCGTGGTGTTGTGCTCCTTCACCTCGCCGTACTGCATGACATAGACATAGTCGGAGAACTGCCGCACCACCGTCAGGTCGTGGGTGATCAGGATCACCGCCATGCCGAGTTCGCGCTGCAGGTCGCGGATGAGGTTGAGGATCTGCGCCTGGACGGTGACGTCGAGCGCTGTCGTCGGCTCATCGGCGATCAAGACGTCCGGATCGTTGGCAAGCGCCATGGCGATCATCACCCGCTGGCGCTGGCCGCCGGAGAGCTGGTGCGGATACTGGTTGATGCGCAGCTCCGGATCCGGGATCTTCACATGACGCAGCAGTTCCAGCGCCCGCTCGGTTGCCGCGCGGCGGCTGATCCGGCGATGTGCCCGGATCGCCTCGATGATCTGCGTTCCCACCGTATAGACCGGGTTCAGCGAACTCATCGGCTCCTGGAAGATCATCGCGAGGCGATTGCCGCGCAAGGCGCGCCGCTCACGCGGCGAGAATTTCAGCACATCCTTGCCGTCATAGTCGATGCGCGATTGCGGGGCGATGGTAGCACGCTTGGATAAGAGCCCCATGACACTGCGCGCCGTGACCGATTTTCCCGAGCCGGATTCCCCGACGATCGCAATGGTCTCGCCGCGGTAGAGCTGGAAGGACACGTCCTTCACCGCCTCCACCGCGCCATGCTCGACCTTGAAACGGACGGCAACGTTGCGGGCATCGATGATCGGCCGGCCGGCCCGTTCGGCAAGGTCCCTGCGCTCGGACGGAGCGGCTGCGAGGACGTCGAATGTCTCTGTCATGATGCGTCCTCCTCAATAGGGATCGATGGCGTCGCGCAGGCCGTCGCCAAGGGCATTGAAGGCGAAGACCGTGACAAGCACGAAGGCGACCGGCGAGAGGATCCAGGGATAGGACCCGATGACGGAATAGGTGGAGGTGTCCTGAAGCATCAGCCCCCAGGAAATGAGCGGCGGCTTGACGGCAAACCCGAGGAAGCCGAGGAAGGATTCAAGCAGCACCACCTGCGGGATCGACAGCGTGACCGCGACGATCACATGGCTCATCACGTTCGGCAGGATGTGCTGGAAGATGATGCGCCGGTCGCTGGCGCCGACGGCGATCGCCGCGCGCACGTAGTCGATGCGGGCGAGCGCCAAGGTCTTGCCGCGCACTTCCCGTGACATCTGCGCCCAGCCGAGCGCCGACATGACGATGATGACGAAGGCGAGAAAGACGTTGGTCGGCGCCGTTACCGGGATCAGCGAGGTCAGCGCCAGATAGAGCGGCAGTTGCGGGAAGGCGAGCACCAGTTCGACGAAGCGCTGGGTCCAGACATCGAAGCGGCCGCCGAAATAGCCCGACGCCATGCCGACCGTCGTGCCGACGACCGTGACGATCGAGACGACGATCAGCGCGATCATCAGCGAGATGCGCGATCCGACGAGAATGCGCGAGAGCACGTCGCGACCGAACTTGTCGGTTCCGAGAAGGTGCACCGCCGAGCCATCGACTGCACCGAAGAAATGACGCTCGGCCGGGATCAGGCCGAAGAGGCGGTAGGGCGCGCCCTTGACGAAGAAGCCCAGGATCTGCGGGTTCTCGTAGTCAGGCCCGATGATCGGCTGGAAGGTGATCGGGTCAAGTTCCGTGCCGTCGGTCAAGGGATAGCTGCGCGGCGAGAAGACGAAATTGCCGTCCTTGTCGGTAAAGCTGATCGCCTGCGGCGGCGCAAAGGCGACGCCCGTGGCCTTCGGATCGACCGGCGACAGGAAATCGGCAAAGACCGCCATGAAAAGCAACAGGCCGACGAGCACGAGGCCGAGCATGCCGGTCCAGGATCGCTTCAACCGGCGCCAGACCAGCGCCTGGTAGCTTTCGTTGTGCTGCTCGTTCCTGGGTTCGACGACCAGCGGGAGGGTGGTTTCAATCTCGACGGTCATGCCGGGGCTCCTCCGAGACGCACGCGCGGATCAAGGGCCGCCAGCAGCATGTCGGCGATGATGTTGCCGAGGATCAGCGTTGCCGACAGCACCAGCATGAAGGTGGCGGTGACATAGACGTCACCCACCCACATGGAGCCGACAATGGCGGGACCGACGGTCGGCAGCGCGAAGATGATCGCGGTCTCGATCTCGCCGGTCAGCATGTAGGGCAGCACCACGCCCTGGTACATGATCAGCGGATGCAGGGCGTTCGGAACCGCGTGGCGCATGACCACGGCCCCTTCGCTCAAGCCTTTGGCGCGGGCCGTCTCGACATATTGGGCGTTCAGTGTGTCGAGCAGATTGCCGCGCATCACCCGCATATTGTAGGCGAGGCCGCCGAAGGTGGCGATCGCGACGACCGGCCAGACATGCTTGACGAGATCGACGAACTTGTCCCACGACCAGGGCGCGCCGCCATAGCGGGCCGAATGGAAGCTGTTGATTTCGCTGACGTTGAAATGGAAGACGAGGATGTAGACGATGATCAGCGCCATCAGGAAGCGCGGCACGGTCATGCCGAGGAAGGCAACCGTCGACAGCAGGCTGTCGATCCAGGAATATTGCCGCGTCGCCGCGATGATGCCGAAGGAAATGCCGATGATCGACGCAAGGATGTGGCAGACGAGAGCCAGGGCCAGCGTGCGCGGCAGGCGCTCGCCGACGACATCGGCAACCGGCTTGTTGTAATAGAGGCTGTGGCCGAAATCGCCGCGCGTCAGGATGCCGGTCATCCAGTTGACGTACTGCACCGCCGTCGGCCGGTCGAGCCCATGCTCCTTGCGATAGGCCTGCGCCTGGGCTTCCGCCTCCTCGTAGGACGCACCGCCCTGGTTGATCAGCTGCGAGCGGATGTAGTCGCTGTAATCTCCGGGCGGGGCCTGGATGATGGCAAAGGTCGCCACGCTCAAGACAAGCAGCACCGGAATGGCAGAGGCGATGCGGACAAGCAGAAACCTGAACATGCCGTTTCCTTCTGTCGTTGGGGTGATCGAGCGCTCCTCCGGCCTTTCAACCGGAGGAGCGGTTGCTTTAGTTGCTCAGGCCCTTCTCGCCGGG
>NZ_DASYGZ010000210.1:0-28143 GCF_035999135.1 Ensifer sp.
CCCAGACCATCCAGTCCAGACCCCAAAATCAGCCTCAGCCAACCCAGGAAACTCTAGAGCGAAGGTCGTCGTCGCCAGCAGCGCCGCCGCCCTCGTCAGTGATCGGGCTTATAGACCCCACACCTCAGATACGTCAACAGCCAATTTCTCAGTCCGTGGAGAAATCTGTCATCCAATTGAAATCATAGGGTATTTTCTATCCACAGCCAGACAGGGCGAATTTTCGGCCGAACCAGCACACGAAACACCACCCAAATCAGCGCCTAACCGGCCTTCGCCTCGTCATTGCCCCGCAGAAGATGGATCAGTGCTGAAAAATCGTCGCCGCCGTGGCCGAGTTTTTCGAACATCTGATAGAGCTGGGCCGCCTGTGCCCCCATCGGCGTCGTCGCACCGGCTGCACTTGCGGCCTGCTGCGACAGCTTCAGGTCTTTCAGCATCAGGCTCGCGGCAAAACCCGGCTTGTAGTCGTTGTTGGCGGGAGAGGTCGGAACCGGGCCCGGTACCGGGCAATAGCTCGTCAACGACCAGCATTGGCCCGACGATGTCGAGGCGACGTCAAACAGCGCCTGGTGCGACAGGCCGAGCCGTTCGGCCAGAACGAAGGCCTCGCACACGCCGGCCATCGAGATGCCGAGGATCATGTTGTTGCAGATCTTGGCCGCCTGGCCGGCGCCGACGCCGCCGCAATGCACGATCTTCTTACCCATTGCCTCAAGCAGCGGCCTGCCGCGGGCAAAGGCGTCGTCGCCGCCGCCGACCATGAAGGTGAGCGTACCGGCCGCTGCGCCCCCGGTTCCGCCCGAAACCGGCGCGTCGAGCGACGGGCAGCCGATCTTTTCGGAAAGCGCATGGGCCTTGCGGGCGCTGTCGACGTCGATCGTCGAGCTGTCGATCAGAAGCGTGCCCGGATCGACGAAGCCGAGCAGCTCGTCCCAGACGTAGAGTACGTGGGCTCCGGCCGGCAGCATGGTGACGACACATTCGGCACCGCGCACCGCATGCGCAATCGAGCCGGCAACCGAGACACCGGTTTTCGCCGCGGCATTGCGCGAGGCTTCCGACAGGTCGAAGCCCGAGACCGCATGGCCCGCCTTCACCAGATTGGCGGCCATCGGTCCGCCCATGTTGCCGAGCCCGATAAAGGCGATTTTCGTCATGGTATTCCTCCTCCGCATCGAAATCCGGTCGAATAGACCGCGCCCCGTCCCCAGGCGCTAGAACAGTGGCGGGTGATCCTTGTTCGCAAACCGGGCGAGCATGGCGGGCGTGACATCGGAAAGCGTCACCGACCATTTCGGGTTGCGGTCCTTGTCGATCACCGCCGCGCGCACGCCCTCATAGAAATCCGGGTTGGACAGCATGCCGAGCGTTGCGGAATACTCCCGCTCGAGGCAGTCGTTCAGCGATGCGCTGCGGCGCGCGGCCCGCAGGAGATCGAGCGTCAGCTTCATGCTGAGAGCCGAGCGCGAATTGAGCAGCACGAGCGTTTCCTTGGCAAAGTCGGAACCGTCGGCGGCAAGCGCTTCGAGGATCTCCTCGATCGTATCGAAGGCGAAACAGCGGTCGATCAGGGCAAGGTGGCTCTGAAGCGGCGTCGACGGGGCCGCGCTCGACAGCGTCGCGATCACCGCATCTACATCGGCACGTCCTGCGGAAGGCGGCAGAGCAGCAAGTCGCTCGATCAGGGTTTCGAGTTTGTCGGAAGGGACAAAGCTGTCGGCAAGCCGGGCATGAATGGCGTCGGCGGCCGCGATATCCCGGCCGGTCAGTCCCAGATAGGTGCCGAATTCGCCTGTCGCCTTCGGCAGCAGCCAGGTGGCGCCGACATCAGGGAAATAGCCGATGCCGGTCTCCGGCATCGCCAGCCGGGTGCGCTCGGTAACGATGCGGTGGCTGCCGTGCGCCGATATCCCGACGCCGCCGCCCATGACGATGCCGTCCATGATCGCAATGTATGGCTTGCGGTAACCGGAGATGCGGCTGTTGACGACGAATTCTTCGCGCCAGAACTGCGCCCCCTCTTCCGGCCGTTCACGGCCGCTCTCATAGATCATGCGGATATCGCCGCCGGCGCAAAGCCCGCGCTCGCCTTCGCCGGTCACCATGACGGCGGCGACCGATGGATCGCTCTCGAAGTCGGTCAGCGCTTCGGCGATCAGCCGGATCATCGGCACGTTGAGGCTGTTGAGCGCCCGTGTGCGATTGAGCCGGATGCGGCCGATCGCGCCCTGGCGTTCGACGATGACTTCCGGTGCAGGCATCTGCATGTCCATGAACGGTCCTTCCTGTTCCGGCTATTTGCGGCCGACAAGCGAGCGCGCGACGATCAGGCGCATGATCTCGTTGGTGCCCTCGAGTATCTGGTGCACCCGGAGATCCCTGACAATCTTCTCGACGCCGTAATCGGCGAGGTAGCCATAGCCGCCGTGCAGTTGCAGCGCGTCGTTGGCGATGGCAAAGCAACGGTCGGTGACGAAGCGCTTGGCCATGGCGCAGAGTTTTGTCGCCTCCGGATCTCCGGCATCGAGCGCCGAAGCTGCGCGCCAGAGGAAGGTGCGGGCAATCTCGAGGTCGGTCGCCATGTCGGCGAGGCGAAACTGCAGCGCCTGGAACTCGCCGATCGCCTTGCCGAAAGCGCGGCGTTCCTGGACATAGGCGAGCGCCCGGTCAAAGGCGGCCTGGGCACCCCCGAGCGAGGCTGCCGCGATGTTCAGACGGCCGCCGTCAAGTCCGCCCATGGCGATCTTAAAGCCGTCGCCTTCTGCGCCCAGGCGGTTTTCAGCGGGGACGCGCACGCCGTCGAGCATCACGGCACGCGTCGGCTGGACGTGCCAGCCCATCTTCTTCTCGTTGGCGCCGAAAGTCAGGCCGGGAGCGTCCTTGTCGACGACGAAGGTGGAGATGCCCTTGGGGCCGTCCTCGCCGGTGCGGGCCATGATCACGTAAAGACCGGACGTGCCGGCGCCGGAAATGAACTGCTTCTGCCCGGTCAGCACATAGTCGTCGCCGTCCCTGACGGCCTTGGTCTTCAGCGCAGCCGCATCCGAACCGGAACCGGGCTCGGTCAGGCAATAGCTCGCAAGCACCTCCATGGTCAAAAGCTTGGGCAGCAGCCGCTGGCGCTGCTCGTCCGTGCCGTAGCGGTCGATCATGCCCGAACACATGTTGTGGATCGACATGAAGGAAGCGACGGCCGGGCAGCCGGTCGCCAGCGCCTCGATGATGATGGCGGCGTCGAGCCGGGTGAGGCCGGTGCCGCCGACATCGTCACGGACATAGATGCCGGCCATGCCGAGGGCTGCGGCGCCGCGCAGCGTATCGACGGGAAAATGCTTCTGCTGGTCCCAGTCAATCGCGTAAGGGGCGATCTCGTCGCGGGCGAAATCGAGCGCCATCTGGCGAATGGCCTCCTGCTCCTCCGACAGGCGAAAATCCATATGCATGTCCTCCCTGACCGCATCGTTCGAGGCCTAGTTACACCAAACTTCATACCGGCACAGGCGCAACTTCAGACAGGCCCTGTTCAAAAATGAACAGATCCCGATCAGCTCTCACTGAGACGATACGGCAGAGCGCCGCGTAAGTCATGGTCCACGATCAGTCGGCGCTTCAGCGGCGGCACGGCGCGACTGGCGCACTTGGTGCGCTCGCAGATACGGCAGGAGATGCCGATCGGATCGAAGGCGGCACGATTGCCGAGATCCATGTCGTCGGCATAGACGAAGGCATCGGCGTACGAGACCTCGCAGCCGAGCGCGAGCGCATAACGTGGTTGTGCGGCGCGGAATCCGCCGCCGCCCTTGGTGATCTGCGTGGCGAGACAGAGATAACGCACGCCGTCAGGCGTCTCGGCCAGCTGCCGGATGATCCGGCCTGGCGTCTCGAAGGCCTGGTGCACGTTCCAGAGCGGACAGGCGGCGCCGAAGCGGGCGAACTGCAGCTTCGCCGCACTATGGCGCTTGGTGATGTTGCCGGCGCGGTCGATGCGGGCAAAGAAGATCGGAATGCCCTTATGTCCCGGCCTTTGCAGCGTCGAGAGCCGATGGCAGACCTGCTCCAGCGATGCGCCGAAGCGGGCGGCAAGCAGCTCTATATCGTGCCTGAGGTCCCGTGCGGCTTTCAAGAATGCCTGGTAAGGCAGGATCAGGGCGCCGGCGAAGTAGTTCTGCAGACCGATCCGACAGATCTCGAAGGCCTCCTCCGTGCGGAAACCGGCGCTTCCGGCCACCCGATCGATCTCCTCGCGGGCGTGCAACTGGGCGATCTGCAGGGCGATCTGGAAATCACGGGTTGCCGCAGGCGCATAAGGGTTGAGCGTGAGAATGCGGGCGCGCGGATCGAAGCGGCGGATCGCCTCGTCGCCGGCAGCACCGCGCACGACCCGCACGCCATGACGCTCCTCCAGATAGCCTGCGAGGGCTGCGTGATTGTCGCCCTCGCCGATCCCGAGATCGCCGGCCAATCGCTCGGCGAGCAGGTCGATCTCGTGAATGTAGTTGTCGACGAAATGGAAGAAGTCGCGCACTTCCTCATAGGGCGTCGTTTCGACGAACGGCCCGCCTCGGCCGATGGTGTCGTCCATGCTGGCCAGTTGCTCGCTGTTGCGGCGATAGGCCTGATGGCAGGTGATCAGCGCGTGCGCCAGCCCCGGCGCATTCTGGGCGACGAGCTTCAGCTCCTGCAGGCTCGCCGAATAGGTTTCGAACAGGGGGTCGCTGAGCGCTTCCGAGAGCGCCGAAAGCAGGCGGTCGCCCTCCCCTGTCGAGAGTTCGGCGATGTCGATCTGGAATTTTTCGGCGAGCGCCAGAAGGACTGAGGCCGAAACCGGCCGCTGGTTGTTTTCGATCTGGTTGAGATAGCTGGTGGAGATGCCGATGCGTTCGGCGAACTGGCCCTGCGTCGCCTTGTTCGCTTCGCGCAGTTCCCGGACCTTGCGGCCAATATAGAGCTTGCCGATCGCCATGTTTGCAACTTTGCAATTTACGTTTCACAAATTTCTCTATTTCACATTTGCACATGAAGAGGCGTTTTTCCATGCCGCCTTCGACGCTATTGCGAAGGTCGAAGCGCCTCTGCACAATCGCCCAAAAGACGGGCACGCACAAAAACCGGGAGGGCACCATGCGCGCCATACTAGAACAGGTCGAAGCCCGCCGGGCGGAAGCGAGGGCCGGCGGCGGCAAGCGACGCATCGATGCCCAGCATGGCAAGGGCAAGCTGACGGCACGCGAACGCATCGAGGTCCTGCTCGATGAGGGCTCCTTCGAAGAATACGACATGTATGTCACCCACCGCTGCGTCGATTTCGGCATGGAGGGCCAGAAGGTCGCGGGCGACGGCGTCGTCACCGGCTGGGGCACGATCAACGGCCGCCAGGTCTATGTCTTTTCCCAAGACTTCACGGTGCTCGGCGGCTCGCTGTCGGAAACCCATGCGCAGAAAATCTGCAAGATCATGGATATGGCCGTGCGCAACGGCGCGCCGGTGATCGGCCTCAACGATTCGGGCGGCGCCCGCATCCAGGAAGGCGTCGCTTCGCTTGCCGGTTACGCCGAGGTCTTTCGCCGCAACGCGGAAGCCTCCGGGGTCATTCCGCAGATTTCCGTCATCATGGGTCCCTGCGCCGGGGGTGCCGTCTATTCGCCGGCCATGACCGACTTCATCTTCATGGTCAGGGACTCGTCCTACATGTTCGTGACAGGGCCTGACGTCGTAAAGACCGTGACCAACGAAATCGTCACGGCGGAAGAGCTCGGCGGCGCGCGTACCCACACCTCGAAATCCTCGGTCGCCGATGGCGCCTACGAGAACGACATCGAGGCGCTGGAGGCGACCCGCCTGCTGTTCGATTTCCTTCCGCTCAACAACCGCGAGAAGCCGCCCACCCGCCCTTTCCACGACGATCCGTCGCGACTTGAAATGCGCCTCGACAGCCTGATCCCCGACAGCGCCACCAAGCCCTACGACATGAAGGAGCTGATCCTGGCGCTCGCCGACGAGGGCGATTTCTTCGAGCTGCAGCAGAGCTTCGCCAAGAACATCATCACCGGCTTCATCCGTATCGAGGGCCAGACGGTCGGCGTCGTCGCCAACCAGCCGATGGTGCTGGCCGGTTGCCTCGACATCGACAGCGCGCGCAAGGCCGCCCGCTTCGTGCGCTTCTGCGATGCCTTCTCGATCCCGATCCTGACGCTGGTCGACGTGCCCGGCTTCCTGCCCGGCACCGCCCAAGAATATGGCGGCGTGATCAAGCATGGCGCCAAGCTGCTCTTTGCCTATAGCCAGGCGACCGTGCCGATGGTGACGCTGATCACGCGCAAGGCCTATGGCGGCGCCTATGACGTCATGGCCTCCAAGCACATCGGCGCCGACGTCAACTACGCCTGGCCAACCGCCGAGATCGCCGTTATGGGCGCCAAGGGCGCGACGGAAATCCTCTACCGCTCGGAACTCGGCGATGCCGAGAAGATCGCCGCGCGCACGAAAGAATACGAGGAACGCTTCGCCAATCCCTTCGTCGCGGCTGAGCGCGGCTTCATCGACGAGGTGATCATGCCGCATTCGTCGCGACGCCGGATCGCCCGCGCCTTCGCCTCGCTGCGCAACAAGCAGGTCGATCTGCGCTGGCGCAAGCACGACACGATCCCGCTCTGATGGAGGCGACGATGGAACGCGAGCCGGAGCGCGTCATGACGCCTGACGAGGCCAAACGCGACCACTGGTCGATGCTGCGCTACATGGCCGTCAACGCGCTGATCGGCATGGTGATCGGTGCGATCACGGCCGGCGTCCTGATCGGGCTCAACATCGGCGCGGTCGGCATCCACATCGCCCGTTCGACGAGCCCGGTGCTTGCCACCCTCATGGTGGTCGTGCCCTTCGCGCTGCTTTTCGGCGGTGCGGCCGCCGCGTCGTCGATCGCGCTCCTGCCCTATCGCCGCAAGTTCAAACGCTGACGCCAGGATTTGAGAGAGAAGAAGATGTTCAAGAAAATCCTCATCGCCAACCGTGGTGAAATCGCCTGCCGCGTCATCAAGACCGCAAAGAAGCTCGGGATTGCCACGGTCGCCGTCTATTCCGATGCCGACCGCGAGGCGATGCACGTGCGTTTGGCCGACGAGGCTGTGCATATCGGCCCCTCGCCGTCCGCCCAATCCTACATCGTCATCGACAGGATCATCGAGGCGATCCGCAAGACCGGCGCAGATGCGGTGCATCCGGGCTACGGCTTTCTCTCAGAAAATGCCGCCTTCGCCGAGGCACTGGAGAAGGAAGGCGTCGCCTTCATCGGCCCGCCCGTCGGCGCCATCCAGGCGATGGGCGACAAGATCACCTCCAAGAAGCTTGCGGCGCAAGCGGGCGTCTCGACGGTTCCGGGCCACATGGGCCTCATCGCCGATGCCGACGAGGCGGTGAAGATCTCCGGATCGATCGGCTATCCTGTCATGATCAAGGCGTCGGCCGGTGGCGGCGGCAAGGGCATGCGCATCGCCTGGAACGACCAGGAGGCGCGCGAAGGCTTCCAGTCGTCGAAGAACGAGGCGAAGAACTCGTTTGGCGACGATCGTATCTTCATCGAGAAATTCGTGACCGAGCCGCGCCATATCGAGATCCAGGTGCTCGGCGACAAGCACGGCAACACGCTATACCTCGGCGAGCGCGAATGCTCGATCCAGCGCCGCAACCAGAAAGTCATCGAGGAGGCGCCCTCCCCCTTCCTCAATCCGGAGACCCGCAAGGCCATGGGCGAACAGGCGGTCGCGCTCGCCAAGGCCGTCGGCTACCATTCGGCCGGCACGGTGGAATTCATCGTCGACGCCAAGCGCAATTTCTATTTCCTCGAGATGAACACCCGCCTGCAGGTGGAGCATCCGGTGACCGAACTCATCACCGGGCTCGATCTCGTCGAACAGATGATCCGTGTTGCTGCCGGCGAGAAACTGGCCTTCGGTCAAGGTGATGTGAAGCTCAACGGCTGGGCGATCGAAAGCCGGCTCTATGCGGAAGATCCCTACCGCAACTTCCTGCCGTCGATCGGCCGGCTGACCCGTTATCGCCCTCCTGTCGAAGGCAAACACGACGATGGCACGGTGACGCGCAACGACACCGGCGTCTTCGAGGGCGGCGAGATCTCGATGTATTACGACCCGATGATCGCCAAGCTCTGCACCTGGGGACCGGATCGCGCGGCGGCGGTCGACGCCATGGCCGAGGCGCTCGACCGGTTCGAGGTCGAAGGCATCGGCCATAACCTGCCGTTCCTTTCGGCCGTCATGCAACAGCAACGCTTTCGCGAGGGGCGGCTGACAACGGCCTATATCGCCGAGGAATTCGCCGACGGTTTCCATGGCGTTTCCGCCGACGAACGCTCACTGCGCAAGCTCGCCGCCATCGCCGTATCGGTCCACCAGGCGCTGCAGGAGCGCGCCAGCCAGATTTCCGGCACGATCGGCAACCATCGCCGCGTGATCGGCCATGACTGGATTGCCACGCTTGGCGACCATGACTTCGCGGTCACGGCCGGCGCATCAGCCGATGGCGCCTATGTACGGTTTGCCGATGGGACCTCCGTCACCATCGCCGGCGACTGGGCGCCTGGCCGCACGCTTGCCACCTTCAACATCGACAATGAACCCTTGAGCGTCAAAGTCGACATCGTTGGCACTGCACTCAGGCTGCGCTGGCGGGGTATCGACTTGGTCGTCCATGTCAGAAGCCCGCGCGTTGCCGAGCTGGCGCGGCTGATGCCGAAGAAGTTGCCGCCCGACACCTCGCGCATGCTGCTTTGCCCGATGCCGGGGGTGATCACGTCAGTGACCGTCAAGGAGGGCGACACAGTCGAGGCCGGCCAGGCGCTTGCTGTCGTCGAGGCGATGAAGATGGAGAACATCCTGCGCGCCGAGAAGAAGTCGGTGGTGAAGCGTGTGGCGGTTTCAGCCGGCGCCAGCCTCGCGGTCGACGAGCTGATCATGGAATTCGAGTGAAGACCCGGTTTAGCCGTCCTCATTCCTGTGCTTGTCACAGGAAACCAGCTGCGTCGCGTCTGCGACGCTGAGAATTCAGTCTTTCACGCGAAAGACTGCGCGTGGCTGGATCCCTGTGACAGGCACAGGGATGAGGCGAGGAAGGCGCACATTTCGGGCAAGGAGCTAGCGATGAGCCAAAAGACCATCAAGGACTGGGAAACGCTCGCCGAGCGCGAACTGAAGGCAACACCCGAGAGCCTCACCTGGCAGACGCCCGAGGGCATTGCGGTGAAGCCGCTCTATACGGCCGAGGACCTGCAAGGCATCGACCATCTCTCGTCGCTGCCGGGCTTTGCGCCTTTCGTGCGCGGGCCGCGCGCCACCATGTATGCCGGGCGTCCCTGGACGATCCGGCAATATGCCGGCTTCTCGACCGCTGAAGCCTCGAACGCCTTTTACCGCAAGAACCTGGCTGCGGGCCAGAAAGGCCTCTCCGTCGCCTTCGATCTGGCCACCCATCGCGGCTATGACAGCGACCATCCCCGCGTCGAAGGCGATGTCGGCAAGGCGGGTGTGGCGATCGACTCGGTCGAGGACATGAAGATCCTGTTCGACGGCATCCCGCTCGAGGAAATGTCGGTGTCGATGACCATGAACGGGGCGGTCATACCGATCCTCGCCTCCTTCATCGTCGCCGGCGAGGAACAGGGCGTGTCGCGCGACAAGCTGTCGGGCACCATCCAGAACGACATCCTCAAGGAGTTCATGGTCCGCAACACCTACATCTACCCACCGGAACCCTCGATGCGCATCGTCGCCGATATCATCGAGTACACGGCGAAGGAGATGCCGAAGTTCAATTCGATCTCGATCTCCGGCTACCACATGCAGGAAGCCGGCGCGACGCTGGTGCAGGAGCTTGCCTTCACGCTTGCCGACGGGCGCGAATATGTGCGGGCGGCGCTGGCCAAGGGGTTGAACGTCGACGAGTTCGCGGGGCGTCTCTCCTTCTTCTTCGCGATCGGCATGAACTTCTTCATGGAAGCGGCCAAACTTCGCGCAGCGCGGCTGCTGTGGACCCGCATCATGCAGGAGTTCGAGCCGAAAAAGCCGTCCTCGCTGATGCTGAGGACCCATTGCCAGACATCGGGCGTCTCGCTGCAGGAGCAGGATCCCTATAACAACATCATCCGCACCGCATTCGAGGCGATGTCTGCGGCCCTTGGCGGCACGCAGTCGCTGCACACCAATTCCTTCGACGAGGCGATCGCGCTGCCGACCGAGTTTTCGGCGCGCATCGCCCGCAGCACGCAGCTGATCCTGCAGCACGAGACGGGTGTGACCAAGGTGGTCGATCCGCTCGCCGGTTCCTACTACGTCGAGAACCTGACGAATGAACTCGCCGAAAAGGCCTGGGCGCTGATCGAGGAGGTCGAGGCGATGGGCGGCATGACCGAGGCGGTCAATGCCGGGCTGCCGAAGCGGCTGATCGAGGAGGCTGCAACCCGGCGTCAGGCGGCCGTCGACAAGGGCGAGGAAATCATCGTCGGCGTCAACAAGTACCGCCTCGACAACGAGGAGCCGATCGACATCCTGGAGATCGACAACAGCGCGGTGCGGGCCGCACAGATCCGCCGGATCGTCGAGACCAAGCGGCGACGCAACGCGGCGGACGTGGCAAGAACACTGGCCGCCATCACCGATTTGGCGCGCAGCGGCGAAGGCAACCTGCTGGCGGCCGCCGTCGAAGCGGCCCGCGCACGGGCAACGGTCGGCGAAATCTCCGACGCCATGCGCGAAGCCTTCGGCGACCATGCGGCCACGCCCAAGGTCGTCAGCAAGATTTACGGCAAGGCCTATGAGGGCGAACCGGAACTGGCCGTGCTCACCGAACGGCTCGGCGAGGTCTCGGGCAAGCTCGGTCGCAAGCCGAAGATCATGGTCGCCAAACTCGGCCAGGATGGCCACGACCGCGGCGCCAAGGTGATCGCGTCTGCCTTCGGTGACATCGGCTTCGACGTGCTTGCAGGCCCGCTGTTCCAGACGCCGGAAGAGGCCGCCGACATGGCGCTTGCCAGCAAGGTCAATGTCATCGGCGTCTCGTCGCTGGCCGCCGGTCACAAGACGCTGATGCCGCAGCTTGCCGAAGCCCTGAAAAAGCGCGGCGGCGAGGATGTCATCGTCATCTGCGGCGGCGTCATTCCGCGGCAGGACTATGACTACCTGATGGAAAACGGCGTGTCGGCCGTCTTCGGTCCCGGCACCAACGTGCTCGACGCCGCTCGTGCGGTGCTTGACCTGATCGAGGGCAAGCGCCGCAACATTTAGGCTACGAGGTCAGATGGTCGCTACCGTGCCGCTCGACAACGGGATCGTCGGGCCTGGCGCGTGCGCCATCTCGCCCGTTGTCCGTTCGCGTGCGGCACTGCCAGATCAGATGCGATGGATCTCCGGTGCCGGCCGCGTGTCTGTACCGGAGGCCGGAGGTCCTTTTTCATAGGTTGCGCGAATTGCCAATGGCGGACCGTCGGCCTGCGCGACCACCATAAACATTTGCAGCTGGCCACCGCGCCGAATGAACTGAATGCCGAAACTCTTGCCCTTTGCCCGCAGCAAGCTGCAGATCCTCAAACCGGTCGACATTCACCACAGCATGCCAGCCGTTGTTGCTTGTGATCGTCAGCACATCGCCGTGCCGCACAATGCCGATGTAGCATCGGCCACACTCCCCGGCCGTCGAGGTCAGTTGTCGCCACTGCCCTGAGAACGGCTCGCTGTCGGCTCGGGCAACTGCGGTCAATACGATAAACGACAGGCCGACAATGCCGACCCTGCGCAGAGACATCACGCTGAGCTCCCTTTTTGCTCGTCTGGCTCGCCCAGCTGCAACATGCAATGATTGCATCATGAAAAGAAATCAACCGGGAAGAGCCAAGTCAAGGTCCGGACATCGTGGGGCCCGTACATAGGCCGATGACAACATCGATCACGGTCGCTTGCCGCTACCCCTTGATTGGCGCTTGCCTTCGGCTCTCAGCGGACGACAATCGCATGAAGCGGACAGGTTGGCGCGTCAAACCTTCCGCATCACCGGAAAGGCCGGCCATGCGAAAGCTTCAATCCCAAGGAGTTCACCACATCACGCTCGTCGGAGCGGACCGTCAGACCTCGATCTATTTCTGGGAAGGCCTGCTCGGCATGCCCTTCATTTTCGAGCAACCCAATCTCGATCGGGCGAGTGAGAGCCATCTCTATTTCGACCCGGGCGACGGTCGCCTGATCACCATCTTCACTGACGAGAACCGCAAAGCGATACAACGGCGAACACCGACGGACATCGGCTGTGTGCACCACATTGCCTTCGCGGTGTCCCGGGCCACCTTCACCCAGGCGGTCGAACGGCTCGACGAGCGCAAGATCAAGCACAGCGGCGTCAAGGATCGCGGCTTCATGGACTCGATCTATTTCGAAGATCCGCTCGGGCTGCTTGTCGAACTTGCCTCTTATCGCTTCGAGCCGCCGGCCGGTCGCAGCCATGCCGAGGTCCTGATGGAGGCGCACAGGATCAGGATAGAACGCGGTGACTACAACATCGCAGACGTGCATCTCGCCGATGCGATCGAAGCGCTGACCGAACGCTCAAGGCAGACGCTTTCGTCCGATCGCCGGCCGAAGGACCCGTTCGGACCGCGATAGCGCCACGCCTGACAAGATCTGAAGACCGCGGTGCGCCGGCACCAGCTCCGACGCAGCTCACTGGATGAGGAGCGCCACGCCGGTCGCCCCAAGCGCCAGTGTCCAGAGCCGATCGAAATTGATCCAGGCGGAACGCAGCACGGCAAGGTCGAACCAGGTAAAGACGGCAAGCGCCAGCGCCGCGGTCACCGTCAGCATGGCGATGCTGTGGACCGCGACGGCGGCCAAAGAGGTCGGTAGCGACGTTGACAGCGCCAGTTCGCTCGCATGGTTCGCCATGCAGAGACCAAGAACAGCCGGCACCAGCATCAAGCCCGCTCCATGGCTCGTCGCCATCAGGAAGGACCAGAGCGCAAGTCCGGCCATGCCCGTTCGCATGCCAACCCTCACACGGTGGCGATGGCCGTAGACGGCGGTGTAGCCGGCCGCGGCGAGAATGAGCGCGCCCGCCGCCAGCCTGAAGCTGTTTGGATCGAGCGTCGAACCAAAGGCGATCACCACCGCAAGGACCGTTGCCACCGAGATCGCATGGCCGATTGCGATCGGCGCGAGCGACAGCCAGACAATCCGGCTGCTCTGGCGGTGAAGTCCGAGCGCCACGGCAAACAGCCAGCCCATCGCCGGATTGATGCCGTGAAAGGCGCCGAGGCCGGCAAGCGAGATCCACGGCCAGAGCGACGTCATTCGCCCCCACGCCTCCTTATGGGTAGCAATAGGAATCGGAGGAGCAATCGCCGCCTTCGAGCCGAACCTGGTGAGGACGATGCCCCTTCGGCCAGTCGACGAAGAACTTCTCGTCGAATGCAATGCCGCCATTGTCGGAAACATCAAGCTTGACCATCCAGCCGTCGATACCCTCTGGGTAGAACTGCGGATCGATCGCGCCATAGAGCGAGTTGGTGAAATAGACCCGCTTGCCGTCGCGGCTGACCTCCACCATCTGCGGCCCGCCGTTCAACGCGCCGTTCTTCGCCTTCGGATGCGTCGCGCGCGAAACGATGCCGCCGATCCTGACACGTCCCGTTTCCTTCGGCGCGAAGGGATCGGAGACGTCGTACTGGATCATGTCGCCGGTACCCCAGCAGGAGACGTAGAGAAAGCGGTCGTCCATCGACAGGTCGATATCGGTCACGAGCGGCGCAACGGCGCTGAAACCCTTCAGCACCGGCGGCAGCAGATCCGGATCGGCCGGTTCTGCCGGGATCTCGATCACCTTCTTGACCGCCCATTTGTCGCCGTCGCGGTACCAGGTCCAGATCGAGGCCGACAGATCCTTGAGGCTGATGACGCAGCCGACGAAACCATAGGCCTTGGTGGGATCGTGTGCCGGGCGCAGTTCGAAAACGAGCTGATGCTCCTCGCCGAAGTCGATCTCCTGCACGTGCTTGCGCTTGTGCAGGTCCCAGAAATGCAAGCGGCGTCCGTATTTCGAACCGAGCAAGACCTCGGGAACCAGCCCGTTCTCGAAGGTATCCGGCGTGCCCCACTCACTGGTGATCATCGTATCGTGGCCGAGATGCCACCAGAAATCATAGGCAAGCTTCTGCGGGCCGCGATCCATTTCCCATTGCCCAAGCACGTCAAAACTCTGGTGGTCGAGCAGGAAAATACCGCCGGGCGCCTTGCCATCGCGATCGGCAAGCGCGTTGACGTAGATGCCTTCTGGCCCGCAATGGGTGGTGTGTAGCCGCGAATAGTTCGCCTTCTCGGCAATTTCCGAGGGCTCGATCACGCGCACGATCTTCGGATTGCGCGGGTCCGGCTTGGTATCGATGATGTGCAGCCGCGAGGACCTGAGACCCGGCACCACCAGATAGCGACGCTCGACATGCGGATGCGGCGCATTGGGGCAAAGGCAGGAGGAACAGGCATTCCAGCCAAAATGGTGCAGTTCGTCGCCAACATTGGGCATGTCGATTTGGCCGACGATCTGCGAATAGCTCGACGATCCCGGATCGACATCGACGACGGCGATCGCATCCGGCCGTTTTCGATCCGGATCAAACGCCGCCACATAGGCGAGCGTCTCTTTCGGCGCCTTTGCCGCCATGCGCGGTGATGGATAGAAGGAAGGATCGGGTCGCCACGTCGCCATTACCATTCTCCCGTTAGAGAATTCTCAATGCGCGGTCCTGATGCAGGTTCGCTCATGCGGCAAAAACGCGTCGGAAATGCGGCCTATGCCTTATTTCTTCGACGGAGGCGATTGATGGTCCTGAGGCTAGGTCTCGATTTTCAGCTTCATTCGGTCCGCAGCGAAACGGCTGCGTGAGAATTCCACGGGCTGACCGTCAAGATCGGCGTTGAGCGATTGCGCCTCCAGCACGATGGCACCGGGGGACAGCTTCAGCATTGCAAGCTCCTCGGCATCGGCGTGGCGAGCGACGATTTCGGTCGAGACGCGAACGTAGTCGTCGAGGCCGTGCGCGGCAAAAGCCTTGGTGACCGAATGCAACTGCTCGAACTCCGCGGCCATGCGCGGGAACCGATGCGCCGGATAATAGCTCGCCGACACCGAGAGCGGACGGCCGTCGCCGCTGCTGACGGTCCTGAGCTCGATGACCGGGTCACCGGGTGAAAGGCCGAGCGCCTTGGCAACCTCGCCGGTGGCCGGCACTTCGGCATGGCCAAGCAGTCTTGTACCGATCTCCTTCACCTGACGTCCGAGGCCCTGCGAGAAACGCGTGCGCCTGGAGATCGGGTAGCTCACCCTTTCCTGGCGCTCGATCATCGTCCCGCGCCCTTGCACGGCGCGCACCAGTCCCTCTTCGGACAGGGCCGCAAGCGCGCTCCTGACCGTATGCCGGTTGACCCCGAACTCCGCCGCCAGCGCCGTTTCAGGCGGCACCATTCCGGTCGCATCATAGTCGCCATTGCTGATCGCCAGGCGAATCCGGTCGGCGATCTGCCGCCAGAGAGCGACGCCGGTCTGGCGCTCCACCACTTTCCGCATTGCCGTGTCTTTTCGCATGGGCATGTCACAAGCCTGTCATTTGCCGACGTTATGAAAAAGTATAAGATGTATAGTTGTCTAGATCAATAGACATTTGAGGTGGCAATGATGGATGCGAAAGTGAAGCAGGAAAGTCCGCCGGATCCGGCGCGCAAGGAAGCCATGCGGTTGCTTGCCCAGGCGACAGTCACCGAACTCAGGGACGCCTGGGAGGCAGTCGCCGACAAGCCTGACGTACATCCGGTTCGCGGCCCGGAGACGGGGCTCGTCATGGTGCGCGGTCGCATCGGCGGCGGCGGCGATCCCTTCAATCTCGGCGAAGCGACGGTATCGCGCGCCACTATCCGCCTTTCGACCGGCGAGATCGGCCACGGGCAATTGCTCGGAACCGACAAGGAGCGCGCCCGGCTCGCAGCCATCTTCGATGCGCTCGCCCAGCGCGACGGTGACAGGGCCAACGTTGAGGCTCTGCTCGGCGGCATTGCCAAGCGGCTGGCGAAGGACGAGCGCCGCAAGGCCGAAGAAACCGCGGCAACCCGCGTCGACTTTTTCACCATGGTCCGGGGAGACGACTGATGCCGAGCCAATCGCAGATCTACGCCGGCGCCTTTGCCGATCCGGTGTTTGCCGCCCAGTCCGTGTTTCGCGAACTGATGGACGGTTTCGCTCGCCCGGGCACGATCAAGCAACTTTCCGCCAAAAGCGTGCCCCCCTCTCCACTCGGCACGGCCGCCGGTGCCGTGGCGCTGACCTTGTGCGACCATGATACTCCCGTCTGGTTGACGCCGGCGCTCACCAAATCCGCCGTTCCGCAATGGATTGCCTTTCACACCGGCGCACCGCTGACAACGAGCAAGATCGAAGCCCGCTTCGCCTTAATCGAAAAGGGCACCGCCATTCCGAGCTTCGACCAGTTCTCGCTCGGAACCCAGGAATACCCTGACCGATCGACGACCCTGGTCATCGAAATCGAGGCGCTCTCGGGCGGTGCACCTTTTGTCGCCAAAGGCCCCGGCATCAAGACCGAGGTCGAGATTTCGCCGAAGGGGCTGCCCGACGTGTTCCTCGAATTCTGGAACGCCAACCGCGCCATCTTCCCGCGCGGCGTCGATCTCGTGCTGACGGCGGGCGATCAGCTTCTTTGCCTGCCGCGCACCACCCGTCTTTCGCCGAAGGAGGCTTAAATCCATGTATGTAGCCGTCAAGGGCGGGGAAGCCGCCATTGCCAATGCGCACCGCCTTCTCGCCGACCGCCGCCGCGGCGACCGCAACCTGCCTGCAATCACCATCGAGCAGGTGGTCGAACAGCTCGGCCTTGCCGTCGACCGGGTGATGGCGGAAGCCTCGCTCTATGATCGCGCGCTCGCGGCGCTGGCCGTGCGCCAGGCGCGGGGCGACATGATCGAAGCGATCTTCATCCTGCGCGCCTACCGCACGACGCTGCCGCGCTTCGGCTATTCCGAGCCGGTCGACACCGCCAACATGAAGGTCGAGCGCCGGGTCTCTGCAACCTACAAGGACCTTCCCGGCGGGCAGTTGCTCGGCCCGACCTTCGACTACACACACCGCCTGCTCGACCCGTCGCTGATCGGTGACGAGGAGGTTGCCGAACCGGCCGTCAAGCAGCAGGGCGAACACGTCATGCGCGTCTCCGACATCCTCGACGGCGAAGGCCTGATCGAGGGCGACGGCCAGATGCCCGAAGGCCACGTGATGGGCGACCTTACCCGCGAGCCGATGGAGTTTCCGATGGCCCGCGACCTGCGCCTGCAGGCGCTCGCCCGCGGCGACGAGGGTTTCCTTCTGGCGCTCGCCTACTCCACCCAGCGCGGCTATGGCCGCACCCACCCCTTCGTCGGCGAAGTCCGCATCGGCGAAGTGGAGGTCGAGTTCGACCTGCCCGAACTCGGCTTTGCCGTCTCGCTCGGCATGATCCGCGTCACCGAATGCCAGATGGTCAACCAGTTCATGGGCTCGGCCAAGCAGCCGCCGCAGTTCACCCGCGGCTACGGTCTCGTCTTCGGCCAGAGCGAACGCAAGGCGATGTCGATGTCGCTGGTCGACCGGGCGCTTCGCACCGACGAGTTCAACGAGGATATCGTCGCCCCCGCCCAGGACCAGGAATTCGTGATCTCGCATGCCGACAACGTCCAGGCGACCGGCTTTGTCGAGCACCTGAAGCTGCCGCACTATGTCGACTTCCAGGCCGAACTCGATCTCGTCCGCCGCATGCGCCGCGACTACGACGCCGCGAATTCGGGCGAGACGGCCAAGGAACAGCGGGAGGCGGCCGAATGATCGGGCATCGTGCCAGCCCCAGCGGTTCAATCGCCACCGCCGCCACCATCTCCGCCGCCGCAGTCCCCGCCGCTGCAATCGCTGCCAGCGCCACCGTCGAATCCGACGAAACTGCCGTTGTCTCGCTTGCGGGCGCTCTCGCCTCTCTCGCGCCAGGCGCGCCGGATCGCGTTCGAAACGCCGGCGACGACGAAGCACGCGACGCAGATCAATACGAAGCGGGAGAACAGCTCGGTCACAACCTGGCTCCATCCACGGTCGACACTCTCAAGGGTAATCAGCAATGAACGACCTTGCTACTTATAATTTTGCCTATCTGGACGAACAGACGAAGCGCATGATCCGCCGCGCGATCCTGAAGGCAATCGCCATCCCCGGTTACCAGGTTCCCTTCGCCTCACGCGAAATGCCGATGCCTTACGGCTGGGGCACCGGCGGCGTCCAGGTGACGGCCTCGATCCTCGGGCCGGAAGACGTGCTGAAGGTCATCGACCAGGGCGCCGACGACACCACCAACGCCGTCTCGATCCGCGCCTTCTTCCAGAAGGTCGCCAACGTCGCCGTCACGACCCGGACGAAGGAGGCGACGATCATCCAGACGCGCCACCGCATCCCTGAGGAAAAGCTCTCGGAAGGCCAGACGCTGGTCTACCAGGTGCCGATCCCGGAACCCTTGCGCTTCCTCGAGCCGCGCGAGACCGAAACCCGCAAGATGCATGCGCTCGAGGAATACGGGCTGATGCATGTGAAGCTCTACGAAGACATTGCCCGCAACGGCCATATCGCCACCACCTATGCCTATCCGGTCAAGGTCGAAGGCCGGTATGTCATGGACCCGTCGCCGACACCGAAGTTCGACAATCCGAAGATGCACATGTCGGAAGCGCTGCAGCTCTTCGGCGCCGGCCGCGAAAAGCGGATCTACGCCGTGCCGCCCTATACCGACGTCGTCAGCCTCGATTTCGACGACCATCCGTTCGAGATCCAGAGCTTCGACAAGCCCTGCGCGCTCTGCGGCGCCGAGGACGTCTATCTCGACGAGGTCATTCTCGACGACAAGGGCGGGCGCATGTTCGTCTGCTCCGACACCGATCATTGCGAAGACCGCCGCGCCTGCGGCCATCAAGGTCATATGCTCGCCCGAAAGGAAGCCGCAGAATGAGTACCGTACCGCTTCTGAAAGTGAACGACGTCTCGAAGTTCTACGGAAGCCGCATCGGCTGCCGCAACGTTTCCTTCGAGCTCTATCCGGGCGAAGTGCTCGCCATCGTCGGCGAATCCGGTTCGGGCAAGACGACGTTGCTCTCGTGCCTGTCGACCCGGCTGATGCCGACGTCCGGCATCGTCGAATACCACATGCGCGACGGCCAATACCGTGATCTTGCCCGCATGGGCGAGGCCGAACGCCGCTTCCTGATGCGCACCGACTGGGGCTTCGTGCACCAGAACCCGGCCGATGGCCTCAGGATGACGGTCTCGGCCGGAGCCAATGTCGGCGAGCGGCTGATGGCGGTCGGCGACCGTCACTACGGCAACATCCGCGCTGCCGCCAGCGACTGGCTGGAGCGGGTGGAGATTGGCATCGACCGCATCGACGACCAGCCGCGCGCCTTTTCCGGCGGCATGCGCCAGCGCCTGCAGATCGCCCGAAACCTCGTGACGTCCCCGCGCCTCGTCTTCATGGACGAGCCGACCGGCGGCCTCGACGTCTCGGTCCAGGCGCGCCTGCTCGATCTGGTGCGTGGCCTCGTGCATGACCTCGGCCTTGCCGCCGTCATCGTCACCCACGACCTCGCCGTCGCCCGCCTTCTCTCGCACCGCATGATGGTGATGAAGGACGGCGCCGTCATCGAACAGGGCCTGACCGACCGCGTGCTCGACGATCCGCGCGAGCCCTATACCCAGCTCCTCGTCTCCTCGATCCTGCAGGTGTGACGCATGATCCCGAACCGCGAACCCCTGTCGTCGGCCCAGATCATGTGCAAAGGAAATTAAGAACCATGGCAACACCTCTCGTTGTTTCCGAAGTCGCAAAAAGCTTCACCATGCACCTGCGGGACGGCATCCGCCGGCCGGTCGTCGCCAACGTCTCCTTCTCGGTGAAGGCAGGCGAATGCGTCGTTCTCGGCGGTCCGTCCGGCGTCGGCAAAAGCTCGATCCTGAAAATGCTCTATGGCAATTACGGCGTCGACGAAGGCCAGATCCTGATGGATCACGACGGCAAGCTCGTGAACCTCGCGACCGCCGAGCCGCGCACGGTGCTCGAAGTCCGTCGCACGACGCTCGGCTATGTCAGCCAGTTCCTGCGCGTCGTGCCCCGTGTCTCGGCGCTCGACATCGTCGCAGAACCGCTGCAGGCGCGCGGCACGCCGCTCGAGGACGCCCGCGCCCGTGCCGCGGAACTCCTGAGCAAGCTCAACCTGCCGCGAGAGCTGTGGAGCCTGCCGCCGGCCACGTTCTCTGGTGGCGAGCAGCAGCGCGTCAACATCGCCCGCGGTTTCATCACCGACCACCGGATCCTTCTGCTCGACGAGCCGACCGCCTCGCTCGACGCGAAGAACCGCGCCGTCGTCGTCGAGCTGATTGCCGAGAAGAAGGCCAAGGGCACGGCGCTGATCGGCATCTTCCATGACGAGGAGGTGCGCGACGCCGTTGCCGACCGCATTTTCGATGTCTCTGCCTTCTCGCCCAGAAAGGCCGCCGCATGAGCCAGAAGCTCGGGCTCGAGCCCTTCATCCACCCAACGGCGAGCGTCAACAATTCGACGCTCGGCCGTTACACCGAGGTACAGGAGCGCTCACGCCTCGACGAGGTCGAGTTCGGCGACTACTCCTACATCATGCAGGACGGCTCGATCTGGTGCGCGACGATCGGCAAGTTCGTCAACATCGCCGCAGCCGTGCGCATCAACGCCACCAACCATCCGACATGGCGCGCGACGCTCCACCACTTCACCTACCGCGCGCCCAACTATTGGGACGACACCGAACTCGACCACGACCTCTTCGCCTGGCGGCGGTCGAACCGGGTGACGATCGGCCACGACGTCTGGATCGGCCACGGCGCCACCATCCTTCCGGGTGTCACTGTCGGCAACGGCGCCGTGATCGGCGCCGGCGCCGTCGTCTCCAAGGACGTCGAGCCCTACACCATCGTCGGCGGCGTGCCGACCAAGTTCATCCGCGCCCGTTTCAACGAGGGCATCGGCGAACGCATGGACGCGCTCTCTTGGTGGGACTGGGACCATCAGCGCCTGCGCCGCGCGCTCGACGACTTCCGCGAGCTGACGGCGGAGGAGTTTCTGGTGCGGTATGGATGACGACTGGACAGGCGACGATGCCGGTCGCTCGGCATTGTCTCCCATCGCCGGTCGCCGCCTTACGGCCCGTTGACAAGCTTCAGGATCAACTGGTGGATATTGCCGCCGTCAGTCAGTTCCACCTGGTCAAAGTCGCGGCTGCGTTGGCGTTGCGCCTGCGAGAGCGCGCCGAGGCGCTTGGTCATTTCCGTTCGGATCTTCTGGCATTTCGGGTCGTCGGGAACCGAGAAGCCCAGCGTCGCCTGTTCTATCGCGCGCACCATCTCCTTGATGAAGTCGCCGTGCACGAGCTCGTGCTTGCGCACGCCGTTGATGAAGGTCGCCCAGTTTTCGCGCGTGCCCGCGGGCAGCGGCTTGGATGGTTTCGGCAGCGTATAGGTGATGATCAGCTTCGGCCTCGCTGTCGTCAGCGTGCAGGCGCCCGCCACTTGTTCGTACTTGCGCGTCCAGGTCAGCTTGAAATTGGTATGGGCGATCGCCCGGCCGAGCCCGGCCTTGGGCCCGCGTTCACCGATCGAGGCATAGAGTTCGGCGCCGGTCTGGCCGGTAACCGCATAGGGCGCTTCCTTCTCGATCGCCTGCCATTCGGCAGAGGCAAGCCGCGGCGCGGAGACGAGGCAAAGGGCAACGATGCCCAGGCAATGGCTTTTCTTCAATCCGACCCCTCGAAATTCACCCTCTCGGCGCACGATTTCTGGCTGCATTCCTTAAACGCGAATCGAGTGACGTCAAAACGCAAAGGCACCGCGCGCCGTATGAGCGTGCGGTGCCTTTGTTGTCTTGTCCGGTCGTCGGCAAGCCGTTGTGGGAGGTGCAACGGCGCTGTCCAAAAGATCTTAGTTGACGGCCGTCAGCGTCATCGACGTGCCGGTGGCAGCGAGGTTGAGGCCGATCTGGCCGGTCACGCTGACCGTCTGCAGATGGATCGAACCGGACGTGCCGCCGACGAGGATGTTTGCACCGATACCGGCGCCGACAGTCGCTTCGGCGGTTGCGCCCTGGTAGAGGCCGCCGAGCGAGCCGCGGTGGTAACCGGCGGTCGGAGCGAACACGGCCCAGATCAGGCGGCTCTGCGTCGTGAAGCCGAGGTCGACACCCATCTTGCGGATCGCGCCGGAATAATGATCCGAGGCTTCGGCACCCATGGTCGAGCGGAAGACGCAGTCGACTTCCTTGGCTGAACCGAGCACATAGCCGACGCCGCCGGCGATGTTGCAATCGAGGTAGCCGATCTTGACGCCGTTGCTGGTGTCGGGCTCGGGCTGCGGCTGGGCAGTTGCGAGATCGGCGGCGTTGGCGGCGATCGCGCTAGCGAGAACCAGAGACGCTGCGGACACCTTCACGGCAAAACTCTTTTTCATTCTTGTCTCCTTCTCGGAACGTCAGAAATGATTGGCATTTAACCGGCGGCACACGAACTCAAGCACATAGCGCACGCTGCAGGAATGACCAGCCATAGCCCGGCATCGGGCAATTCCGTGGCAGCCTCGGGCGCAACCGGAGAATCGTGCGGGTTTCCCCAACAATCAGCTGGGATTGTGATGAAAAAGCCACGTCTGGGGGTTCTAAGCGCCTTTTCTGCCCCAAATCTGATTGGCAGGCGGCTCAATGGGCGGCCCGTCCGCAACCTTCCCGGGCCCGTTCCCACGCATTCCGCGTTCCGGAGATCTCCACCGGACGGAAAAGGCGCGGCAATCACCGAAGGTTGGTCATTGCCGCGAAGATGAACGATCGGGCGATGGCATGCCGCCGCCCGATCCTGCTGTCGTTTGCCTCAGGCCTTGGCGGCCTGATGAAGGAAATCGCCAGAAACGCGCGCCGTCAGCGCCAGCGAAACGGCGCCGGCATCCGGGTGGCCGATGCTCTTTTCGGCAAGCGGGCGGGCCCGGCCGAGCTTCGGCGTCAGGCTGGACGTGGCCTCGGCGGCATCGGTCGCGGCCTTGGCGGCAGCTTTCCACGCGTCCGCCAGCGGCTTTCCGGCGGCAAATTCGCGCTCAAGCGTTTCGACGAAGGGCACCAGCGCATCGACGAGCGTCTTGTCGCCGACGCGGGCACGGCCAAGGCGCGTGACGCCGTCGAGCCCGCGACGGGCGCCGTCGACAACGGCAGCGTCGCTTACCGCCTGCTCGTCGCTTAAGGCGCTGCTCCAGGCGCGAAGCAGCAGGCCCCAGATCGCGCCCGAGGTGCCACCGGCGCGATCGGCCCAGGCGTCGCCAGCAGCTGCAAGCACGCTTGCCGCACCAGCACCCGCAGCAACCGCCGCCTTTGCCGCTTCGTCGGCTGCCGCCGAACCTCGGCGCATGCCCTGCCCGTGGTCGCCGTCGCCGGCAAAGGCATCGATGCGGCCGAGTTCGTCTTCGGCCTGCTTCAGCGTCTCGGCGAGTTCACCAATCAGGCGTGCGATGCACGCGCCGCTCTTTTTCGAAGCGTCCGAGGCGGGAGCAAAGGCGACCGCGATATCGTCGTCGGTCAACGCGTCGGTTGCCGGCTCGGTGGCGATGATCGTGCCCTTGCGCAGCGCTGGCGCGTCACAGGCGGCACGCCAGTAGGTCTCAAGCTCGTCGTTCAGCCACATCAGCGTCAGCGAGCAGCCCTGCATGTCGAGGCTTGTGACGAACTCGCCGCATTCCGGATCGACGATTTCGAGACCGGCGGCTTTCAGTTCCTTCTCGATCGCGACCCAGAGCACGAAAAGCTCTTCATACTTGGTCGAACCAAGGCCGTTCAGAAGCGGTGCAACCTTGAGCGTGCCTTCCGGACGCTCGGCAAGCAGCTTGCCGACCAGCAGCTTGGCGAACTCGGTCGCCGGAACCATCTTTTCTTCGCGGATGCCCGGCTCGCCGTGGATGCCGAGGCCCAGCGCCATTTCGCCCTTCGGCACGGAGAAGAGCGGTCCCTTTGCGCCCGGCAGCGTGCAGCCACCGAAGGCAACGCCGAAGGACACGGTGCGGTCGTTGGCAAGGCGGGTAACGCGCTCGACCTCATCGAGGTCGAGCCCCGCTTCGGCGGCAGCACCGGCAATCTTGAACACGACGAGGTCGCCGGCTATGCCGCGGCGCTTGGCCGGCGTTTCGACCGACGCGCTGGCAACGTCGTCGGTCACCGGCACGATACGCACGTCGATGCCCTCTGCGCGCAGGCGCTCGGCGGCGACACCGAAATTGAGCACGTCACCGGCATAGTTGCCGAAGCCGAGCAGAATACCACCGCCCTGGTCGGCGTGGCGGCAGACGCGCGCGACGGCCGCGGTCGACGGTGAGGCGAAGACGTCACCGGCAACCGCCGCATCCGCCATGCCCGGGCCGACATAGCCGGCGAAGGCCGGATAGTGGCCGGATCCACCGCCGACGACGACGGCGACCTTGCCCTTCGGCACCTTGGTCGAGCGGACGACGCCGCCCTTCACCAGCCGGACGTTGCGTGCGTAGATCGAGCTGAATCCGGCAAGCGCGGTGGTCGCAAAGTCTTCCGGTGCGTCGAAAATTGTGGTCATCGCGTCTCTTCCCTTAGTCGCGAGGCAGAATGCGCCTCAGATAATCCCGGTTGGCGGCACTGACCGAAAGGCCGTCGCCACCGTAGTGCTCGCACAGGAACGGGCTGTTGAAGCCGTGCGCCAGCGCCATGCGGATTGCGGCGCGGTAATTGATCACACCAAACTCCAGCGGCGCCGGATGGGTAACGACGAGGCCCGAGGTCTCGTCTTCGGTGCGGTAGTAGTTCTTGACGTGCCAGTATTTCGCAAAAGGCGCGACCTTGGCCATCATCGGCTGCCAGTGCTCGACCGGCCGGTGCAGGCGCACGAGGTTGCCGAGATCGGCATTGATGCCGACATTGTCCATGCCGACATCGGTGACGAAGCGCACCGCGCTGTCGGCAGAGCCGATATAGGTGTCCTCGTACATTTCAAGCGCAAGCTCGATGCCGAGTTCTTCGGCATGGCGGCCGAGTTCGCGGATACGCTGGACGGCCTTCTGCCAGATCGCCGGGTCGTCGGGGTTCCTGACACCATCGACCGTCCAGAACCACAGCGCCTTCTTCTGTGCGTCGGTGAGCGGCCCGAAAAAGCCGAACGACACCGAGCCGGCCCCGATCTCCGCAGCCGTATCGATCACCCGGTGGCCGTAGGCGAGATGATCATCGCCGTGCTCGGGGTCGATGACGCTGCGCCGCGCCGTCGAGATCGCCGGCATGGAAAGGCCGAGCTCGCGCGTGAGCTTGACGAAGTCATCGCGCCGCGACGGCGACAGATCGGCAAGCCGGATCCAGCTGTCGGTCGGGTCGAGCGCGGTAAAGCCGGCATCGACGACGTCGGCGAGCGTTTCGGCCCACTGTTCGACCGACTGGTCCTGCACCGAGCTGGCATCGGCAAGCACGTTCGGGTACTGGATCATCGCAGCTGCGATCGGCCAGGTCTCCCGGGTCCATTTGCGCACAGTGTTGCCCATGGCTCTCCTCGTCTTTGTCTAATTGTTGGGCTCTATTTGTTGGGGGTGCGGCGGCTCCGTCAAGCCGCCGCGCTGCCGTCACTGTGCGGGGTGGACCGCATCTTGCTTGCGCTTGCGGGCCAGGCCGACCAGCCCGAAGACAAGCGGAGACAGCAGAAGGGCAAGGGCGAGCACCATCAACGAGGTCACCAGCGGGTTCGACCAGAAGATGGTGAGGCTACCGCTCGAAAGCAGCATCGACTGGCGGAAGGCGTCTTCGGCCTTGTCGCCGAGCACCATGGCCAGCACCAGCGGCGCTAAGGGATAGTCGAGCTTCTTGAAGACATAGCCGAGCACACCGAAACCGATGACTAGGAAGATGTCGGAGACCGAGTTGGCCACCTGGTAGGCGCCGGAGAAGATGACGGCGACGATGATCGGACCGATGATCGCAAACGGCACGCGCAGGATCGAGGCGTAGAGCGGCACGGTGGCGATCACCAGGAAGACGGCGACGACGTTGCCGAGATACATGGATGCAATCAGGCCCCAGACGAAGTCCGGCCGCTCGGTGAAGAGCATCGGACCGGGTGTCAGGCCCCAGATCATCAGGCCGCCCATCATCACGGCAGCTGTTGCCGAACCGGGAACGCCGAGCGCCAGCATCGGCAGAAGCGCCGAGGTGCCGGCCGAGTGGTCGGCGGTCTCCGGCGCGACGACGCCGCGCGGGTCGCCCTTGCCGAACATCGACTTGTCGCGGGCCGAGCGACGGGCGACGCCGTAGCTCATGAAGGATGCGGCGGTCGGGCCGGCGGGCGTGATGCCCATCCAGATGCCGATGATCGTCGAGCGGAAGATGGTGAACCAGTAGCGAGGGATCTCGACCAGCGTGCGGCCGATTTCGACCAACTTGACGCGCGCCTTGATGCCTTCGAAGCGAAGGCCCTCTTCCGTCGTCAACAGCAGTTCGCCGATGCCGAACAGGCCCATGACAGCGATCAGGAAGCTGACGCCCTTGATCAGGGTCGGGATGTCGAAGGTGAGGCGCAGGTCACCGGAAATGGTGTCCATGCCGACGGACGCAAGCGCAAAGCCCATCATCATCGAGACAAGCGTCTTGAAGGGCGATTGCGCGCCCATGGAAATGAAGCTTGCAAAGGCGAGGAAGTAGACCGCGAAATATTCGGGCGAGGAGAAACGCAGAGCGAATTTTGCGACCCAGCCGGAAAGCAGCGTGATCATCACAACGCCGGCGAGCGCGCCGATGCCGGCGGAAACGAAGGCGAGCGTGAGCGCCCGGCTTGCCTGCCCGGCCTTGGCCATCGGATAGCCGTCGAAGGTCGTTGCCACCGACGAAGGCTCGCCGGGGATGTTGAACAGGATCGACGTGGTCGAGCCGCCGAACAGCGCACCCCAGTACATGCAGGACAAAAGGATGATGGCCGAGATCGGATCCATCGAGAAAGTCAGCGGCAACAGCAGCGACACGCCGTTAGGCGCGCCAAGGCCAGGCAACACGCCGACGAGGATGCCGAGCGTAACGCCGATCATCATGAGCAGAATATGGTTCCAGCTCAGGATATGGCCAAAGCCATCGATCAAAAGACCGATATTTTCCATGTTATTCCTCCCGGGAAAACGTGGCGGTCGGGATCAATAGATCCCGAACCAGGCCTCGATCGGTCCCTTAAGCAGCGGAACCTTGAAGCCCATCTCGAATACGACGAAGAAGAACAGCGAAACGGCGACGCCGGACGGCAGCGCGATCCACCATTTGTAGCGCCCCTGGAAGAGCATCGTTGTGGCGATATAAAGCGCCGTACCGACATAGAGGCCAAGCCAGGCGGAGACGCCGGCAAAGGCGACGAGCGGCAGAAGGAACGACGCCACCACCTTGGCACGCTTGCCGTCGATGAAGACCTCTCCGGTACCGCGATGTTTCCAGAATGCGTTGATTGCGTTGGCGACGCTTCCAAGTAGGATCAGAAGGCCGACATAGAAGGGAAAGTAACCGGCTTCTGGGCCGAATTCGGTCCATCCCGCGCCGATATCGAGGGACCCGTAGCAGACCGCAGCACCGAAGGCGCCCGTCAGCGCGGCAACGCCAAGCTCAACCGCGAAGCGGGAGATCCCATTCGCACCGTTCTCGCTCATGATCGTGACCTTTCAAAGCGAACGACGGGTGCCCGAAGGCACCCGTCCCAATGTCCCGCCTTAGTTGGCGAGCCAGCCTTCACGCTTCAGCACTTCGCCGACGGCTTCGCCATCCATCTCGATGGCGGCCTTGAAGTCGTCACCGGCGAGGTAGGACGGCGACTGCGAGGTGTCGGTCAGGTACTTCGCCCATTCCGGCGTTTCGGAGACCTTGCGCATCAGGTCGGCATAGAACTTGACCACGTCCTGGTCAACGCCGGCCGGAAGCCACACGGTGCGCGGCATCGAGTAGTTGTCGATGGCGATGCCCTGTTCCTTGCAGGTCGGGAT
>NZ_DASYGZ010000211.1:0-35785 GCF_035999135.1 Ensifer sp.
GGCACCAATGGCCAATACAACTTCGGCGAAAAAGGCGACCCGCAAGATCGCACGCCGCACTGCAGTGAACAAGGCTCGTCGTTCGCGCGTCCGTGGCTTCATCCGCAAGGTCGAAGAAGCGATCGCAACCGGCGACCAGGCCGTCGCGGCCGCAGCGCTCAAGGCAGCTCAGCCCGAGCTGATGCGCGCAGCCACCAAGGGCGTCCTGCACGCCAACACTGCATCGCGCAAGGTTTCGCGCCTCGCACAGCGCGTGAAGTCGCTTTCGGCCTAATCCGGCTAAGAAAAATCTGTTGATCGAGAGCCCGGCCCTTGCGCCGGGCTTTTCGGATTCATACTTCTGTCATCGCGAGCGCTCATCTGGTAGTCTTTCCGTATGTCAGGGCGATGACAAATTTTATATAAGTTTTTCAATGACTTGCGAGAGGTCCTTATCAAATGGATGTCTCTGGCTGGGGGTCTCCGAGGCCCGTATTGAGTCAAGCGAATTTTTATTTTTTTTCTTTTTCGCCAGCTAAGCAAAGGGCGGAAAATCAAAACCCTTGATTCAACAGGGATTCTTCACGGACTCGGAATGCGGCAAGCAAATGGCGGCGGGAGAGTCAACGGCCGGCGCTTAAGGTTGCGTAAAAATCGCGATTGATCTTGCCCATCGATCCTGCCTAAATGCCCTCCACAGGGGACACGGACCACATCTGTAAAAGGAAGCAAAAAAGGCCATTTCCAAGAAATGGCTTCGATGTTTCTGTCCTTTGTATCAGGGCGGCTCCACGTCGTTCAATCAGACAAGTTGAAGGTAAAAAACCGGTTGGGTCACTCCACACCGGACGAGGAACTTTCGTCTTATGATTGTGACGCGGCCGCCTACAGCGCTGTGCGCCCTGTCGGGCTGCAAGGGCGCTGTGGCGCTTTGCAAGGCCGCATGTCTGTCCTTTGATCGGCGACGAGCAGGGGAGGCATGCACGGGGTCTCGATGACGGTGCAAGCGGCACCTGGCGCGAGACCAAGGTCCAATGCGCGGCTCAACGCTTCGTACGAGGGTGCGGAGAGCTGTTGGCGAGGAGGAGGATCCGGAACGGTGCGGGAGCGCACCCAAGGGATTGTTGACGATTAGGCGCGAGGGGACGTCTGCAGGCCCACAAGGGCGAGCGGATGCGCGTAGCGCGCAGCGAGGCGGGAGATGAGGAGCCCGGCGTCGCTTGCGACTGTGACGTTCGGCGAATGCGGCATGGCCCCTCTGGGGCGCCGCGGGCGCGGGACATAAGAGATGACGCCGGCAGCGATGACGGCATCTGAACATGAATTGGAAGGCGGCAAAATGCAGATGAATTTGGTGACGGCGGGCGCACTTCAGAAAGAAGGAGACGCATTCCAGGCCGGAAGCAATCTATCTCAGGCGGCGGGGGAAAAATCCGACATGAGGCACGACGCACTGTTCGAGCGGGTAAGTGCGCGTCTCAAAGCTCAGGTCGGTCCGGATGTCTTTGCAAGCTGGTTTGGGCGTCTGAAGCTCCATTCCGTATCCAAGAGCGTCGTGCGCCTCTCGGTGCCGACCACGTTCCTGAAGTCCTGGATCAACAATCGGTATCTCGATCTCATCACGTCGATCTTCCAGCAGGAAGATGGCGAGATTCTGAAGATCGAAATCCTGGTGCGCACCGCAACGCGCGGCGCCCGGCCGATGGTTCAGGAAGACGTGCTGCCGCAGGCGACCGAAACGACGCCGGCTCAGCCTGCCGCGCGCCGCCCGGCCGCCGCCCAGCCGGTGGCAACCGTTGCAGCCGCGACGATCGCCAGCGTCCAGAGGCCGGCCCAGGCGCCGCTCTTCGGATCGCCGCTCGACCAGCGCTACAATTTCGAGAGCTTCGTCGAGGGATCGTCGAACCGCGTCGCGCTTGCCGCAGCCCGCACCATCGCTGAAGCCGGCGCCGGTGCCGTGCGCTTCAACCCGCTGTTCATTCACTCGAGCGTTGGCCTCGGCAAGACCCACCTCTTGCAGGCAATCGCCATCCAGGCGCTGCAGAGCGCGCGCGCACCGCGCGTCGTCTACCTGACGGCCGAATACTTCATGTGGCGCTTCGCCACCGCGATCCGCGACAACGATGCCCTGTCGCTGAAGGAGTCGCTGCGCAACATCGATCTCCTGATCATCGACGACATGCAGTTCCTGCAGGGTAAGTCGATCCAGCACGAATTCTGCCATCTCCTGAACATGCTGCTCGATTCCGCAAAGCAGGTGGTCGTTGCTGCCGACCGTGCGCCCTGGGAGCTGGAATCGCTCGACAGCCGCGTTCGCTCGCGCCTTCAGGGCGGCGTTGCCATCGAGATGGACGGCCCGGACTACGACATGCGTCTCGAAATGCTGAAGCGTCGTCTGGACACGGCCCGGCAGGACGATACCTCGCTCGACATCCCCGGCGATATCCTCAGCCACGTCGCGCGCAACATCACTGCAAGCGGCCGCGAGCTGGAAGGCGCCTTCAATCAGCTGCTCTTCCGTCGCTCGTTCGAGCCGCAGCTGTCGATCGAACGCGTCGATGAATTGCTCGGCCACCTCGTCAACGCCGGCGAACCCCGCCGCGTGCGGATCGAGGACATCCAGCGCGTCGTCGCCAAGCACTACAACGTCTCGCGCCAGGAGCTGGTCTCCAACCGCCGCACCCGCGTCATCGTCAAGCCGCGCCAGATCGCCATGTATCTGTCGAAGACGCTGACCCCGCGCTCCTTCCCGGAGATCGGTCGCCGCTTCGGCGGTCGTGACCACACGACCGTTCTTCATGCGGTGCGCAAGATCGAGGAGTTGATCTCTGGCGATACCAAGCTCAGCCACGAGATCGAGCTTTTGAAGCGCCTGATCAACGAATAGTCGGCGCCGACCCGTTCCTGAAGAAAGGGCCCGGTTCTCCGGGCCCTTTCGTTTATGGCACAGCTTTGAGGATGGTTCTCGGTGGGCGCGGTGGCGGTGCGCTCTCGGCGCCCTGTTCTGCGCGCGCTTCCTCGATGATCCAGGCGCGGAATGCCGTGACCGGCGGCCGGTCGAGGGCTGCCGGCGGGTAGACGAGATGATAGGCAAGCCCGGTCATCACGCCCTCGGGGAAGGGGGCCTCCAGGACGCGATCGGCCAGTTCGCGCCGGACCAATGACAGACGCACAAGCGCCACGCCGTCACCCGCCTTTGCCGCCTCGATCGCGCCGTTGCTGTTGACGAAGACCGGCCCGCGGCCTGCGTCGACCCCTTCTGCGCCCGCCGCATCCAGCCATAACCTCCAATCCTGTCGATGGACGTCGTGCAGCAGCACGTGCGCCGAGAGATCGCCGGGCGTGTCGAGCGGCAGCCTGGCCCTGAGCGCCGGGTGCAGCACCGGCACCGGGTCGTCGTCGATCAGCCGTTCACTGACAAGCCCGTCGTAGCGGCCGAGCCCGTGGCGGATGGCGATGTCGACGCCGTCCGCGTGAAAGTCCGTCAGCCGGTTGGTCGTGCTGATGCGCACGTCGATACCCGGCACATGCTGCTCGAAGGCGCCGATGCGGGGTACCAGCCATTGGGCAGCGAAGGTCGGGGTGCAGCTCACCGTCAGCATCGGCGCACGCTTGCGCGCCGTCAGCTCCTCGGTCGCTTCCCGCATCATGCGAAATGCCCGCCGCAGCGTCGCGAAGTAGCTGCTGCCGTCCTCCGTCAGCACCAGTTGTCTTGGCCGTCGCTCAAACAGCGCCACACCGAGTGTCTGTTCCAGCTCCCTGACCTGCAGACTGACGGCGCCAGGCGTGACGTTGAGCTCGTTCGCGGCCTTGGTGACGCTCAGGTGTCGCGCGGCAGCCTCGAAGGCGCGAAGGGACGCGAGAGAGGGAAGGGAAGTCGCCATGGTTTAGCTAAGCTCAATCATGTGCCGAAAAATGATCGTTTGTTCAGAGCCGGATATCCTGAGAATAATGGCACATTCTCGCGACGGTCAACACCGTCATGATTTAGGACAGCAAACAAATTGAGGGTTCGGTTATGTCGCAGCCGGTTCAAGCCAAGGTTATGGGAGCCCGCGAATGGGACATGTTGATCCTTCTGTCCCTGCTCTGGGGCGGCTCCTTCTTTTTTATCGGTATCGCCGTCAAGGCGCTGCCGCCCATCACCATCGTGGCGCTGAGGGTCAGCCTGGCTGCGGTCACACTGCTCGTCATCGTGCGTCTGATGGGATTGTCGATGCCGCGGGACCGCCGCGTCTGGGTGGCCTTCTTCGGCATGGGGCTGCTCAACAACCTCATCCCCTTTTCGCTGATCGTCTGGGGGCAGACGCATATCGCCAGTGGCCTTGCCTCGATCCTCAACGCCACCACGCCGCTTTTCGGGGTGATCGTCGCGCATCTTCTGACCGATGACGAGAAGTTGACGGTCAACCGTTTCGCCGGCGTCGCCGTCGGTTTCCTCGGCGTTGCCATGATGATCGGGCCGGCGGCGCTCGGCGGTCTCGGATCCAATCTCCTTGCGCAGATCGCCATTCTCGGCGCAGCCCTCTCCTATGCGCTCGCCGGCGTCTTTGCCCGCCGTTTCAAGCGCATGGGCGTGGCACCGATCGTTACGGCCACCGGCCAGGTGTCGGCATCGAGCATCATGCTTGTGCCGCTGTCGCTGCTGATCGACCACCCCTGGTCGCTTCCCATGCCCGGCCTCGACGTCTGGGCGGCGATCATCGGCATCGCGCTCGTTTCGACGGCGCTCGCTTACGTCCTGTTCTTCCGCATCCTCGAGACGGCCGGTGTGACCAACCTGATGCTGGTCACCTTCCTGATCCCGGTCAGCGCCATCCTGCTCGGCGCGATGTTCCTCGGCGAAACGCTGGAGGCAAAGCATTTTCTCGGCATGACCTTGATCGCGGCGGGTCTCGCGGCAATCGACGGGCGGCTGCTGCGCCTCTTTTCCAGGCCGGTGGTCGACCCCACGTTAGAGTGCCGCGAGAACGGCTGAACGTTCCTTATTTGCACGCATTGCGGGCCGGTGGGCGAAAGCACCACCGGCCCTGTTTTTTTCACCCGGGTTGTCGGCTATTGCTTGCCGCCACCGTCTTTGTTTCAGGAGCAGGAATTCCGATGCTTTACGCCGTGTTTTGCTACAACAACGAAAATGTCACGAATACATGGAGCAAGGAGGAGGACGAGAGGGTGATGCGGGACATGGCGGCGGTCGAGCGCAAATATGCCGAAGCCGGCAAGCTTGGGCCGATCGCCCGGCTGATGCCGACGAGCACGGCGACGACGCTCAGGCACACCCATTCGGAGACGATGGTGCTCGACGGTCCTTTCGCCGAGACGAAAGAGCAGTTGCTCGGTTTCTTCGTCATCGACAGTGCCTCCCTCGACGAAGCACTCGAATTCGCCCGCGACCTCGGCAATGCCAACCCATCGGCCGGCTCCTATGAAATCCGTCCCCTTGCCATCTACAAACCCAGTGAGCTTGCTTCATGACAGACACAGCCTGGATAGACCTCGCACTCGTTTCCGCACGGCCACAGGCGGTAGGCGCGCTTCTTCGCTACTTCCGCAATCTCGATACCGCCGAGGAAGCGTTTCAGGAGGCCTGCATCCGGGCATTGAAAGCGTGGCCGAAGAGCGGCCCGCCGCGCGATCCGGCGGCGTGGCTGATCTTCGTCGGCCGCAACAGCGGCATCGACAAGTTAAGGCGCCAATCACGCGAGACGGCTTTGCCGCCCGAAGAGATCCTCTCCGACCTCGAGGACCAGGAGAGCTATCTCGCCGACAAGCTGGATGGGTCGCACTATCGTGACGACATCTTGCGGCTGCTGTTCGTCTGCAGCAACCCGGCACTTCCGGCCACCCAGCAGATCGCGCTGGCGCTGCGCATCGTCTCGGGGCTCTCGGTCAAGCAGATCGCCAGGGCCTTCCTCGTGAGCGAAGCGGCGATGGAGCAACGCATCACCCGCGCCAAGTCCCGTGTGGCTGCCGCGGGCCTTGCGTTCGAGACGCCGGATGCGGCCGATCGATCCGACCGGCTCGCGGCCGTCGCAACCATGATCTACCTCGTCTTCAACGAGGGCTATTCGGCGATGAACGGCCCGGACAGCGTTTCGGCCGATCTCTGCCAGGAGGCGATCCGGCTCGGGCGCCTGCTCTTGGAACTGTTTCCTGCCGAACCTGAGATCATGGGGCTGACGGCCTTGATGATGATCCAGCATTCGCGCGCGCGTGCCCGCTTCGACGCAGACGGGGCCGTCATCTTGCTCGAAGACCAGGACCGATCCTTGTGGAACCGTCCGCTGATCGACGGGGCCCTGGCGCTGATCGACAGGGCGATGGGCTATCGCCAGCCGGGCGCCTACCAGATCCAGGCGGCAATCGCCGCGCTGCACGCCCGCGCCGAGCGCCCTGACGATACCGATTGGGCGCAGATCGATCTGCTTTACCAGGCACTCGAACGGCTGCAACCCTCGCCGGTTATCACGCTCAATCGGGCGGTTGCGGTCTCCAAGCGCCAGGGTCCGCAGGCCGCGCTTGCGATGATCGAGCCGCTCGCCGACAAGCTGTCGGGCTATTTCTATTTCCACGGCCTGAGCGGCCACCTCTTGAAGCAATTGGGCAAGGTGCGCGAAGCGCGGGTCGCCTACGACCACGCCATCGCGCTTGCCACCAATGCCGCCGAATGCACCTTCATTCGCATGCAACTCGACAAGCTCGACGAGGGCTTGGGCGCCGAAAACACCTCCGTCGAAAAAAGGTGAAAAAGTCTCAGGGCTTCTGTCGGGATCGGTCGCCTTGCCACGTCTTTGGATTGAAAACGAGATCCAAGGAGAAACCCCAGTGAACACCAGCCTAGCCATTCCCGCCCCGACCGCAAAATCCGTCATCCTCGGCCGCGTGCTGAGCGGTGTGCTCGTCGCCTTCCTCATCTTCGATGCCGCCATCAAGCTCGTGCCGCTTCAGGTCGTCACCGAAACCATGGTGGCGCTCGGTTATCCCGCCGATCAGGGGCTGGCGCGGCTGCTCGGCATCCTCACGCTGTTGTGCACCGTGCTCTACGTCATTCCGCGCACCTCGATCCTCGGGGCCATTCTTTTGACCGGCTATCTCGGCGGCGCGATGGCGACGCATCTGCGGGCCGGCAGCCCGCTGTTTTCTCACTTGCTCTTCGGCTTCTATCTCGGCGTTATCGCCTGGGGCGGCTTGTGGCTGCGCGATCCGCGCGTGAGAAGCATCATCCCGTTCAAGAACTGACACGTCCCCTTAAAACGATCGAAAGACCACCATGACGAAGACAGCCAACGATTACATTTCGGGCCTCTCCGGCGTTCCGGCCGAAACCGCCAAACGTCTGCACGTCGCCCTCATGGCCACAGGCGGACTGACGGATTTGGTCAAGTGGGGCCATCCGGTCTACCAGGCCGGTGGTGCCGTTTGCCTGCTCAAGGGCGCCAAGGATCACGTCACCTTCGGGTTCTGGCGTGGCACCGACATGCTCGATCTCGACCCGCGCATGGAAAAGGGCGGCGGCAAGGGAGACATGGCCTTTATCCGGTTGCGCACCATCGATGACATCGACGATGCCCAGGTTGCCCGGCTCGTCGCGAAGGGCATCGAACTCAACCGCCTGAAAGGCGATCCGCTGAAATAGGGACCCGCCGAACAAGCGGCGGATGACATTGACTGCATCTCCTCGCGGAAACGGCCGCTCAGGCCGCCGCGGGGAACGAGGCGCTCTCCCTTTGCCAGCGGCGCGCGCTTGCCAGCCACCCGCTGGGACGCCTGCGAAGGCTCCCCCCTCGTCACCCGTTCTGTCTCGCTGGTCGTGATACCCATGCCGAGACGACAGTGCATCGGCCCGCTACCGTTAATTGTCGGTCGATCAGGCTCGCGCCTGCCTTGCATCGCCCCGGTGCCTCGGGCATCGTCCCGCCCACCGATCCTCAAAAATTTTCAAAAAAAGTTTTTGCCCCGTGTCGAAATTCTAAGAGCGCGGACGTCCATCGCACGCACAGACAATTCAATCTCATTGGAGTGACTATGATTTTTACAGTGACACCGCTTTATGCGCTGCCGGTGGCGGCGATCTATCTGATCCTCTGGTTCCGCGTCAGCGCCCTGCGATCCGCCCATGGCGTTTCGTTCGGTGACGGCGGCAATGCGCTTTTGCTGCAACGTATTCGCCAGCACGGCAATTGCGCCGAATGGTCGGCTTTCGTCGTGATCCTCATGATCCTCGCCGAGGGCATGGGCGCGCCAGCGCTCTATCTGCATATCTCCGGCGCGCTGTTGCTGATCGGGCGCATCGCGCACCCCTTTGGTCTGAAGGTCGACAATGCAGGCCACCCGCTTCGTTATGTCGGCAACGGCACCAACATCCTTTCTGCGCTCAACGCCATGGTTTGCCTTGGCGCCAATATCGTCGGGCTCTGAAGCCTGTCTCAATCGAAGGACGACAATCATGCAGTACATGCTTTTGATCTATAACGACCCTCAGAAAGAGCCTGCCTACGGCACGCCGGAATTCCAGACCATGATGGCCGGGTTCTTCGCCGCCAACGCGCGAATGAAGGAAGATGGTGTCTTGCGCTCGGGCGAGGGCCTTCAGGGCGTCGAGACCGCAACGTCGCTCCGCATCAAGTCCGGCAAGGTCGAAACCATGGATGGTCCTTTCGCTGAAACCCACGAGCATCTTGGCGGTTATTATGTCATCGATGTTGCGGATCTGGATGCGGCGCTCACTTACGCGGCGCTGATACCGTCGGCGCATTTCGGCACGATCGAGGTCCGCCCGCTTATGGACTACAACCCGGCGAACTGACCGGACCGATGACACAAGCCGTCCCCAAGGCCATCGCAGTGGCGAAGTTGCTCGACAGCACACTGCGGTCGGATCGGGGGCGGCTGCTTTCCATCCTTGCGGCCAATCTGCGCGACCTGTCGCTTGCGGAAGATGCCCTGCAGGACGCCGCCGTTTCAGCCCTGTCGCACTGGGGAAGGGCCGGCGTGCCGGCATCGCCGCAGGGCTGGCTCCTGACGGTTGCCCGGCGCAAGGCGCTTGACCGTCTGCGTGGCGCTCGCCGCGATGCGCTGAAGGCCGAGGCTCTGGCGCAGCTGATCGTCCACGAGGAGGCGGAAGCCGAAGACATTCCCGATGAGCGCCTGCGCCTGATCTTCGTCTGTTGCCATCCGGCTCTTGAACTCAAGTCGCGCGTCGCGCTGACCTTGCGCACGGTCTGTGGCCTCACCACCCCTGAAATCGCCCGCGCCTTTCTCGACCAGGAGCCGACGATGGGCCAGCGCATCAGCCGCGCCAAGGCCAAGATTGCCGGCGCGGGCATTTCGTTCCTCGTGCCGGCTGCGGAGCACTGGCCGGCGCGGCTCGATGCCGTGTTGACGACCGTCTACCTGATCTTTACGACCGGCTATCTGGCCGGGGGCGAGGGCGCGCGGGATCTGTGCCTGGAGGGCGAATACCTGATGCGGATGATCGATCGGCTGCGCCCCGAAGATCCGGAGATCGAGGGCGCGCTGGCGATGATCCTGTTGACCGCCGCGCGCCGAGCTGCACGGATCGGCGCCGATGGAGCAAGCCTTCCGCTCGACGAACAGGACCGCGGGCTCTGGGACCAGGCGCGCATATCGGAAGGCCGCGCCATTCTTGCGCGTGCGATGGCCCGCAGGAGCCCCGGGCCGTTCCAGATCAAGGCGGCGATCGCCGATTGCCGGCTGGCCGAGGCGGGACCCGACTGGCCGCAGATCGCCGCACTCTATGGCGCACTCCTTCGGTTCGAACCGACGCCGGTGGTTTCGCTGAATGCCGCCGTAGCGCTGGCCGAAGCTGGCGACCCTGCAAGGGGCCTGGAGATCGTCGAAGGGCTCGCGGCCGAGCTCGGGGACTATCAGCCTTGGTGTGCTGCCCGGGCATCGCTCCTGGCGATGACAGGCAGCCGGTCTGCTGCCGCCGACGCCTATCGGCGCGCAATCGCCATGGCTCCCGGGCCTGCCGAAGCCCTGTTTCTGCAAAAGCGCCTGGCGGCATTGCCTTGCGACGAGGAAGGGCCGCCTGAGCCGCTATGATGGCGTCCAGCTGTCGCGGTGAAAGACGATCCGTCGTAAGGGCCTTCGGTGAAACAAATTTGCAGCCATTGTGATCAATGAGAGCGCATTTATCGCCTTGCATGCAATATTTCTTCACGGGACAGGAATTCACCACGATCCCGCGAGGCAGCCATGATCCTCTACTACCAGACCCATTCCCCCTTCGCCCGCAAGGCGCTCGTCTTTGCCCATGAGATCGGTCTTGCCGATCAGCTGCAGGTCATTCACCACGAGACCAGCCCGACCCGGCGCAACGACGAGGTCTATGCCGAAAACCCGCTCGGCAAGGTGCCGGTGCTGTTGCGCGAGGGCGAAGAAGCGATCTTCGACAGCGATGTCATCTGTGCCTATCTCGATACGCTGCACGAAGGCCGGAGATTGATCCCCGAGACGGGCGAGGCGCGCTGGCGGGCCTTGCGGCTGCAGTCGGTGGCCCAGGTTCTGGCCCAGACCGGCATCGGGCTTCGGTGGGAGTGGGAGCGCCGGCCGGAACACCTTCGCTACCCAGCGCTTGCCGACGGCTATGAGGAGAAGATCGAGGCGACCTACGATTGGCTGGAGCGCACTGTGGAACCGGGCGCGCCGGTCGATATCGGCCAGATCGCGCTGGCAACCACACTCTCCTGGATGGCTTTTCGCGACCTGCCGTCGTTTCGCAACCGTTTGTCACTGACCCGCTGGTTCGACGCGTTCGAGGAGCGGCCGTCGATGCAGGCGACGCCGCTGTCGGGTGAAACGTTCGATTGAAAGAGTAGCCGGCAAAGACCGCCCGGCGCGATACGGGAACCATGCGACGCGCCCGGCGGAATTTGCGTCCTGGCCCCTCAGGCGCAGGCGAGATCTGCGACAACGGCATCGAGGATCAGCATGCCGGCCGGCGTGCAGCGCAGGCGCGAATTGCCGAGCCTTTCGATGAAGCCGTGGTCGATAAGGAACTGCTCGCGCTCCGGGTCCGGGTCGCGGCCGGACAGCGTCTGCCAGCGGGCAAGATCGACGCCTTCCTTCAGGCGCAGGCCCATCAGCAGCAGTTCGTCGGACTGTGCTTCGAGATCGAGGGATTCCCGCTCGATCATGCCGTGACCGTAGGTCTCGACAAGATGCAGCCAGTCCTCGGGCTTGCGTTCGGTCGAGGTCGCGATCTTGCCGTTACCGATGCCGAGGCGGCCATGGGCGCCGGGGCCGATGCCGGCATAGTCGCCATAGCGCCAATAGGTCAGGTTGTGACGGCTCTCGGCGCCCGGCCGGGCGTGGTTGGAAACTTCATAGGCCGGCATGCCGATCGATGCGGTGATCTCCTGGGTTGCCTCATAGAGCACCGCCGACTGCTCGCCGTCGGGAACGACGAGCTTGCCGGCCTTGTGCAGGCCGAAGAAGGGCGTGCCTTCCTCGATCGTCAGCTGGTACAGCGACAGGTGGTCGACTGCATAGGAGACGGCCTCCTTCAGTTCGCGCTCCCATTCCTCGACGGTCTGGTTGGGGCGGGCGTAGATCAGGTCGAACGACATGCGCGGGAAGATCTCGCGCGCCAGCCGGATCGCCTTCAGCGCATCCTCGACATTGTGCAGCCGCCCGAGGAATTTCAGGTCCCGGTCGTTCAGCGCCTGGACGCCGAGCGAGACGCGGTTGACCCCGGCTGCGCGATAGCCATGGAAGCGGGTCGCCTCGACGCTCGAAGGGTTGGCCTCCATGGTGATCTCGATGCCGTCGGGCACATGCCAGTGCCGGGCGATGCCCTGGAGGATCGCATCGACCGTTGCCGGCGCCATCAGCGACGGCGTGCCGCCACCCATGAAGATGCTGGTGACGGTGCGCGGGCCGGAGAGCTCGCGCACCTCTTCCATCTCTTTGAGGAACGCGGCGACGAAGCGTGGCTGGTCCACCGGCTGGTGGCGCACATGGCTGTTGAAGTCGCAATAGGGGCACTTGGCCGCGCAGAACGGCCAATGCACATAGACCCCGAAGCCGGGGTCCATGCCGTCACCGATCGCCGATAGCGTGGCAGTCTGCATGATTGCGTCTCTCATGGTCACTCTAATAGGGAGCGGTCGGGATGTGGGCGGAAAATCACACCCGCTCCGATCAGGCTCCGAGGCAGATCTCGGCGAAAATCTTGAAGGCGCGGGCGCGGTGCGACAGGGCCTCGGCGTCGCCCGGCTTCCAGCCGTGCTTCTCGTCGGCGCTCATTTCGCCGAAGGTGGTCTCGTAGCCCTTCGGCTGGAACACCGGATCATAGCCAAACCCCTGGCTGCCGCGCGGCGGCCAGACGACGAAGCCTTCGACTTCGCCACGGAAAAGCTCGACATGACCGTCCGGCCAGGCAAGGCAGAGCACGGAGACGAAACGCGCCGTGCGCTCGGAAGGCGCCGCAGCACCTTTCTCCTGAAGCGCCTTTTCGACCTTCTCCATCGCCATCGCGAAATCGCGGCTGCCGTCCTCGCGCTCGGCCCAGTTGGCGGTGTAGACGCCGGGCGCGCCGCCGAGCGCGTCGATCACCAGACCGGAATCGTCCGAAAGCGCCGGCAGTCCGGAGGCCCTGGCCGAGGCAAGCGCCTTGATCGTGGCGTTCTCCTCAAACGTGGTGCCGGTCTCATCGGGCTCGATGAAATTGAGGTCGGCTGCCGACTTTGCCTCGAACCCGAGTGGGCCGATCAGATCGCGGATCTCGCGGATCTTGCCGGCATTGTGGCTGGCGACGATCAGCGTCTTGTTGTCGAGTTTGCGCATGGTGTCTCGTTTCGTGTTCATGTGATGGACCAGAGGCCCGGTTCCGCGCATTCAAGGCTGTTGCCGGCCGGGTCGCGGAAGTAGAAGGACCGCGCCCCATTCGGCCAGCGAAGATCGCTTTCGATCTCGATACCGGCTGTTTCGAGCTTTGCTTTCCAGGCGTCAAGCGCCTCGGCGCGCACGCGAAAGCACATATGCCCCCGGCCGGTCGTGCCATGCGGCGGTACCGGCAGGGCTGCGTCGGGCGCCGGCGGTTTCACCGTCTCGGCCGGGTTGAAGATCAACAGCACGCCTTGGCCGCAGTGGTAAAACACATGCCGGTTTCCGGCGCGGCTGATCCTCTGCAGACCCAGAATCCCGCCATAGAAGGCCTCGGCGGCATCGAGATCACCCACGTAAAGGGCGGTCTCGAGAATGCCTTCCAGCGCCGGGGCCATCTGATCGTTCCTTATCCTCAGCCTGATATCGCCTGCTTCTGCAGTGCAACCAGTTCGGCAATGCCATTCTTGGCAAGACCGAGCAGGCTTGCGAACTCTTCTTCACTGAAGGGCTTGCCTTCGGCTGTGCCCTGGATTTCGACGATGCCGCCCGAGCCGGTCATGACGAAGTTGGCATCGGTCTCGGCAGCCGAGTCCTCGAGGTAGTCGAGGTCGATCACCGACTGGTTGGCGAAGATGCCGCAGGAGATGGCGGCGACATGGTCCTTCAAGACCTTCTCGACCTTGACCATGTTGCGGGCTTCCATCCACTTCAGGCAATCATGGAGCGCCACCCATGCGCCGGTGATCGAGGCGGTGCGGGTGCCGCCGTCGGCCTGGATGACGTCGCAGTCGATCGAGATCTGTCGCTCGCCGAGCGCCGGCAGGTCGACGACGGCGCGAAGCGACCGGCCGATCAGCCGCTGGATTTCCTGGGTGCGGCCGCTCTGCTTGCCGCTCGATGCTTCGCGACGCATGCGCTCGCCGGTCGCGCGCGGCAGCATGCCGTATTCGGCCGTCACCCAGCCCTTGCCGCCATTGCGCAGCCAGGCCGGAACCTTTTCTTCGAGGCTGGCGGTGCACAGAACGTGCGTGTCGCCGAACCGCACCAGACAGGAGCCTTCCGCGTGCTTGGAAAAATTGCGCTCGAAGGAAACCTTGCGCATTTGATCTGTTTTTCTTCCGGATGGCCGCATCGTCAAACTCCTATCGTATCTCGTCAGCCTTCTACTGCATAATTCCCGAAATCGAAATCGATTTAGGGACAAAATTATGCAGCAGTTTAAGGGGCTGCAGCGACCTTTGGCGCGTCCAAGGACGCGCGGCGCTGCAGAGCATGGCAGAGGTAAAGGGAACCGGTGGATAGCCGGGCGACGGGGCGTTTTTTCCCTTTTGCCATCGGGCGGCGGGGACACTATATTCCGGCCACGGCAGGATGTGCCTGCAAATGTGGAGTGACATGGTACTGCGCAACCCCGGAGCAAAGGAAATCGCCGCGGCGCTCGACGAGCGCTCGGGTGAAATCTTCCGTCGCATCGTGGACACCTATCTGACGAGCGGCGAGCCGCTCGGATCGCGCAACCTGTCACGTCTATTGCCGATGTCGCTGTCTCCGGCTTCCGTGCGCAACGTGATGAGCGATCTCGAGGATCTCGGCCTCATCTACTCGCCGCATGTCAGCGCCGGTCGACTGCCGACCCAGACGGGCCTCCGGTTCTTCGTCGACGCCTTCATGCAGGTCGGCAACCTCTCTCCCGAGGACCGTGCCTCGATCGACCGCCATGTGCGGCGCGACGACCATACCCAGCCGGTGGATGCACTGCTGACCGAAGCGAGCCAGATGCTGTCTGGCATGTCGCGCGGGGCAGGGCTCGTCATCACCGCCAAGGCCGATCCGGTGCTGAAGCACGTCGAGTTCATCCGCCTGGCCCCGACCAAGGCCCTTGCCGTCCTTGTCGGCGAACACGACCAGGTGGAAAATCGCATCATCGAACTGCCGGCCGGTGTCACCAGCTCGCAGCTCACCGAAGCGGCAAACTTTCTCAATGCGCATCTCGCCGGCCAGACGATCGCCGAAACGCGCGTGCAGCTCGAAAGGGTCAAGCAGACGGTGCGCGGCGAGCTGGACGCGTTGTCGCAGGATCTCGTCGAGCGCGGCCTTGCGATCTGGTCGGGCAACGAGGGTGACGAAAAGCCGGCGCGGTTGATCGTGCGCGGTCGCGCGAACCTCCTCGAAGGGCTTGATGGCGCCGAGGATATCGACCGCCTGCGCATGCTGTTCGACGATCTCGAAAAGAAGGACAGCATGATCGAGCTGCTCGACCTTGCCGAGAGCGGTCCCGGGGTGCGCATCTTCATCGGCTCGGAAAACAAGCTGTTCTCGCTCTCCGGCTCCTCCCTGATCGTCGCGCCCTATCGCGACGGCGAGGACCGCATCGTCGGAGCGGTCGGGGTGATCGGTCCGACAAGGCTCAATTATTCGCGCATCGTGCCGATGGTCGATTACACCGCGCAGCTGATGTCGCGGCTTTCGCGCTGACGGCGCGCTTTTGGCCGCGCCCGCGATTGAACCCTTGATTTTTCGGCCCCGAACCTCGATATCGGCTTCAAATCCAGTCCCGGAGCATTTTTATTCAACGCAAGGCTCGTGCTTGCGGCGTGGAAATGCGAAGGACAATAGAGACGACACTGCGGAGAACGTCATGACCGACGATACGAACAAGCACGGACCCGAGGCCACCGACGAGGCCATCAACGCGGCGTCGGACGCTGCAGAGGCTGTTGAGGCGGCGCCGGCGGCCGAGCCCGATCCGTTGGAGCAGGCGAGAGCCGAAAGCGCCGAACTGCGCGACAAGTATCTTCGACTTGCCGCCGAGATGGACAATCTGCGCCGCCGCACCGAGCGCGACGTCAAGGACGCCAAGTCCTATTCCGTTGCCGGGTTCGCCCGCGACATGCTGGCGGTTTCCGACAACCTGCGCCGCGCGCTCGACGCCATTCCGGCCGAAGCCAAGGAAGCTGGCGAAGCCGGCCTCAACACGCTGATCGAGGGCGTCGAAATGACCGAGCGCTCGATGCTTTCGGCGCTTGAGCGCCATGGCGTGAAGAAGCTCGAGCCGGAAGGCCAGAAGTTCGACCCGAACTTCCACCAGGCGATGTTCGAGATCCCGAACGCAGACGTTCCGAACAACACCGTGCTGCAGGTGGTCCAGGCCGGTTACGTCATCGGCGACCGCGTGCTGCGCCCGGCCATGGTCGGCGTCTCCAAGGGCGGCCCGAAGGTCGTGGTTGGCGAAAACGGCGACGCGCCGGGCGCCTGAGCCGAAGAGACGGATTTAAAAAGGAAACGCCGCGCGAACCCTTCGCGCGGCGTTTTTCTTTGCGCAGATGCGTGGTTCGATAACGCAATTCCGGACGGAAAACCGTTTCCCACTTTTCCTGGAATTGCTTCTATCCGAACAGCTGGCGCAGGTGATCGTTGAGGAAGCGGCCTTCCGGGTCGACCTTGGCCCTCAGTGCGCGGAAATCGCCCGCACGCGGATAGAGCGCCGTGACATCCTCGGCTCCGAGGAAGTGCAGCTTGCCCCAGTGCGGGCGCGAGCCATATTGGCGCAGGATGGTATCGACGTCCTTGAGGTATTCCCAGTAGTCGGTTCCCGGTTCGCCCGAAACCGAAAGCGTGATCGAATCCTGTTCGTAGAAAGGGCTGATCCAGCCGGTATCGCCGGCGGTGAAGCGGTATTCGATCGGGTAGATGCAGGTCGGATGCTTCTCCAGCATCAGCTTGCGAACGGCCTTGACCGCGTCCTTGCCGTTTGCGACCGGCACTGCATATTCGAGCTCGTGGAAGTTCGGCACGTATTCGATCGGATAGATCTCCGAGGAATAGGCGATCTTCTCGAAGCCGCGCTCCATCGGCGCTTCCTCGGTGATGTCGATCACCTTCATCTCGCAGACGTCGGACGTCATGTTCGTGGTCGAGACCGAGGCCGTATCCGGCAGGCAGTAGCAATGCCGGCTCTCCGGGACCGGGCACCAGAAGAAGCCGAAATGCCGGTGCTTGGCGGCAAGCTCGTCATGCTGCTCGATCATCTCGTCGAAGGTGCAGCGCCAGAGCTTTTCGTGCAGGTTGTAGCTGTCCATCGCCTGCAGAGTGATCTCCGAGATCACGCCGAGCATGCCGACCGAGACACGCGCAGCCTCGAGCAGGTCCGGCGTTGTCTCGTCGACCACGAGGATGCTGCCATCCGGCTCGACGAGGCGCATGCCGACGATCTGCGAAGCCATGTTTCCGAGCCTGGCGCCGGTACCATGCGTGCCGGTCGTCAGCGCGCCTGCAAGCGCCTGACTGTCGATGTCGCCCTGGTTGATCAGTGACAACCCGTTTTCCTTCAGCACCTTGCCGAGCTGGTTGATGGTGGTGCCGGCCCTGACGGCGACGCGCTTGCGCGCCTGGTCGATACCGACGACGCCCTGCATTCCCGAGAGCGTCAGCTGCAACCCGCTGGTCAAGGCAACAGGCGTAAAGGAATGACCGGAACCGACGCAGCGGACGTTGAGCCCTTCAGACGTGGCCGTTCTGACCATCTCTGCCAGCGCCGCCTCGCTGTCGGGCGCGCCGCGATGGCGTACGATGCATGATTGGTTTCCGACCCAGTTGCGCCAGTGGCCACCTGCCTGAAGCATTCTCCCCTCCCTCAAACCGCGGTGAAGCAATTGTCGACGAACAGATGCGTGCCGTTGACGAAGCTCGCCTCGTCGCTGGCAAGAAACAGCGCCGCGTTCGCCACTTCCTTCGGATCGCACATGCGGCCCTGCTGCGCGGCGATCGCTGCTTCGGAGACGTCGACCCCGTACTTGCTGAGGCCGACAAGTTCGCGCTTGCCGTGGTCGGTGGCGATGAAGCCGGGGCATACGGCATTGCAGCGGATGCCGCGGTCGCGGAACTCGACGGCGATGGCGCGCGCGAACATGTGGCAGGCGCCCTTGGTGGTGTCGTAGAGCACCTCCATCGGGGTTGCCGCGACCGCCGAGATCGACGAGGTGCACACGATGCTGCCGCCACCGGCCGCAAGCATGCCCGGCAGCACCGCCTTGGTCATCAGGAACATGCTGCGCACGTTGACCGCCATCAGCCGGTCCCACTCGTCTTCTTCCGTCTCAAGGAACGGACCGACGGCGAGAATGCCGGCGTGGTTGAAGAGCACGGTGATTGGGCCGAAAGCCGCTTCGACCGTCTTGACGGCGGACGTCACTTCCGAGGATACGGAGACGTCGGCAGGCGCAAAGATCGCTTCACCGCCGTTGGCGCGGATCGCGGCTGCGACCTCCTCGCCCTTGCTGCGCGGCAGGTCGACGATGCCGACCTTTGCGCCCTCGCGCGCAAACAGTTCGGAGGCGGCAAGGCCGCAGCCGCCCGCCCCGCCGCTGATCAGCGCCACCTTGCCTGAAAGCCTGCCCGCCATCGTCATCCTCCCCGCGGCACATCTCTGGCAACGGCGCCGATGACGCCCGTGCCGGGATCCCGTTCCTCACTCCGCGGGAATTATTGTTGACGAGTGAGGGGCTGTCGATATCCCATGGGGGATACGTAGGGTTGGGGGATGACAAGGGAATGCTCGCAAGCGAGTCCGCCGATATTTCGGCGATGATCGGCCTGATCGGCACGGAGGATTTTGGCCGGGCTCTCGACCGGATGCTCAGAGCGGTCACCGCCTTCGACCTCTCGGTCGCCTTCGCCTATCCCTACGACGCGCGGCCGATCGTGCTGCATGACGGCTACACTGCCAAGGTATCGGCAGCTGCACTTTCCGCCTATCTCGGCGGCGCCTACCTGCTCGACCCGTTTTATGTCGCCTGTTGCGCCGGGCAGCCGGCAGGGCTCTGGCGGATGCGCGAGCTGGCGCCGGACCGGTTTTTCGAGAGCGACTTCTCGTCGTCGGCCGAGGTGCATCCGTGCGTCTCGATGGAATCCGGGGTTCTGGTGGAGGAGGTGGGGTTTGTCATCCCGCTTGATGGCGGCCTGCAGGCGACCTACTCGCTGATGCGCGGCCGTGGTGGCGAACCCTTCAGCGCCGAAGAACTCCGGCGGCTGCGGGTCTACGAGCCGATCGTGCGCGAGGCGGTGCGGTCGAACTGGCGACAGCTGGGCCAGATCGTGGCATCGCCTCCATCCGGGGAGGGCGACGATGCGATGGAGGCGGCGTTCGAAAGCCTCTGTTCAGACCGGCTGACCAAGCAGCAACGCAACATCGTGCGGCTGATCCTCAGGGGCCACAGCAATCTTTCGATCGGCAATGTGATGGCGATCACCGAGGGCACCGTCCGCATCCATCGCAAGAACATCTATCGCCGGCTCGGCATTTCGAGCCAGGGTGCCCTGTTCCGGATTTTCATTGATCATTTGAACCGCCGTCAGCTCTACTGACGGTCGGTCGAAAGGGATGTTCAGGCGGCGTGCGAGGTCGCGTCGTCGTCAAGCAGCGTGTAGATTGCGCTGGCGGAATCGCTCGAACGGATCTTGGCAACCATGTCCTGATCGCGAAGCACGCGGGCGATGCGCGACAGTGCCTTCAGATGATCGGCGCCGGCGCCTTCCGGGGCGAGCAGAAGGAAGACGAGATCGACCGGCTGGTCGTCAAGCGCCTCGAAATCGACGGGCGTGTCGAGACGCGCGAAGATGCCGATGATCGAGGCGAGGTTGTTGAGCTTGCCGTGCGGGATGGCGATGCCGTTGCCGACGCCGGTGGAGCCAAGGCGCTCCCGCTGCAGGATGACGTCGAAGATTTCACGCTCCGGAAGCCCGGTAATCTTAGAAGCTTTTGCCGCCAATTCCTGAAGGAGCTGTTTTTTCGAGTTGGCCCTCATGGCCGGGATGATCGCATTTTGATGCAGCAGACCTGCCAATGCCATTCTTTTGTCCTCGTTCGCCGGTTAGAGCCGGACAACATCATCACAAATGCGTCGCAATGGCTTTAACCATCTTTGTCATGGCGGGTTCCATGCACAGAAAAGTCACATTTTCCGGGCCTGTCCGCTAAAGTTGCGGGAAGGGAATGCCGGCGTGCCGGCACCCCCCTTTTTCGCTCATGCTTTGATATTGGCGGCGTCGATCCAGCCAATATTTCCATCGTTGCGCCTGTAGACGATATTCAACTCAGCCTTGCCGGGAGTGCGGAACATGAGGACGGGTTCATCGGTCATGTCGAGCGCCATCACGGCGCTGGCGACAGACATCGTCCTCAACTGTTTCGAGCTCTCGGCGACGATCGTCGGTGCATAGTCGTCCGGGACTTCATCGTCGTCGAACGGCACCGAATCCATCACTGTGTAGGCCACTTCGGCAGCGCTTTGTCCGTTGCCGTTATGGTGGTCCTTGAGCTTCCGCTTGTAGCGACGCAGGCGCTTTTCGATGCGATCAGATGCCGCGTCGAAAGCAGCCTGTGGATCGTTCGCCTGGCCGTTCGCCTGCATAACCACGCCTGTATCGAGATGAAGCTTGCAGTCGGCGCTGAAGCGCGGCCCGGATTTTTCCACAGTGACCTGGCTTGAATATCCTCCGTCGAAATATTTGGTAACGGCCTGCTCGATCTGCTCGCCAATGCGGGCGCGGAACGACTCGCCGATTTCCATCTGTTTACCGGATACACGCACACTCATGGAGTTTCCTCTCTCGTTCGTGATTTGCGCAGCCAGTCTATTCCAAGCGGTCCCGTCATCCAAGCCTTTCAGACTTGCGGGGTCCGCCTCTGTCGCAGCCACCGGTCACACCGGTCGCTTCCGGGGCGAGCATGTCCCCGGCAATTGCGGCGGGCTCATATCGCCTGTGTCGGAGAGAGTCAATCGAAGGTCGCAAAAAAGTTAATGCGGCTTAACGTTCGCCACAGCTCAGAAGCCGGAGGCCTTGGCGAGTGCGCGCTTTTCGCGCCGCCGCTGTACGGACGAAGGGATGTTCATCGCTTCGCGGTATTTGGCGACGGTGCGGCGGGCGATATCGACGCCTGCCTGCTTGAGGTTGTCGACGATATCGTCGTCTGAAAGCACGGCGTCTGCGCTTTCACCGAGGATCATCGTGCGGATGCGGTGGCGCACGGCCTCGGCCGAATGACTGTCGCCGCCCTCGGCAGAACCGATCGAAACGGTGAAGAAGTACTTGAGCTCGAACAGCCCGCGCGGCGTCAGCATGTACTTGTTGGAGGTGACGCGGCTGACGGTCGACTCATGCATCTTGATCGCATCGGCGACGGTCTTGAGGTTGAGCGGCCTCAGGTGCCCGATGCCGTTGACCAGGAAGGCGTCCTGCTGGCGCACGATCTCGGTTGCGACCTTCATGATCGTGCGGGCGCGCTGGTCGAGGCTGCGGGTCAGCCAGTTGGCGTTCTGCAGGCATTCGTTGAGGAAGGCCTGGTCGGCGCTGTTTTTCTGCGTGCCGCGCGAAACGGTCGCGTAGTAGGCCTGGTTGACGAGGACACGGGGCAGGGCGTCGGGGTTGAGCTCGACCATCCAGGCGCCGTCCGGGCCGGCGCGCACCACGATGTCGGGCACGATCGCCTCGCTGACGCTGGTCTCGAAGCTGGTCCCCGGTTTCGGGTCGAGCTTGCGGATTTCCGCCAGCATGTCGATGAGATCCTCCTCGTCGACGCCGCAGATCTTCTTCAGGCTGGCGAAGTCGCGCCGGGCCAGAAGCTCGAGATTGGCAACAAGCGCCTCCATCGCCGGGTCGAGGCGGTCGCGGGCCCGCAGCTGGATCGCCAGGCATTCGCCGAGCGAGCGGGCAAAGACGCCGGGGGGATCGAACTGCTGCAGCGTCAACAGCACGCGCACGACATCGGCATGCAAAGTTCCCAGCCGCTCAGCGACCTCCGCCAGATCCGCCTGCAGGTAGCCGGCATCGTCGAGCTGGTCGATCAGGTTCTGGGCAATCAGACGGTCCGACGGCTGCGTGAGGGCAAAGGGCAATTGCTCCAGCAGCGTGTCTCGCAAGCTCTTGCGGCCGGCGACGAAGTCGTCGAGATCGTAGTCGTCGCCTTCACCGCTGCCCGGCATCGACTTCCACTGCCCCAGCAGTTCCGGCGCGTCGGCGCGCTGCGGCGGCGTGTCGTCCTGGAAGACGTTGGCGAAATCGGCGTCAAGCTGTTCGCCGAGTTGCTCGCCGGAACTGGAGGTGGCGTTGTCGTAGAGATCGGCCTGCGCGCGCGCCTCGCCGCCCGCCGTCTCGTCGACGGCGATCGGGTCCGCACGGTCGGCCGCGACCGGCAGGTCGTCACCGGCCTGAAATTCGAGCAGCGGATTCTTCTCGACTTCCTGGGCGATGAACTGATTGAGCTCAAGATGCGTCATCTGCAGCAGCTGGATCGACTGCATGAGCTGTGGCGTCATCACCAGGGACTGGGACTGGCGCAGATGTAGGCTGGCGGACAGTGCCATGCGGACGCGAAACTCCCGAGAAAGCTCTCCAGGTCCGCGCTCATCCCATGGCAGGGCGGACCTTTTTCATTTGGCCCAAAAATTGCTTATCGTAGAGGTTTGGTCAAGCGTGGTCGCGGCCGGATTCGGCCGCGACAGCTGTCTCAGAGGCTGAAATTGTCGCCGAGATACAGTCTGCGCACGTCAGGATTGGTGACGATGTCGTTGGCGCGACCATGTGTCAGCACCTCGCCGGCGTGGATGATGTAGGCGCGATCGATCAGGCCGAGCGTTTCACGCACGTTGTGGTCGGTGATCAGCACGCCGATGCCGCGCGAGGTCAGGTGCCGGACAAGCGCCTGGATGTCGGCAACCGAGATCGGATCGACGCCGGCAAAGGGCTCGTCGAGCAGCATGAAGGTCGGATCGGTTGCGAGCGCGCGTGCGATTTCGAGGCGCCGCCGCTCGCCGCCGGAAAGTGCTATCGCCGGCGACTTGCGCAGGTGCGTGATGTTGAACTCGCCGAGCAGGTCGTTGAGCTTGCTTTCGCGCCGCTCCAGGTTCTTGTCGTGCACTTCGAGCACGGCGCGGATATTCTCTTCGACCGTCAGGCCGCGAAAGATCGAGGCTTCCTGCGGCAGATAGCCGACGCCAAGGCGCGCACGCCGGTACATCGGCATGGTCGTGACGTCGTTGCCGTTGATCTCGATCGAGCCTTCGTCGACCGGAACGAGACCGGTGATCATGTAGAAGCAGGTGGTCTTGCCGGCGCCGTTGGGGCCGAGCAGCCCGACGGCCTCGCCGCGCCGCACCACCAGAGAGACACCGTTGACCACGCGGCGTTCGCGATAGGCCTTGGTGAGCCCGCGTGCGATCAGCGTGCCGTCATAGCGGGCCTTGTCGACCGGATGCCCGGACGCAACGGCAGCTGCCGCCGACGGCTTGCGGACCCGTTTGCGCTTGTGGAGGAAGGGAAGTTGCACGAGCGGACTACTGCTTGCGCGACTTCGGGTCGAGCTGGATCTGCACGCGGCCGCCGCAGGCATCGAGCTGCGCTTCGCCGGTTTCCATGTGGACATTGAGCTGGCAGCCGACGAAGACATTCTTGCCTTCCGACAGAACGACCTTGTCGCCCTTGAGCACGAAGAGCTGCTTGGTCATGTCGAAGGAGCCGGTATCGGCGGTCGCCTGCTGCGTGCCCGAGCTCAGGAAAACCTTGTTGCTGACCTCGATGCGATCGATGTCGGCGTCGCCGGTCGAAACCGAGCCGCCGCCGGACTTGTAATAGACCACCATGTTTCCGGCCTGAAGCGTCGTCGTGCCCTGCACGACCTTGACGTTGCCGGTGAAGATCGCCTTGCTTTCCGGGTCCTTGATCTCGAGCTTGTCGCTCTCGATCTGGATCGGCTGGTCGTTGGAAAGTTGCAGGCCCTTCATCTTGCTCGATGTGGCCTGGGCGGATGCGCCGGAAGCAATGATCAAAGCGCCGAGGCCGGCGATGGCCAGACTGGCAGAAATCCTGAAAAATGAAGCGGTTGTAACCGACATGGAGTGCACCGGGTTCTAATTTGCGTTCTTGCGAATGGCGGTGGGCTCGACGTTCGCCCTCACCATGCCCTCAAATATTACAATACGTCCCTTATCCGTCATTCGCAGCGTCTGCGCAATAATCGAACCGCCCTTCATGCTGATCGCAACGGGCTGCTTCGTTTCCATCTCGCCGGCATTGATGTCCAGATAGGCCGACTGGAAGTCGGCGTTGATGCCATTATTCACCGAAATGGTGAACGGGGCGTTCATGTCGAGCGTATTGGCGCCGCGGTCGTAGATGCCGTTGGTGGCATCCACGGTCGCGATCATGGAATCCTTCATCGGCATTTCCGCGTGGATCGTCTGCAGCGTGATGATGTCAGGATTGGCAATATCCTGGAGCGCGCGCTGCGCCTTCATCGAGTAGCTGATGCCCTGCTTGTTGCGGCCGGAAATGGCCGGGTTTTTCATGACGATCTTGCCGTCTTCGATCGTTGCCGTTTCGAGCTGCAGGTCGACGGGGATGAAAGCCCTGACGAAGGACACGGCCGCAAAGGCAAGCGCGATCAGGCCGGCCACGACAGGCAGGATGATCTTCAGCCGCCGCACGCGCACGGAATGCCGCGCAGCGCGTGCGTAGGCGTCGGCGGAGCTCGCGCCCGTATCGGCAAAGATGCCCGGGGCTGGCGCGTGATTCAACATGGAGGAAGCCTGTCGGTTCTACTGCTTTTTTATCGCTGACCCGTCAAAGGGGTCATATACATACAATGGTGTAAGTCGTCGCAAATATGGATATTTTTTGCTGTCGCACAATGGCGCCGCAAAAAAACTCGGGTGAAGCGCAAAAACGCCAGCTGCGGCTTTCAACCGTGGCCAAGCGCGTTTATGGAATATGCCTCTGCGCGCGCTGATAGCACGTTCCCGTGGAAACTGACAGGGCTGCGCCAACAATTCGGGAGAAACCCACATGGACGAACTCGCCATCGCCGATCGCCGCAGCTTGCGCAGGAAGTTGAGCTTCTGGCGCCTTGTCGTGGCAGGGCTGCTCCTTCTGGCGGCGCTTGCGATCTTTGTCTGGTCGGGCGGCGCCGACGATGTCGGCCGCAACCGGAACCATGTGGCGCGCGTCACCATCACCGGCCTGATCCAGGATGATCGCGAGCTGCTCGACCGTCTTCAGAAGATCGCCGACAACGACAGCGTCAAGGCGCTTGTCGTGACCATCTCGTCTCCCGGCGGCACGACCTATGGCGGCGAGGTGCTCTATAAGGCGATCCGCAAGGTCGCGGCCAAGAAGCCCGTCGTTTCCGATGTGCGCACGCTTGCAGCTTCGGCCGGCTACATGATTGCGCTGGGCGGCGACACCATTGTCGCGGGTGAAAGCTCGATTACCGGCTCCATCGGCGTCATCTTCCAGTATCCGCAGATCAAGGAGCTGATGGACAAGCTCGGGGTCTCGCTGGAATCGATCAAGTCGCGCCCGCTCAAGGCCGAACCGTCGCCCTTCCATCCGGCAAGCGACGAGGCCAAGGCGATGATCCAGGCGATGATCGATGACAGCTACGCCTGGTTCGTGGACCTGGTTGCCGAGCGCCGCAAGCTTCCGCGTCCCGATGCGCTGCTGCTCGCCGACGGGCGGATTTTCACCGGGCGACAGGCACTGAAAGCCAAGCTCGTCGACACGCTTGGTGGCGAAGACGAAATTCGTGCCTTCCTGGTTGAGAAAAAAGTGTCGAAGGACCTGCCGATCGTCGATTGGGAAGCACCGCGGAAAACCCTGCCATTTGGCCTCGGCGCGGTGGCCGCCAACTGGATCAAGATGTTGGGATATGACGCTTTTCCGGCAATGAGCGGGTTCGAAAAAATTGCGGGCGACAAGTTGTTTCTTGACGGTCTTGTTTCGGTTTGGCAGGTTGATGGTCAATGAGGAAGGCGACATATGCGAAGCCTGAACCGTCGAGGGGCCGGCGGCGCGGTCGCAGCGTCTGCCACACTCTGGCGGTAATCACCATGCAGACCGAAAAAGCAAAACAAACAAGAATTTGAGGGGGCGACAGTGATCAAGTCAGAACTGGTGCAGATTGTTGCAGCTCGCAATCCGCATCTCTATCACCGCGACGTCGAAAACATCGTCAATGCGGTCCTCGATGAGATCACGGACGCACTCGCGTCAGGCAACCGGGTCGAACTGCGCGGCTTCGGTGCCTTCTCGGTCAAGAACCGGCCGTCACGTTCCGGCCGCAATCCGCGCACGGGCGATTCCGTCTTCGTCGAGGAGAAGTGGGTGCCATTCTTCAAGACCGGCAAGGAATTGCGCGAGCGCCTCAATCCCGGCATGAACGGCGACGACGACGATTGATCGTCTTTCACCGTCGCCGGCGGCCATTCGGCGCCTCCGGCGCCATCCCGCTCCTGGAGAGCGCGGCTGTCCGGCCAAGATGGAGCGCTTGAATGTTCAAGAAAATCATCAATATCGTTGTGCTTGTTCCGGTCGGCGTCATCCTGATCGTACTCAGCGTCGCAAACCGTCAAAGCGTGACCATGGCGTTGAACCCGTTCCGCCCGGAAGACAGCGTGCTTGCGGTCAGCGCGCCCTTCTTCGTGTTCCTGTTCCTGGCCGTCATCGTCGGCATGGTGCTCGGAGCGGCGGCAACCTGGTTCAGCCAGGGCAAGCATCGCCGCCGCGCACGCACGGAGGCGAGCGAAGCGTTGAAATGGCATCGTGAGGCTGAGAAGCACCGCAGCCAGGCCGAAAAGCTCGCGACCCAGGCGACACTCGCCGCTCCGCAGAACTGACCGCCGCGTCCCGTCGGCCGCAGACGATCGGCGGCCGAAGGCTATGGATTGGATCCGCCGGCCGTTTCCGTCCCGTTGCCGACGGCTGCGCCGAAATCGGCGAAAAATTGCTGCGCCAGCTTCTTGGCGGTCGAATCGACAAGCCGTGAACCGAGCTGGGCGAGCTTGCCGCCGATCTCCGCCTTCACGTCGTAGCGCAGCACCGTTTCCGAACCATCCGCGATCAGCGTGACGTCGGCGCCGCCCTTGGCGAAGCCGGCGATGCCGCCCTTGCCTTCACCTGAAATCGTGTAGCTTTCGGGCGGATTGAGGTTGGAAAGCACGACGTTGCCGGCAAACGAAGCCGAGACCGGGCCGATCTTGATTTTCACGGCGGCCGCAAGCTCGTTCGGTGAGGTCCGCTCCAGTGATTGACAGCCGGGAATGCACCGCTTGAGGATATCCGGATCGTTGAGGCCGCGCCACACCGCATCGCGGCTGGCCGCAATCCGCTCTTCGCCGGTCATGTCCATGCGCGTTCCTCCCCTTTTCGCTCGGCGCGTCGGCATCGACGCGCAGAGGTCACAACAACACTTTATACTTGTTGCGGAATTTAGGCCTCCCGCCGAATTTGGCTCGGGCAATTCTGCAACGGGTTCTTGCACGCCGATCTTCGCAAAACGGAAACGGCTTTGCCAAGAGCATCAGCGATGCTATTTGCACCTCAATGGATGTCGCGGTCCGACAAAGGCTGCGGCGACAAACCTCATGGCGTCTGCCCGTTTCTGCTCGATAGTGCGCAGGGCAGGCGAAACATGCACCAACAAAGCCCAGGGATACCATCGTGAAGGAAAAGGACCGGCGGTCGAAAAATGCGTCCGTGACGACGGCCAAGGGCCGCGGCGCCGAGGCGCGAGGCGGCGGTCGCCACGATCCGAAGCGGCCGGCTCCACCAAAGGGTGGTGGTTTCGGCAAGGACCGCCCGGCGCGCCCGTCGGCAACCCGGGATACCGAGACGCATGAAAGGCCATCCAGGCAGTCGGCGGCGCCGGAGGCGCCTGCGCGCGTGATCGCGCGGCGCACCGGCGACAAGCCGGCCGAGCGCGTGCCGCTGATCCTGGAGACGGTCGGCGCCTCCGGCTACCACCTGATCGACAGCGGCGCCGGCGAGAAGCTCGAGCAGTATGGTCCCTATCGCATCGTGCGCCCAGAGGCGCAGGCGCTGTGGCCGCGCAGTCTTCCCGACCACGTCTGGGAGAATGCCGACGCGATCTTCACCGGCGATACCGACGAGGATGGCATGGGTCGCTGGCGCTTTCCAGGCGCCGTGCTCGGCGAAACCTGGCCGATGCAGCTGCTCGACACCGATTTCCACGGCCGCTTCACCTCGTTTCGCCATGTCGGCGTCTTTCCCGAGCAGCTGGCCCACTGGAGCTGGGTTAAGGACCAGGTCGAGGCGGCCGGCCGCCCGCTCAAGGTTCTGAACCTCTTCGGTTATACCGGCGTCGCCTCGCTGATCGCCGCCAAGGCCGGCGCCGAGGTCACCCATGTCGATGCCTCGAAGAAGGCGATCGGATGGGCGCGCGAGAACCAGGCGCTGGCACGCGCCGAAAAGCTGCCGATCCGCTGGATCTGCGACGACGCGATGAAGTTCATCCAGCGCGAGGAGCGCCGCGGCAGCCGCTACGATATCATCCTCACCGATCCCCCGAAGTTCGGACGCGGTCCGAACGGCGAGGTCTGGCAGCTGTTCGACCACCTGGCGGCGATGCTCGACATCTGCCGGGAAATCCTGTCGCCGGAGGCGCGCGGCCTGGTGCTGACCGCCTATTCCATCCGGGCGAGCTTCTATTCGATCCATGAACTGATGCGCGAGACGATGCGCGGCCACGGCGGCCGGGTGGAGTCGGGCGAACTCATCATCCGCGAGGGCGGGCTTGACGGCCGCGAGCCGGGCAGGGCGCTTTCGACCTCTCTCTTCAGCCGCTGGGTACCGCAATGAGCAATGACAGAAGCGAGCACGGCACGGGCCGTGTCGGTCAGGTGAAGGAGGTCACGAGCCTCACCAACCCGATCATCAAGGACATTCGCGCGCTCGCACAAAAGAAGCACCGCGACGAGACGCGCTCCTTCATGGCCGAAGGGCTGAAGCTGGTGATCGACGCGCTCGATCTCGGCTGGAAGATCAAGACGCTGATCTATGCCAAGGCCGCCAAGGGCAAGCCGCATGTGGAGCAGGTGGCGGCCAAGACCGTCGCCAAGGGCGGCCTGGTGCTGGAAGTCAGCGAGAAGGTGCTGTCGACGATCACCAGGCGCGACAACCCGCAGATGGTCGTCGGCATCTTCGAGCAGCGCTACCAGTCGCTGAAGGAACTGAAGCCCGAACTCGGCGAGACCTATGTGGCGCTTGACCGGGTTCGCGATCCCGGCAATCTCGGCACCATCATCCGCACCGCCGACGCCGCCGGTGCTTCCGGCATCATCCTCGTCGGCGAGACCACCGATCCGTTCTCGCTCGAGACCGTGCGCGCCACCATGGGCTCGGTCTTTGCCATGCCCGTCGCCCGCGCGAGCGCCGAGGACTTCATCCGCTGGCAGAAATCGGCCGGTGTGAAAGTGGTCGCCACCCATCTCGCCGGCGCCGTCGACTACCGCACCATCGATTACAAGTCGAAGCCCGTGGTGATCCTGATGGGCAACGAGCAGGCCGGATTGCCGGAAGAGCTTGCCCGGGAAGCCGGCGCGCTCGCGCGGATCCCGCAGGCCGGCCGCGCCGACTCCCTCAATCTCGCGATCGCCACCGGCATCATGCTGTTTGAGGCACGTCGCCATCTTTTGACCCTGGATGCCCGCGCATGAGCGAGAAGCAGGTGCTGTTTTCCAGGCCGGTTCCGATCGCGGTCTTCATCATTCTTGCCCTGGCCGCCGACCAGGCGATCAAGTACCTGGTTGAGGTCTACCTGCCGTTCAACCAGGCGGTCCACGTCGTGCCGATGCTGGCGCTCTATCGCACCTATAATTACGGTGTCGCCTTCTCCATGCTCTCGGGCATGGAGGGCTGGTTCATCGTCGGCATGCGGCTCACCGTCTGCGCCTTCGTGCTCTGGCTTTGGAAGCGCACGCCGAAGGATCGGTTCTTCGCCCATTTCGGCTATGCGCTGATCATTGCCGGCGCACTCGGCAATCTCGTCGACCGGCTGCTCTTCGGCTACGTGATCGACTACATCCTCTTTTACACCGCAACCTGGTCCTTCGCCGTCTTCAATCTGGCCGACACCTTCATCACCATCGGTGCGGGCGCGATCATCCTCGATGAGATATTGCACGCGAAAAAGGCCGATCGGTAAGATTTTACCGAAGCGTTGAAGCCAATCGGAACGCTTGCCGTGCTAGCCGGTTGGCATGAGCGAACCGTCACGATTGCTGGAGCGGATCGAAACCGGCTTCGGGAGTGAAGCCCGGACCCGGAGAGACGCGCCCGTGGCGGAGGTCGTCGACGTGCTGCCGGCGGTCCTGCCGCGCAAGGCGGCCGCCTCGGCCAGGCGCTCGGCGCGCAGCAAGATCACCCTGGCGCTGTTCGGGCTGGTCGCCTCTAGCCTCATCGTCGTCATCGGCATCAACGCCGGCTTTTATCTGTTGACCGGAGCCGTCGCCGCCGCCGGGCTGGTCGGTGTGCTGCTCCTTTCCGCCGAAGCCATGCGTTCGTTCGACCAGGCGCACACAAGCGACGAGGCCGAGAGAGACAGCGACTGGCACCGTTCCGAAACCTCGGCACTGCTGTCGACCATTCACGACGCGCTCGGCGACCTTGCGATCATGCGCGGCATGGACGGAAAGATCGTTCATGCCAATGCGGTCTTCCAAAAGCTGTGCGGAGAGGTGGACGCACGCGGGCAGAGCTGTGCCGCTTTCGGTTTCAGCTTTGAACCGAAGGCAGCACCCAATCATTATCTCGTGCGCATCGCCACGCTGGACGGTATCCGCCTGTTCGACTGGCACGATGTGATCGCGCGCGACCCGGCAAGCGGCAAGCTGATGCGCCACAGCATCGCGCGCGACGTCACCGAGGAGGCGAGGGCCGCGCGCGAGCGCGAGGCTGCCCGAAGGCGCGCGGAAGAGGCAAGCCGCGCCAAGTCGCAGCTGCTTGCGACCGTCAGTCACGAGATCCGCACGCCGCTCTCCGGGATCCTCGGGATGAGCCACCTGCTTGGCCAGACGCGCATGTCGAGCGAGCAGAAGAACTATCTCGCCGGCATGCAGCAATCCGGGCACGCTTTGGTCCAGCTCGTCGAGGACCTGATCGACTTCTCGTCGCTCTCGGCCGGTCGTTTCCAGTTTCGTCCGAGCCGGCAGGATCCGCGCGGCGTCATCGAGAGCGTGGTGGAAATGCTGTCCAGTCGCGCCCATGGGAAGGGCATCGAGATCGCCGCCACCGTTGCCGCCGACGTGCCCGCGCTGATGGCCTTCGACGCGGCGCGCCTGCGGCAGGTGCTCTTCAACGTGATCGGCAATGCAGTCAAATTCACGGACGTCGGCGGCGTCTTTGTTGGTGCCGACAAGGTCGAAGGCTGCGTGCGCATCCGGATCGACGACACCGGGCCGGGCATGACGCCGGACGAATTGACGCGCATCTTCGAAGAGTTCGAGCAGGCAGGCAGTGACGAGCAGCGCGCCAAGGGCACGGGCCTTGGTCTCGCCATCTCCCGGCGGATCATGCAGGCCTGCGGCGGCAGCCTGACGGCGGCAAGCGCGCCGGGTCGCGGCAGCCGTTTCGAGATCCGCCTGCCGTTTGCCGAGGTCGAGCCGGTTGACGACAAGCGCCGGTCCTCGCTTGCCGCATCGCATGTACTGGTCATGGCGCCGGATGGCCCGGCTTCCGCAGCACTCGCCGCGACGATCGCAACACTCGGTGGACGCTGCCACCGGGCAACGACGTTGTCGGCCGCCCAGCATGTGCTGGCGGACGTTCTTTCCGGCGGCGCACCCTTGACGGACGTGATCGTCGACCACCGTCACGCGCAGCAATACAAGCAGCTGCTTGCGCTGCAGCCGGCCGTTGGGCGGCTGGAGGTGCGGCGCACCTACCTGATCAACCCGGAAGAACGCAACAGCCATCCGGTCAACCAGATGGACGGCTACGAGGCCTGGTTGATCCGGCCGTTGCGCGAAAAATCCCTGGTCGAAGTTCTGCTCGGCCGGCTGAAGGGCATCGAGAAGCGCGATGCGATCAACGACAACCGGCCGATGCTGCGCGAAGAGCCCGCAACGGTACCCGTGCAGTTGCAGGCGGAGGGCATCCTTCTGGCCGAAGACGACCCGGTCAATGCGCTGATCATTCGCACCGTGCTGCAGCGGGCCGGACATCAGGTCCGTGTGGTCGGCGACTTTCCGGGTGTCGTCGAGGCGCTTTCGGCCTCCGGTGGTCGCCCATTGCCGGCGCTCCTCGTCACGGATCTCAACATGCCGGGCGGCGACGGGCTTACGGTGCTGCAGGCCCAGCGCGACCGTGAAGCGGCGCGATCGCAGGGCCGCCTGCCGGTCATCGTTCTGACCTCCGATACGCGCAAGGACATGCGCGACCGCCTCATGGCAGCGGGCGCCGACGCGGTGTTGGCAAAGCCGGTCGAGCCGCAACTTTTGAACGCCGAGATCGCGCGCCTTCTACGCCAACGTTAACTCCGGCGGCGGTAACGGTAACCATTCGGGAGCGGGGGTTGTGCGCCGCTTTCATGTCACTATGTTGTTGCAGAAACGTGGTCTAAGCCCGGCAGACAGATTTGATTCGGGATGACGCGGATGGCCATCGAGCTACTGGATTCAGCGAACGTGGTTGACACCTCTCAGGCTTGCATCGGCAGAAAGGCTGCCGTCCCGGCGACGGACGTGCTGGGTCGGATCGCCAATCTGGAGACGCGTCTTGCCCGTACCGCATCGGAGATCGATGCCGCCCAGGCTGTGCGCTACAAAGTTTTCGTCGAGGAGATGAAGGCGCAGGTTGGCCCCGAAGCCGACCGGCGGAAGCGCGACGTCGACAGCTGGGATGCGATCTGCGATCACCTCCTGGTGCTCGACACCGCAATCGAGGGCGATACCGAGGAACAGATCGTCGGCACCTATCGCCTGTTGCGCCAGGATGTCGCCGAGCGGTCGGGCGGTTTCTACTCTGCATCCGAATTTGCCATCGACGCGCTTCTCACCCGCCATCCGACCAAGCGCTTCATGGAGCTCGGCCGTTCCTGCGTGTTGCCGGAATACCGCACCAAGCGCACGGTCGAGCTTTTGTGGCAGGGCAACTGGGCCTACGCGCTGAAATACGGCGTGGATGCGATGTTCGGCTGCGGCTCGTTCCCGGGTGTCGTGCCGGCCGAGCATGCACTGGCTCTGTCCTTCCTGCACCACAACATTCGCGCCCGCGACGACTGGGCCGTCAGCGCTCGGCCCGAGCTGCACCGGACGATGGACCTGATGCCGTCCGAGGCGATCAATGCCAAGAAGGCGCTCGCCGCCCTGCCGCCCTTGATCAAGGGCTACATGCGCCTCGGCGCCATGGTCGGTGACGGTGCCGTGGTCGACCACGCGTTCCGCACGACCGATGTTCTGATCGTTCTGCCGATCAGCAATATCTCCGGCCGCTACCTCAACTATTACGGTGCCGATGCCGGCCGTTTTGGCGGCGCCGTCTCCTGATCGACCCCTTTCGGGGTTAACCAAATATTAATGATCAGTTTGACTTTAAGGGTCGAAAGAGAGACATGTATTGTCATGTTCTTCTCTAGTTTCATGACGAACGAATAGAGAAAATAAATGGAGAAACTGCCGGTCTTCCGGGGATTGGCAGAATAGGGTTCCCAAGACTCCTGCTTTCATTACCTTAAACATAAATGCATTGCCTGTTATTAAGCCCGCCTCCTTTTTGGGAGGCGGGCTTTTTTCTGCGCCAGGCTTGTTTCGAAGTGATACGTCGCGGCCGCGAACTGGTCTGCCTCGAGACGGCTGTATCAAAATGACACGGCCGTCCGCGGCGAAGGTCCTACATGCCGGCGTTGTAGGCTGCGATCGCCGCCATGTTGACGATGTCGGAATCCTTCGCCGACATCGACACGATCTGGATCGACTTGTCGAAGCCGACGAGCAGCGGGCCGATCACGGTCGAGCCGCCGAGTTCCTGCAGCATCTTGGTCGAGATCGACGCCGAGTGGAACGCCGGCATGACGAGCACGTTGGCCGTGCCGGAGAGCCGGCAGAACGGATACTGTTCCATCACCTTCGGATTGAGCGCCACGTCGGCGGCCATTTCGCCGTCATACTCGAAGTCGACGCGACGCTTGTCGAGGATGTTGACCGCTTCGCGCACCCGCTCCGAGCGCTCGCCCGAGGGATGGCCGAACGTCGAGTAGGCAAGCATCGCCACCCGCGGCACATAACCGAGACGCTTGGCGAGGCCTGCAGCCTCCTCGGCGATATCGGCCAGTTCCTCGGCCGTCGGCATGTCGTGCACGGCCGTATCGGCAACGAGCACGGTGCGGCCGCGGCAGAGCGCGATCGAGACGCCGATGACGCGGTGGCCGGGCTTCGGATCGATGCAGCGGCGCACGTCCTCGAGTGCCGTCGAATAGTTGCGGGTGAGACCCGTCACCATGCCGTCGGCGTCCCCGAGCGCCACCATGCAGGCGGCGAAGTGGTTGCGGTCGTTGTTGATCAGGCGCTGGGCGTCACGGAAGAGGAAACCCTTCCGCTGCAGGCGAGCGTAAAGGTAGTCCGTGTAGGCGCTGACGCGCTTCGACAGCCGCGCGTTGACGATCTGGATGCCGGGGCGGTCGAGATCGATGCCCTCGCGCTCCGCCGTCTCGCGCATGCGCTCCTCGCGGCCGAGCAGGATGGCGGTGCCGAGCTGCTGGTTGGCATAGGCGATCGCTGAGCGCATGACCTGCACCTCTTCGCCTTCGGCAAAGACGATGCGCTTGGGCTGGCGCCGAACGCGCTCGTAGATGCGCTGCAGCGTCGAGGCGATCGGGTCGCGCCGGGCCGACAGCTGGCGGCCATAGGCTTCAAGATCGGTAATCGGCTTGCGGGCGACGCCGCTTTCCATTGCGGCTTTCGCGACGGCCATCGGGATCGAGGAGATCAGTCGCGGATCGAAGGGAACCGGGATGATGTATTGCGGACCGAAGCGCGGCCGGTTGCCCTGATAGGCGGCGGCGACATCGTCGGGCACGTCTTCCTTGGCAAGGCTCGCCAGCGCTTCCGCTGCGGCGATCTTCATCTCGTCGTTGATGGTCGTGGCGCGCACGTCGAGTGCGCCGCGGAAGATATAGGGGAAGCCGAGCACGTTGTTGACCTGGTTCGGGTAGTCCGAACGGCCGGTGGCGACGATCGCGTCGTCACGGATGCGGGCGACTTCCTCCGGGGTGATTTCCGGATCCGGATTGGCCATGGCGAAGATGATCGGCCGCGGCGCCATCGAGCGCACCATGTCCTCCGAAAGGGCGCCCTTGGCCGAGAGGCCGAACACCACGTCGGCGCCGTCCATCGCCTCGGCGAGCGTGCGGCGATCGGTCTTGACCGCATGGGCCGATTTCCACTGGTTCATGCCCTCGGTGCGGCCTTGGAAGATCACGCCCTTGGTGTCGCACAGGATGACGTTTTCCGGATTGAAGCCCATCGACTTGATGAGTTCGATGCAGGCAATCGCTGCCGCGCCTGCGCCGTTGCACACAAGCTTCGTCGTCTTGAAGTCGCGGCCGGTCAATGCCAGCGCATTGATGAGGCCGGCCGCGGCGATAATGGCGGTGCCGTGCTGGTCGTCGTGGAACACCGGGATGTCCATGACCTCGCGCAGCTTCTGCTCGATGATGAAACAGTCCGGTGCCTTGATGTCTTCAAGGTTGATGCCGCCGAAGGAGGGGCCGAGGAAGCGCACGCAGTTGATGAATTCGTCGACGTTTTCGGTGTCGACTTCAAGGTCGATCGAATCCACGTCGGCAAAGCGCTTGAACAGCACCGCCTTGCCTTCCATGACTGGCTTGGAGGCCAGCGCCCCGAGGTTGCCGAGGCCGAGAATGGCGGTGCCGTTGGAAATCACGGCCACCATGTTGCCGCGCGTCGTGTAGTCGTAGGCGGTGTTCGGATCCTCGGCGATCGCCTTCACCGGCACGGCAACGCCCGGCGAATAGGCAAGCGACAGGTCGCGCTGGGTGGCCATCGCCTTGGTGGGGGAAATCTCCAGCTTTCCGGGGCGACCCTGCGAGTGAAAATCAAGCGCTTCCTGCGCGGTGACGCTCGTCATGGTGCGATCGGTCTTGTCGGTG
>NZ_DASYGZ010000044.1:0-36607 GCF_035999135.1 Ensifer sp.
ATCCCGACCTGCAAGGAACAGGGCATCGCCATCGACAACTACTCGATGCCGCGCACCGTGTGGCTTCCGGCCGGCGTTGACCAGGACGTGGTCAAGTTCTATGCCGACCTGATGCGCAAGGTCTCCGAAACGCCGGAATGGACGAAGTACCTGACCGACACCTCGCAGTCGCCGTCCTATCTCGCCGGTGACGACTTCAAGGCCGCCATCGAGATGGATGGCGAAGCCGTCGGCGAAGTGCTGAAGCGTGAAGGCTGGCTCGCCAACTGATTGCGGATCAAGAAAGCGGGACCTTTCAGATCCCGCCACACTTCTTTTGCTGTCGCCGCTCGCTTTCGGGCCGTTCGGCCTGGCCCGTAGGCAAGAGTACAGTGCGGCACACCCGCACGGTGGCAGCAAAGCGGCGGCTTGACGGAGCCGCCGCAATCCCCGAACCACATGAAGGACCGCGTCGGTCATCGTGCATGGCGCCAATCGCCACCCCGTCAGGCGGCCGATCGGCGCGCCGCTGGCACCAGGTGCACAGGGCCAGCCAGATCAGTTTCCGGACGGCGGAAACAGCGTCTCCGAAATGTTTTTCTCGGCCTGCCCCATATGGCCGCGCAGCGCGCGCTCCACCCCGTCGCCGTCACGCGCGACGAGAGCCGTGACCACCGCATCATGTTCCTCGAGCGCGCGCTGCCTGTTCGTTGCCTTCGTCGAGCAGACGTAGCGCGCCCTGTAGAGCCTGTCGTTGAGCGCCTTGTGGGTTTCGAACAGCACCCTGTTGCCGCTTGCAGCGACGATCGCCCGATGAAACGCTATGTTCGTCTCGAAATAGTCGAGATGACTTTGCCCCTCGGCGATCCGTCGCATGTCCTCCTGCAACCTGGCGATCGCCTCGAGACTGTTTGCGTCGGCGACCGCGCAGGCGAGCCGCCCCGCCAGGCCCTCCAGCACGCCGATGACCCTGAGCATGTCGTGCAACTCGTGCTCGCTCGGGTTTGCGACGAAGTAGCGCCCGGTGCTGGACAGCGTGATCAATCCCTCAAGCGCCAAGGCGCGCACCGCCTCGCGGATCGGCGTGCGCGAAGCACCGAGCAGTGACGACAGCTCGCGCTCCGTCACCTGGCCACCCGGCGGCAAGGCGCCCTGTACGATCATGCGCCTGAGCTCTCCGGTCGCCTGGTCGGCCAGGAGATCGCGTTTGATTTTGTTGGGTGATTCAAGGTTCAAGTTCGCCACCGGCCCAGTCGTTCTCGTTCGCGCAACCATATGCGATGCCAATCACCGTTTGTAGCCAAAAAGCTCCGGGCGTCCGTTGACCTCATCTTATTTTGGTATACCATAGACCAACATACAGAACAGAGACGAGTGCCGCCCAATGAAAACAATCGCAGTGGTTCAGGGAGATGCCGCGGGCATCGGACCGGAATTGATGGTCAAGCTGCTCAGCCAAGACCATGTCACAGGGGCGGCCAACATCCTGGTCATCGGCGACCCGCGCCTGATGCAGGCCGGCTCAACCGTCTCCGGAAAAGACCTTCCGGCGATCCGCTACATCGATGATATCGCCGCGCTCGACTTCACGTCAGCACGCATCCATCACCTGAACATGTGTCGCGACGGCGTCGATGAGGCCGAATTCGGCAAGGCGTCCGCCGCCTGCGGCGCCGCCTGCGTGGCCTGGCTGACGCGCGCCTACGAACTTGCCGCCGAAGGTGCGGTCGACGGCATCTGCTTCCTTCCCTTCAACAAGGAGGCCATGTATCTCGGCGGCAGCGCGCATATCGATGAGCTCAGCTTTGCCCGCAGCTTCTTCAACCTTCAAAACCGTCCGAGCGAATTCAACGTCGCCAACGGGATGTGGAACGGCCGCGTGACGTCGCATGTTCCGATGAAAGATGTCCCTGACCTGCTGACCCACGAGCGCGTGCTGGAATCGATCGAACTGACCGACAAGACGTTGAAGATGGCCGGCTATGACCGGCCGCGCATCGTGGTTGCCGCCTACAATCCCCACGCCGGCGACGGCGGTCTGCTTGGCGACGAGGAAATCCGCGTCATCGGACCGGCGGTGGAGAGCGCACGGGAAAAACAGATCCTCGCTACCGGCCCGATGCCGGCCGATACGCTCTGGCTCAAGGTGCGTGACGGGCACTACGACGCCGTCGTCACGATGTATCACGATCAGGGGCAGATCGCGATCAAGCTCATGGGTTTCGAGAAAGGCGTCTCGGTTCTCGCCGGGCTGCCGGTCCCAATCACGACGCCTGCCCATGGCACCGCCTTCGATATCGCCGGCAGAAACCTTGCCAATGTGACGCCGACGACCAACGCCGTGACCATGCTCGTCAACATGGCCGAGCGCCGCAACGCGATCGCCGGGCTCGACCTCGCCTAGGCAGACATCGCCTGCCGGCTATTTTCACTTCAACATCGGGATGACATGCCATGAGGCTGATACAGTTTCTGTCGCGGGACGGCGCGCGCCATGTGGGCGCGGTCGAACAGGAACACGTGCGCTGGATTGCGGGTGCGCAGAGCGTTCTGGAACTCGCTTTGCACGCGATCGCTGAGGGCGTGTCGCTTGAAGCAGCGGCTGAAGCGCGCAAGACCACGCTGGTCGAACCCTATGCGGCGGTGCTCGACGCCGGACGGCTGCTGACGCCGGTCGATCATCCGGACGCCGCCCATGTGTTCGTGACCGGGACCGGGCTCACCCATCTCGGGAGCGCCAACGCGCGCGACCAGATGCACGCCAGGCTGAGCGACGCCGGCGCCGAACTCTCGGACTCGATGAAGATCTTCAAGATGGGCGTGGAGGGCGGCAAGCCGCCCACGGGTGAAATCGGCGTCCAGCCGGAATGGTTCTGGAAAGGCAACGGCTCGATCATGAAACCGTCGGGCGCGCCGATGGAAAGCCCTGACTGGGCGCTCGACATGGGCGAAGAACCGGAAATCGCCGGCGTCTACCTGATCGGTCCCGATGGCACGCCCTTCCGTCTGGGCTTCGCACTGGCCAACGAAATGTCCGACCACGTGATGGAGCGCAGCAACTACCTGCTGCTTGCCCATTCGAAACTGCGCCAGTGCGCGCTGGGGCCCGAACTTCGCCTTGGCGACTTGCCCGCGGATATCCGGGGAGTGAGCCGTATCCTTCGCGACGGAGCGGTTCTGTGGCAACGGCCGTTCCTGTCGGGGGAGGCCAACATGACCCATGCGATCTCGAACCTGGAACATCACCACTTCAAGTATCCGCTGTTCTGCAATCCTGGTGATGTCCACGTTCATGTCTTCGGCACGGCGACGATCAGCTTTGCCGATGGCGTCCGCCTCAGGGAAGGCGACGAGATGGAGATCGATTGCCCGACGTTCGGGCAGCCGCTGCGCAATCCGTTGCGTGTCGCCGAAAAGCGCCAGGTGACCGTCCGGTCTCTGTGATCCGCGCAACCAGTTCAATCTCCGCCACAAGAGACGCATCATGAAAATCAAATCCGTCCGCGCAAAGATCTATCGCTGGACCGGCGACGTCGTCCCGCCGCAGGCCAATTTCTGCACCAATGCCAGCGACATCCTCTATGAAAAGGGTGACGCGATGGCCTCGTTCCGCTTTCTGGAATGGCTCGTCGTCGAGGTCGAAACCGATACCGGCCTTGTCGGTTACGGCAATGCGGCCCTCGCGCCGCGGCTGGTGAAGGCGACGATCGACCAGTATCTGGCGCCGCTGGCGATCGGCGAAAGCCCGTGGGACTACGGCTACATCTTCGAAAAAATGTATCGAAAGACGCTCGCCTGGGGTCGCAAGGGCGTCGGCATCACCGCGATCTCGGCGATCGACATCGCCATCTGGGATATTCTCGGCAAGGCGGCCGGGCAGCCGGTCTTCAAGCTTCTGGGCGGGCGGATGAAGGAGAAGATCCCGGTTTATGCCTCCAAGCTCTACGCTGACAGCATCGAAAACATGCAGGCCGAAGCCCAGCATTATGTCGACCACGGCTATTCGATGATGAAGATGCGCTTCGGCTACGGGCCGAAGGACGGCGCGTTCGGCGTCAAGGAAAACCTGAAGCGCGTCGAGGCCGTGCGCGAGGTCATCGGCTACGACCGCGATCTGATGCTCGAATGTTTCATGGGCTGGACGCTCGAATACACCAGGCGCATGCTGCCCAAGCTCGAACGCTTCGAACCGCGCTGGCTGGAGGAGCCGGTGATTGCCGACGACATGCACGGCTATGCCGAACTCAATGCCGGGCCGATCCCGATTTCAGGGGGCGAGCACGAGTTCACGCTCTTCGGTTTCCGGCAGCTCCTGGACATGAAGGCCGTCAGCGTCATCCAGTACGACAGCAACCGTGTCGGCGGCATCACCGCCGCCCAGAAGATCAACGCGCTCGCCGAGGCCTATCAGGTGCCGGTCGTGCCGCATGCCGGACAGATGCACAATTTCCACCTGACGATGGCCAACACCAATTGCCCGATCGCCGAGTACTTCCCGATCCATCCGGTCGAAATCGGCAACGAACTCTTCTGGTACATCTTCGATGGCGAACCGGATGCCATCGACGGCTGCATCGATCTTAACGACCACAAGCCCGGTCTCGGCCTGACGCTCAGCGACAAATACCTCGGGAGCTTCGACGTCATCGTGTGATCTGCATACCTCAGCGCGATGCCGCCTGCTACGCGAAGGCAAGCTCCAGGTTCTGGCGATCGCGGGCGAGAACGCGGCATTTGCTTTCGAAGCTGTCGCCGGCAACAACAAGAACGAACTCCGGCGGAATGCCGGCGGCATTCGAAACCACGATCCCCGCGCCATCCGCCCCGAGCGTCTTGATCGTGCAATCGATCTTCGAGTTGCGATCGTTGAACAGGATCGTGCCCGCCTTCAACACCCTCAGGCGCGGCGACATCTGGTCGCTGGGCGCAAGCGCGCTCCACTCGACGCAGCGGTTTCGTCCAGCCGCCTTAGCGAGATACATCGCGGCGTCCGCCTGCGCGAGCAAGGTGTGCGTCAAGCGGCTTCGCGGAGAAGCGGCGGAGGTGCCGAAGCTCGCGGTAACCGTGAGCGCGCCAAAGTCGCCTGTTATGGTCTCGGCGGCGATCGCGCTCCTCAGCTTTTCGGCAACCGACAGGGCACCGCGCGCATCCACATGCGGCAACATGACCGCAAACTCTTCGCCGCCGAGCCGCCCGAACAGATCGCTCGCCCTGAGATTCGACTGGCAGATGGCAGCCACGGCCTTCAGGACCTCGTCACCGGCCGCATGCCCATGGGTATCGTTGACCCGCTTGAAATGATCCACGTCGAGCACGATGCAAGACACCTCGTGCTGGTGCCGTTCGGCCAAAGACACCAGCTTGTCCGCCTCGTCATGGAAGGCGCGGCGCGTCAGCGCGCCGGTCAGCCCGTCCGTCGCGGCCGAGCGCAGCAAGTCGATCCGGTCCATTGCTACACCGGCAAGCTCCGAGAGGATCGCAAGGTCGTTGTCGCCAAAGGCTCTCGGACGGCGATCGATGGCGCAGACGGTACCGACCGTGTGCCCATCCCTGGTCATCAGCGGAACGCCGGCATAAAAGCGGATATGCTCCTGTCCGGTCACGGCCGGATGCGTTGAAAACCGCGCATCCTTCGTCGCATCAGTGACGACAAGCGGTTCTTGCGAGGCGATGACGTAGCGGCAGAACGTATCCGGACGAGGCATCTCGCTGACAGCGAGGCCGGAGCAGGCCTTGTACCACTGGCGATGGGCGTCGATCAGGGAAACAATGCCGATATCGATGGCGAACACCTGCTTGATGAGGCGAACGACGCGTTCAAGCCCGCCGTCCCTTGGGGTGTCGAGCACATCGAGTTCGCCAAGGGCTGCCAGACGATCGAGTTCCCTGGTTTCCACATCGGTCGGCGCTCGTCCGAATGGCTCAGTCATGCCGTTTCCTCTCTCACTTCGCGCCCGTGGTCAGGCGCTCAACGTCAACCGGCAACCGCTTCCGCCACCGCCAAATCGGCCATGGCGAGGGCGGCCTCGCGTGTCTTTGCCGCAGCAATGAAGCGACCATTGTGGCAGAAGCTCGCACCGGCGACACCGCAGGCAGCCTCCAGGTCGCCGTTGGTCAATCCGGCCCAGGCGGCAGGTAGGTCGGCTCTGAGCTCGAACCCCTCGTCTGCGCGGCGAATGCCCGTCAGGCACCAGTCGTTGTCGCGTGGATGGACGACGAAGAGCAAGTGATCGGCGCCGGCCTTCACCACGGCCGGACGAAACGGCATGCCTCGCGGCAACTCGAGAATGCGGCCCGCGCCGGCAAGGGCGATCTGCTCAAGGACGAGCGCTTCAGCACGCAGTTTCGCTGCGCGCTGGGCGACGCTTGCCTCGACGAGCGCGCGGGCGATGGTGAGCGCCGCCTGAAAGCCGCGATCATCGGCCTCGGGGCCAGATTGATCGAAAACAGGCTTCAAGGTTTCTAGCAACGAAGGCAGCGTCAGGCCTGCCAGCGGCCCGGCAACGGACGGATCGAGCGCGCCATTGTCGACGAGGTCGATCGGCAGCACGAAGCGTTCGTCGACGGCCGAGTGCACCGGCTCGACATGCCCCTCGGGAACGCCCGAGGCGGCCAGATAGGCGCGGCCGAAATGCTTCCAGATCAGGCCGAACGAGCTGTAGGGCTGTCCATCTTCGCGCAGCGGCGCGCCCCGCTGATGGTGATCGAAGATCCCGGCTTCGGCATCATAGTGCCCTCCGACATCGTAGATGATCCGGTCAGGGCCGGGCTTGATCCAGTCGGCCGCCCGGGTGCGCACGAGGCGGGCCTCGGGGAAAAGCCGTGTCAGAATGACGGTCGACAGCAGTTCGTCGGCGTGGAAGCCACCGGAATGGGTAACGAGGAAGTCTGGGATCATCCGATGGGCCTTATGGTTTGCAGAGACATGGATATGGGCACCACATAGCCATTGCGTCCGGGCGCCTCAACCCACCATCGCGCTTTCGCAAGGGTGCACGAGGATGATTTCACGACGGCGATGCAATCAGGACAGTCGACCCGCGCCTCCCCGCAGGTCCGTGACTACGGTTTTCCGGGCGAAAACCAGAGCGCCGTCAGCCAATAGCCGAGACCGGCGGACGAGGCGGTGACGACGACACCCCACAGCATATCGATCAGACTGACCTGCAGCGACCAGCCCTTCAGCGTCGCAAGGTTCGTCATGTCATAGGTGCCGTAGGCGACAAGACCGAGCAGCGCGCCGGAAACGACCGCTGTTGTCCAGGCACCCGACGCGTGCGCCGGCACGACGGCGAAGTAGACGATGCCGCCGACGTAGAGCAGATAGAAGGCCGCGGCCGCACCAAGGTTCGGTTGCGCCAGCAGAAGCTCGCCGAGACGGCTGCGATAGATGGTCGGCGTGGCGTAGACGAGCCACAGGAAGTCGAGCCCCATGAAGACCAGAGCCGTCGCCGCGTACGAAACCACATAAATCATGCCGCTCTTCCCCGCGGGTTCGGTTTCATATGCCGAGCACGGGCTGCACCAGACGCACGAGCCAGCTCTTGAACTTGAGCGGAGCATCGGTCACCGCCAGGCAGATGCAGTCTTCCAGAGGTGTCGCCACAGGTTGGTGCTCGATGCTGGCATCCGCCTCCTCGAGGTCGCCGCGCGCAAACAGCCGGTCGCCGTCGTGGTAGCTGCCGGCAAGAACGACCGTCAATTCGCGCCCGCCATGGCCGTGCTCCGGCACCGGTCTTCCGGCCGGAATGCGCAGCAGCCGCGCCGTCGTCGTGGCATCGCCGGTCTTGATGAGGATATGGAAGGCGCCACGCCCCAACGCTTTCCATTTCAACGTTTCGACATCGCCGCCGACATAGGAGCGCAACGGTTCCGGCAGCATGGGAACGCCGCCTGCCCTTCGCCCCGTCGGATGCCGCACCGCTCCGCTCTCCGGCGTTCGGTGACCCTCAAGCCGTTGGCGCAGTTGATCGAAGGACGTGGTCATCGGTTGTTCGACGACGATATCCTCGAACAGCTGGCCGGCGGCATTCTCGATCAGCGCCAGTCGGCTGCGGCTCTCGGGACAAAGCGCCAGATGCGTCGCAACCGCCAGCCGCCAGCCCTCCTCAAGGGAGCCGGCAGCATAGGCGAGCAACAGCTCGTCGCTGACGTGGTGACGCACGCTCATCGGTCATCCTCCAGCACGGCCCGAAGTCTGGCGAAAGCGAGCCGTATCCGGGACTTGACCGTCCCGAGCGGCAGGCGGAGCCTGTCGGCGATCGAACTGTGCGAACAGTCGTCGAAGAAGGAAAGGCGAAGCAGTTCCAGCTGCTCGCTCGGCAGCTTCGCCAAGGCGGCGCGCAGCCGTTCGGCCTCCTGCGCATGGGCAAGGGCTGCATCGGCCGGCTCGGCGGCATCGGGCACGAAACCCGGATCGTCCGGGTCGAAATCCGGCCTGCGCATCTTGCGGTAGGCGTCGACGCGCAGGTTTCGGGCGATGGTGAAGATCCAGGTCGATACATTTCCGCGCTTAGGGTCGAACTGGTGCGCCTTGTTCCAGACGGCGAGCATCGCCTCCTGCATCAATTCCTCCGCGACGCTGCCGTCGCGCTCCAGGCGGGCCATGTAGGCCTTCACCCGTGGACCATAGTGGCGAAAGAGGACCTCGAAGGCATCCATGTCCCGGTCGCGTCCGACACGTTCAAGCAGGATTCTAGCCTCATCCTTCGACAGTTCGCTGGCGGTCTCGTTCATCCATGCATGCTTCCTGTTGCCCAGAAGAAGCCCCGACGTGGCGCGACGCCGGAACTGGCGGTTCGGAACATTGGAGCACGGGCTCGCCGGTATGGGAACTGCGATTGTCATGCAGCCGTTTACGACGACGCCTGCGCGCCAGATCACCATTGTTCAAAAATTTGCGTCCGTATCAATCCGGTTGCCGGTTCGCCTCGTACAAAGAATGAACCTTTTGAACGGGAAGGGGTAAGCATGCGCGTCGAGCGGGACTTGGCCGGTGTTCCAGGGCGTCGCAGAGTGGCGGTCATCGGAGCAGGCATATCCGGCCTGTCGGCGGCCTGGCTGATCAGCAAGAACCATGACGTGGTGCTTTACGAGGCGGCCGACCGGCCCGGAGGCCACGCCAATACGGTCACGGTGTCGACGCCATCCGGCCCGCTTGGCGTCGATACCGGTTTCATCGTCTACAATGATCGCAACTACCCGAACCTCGTCGAACTGTTCGATCACCTCAAGGTGCCGACGCAGATGTCGGATATGTCCTTCGCCGCATCCCTCGACAGCGGATCATTCGAATATTGCGGATCGGGCCTCAGGGGATTGTTCGGCCAGCCCCGGAACGCGTTGCGCCCGCGCTTCTGGCGCATGCTTTCCGATACGCTGCGGTTCTACCGGGAGGCGCCGTCTGCGCTCGCGCGCTCGGACCTTTCATCCGCGACCCTCGGCGACTATCTCGACGACAACGGCTATTGCACCGCCTTCGTCACCGACCACCTGTTGCCGATGGGTGCTGCGATCTGGTCGACCACCGCCCGGCGCATCCGCGAATACCCGCTGCACGCCTTCATCCGCTTTTTCGAAAGCCACGGCCTTCTTGCGCTTTCCGACCGACCGCGATGGCGCACAGTCACCGGCGGCAGCCGGGAATATGTCAGGCGGCTCCTCGGTGACTTCGCCGGAGAACTTCGTGTCTTGAGCGCCGTCATGGATGTGCGTCGCGAACTGGGGATCGTCTCGGTGACCGACTGGCGCGGCAACCATGACACGTTCACCGATGTCGTGATCGCGACCCATGCGGATTGCGCGCTGCGGATGCTTACCGACGCGGATGAGGAGGAAAGGCGGCTGCTCGGAGCGATCCGGTATACGCCCAACAGGGCCGTCTTGCACAGCGACGAGCGGCTGATGCCGCGGCGGCGCAGCGTCTGGGCGAGCTGGAACTATATCGGCGAGACCGATGGCGACGGCGAACGGCCGCTGTGCGTGACCTACTGGATGAACCGGCTGCAGGCGATCGATACGGCCACACCGCTGTTCGTGACGCTCAACCCGCACCGCACGATTGCCGAAGGCCGCATCATCGCGGAATTCGACTACGAGCACCCGCTGTTCGACCAGGCGGCGCTTTCGGCACAAAAGCCGCTCTGGCAGTTGCAGGGGCGCGGCGGCGTCTGGTTCTGCGGCGCGCATTTCGGCAGCGGCTTCCATGAAGACGGGCTGCAGTCCGGACTGGCGATCGCCGAGGCCATCGGCGGTCAGCACCGACCATGGACGATCGAAGGGCAATCGGCGCGCCTGCCCTCGAATGCCGCTCTCGTGGTGGCCCGATGACCGACAGTTCGGCGATCTACGTCGGCGAGGTGATGCACGCGCGACATCGTCCGCGCCGGCACCGGCTGCGCTACAACGTGTTTTCCCTGCTCATCGACCTTGCCGAGCTGGAAGAGCTCGACGGCGGCTTGAGGCTGTTCGGCCACAATCGTCGGGCGCTGTTCTCGTTTCACGATGGCGATCACGGCGATGGAAAGGTCGGCGGGCTTCGCAACTGGGTCGATGCGCAACTCGCCGAGGCCGGGGTCGATCCAGCCGGTCTTCGCATCCGCCTTCTCTGCTACCCTCGCATTCTGGGTTACGTCTTCAATCCGTTGACGGTCTATTTCTGCGTCACCTCCAGCGGAGAGGTGCGGGCGATCCTCTACGAGGTCTGCAACACGTTTAACGAACGGCATACCTATGTGATCCCGGTCGCGCCTGGTCAGGACGGCCGGATCCGACAGGCCTGCGCCAAAGAGCTCTATGTTTCTCCCTTCGTGCCGATGAACTGCCGCTACGACTTCCGCGTCGATCCACCGGCCGAGAACGTCCGTGTCATCATCAACGAGAGCGACAGGGAGGGCCCGTTGTTAAGGGCCATCTTCTCGGGAAGGCGGGTCGAGCTGTCGGATCGACGGCTGCTGTCGTTGTTCCTCGGTTATCCGCTGATGACGTTCAAGGTGATCGGTGGCATCCATTGGGAAGCTCTGAAAATCTGGACCAAGGGCATTCCCGTTCATCGCCATCGCAAGGCGGAGAAACCCGTGGCGATCACAATCGTCTCGCGCCTGCCATCGCCGGAGCCTGAACGCGAGCTCCAGCGTTTGTCCACCTGACCTTGCCTATCGCAGCATGCGTCTGGTGACGGAAAAGCGCAGTCTGGCCGGCAGTGCGCGCAGCAGGCCCATCGCCAGCTTCATTTTCCAGGGAAACGCGATCTCGAAGCGTTCGTCGGCGAGCCCCCGCAGAATATGGTCAGCTGCCTCCTCCGACGAGATCAGGAACGGCATGGGAAAGTCGTTCTTGCGGGTCAGCGGCGTGTCGACGAAACCGGGATTGATCAGCACCATCCGGACGCCGGAGCGCTCGAGTTCGGGATAGAGCGCCTCGCACATGTTGATCAGCGCCGCCTTGGTCGCACCGTAACCGGCAGCCCCAGGCAGGCCGGTGTAACCCGAGACCGATGCGGTGACGGCGATCCGGCCCGCCCGCCGCGCGACCATCCGGGGCATGATGGCTTCGAGGCAGTTGACCGTCCCCATGACATTCAGTGCGAACATCTCGCCGATGATCGCCGCATCGAATGTCTGCAGCGTCTCGTGCCGGTATGTGCCCGCGCAGAAGGCGGCGAGCGAGATCGGCGCCAGTTTCGTTTCGATGGCGGCGACAACATTCGCGGTCATGGGCCGATCGGTAACATCGAGTTCGTAGGCGTGGATTGTACTTGGCTGCGCCGATACGAGTTCCTCAAGTGCCGTCCGGTTGCGCGCACTTGCGGCAACGGTCCAGCCCTGTTGCGCCAGCCGGAGGGCAAGGGCACGGCCGATGCCGGAGCTTGCGCCGGTCAGCCAGGCAACCTTCGGCTGCTGCGCATCCTCCGTCCGATTGTCACCGTTGCCCATCCGACGTTCCCCTATCCCTACGTTTCTCCGCGGCCAGCCGCCAAGGCCACGCGCGGCTCAATCGCTCCCGCCTGCCTGCGGCCGATCGCGCGCTGCAACTCCTGCTGGGCGACATCGTCGATCGGAAAACCCCACATCAACCACACCGCGGCGAGTTTCGGCGCGATGGGCAGCCAGGCGTAGAGCATCGCAAGCGCTTCAATGCCCGCAGGATTGCCGCCGGACGTACGCGGGACGAAGCCGAAGAGGGCGAGCAGCGGAAAGACTGCGCCGGCCGCAGCGGCAAGCGAAAGCTTGGTCGCCAGACTCCAAGCGGCGAAATAGATGCCGGAGCGCTGCGCCCCCGAGCGGGCGACATCGTGTTCGATGACGTCGGCCTGGATCGACGGCGGTATGGCAAGGTCGAAGCTCAAGAGCAGGCCGGTGGCGATGCAGATCGCCGCGAAGGCGAGCAAGTCGCCGTCGCTCAAGAAACCCGAAAGGGCGAACACCGGACAGGTCGCAAGCATGGCGAAGCACCATGCCCGGTGCTTGCCCAGGCGGCCGGCAGCCAACAGCGCGATCGGAACGCCGAGGACGGCGGAGACGAAGTAGGCAAGCAGCAACGGCCCGCGCCAGTCAGGCGCGCCCAGCCGATCGGAGACGAAATAGAGAAACAGCGTCGCGGGAATGGCATTGGCAAAGCCGTTAAGCAGAAAGGCGGCAATCAAGCGCAGGAATGGTCGATTGGCGGCCATGAAACGCAGGCTTGCAAGAAGATGCAGGTTTTTGCTCGAGCGATCGGCCGGTTCAGGGACGGCGACGACCGCCGCGATGCCCGCAAGCGGCAGAAGGGTCGCAACCAGGATCGCCATCACCTGAAGCCCGTGCGGCCTTGCGCCGGCCGACAAGCCGACGGCGAACGGCAGGCTCACGGCGACGAGGATGCCAAGGAGCGTCGCGCTCTCGCGGTAAGCGGAGATGCGTGTTCGCTCCACATAGTCTCCCGAAAGCTCGGCGCCCCAGGCCGTATAGGGCAGCGACGTCCAGGTAAAGCCGATCGAGATCATCGCACCCCAGAGCATGAGGTAGGCCGCACCAGCATCGTCCGGTGGCCAGAACAGCATCACCGCCGAAACCGTCGTCAGCGGCAGGGAAATCAGGAAGAAGCCGCGCCGCCGTCCGCCGGCACCCCGCCAGGCATCCGCCAGCCAGCCGAACACAGGGTCGATCGCGGCATCGAAGAGGCGGATCGTGAGAAGCACGACGCCAACAGTCGCAAGAGGCACGCCCAGGGCTTCCGAGTAAAAGGTGGGCACGATGATGTAAAACGGCAGGGCAAGGGCGGCCAGAGGCAGGGCCGGCAGCGCATAGGCAAGGAGGACGCCGCGATTGAGGCGGTGTCTTCCCGTCGGATCGGCATTTTTCGCGCTCGACGCCTTGCCCATGCCTCAGCGTCTCCTGAACGCGACATGCGTCCACGCCACCGGCAATCCAAACTTGGTGACGAAGGCGGTGTTCAGCACTGTCCCGTCGGGTCTGAGCGTCATGGTATCGTGGAAGCGGACCTGGTTCGTGCGCTTGGCCGCGTCGAGGAAGACGAGATAGGAAAAGCGCGCGACGTTGCCGTCGATGCGCAACTGCGTTTCGCCGGCCACATCCTCGCGCGTGCCGCGGTAGCGGCCGGGCGCTATCTTGACGAAACGCCACGTCTTGCGGTCACGGCTGCCGTCGTCGAAGACGAAGTCCTCGCGAAGGCTCAAGACGCGCCCGTTCCAGGTTCCAACAAGCATGACCGTGAACGTCCGCCTGAGGCCGGTGATGGCGCGAAAGCTGCCCGTCGCATGCGTTCGTCCGGCAAAGAAACCTTCAAGCGTGAAGTCCTTTGCGACGGCCGCATGGCCGCCAGACATGAGGACGAACGACAGGTTGACGAGCAGCGCCGCTATCAGGCGCACGCAGATCGCCCGTCTTTGTTGCGATTGTTTCGATGTCGTTGCGCCGGGCATCGGAGTGCTCCCTCCGTCACGTCAGAGCTTCGGGCCGATGCGGGCAATGCCCGTCTCGCCGTCGTTGCGGATCCATTTCAGCCGCTCATCGTCGACCCGGTAAAGTTCGAAGCACATCGGGCGGCCATCGTACCAGGTGCGAAATTTCTGGCAGAGCCTATCGGCCTCGATCCACCAGCTTCCAACGTCCTTCGGCTGGACGAAACGGCCAAGCCCGAGCGCTTCGCCGTCGCCATCGACGCTACCGTCCTGCCTGTAGTTGAGCGGAAATTCGCCGCCGAACGGGGCAGCCAGGTAAATCCGCCGGCCGACGACCTCCTGGCGGATGTCTTCTGTCGCGTACCGCTGAGCGGCCTGCAGGTCGGTTGCGGCAAAAATTGCTGCAATGAACAGAACAATCCTGAGCATCGGTGACCACCTTGTCGCTCCAATCCCCAGGGGTATACGGCGCGAAGGCGCGATCGGATCTCCTTGCCCGAGATTTTGCCAGGCAGGCGAACCTTGTCGATGCAGGGCGCCGTCAGCCCGCGCCGATCAGGCCCTTGACCCGCCGGGCGAGCACCTCAGCGGTAAAGGGCTTCGTCACCACCTCCATGCCACGATCGAGATGGCCGTGGTTGAGGACGGCATTTTCGGCATAGCCGGTCACGAACAGCACGTTGAGCTCGGGTCTCTTTACGCGCACGGCATCGGCAAGCTGCCGTCCGTTCATGCCGTTTGGCAACCCCACATCGGTGACCAGCAGGTCGATATCGGGCCGGGCGTCGAGAACCCTTAGGGCCGACGCACCGTCACCGGCCTCCAGCACTGCGTATCCCAGCTCCTCGAGGATTTCGACCGCCACCATTCTGACGAGCGGTTCGTCGTCGACCACCAGGATCGTGTGCCCGCCCGAGGATCCGGGCGCCGGCGCCGTCTCGAGCGGCATCTCCGGGCCATGCTCTTCCGCAACATGGCGCGGCAGGTAGATGCAGATCATCGTGCCCTTGCCAACTTCGGAATAGATGCGCACGGCACCGCCCGACTGGCCGGCAAAACCGTAGACCATGGAGAGGCCGAGGCCCGTGCCCTGGCCGATCGGCTTTGTGGTGAAGAACGGATCGAAGGCGCGGGCGACCACATCCGGCGGCATGCCGGTGCCGGTGTCGCTGACACACAGGGAGACATATTGCCCGGGCGACAGCCCGCGTTGCGCCGCCCCGCGCTCATCAAGCCAGCGATTGCCGGTTTCGATCGTCAGCCGGCCGCCATCCGGCATCGCGTCCCGGGCATTGATGCAAAGATTGAGCAGGGCATTCTCCAGCTGGCCGACATCGACGAAGGCCGTCCAGAGCCCGCCGGCTCCGACCGTCTCAACGGCGACGCCCGGCCCGACGCTGCGGGTGACGAGGTCCTGCATGCCGGCGATGATGCGGTTGATGTCCGACGGTTTGGGATCGAGCGTCTGCCTGCGGGAAAAGGCAAGGAGGCGCTGCGTCAGGGATGCTGCCCGCTTCACCGCCCCTTGCGCGCCGGTCATGTAGCGGTCGATCTCACTGATGCGCCCTTGCGCAAGCCGTGTCTTCATCAGGTCGAGACTGCCGCTGATGCCGGCCAGGATGTTGTTGAAGTCGTGGGCAAGGCCGCCGGTCAGCTGGCCGACGGCCTCCATCTTCTGTGCCTGGCGCAGAGCGTCCTCGGCCTGCACCAGGGCTTCGGTGCGTTCGACCACGCGCTGCTCCAGCGTGTCGTTGAGCGTGCGCAGCGCGGCAAGCGCGCCATCGCGCTCCGCTTCGACAGCGCGCCGCTCCTCGATATCGACGAGAACACCGAGGAATTTCGCCGCGCTACCGTCGGCGCCGAGCTCCACCCGGCCGTTGGCTTCGAGCCAGCGATAGGATCCCTCCTTTCGGAGCGTCCGGTACTGGTGCGCGTAGGCGCCACCTTTTTCCAGGACCTCCTGGATGGAAGCGGTGACGCGCTGCTGGTCGTCGGGATGAACCGCTTCGACGATTTCGGCAAGGGTCAGACCGGCTCGTGCGCGCTGCGGATCGAGACCGAAGGCAAGCGTGAATCCATCGTCCACCGTGAAGCGATCGCACGGGATATCCCAGATCCAGGTGCCGATGATCGCACCTGCCGCCATCGCAAGCTGCACCCGCTGAACATTGTCGCGCGCAAAACTCTCGCTTTCGCGCAACGCCGCCTCCGCCACCTTTCTCGCCGTCACGTCGCGAAAGAGCACCGCGACCTGACGCAGGCTCTGAGGCTCGATGCGCGTCGCCGACACCTCGATGTGCCGCCCGACCGACTGGAACTCCTGTTCGAAGCGAACGGGCTCACCGGTGCGCAGCACGCCGCCATAGATGTCGAGCCAGACATCGGCGTTGGATGGTTCGATCTCTCGAAGCCGCTTGCCGACAATGTCCGAGATCCCGGTGTGTCGTCCATAGCCGGAATTGGCCTCGAGATGCACGTAGTCGTTCAGCGGTCCCTCGGGCCCATCGATGAAGCCGATGATGCAGAAGCCGTCGTCGATCGCTTCGAACAGGGCACGGTAGCGTGCTTCCGCGCTCAGTAGCGCGTCCTGCCGATCCAACGCCTGGAGCCGCAGGACTTCTTCCTCGAGTTGCTCACGGGACAAGGATTTAACGGTGGTCATCCCTTTACTCACATTTCCCGCTTCATGGCGCAGTGCGCTGGTTTGGGCGCTGGTTCGGGCGCTGGTCTGGATGTCGATCATCCCAGAGCGCGGAAAGCGCTCCGATGATGGCATTGCGGCTATAGGGCTTGCGCACGATCGGCACACCGGCGAGTTCCGGCGGCAGATCCGCGCCCTCGCCGTAGCCGGTGGCGAAGACGAAAGGCGTTCCCCTGCGCACGAGTTCCGTGGCTATCCCGAAGGAATTGGTCTGGCCAAGATTGATATCGAGAATGGCAAGTGCCGGGGGCGCCGCTTCGATATGCGCCATGGCCTGTTGCACCGAGCTTGCCGTCGAGACGTCCGACAGGCCTTCGTCCGCCAGCATCGCTTCGAGATCGAGCGCGATCAGGATCTGGTCCTCGACGATCAGGACCCTCGGGTCGGCCCCGTGCAGGCCGCTCTGCGCGAGCAAGGCGCCGTCTGTCACGCGTGTCGTCGTTTTTTCACCGGATGCCGTGAGCTTCACATGCACAGAAGGGATGCCGAAATCGGCCTCGAGCCCCGACGGATTGAAGCGGATCGCGCTCCGCCCGTTCAGGTCGTAAGGAACACTGCGCTCGATCAGCGCACTGCCGAAGCCGCTGCGCGACGGGATAGAGACAAGCGGACCGCCGCGCTCACGCCAGGAAATGCTGCAATCCGCGCCGGTCATCGTCCAGGTCACCTCGACCTCACCGGTTGCAACGGAAAGCGCGCCATACTTGGCGGCGTTGGTCGCCAGTTCGTGGAAGACCAGCGCCATCACCGAGAAGGCACGACTGTCGAGCCAGACGGCAGGGCCATCGAGCGTCACGGTGGAGGCCTTCGCCCTGTAGGGCTGAAGCTCGGCTTCGAGAAGGTCGGACAGGATGCCTCCGCCGTCGCCGCGCACCACCTGGTCGTGCGCGATCGCGAGCGCCTCGATGCGGCCCTGAAGGGTCGCGACATAGTCTTCGAGCGAGTTCTTGTGATGCTGCGGGCTCGTCACCAGGGACTTGATCACGGCAAGGATATTCTTGACGCGGTGGCTCAGTTCCTGGTTCAGCATGCGTTGGCGAACCTCGGATTTGCGACGCTCGCCGGCCATCAGTTCGTTGTGCCGGAGCACCACCTCGACGATTGCGACCCGGACGATTTCGGCGATTTCCCGCTCGGCCTCCGACCAAGATTGCGCCTGTCCCTGAACCGTCTCCTTCCAGATGGCGAAACTCTTGCGCGGGGTGAGACGGTCGCCGAGGGGACCGCTTTCGTAGGTCTTTTCCGGATTGCCGGCCCAGTTCAGGGTCTGCACCAGTTCCTTGCGGAAGAACAGCAGGCAATCCGATCCGGTCTGCGACAGGGGGATTGCAAGCACGCCCGAGGCCTTCTCTCGGTAGGCTGCGGCTTCCGGGAGCTTCTGCGAAAGCGTGTGCGTTGCCCAGACACGACCTTCGCTGGTCAGGCGCAGGAAATCCAGAAGACCGGCCACCTCGCCGTCGCCGGGTGTGGTGCCGAGCCCTGTCCATTGGCCATCGAAGATCAGCCCGATACCGTCGTTCGGCAGCAATTGCGAGAATTCACGCAGGCTCTGGCGCAACAGTTCGCCCACATCCTCGTGATGGGACGACAGGATAAGAAAGCGATCGAGCGCCTCGCGAGTGCCGGCAACGGCCGCAACCCGCCGGCGTTCCTTCAGAGATTTCAGGTGCAGCGAGAAGAACTCGCCGAAAACCTCCATGGCGACGCGCTGGGCCATGGGCAGCGCCCGCGGCGAGTAATGGTGGCAGGCGATCAGACCCCAGAGCTGGCCGTCGAGGATGACCGATATCGACATGGACGCGGCAACGCCCATGTTGCGCAAGTATTCGCAATGGACCGGCGAAACGCTGCGCAGGTGGGCGAAGTTGAGGTCCAGCGGCTCGCCGGACCCGTCAAGCACGGGCTCGACCGGAACCCGCGCGCCGCTTGCGTCGGAAATGACGCGGATGGTGTTCTTCAGATACAGCGCGCGCGCCTGCTGCGGAATGTCGCTGGCGGGGAAATACTGGCCGAGGAAGCTCTCCAGGTCGGCGCGTTTCGTTTCGCTCACCACCTTGCCCGAGCCATCCTGCTCGAAGCGGTAGATCATCACCCGGTCATAGCCCGTGGCGCCGGCGACGATGCGGCCGGCGCGCTGCACCAGGCGATCGACGTCGGTGATGTCCCTGATGCGGCCGATCATCTCGCGGGCGATGTGCAGGGGTTGCCCGATCGACGGGGCCGGCTCGAACTCGATGATGACGGCGGACTTGTGGAGGTGAACGGCGATGTCGAACATGCGGTCGCCGAGGGCTATGTCGAGCAGCAGCGCCGGCCGCGAAGCGGCGTTGGCGGCTGCAAGCGCATTGCGCAGGTCATGCAGCAACTTCGGTCCGAGCACGTCGGCGAGCGGATGGCCGAGAAGCCCGCCCGGCCGGTCGAGCATTGCGGCGGCATTCGCCGACATGCGCTCGATCGTCGTAAACCCGATATCGCAGGCCAGAAGACAACCGTGCGACTGGATGCTGCCGGGAATGTGTATCGGCTCGCGATCGCAGGTGTCGAGCGTGACGGGATCAGTGGGCGACAACGGTATCACCTTCGAAGCATTGGAGAGCGAGGGCGAAGACGGCATTGGCGACAAACGCAGCCCGTTCGATGTCGAAGTCGCGCGCCTGTTCCAGAAGCGTGAGAAATGCCGGCCAGCGCGATGTGTCGTTGGACATCAAGACGAGGTGCCGGGCGCCATAGGTTTCATCCAGACCGAGTGCACTCGCCCTTTGACTGAGAACCCGCGCGCCGAGCGTCGAGCCTTCAAGCACGTAGAGGGCGCCGAGCAGCCCACTTGGGTCGGAAAGGTCGAGGTCCGCCTGTGGATGACGCCGTGGAGAAAGGCCGAGATCGGTCGCATCCATGGCCAGCGTGTCGGTGACTCCGCAGGGCCGCCAGTTCCAACCCTCCGGCCAGACGGCCTCTTTCAGCGCCTGATCCATCGCTAGGCGAAACGGCAAGAGCCGCTCGACATAGCGCCGATAGTCCTCGAGCGTGCTGAACGAACCGACCGCGGCATCAACCTGTTGATGGCCCTCCCGCGTCCTGCTCCTCAGTTCAAACCGTTGTTCATTGCCACGCATGCACCCTCCGCACCGCCATTACTCGCCACCTCGCAACGGCCGAAAGCGGCGGGAACGAGCAGAAGCGAGCGTGGCCGAAAACCAAAATCGCAAGGAAAACTAGGGCGTTGTCTCGGCAGCGGCAAGGGAAGCCCCCCGTTTTTCAGGGGAGGAATCCATCCGCGCAATCCCGTGTTCCGACACTTGGGGACTAGATACGACGGCAACGGTTTGACAAAATAGGCGGGCAAGGGGTTGACGATTCGATGACGATTTTCTTCAAGGCAGCGGTTCCCGACGATGTGGCATTCGGGATGATTGAGCAGTGCTTTTCCAATTCAGACGATTTCGACGGGTATCTCGATATCTTCGGCGAACACACGGAACAGACCATTTCCTGGAGCAAGGGCAGGTCCGTCGAGGAGTTCAAGGACCAGATCACCGAAGCGCTGCGCTCGGCCTGGGAGGCGGCCCCGCACTGGCAGGTGTATGAACGGCGCGAGGACCGCGACGACGCAGACACCAACGAAATCCGCAGAGCCGCCATCCATCTGACGCGCAGCTATGGCGGCGTCATTGTCATCACGCTCAGCCTGCTCGGACGCCGCAGCAGCAGCAACGACGTCGAACTGGTGTTCGTCTGCTTCCAGGAAGACGCCCAGCGCCGGAATTTCCGTGTCCGCTACGACGGAAAGTTCATCGCCGTCTAAGGCCTTGTGCGTTCGTAAAACACGCCAAGAGGACGCTCCAGCTCTCTGATTCCTGAGCATCTTCCTGCCTCCACTTGAAAACAGGATGCTCTGGCCACGTCATGATCCGGCCCCGGGAATGACGATCGGCATTCAGGGATGGTGCAACACGCTCATGCCGCCATCGACCGTCAGGCAGGTGGCGTTCATGAAGGGGCATTCGTCGGAGATCATGAACAGCGCCGCCTTGGCGATCTCCTGCGGTGTCGCGATGCGCCCGCCGGGGTGAAGCTTCATGGTGGCCGCCTCGGCCGCGACCGGATCGGCAAATGAATTCCAGTAGTCGACGACCTTTTGCGTCCGCACGTAGCCCGGCGCCAGCGCATTCACCCGCACGCCCTGCCCCGCATATTCGAGACCGAGCGACTTGGTCATGCCGAGAAGCGCATGCTTGGCGACGGGATAGGGAAAGGTGTGCGGAATGATGGTGAAGGCGTGGGTCGAGGCGATGTTGAGGATGACGCCGCCGCCAGCTGCGATCATGCCCGGCAGCACCGCCTTGCTGCAGTTCCACGCCCCCTTGAGGTTGATGTCGAAGCAACGCTGCCAGTCGGCATCGGAGACGTCGAGAGGCTCGAAGAACACGTTGACGCCGGCATTGTTGACCAGCGCATTCGGCTGGCCGATCTCGCGTGCGGCCGTGGCAACGGCCCGGCCGATGGCGTCCGCATCGGCGATGTCCGCTGTGGCGTAGCCGACCGTTCCGCCCGCCGCCCGTAGCCGCTCGGCCTCAGCCGCGATCAGATCACCGTCGCGATCGATGAGGAAGAGGCTCGCCCCTTCCCCCAGGAACTCCCAGGCAATGGCAAGGCCGATGCCCTGTGCCGCGCCCGTGATAACGACGCGCTTCCCATCGAGACGACCCGCCATCTCAGTGCTCCCTACCACTCGGCGACGCTGCCGTCGGCGTGGCGCCAGATCGGATTGCGCCAGCGGTGGCCCTCTTTGGCGCGTTCGATGACATATTGCTCATCCACCTCGATGCCGAGGCCAGGCCCTTGCGGGATCGACACGAATCCATCCGCATAGTGGAACACTTCCTTGTTCGAGATGTAGTCGAGAATGTCGTTGGCCTCGTTGTAGTGGATGCCGAGGCTCTGCTCCTGGATGAAGGCGTTGTAGCTGACGGCGTCGACCTGCAGGCAGGCGGCAAGCGCGATCGGTCCGAGCGGGCAATGCGGCGCCAGCGCCACGTCGTAAGCCTCGGCCATCGCCGCGATCTTGCGGCACTCGGTGATGCCGCCGGCATGCGAGAGGTCCGGCTGCAGGATATCGACATAGCCGTCCGACAGCACCGACTTGAAGTCCCAGCGCGAATAGAGGCGCTCACCAAGCGCGATCGGCGTCGAGCAATGGTTGGCGATTTCCTTCAGTGCCTCGCGGTTTTCCGAAAGCACCGGCTCTTCGATGAACATCAGGTTGAAGGGCTGCAATTCCCTGGCGAGCACCTTGGCCATCGGCCGGTGCACGCGACCGTGGAAATCGACGCCGATGCCGATATGCGGACCGATCGCCTCGCGGATCGTCGCGATGGTCTCGACCGCTTTCTCCACCTTTTCCCAGGTGTCGACGATCTGCATCTCCTCGCAGCCGTTGAGCTTGATCGCCTGGAAGCCGCGGGCGACCACGTCGCGCGCATTGTTGGCGACGTCGGAGGGGCGGTCGCCGCCGATCCAGGAATAGACCTTGATGCGGTCACGCACCTGACCGCCGAGAAGGGCGTGGATCGGTTGGCCATAGGCCTTGCCCTTGATGTCCCAGAGCGCCTGGTCGATGCCGGCGATCGCCGACATGTGAACGGCGCCGCCGCGATAGAAACCGCCACGATACATAACCTGCCAGTGGTCTTCGATCAGCAGCGGATCCTTGCCGACCAGATAGTCCGAGAGCTCGTTGACCGCAGCCTCGACGGTCAGGGCCCGGCCTTCGACGACCGGCTCGCCCCAGCCGACGATCCCCTCGTCCGTTTCGATCTTCAAAAACAGCCAGCGCGGCGGGACGATGTAGGTGGTGAGCTTGGTGATCTTCATGGGTGCGATATCCGCTGGGTGGAACGAGGCGGCGACAGCCGCCGGGGGACTGGTTTCAGCGCGCCGTCGGGGCGGCGGGCCGGTGACGTTCGACGGCGAGCTTGAGGTCGCGAGCCGCCAGATCCAGCATGCGCATGGAACAGTCGCGCGCCCGCGCCTTGTCACGCAGGCGCAGCGCCTCAACCAGTTCACCATGGATGTCGACGGCTTCGTCGCGGCGAACGGCGACCTCGTTGGAGGCATGCAGCGAGAACTTCAGCGCCGCCTGGATGATGCCGACAAGCTGGAGAAAGACCTGGTTGTGGCTGGCTTTGAGCAGGCAGGTATGAAAGGCGACGTCGGCGTCGGTGAAACCGATGAGGTCACGTTCGCCGTCGCGCATCGCCTGCCAGGCGCGCTCGAGATCGGCGATTTCCTGGACAGTGGCGCGTTCGGCCGCAAACTCCGCCGCAGCCGGTTCGATCGCCCGGCGCGCTTCAAGGATGCAATTCAGGAGGTCGAACTCAAAGATGCGCTCGCCGATCCAGTCGAGCACCTGTGAATCCAAGATGTTCCATTCGTCTTTGTTGCACACGATCGTGCCGACCCGGGAGCGGCCACGCACCATGCCCTTCGATTCCAGCACCTTCAGCGTTTCGCGGATCACGGTGCGGCTGACGCCGTAGCGTTCGCAAAGGTCGTTTTCGCGCGGCAGGAAAGAGCCGACCGGGAAGATGTCGGCGCAGATGTCCGAGGCGATGGCGCGTGTCACGTTTTTCTGCACACGTGGCCGCCGCTGGGCGCGCTCTTCCACACCGCTTCGCTGCTGCTGTTCTTCCACCGGCATCTCCTCCCGCTCCTGGCTCCCTGCCGCTCCATAGCGCAGACGCCGGATCGCGACAACGCGGCCAGTCGCGCTATCGTAAGACATCACTATCTCATTCATCATACAAAGGCAATTGACGAATATGATGATTCATCATACACAAATGCGGACTGCAGGAGGCAGTTCACCAGGGAGAGAGATCATGCGCTTTATCAAGGCAGCCATTCTGGCTGGCACCGTCGCCGTGTTTGCAGCCACTTCGGCCTTCGCCGCCGACGTCAAGATCGGCTTCATCGTCAAGCAGCCGGAAGAGCCGTGGTTCCAGGACGAATGGAAGTTCGCCGACGTCGCCGCCAAGGAAAAAGGCTTCACCCTCGTCAAGATCGGCGCAGAAGACGGCGAGAAGGTCCAGTCGGCGATCGACAATCTCGGCGCCCAGGGTGCACAGGGCTTCATCGTCTGCACGCCTGACGTCAAGCTCGGCCCCGGCATCGTCGCCAAGGCAGCCGCCAACGACCTCAAGCTGATGACCGTCGACGACAGGCTGGTCAATGCCGATGGCAGCCCGATCGAAGACGTGCCGCATATGGGCATCTCGGCGACCAAGATCGGCGAGGCCGTCGGCCAGGCGATCTCCGACCAGGTCAAGAAGCGCGGCTGGGACCCGAAGGACGTCGGTGTGATCCGCGTTTCCTACGATCAGTTGCCGACGGCCGTCGACCGCGTCGAAGGCGCCCTTTCCGTGCTCAAGGCCAGCGGCTTTGCGGAAGCCAACATCTTCGACGCTCCGCAGGCAAAAACCGACACCGAGGCCGCACTCAACGCCTCGACGATCGTGCTCAACAAGAATGCCAGCATCAAGAAGTGGGTCGCGATCGGCCTCAACGACGAAGCGGTACTCGGCGCCGTGCGCGCCACCGAAACGGTCGGCATCCCCGCCGACAGCATGATCGGAGTCGGCATCGGCGGCGCGGATTCGGCGATCAACGAGTTCAAGAAGCCTTCGGCCACCGGCTTCTTCGGCACGGTCATCATCTCGCCGAAGCGCCACGGCTACGAGACCGCGCTCAACATGTATGAGTGGATCGCCAACGGCAAGGAACCGGAAAAGCTGACGCTTACCGCGGGCCAACTGGCGCTGCGCGACAACTACGAAGCGGTCCGCAAGGACCTCGGCATCGAGTAATCGCGGTTCGCGAGACAAGATCACGATTGTTTGGGTCGGACCGACCCAAACAAGAAACGTGATCGATTCTGGTCGTTTAGAGCGGGATGCGGGCGGAAAACCGCACACACTTTTCCTCATCCCGCTCTATCGGCCCGGCGGTTTGGCCGCCGGGCGTTCCGTTTCGGAGCCGCGCATGCAAGACTTTCTTGAATTCCGTTCCATCTCGAAGGGCTATCCGGGTGTCCAGGCGCTGTCGGATGTCTCGTTTTCCGTTCGCAAAGGTGCTGTCCACGGCCTCATGGGCGAAAATGGCGCCGGCAAGTCGACGCTGATCCGTTTATTGTCGGGCGACCAGACTGGCGACGACGGCGAAATCCTGATCGACGGCGAGACCCAGAGCTATCGCTCCGTGCGCGACGCCTTTCGTGCGGGCGTCATCGTCATCCACCAGGAACTGCAGCTCGTGCCGGAGCTGACGGTCGCCGAAAACCTCTGGCTCGGCCACTTTCCAGGCAAGGGCGGCGTGATCGACCGCCGCCAGTTGATCCGTGTCGTCGGCGAGAAGCTCGCCGAAATCGGCATCGACGTCGATCCGTCCGCCAAGATCGCATCGCTGTCGATCGGCGAGCGCCAGATGGTCGAGATCGCCAAGGCGGTGATGCTTGATGCGCGGGTGATCGCGCTCGACGAACCGACGTCGTCGCTGTCGTCGCGCGAAAGCGAAATCCTGTTTGCCCTGATCGAACGCCTGCGTGCGCGCGGCACGGTGATCCTCTACGTGTCTCACCGTCTCGACGAGATCTTCCGGCTTTGCGACAGCCTGACGGTATTGCGCGACGGCAGGCTTGCCGCCCATCACCCCGATATTTCCAGAGTGACGCGCGACCAGATCATCGCCGAGATGGTCGGGCGCGAGATCTCCAATATCTGGGGCTGGCGCGCCCGCGACCTCGGAACCGAGCGGCTTCGCGTCGAAACGGTCTGCGGGCCGAAACTGAAAACCCCCTTGAGCTTTTCCGTCCGTCGCGGCGAGATCCTCGGCTTCTTCGGCCTGATCGGCGCCGGCCGCAGCGAGATGACCCGGCTCGTCTACGGCGCAGACAGACGCCAGCGCGGAACAGTGACGATCGACGGCACGATCGTGCAGGCCGACAGCCCGCCGCATTCCATCCGCGCCGGCATGGTGCTGTGCCCCGAAGACCGCAAGTTCGACGGCATCGTGCAGGGGCGGAGCATCGAGGAGAACATGGCGATCTCATCGCGCCGGCACTTCTCGCCCTTCGGCCTCCTCAACCTGAAGAAGGAGGCAGAGCTGGCCGATCGCTTTATCGCCAAGCTCAGGGTGCGCACGCCCTCGCGCCGGCAGGACATCATCAATCTCTCCGGCGGCAACCAGCAGAAGGTCATTCTTGGCCGCTGGCTGTCCGAACAGGGGGTGAAGGTGCTGATCATCGACGAACCGACGCGCGGCATCGACGTCGGCGCCAAATCGGAGATCTACGAAATCCTGTACGAGCTCGCGGCGCAAGGCATGGCGATCGTCGTCATCTCCAGCGAACTGCCCGAAGTGATGGGCATTACCGACCGCATCCTCGTGATGTGCCAGGGCCGTATCGCTGCCGATATTGCGCGCGCCGACTTCGACGAGCGCCGCATCCTCACCGCCGCCCTTCCCGATGTTCCAGCCGACGAGGCTCAGCCGTCATGACTTCCTTGAAAAAACTCCTACTCGGCGAACAGGGTCTCGTCGTCATCTTCGCCGTTGCCTTCGCCATCGTGTCGCTGACCGTCCCGAACTTCCTCACCGAGCGAAACATGCTCGGCCTGCTGCAATCGGTCGTCACCATCGGCATCGTCGCCTGCACGATGATGTTCTGCCTCGCCTCCAGGGATTTCGACCTCTCGGTCGGTTCCACCGTCGCCTTTTCGGGCATGATTGCGGTCATGGCTTCGAACGCGTCGGGCTCCATCCTGCTCGGGCTTGCCGCAGCACTCCTTTGCGGCGGTATCGTCGGCCTCATCAACGGCGTGGTCATCGCCCATTTCCGCATCAACGCGCTGATCACGACGCTCGCTACCATGCAGATCGTGCGCGGCTTCGCCCTGATTGCGTCCGATGGTCGCGCCGTCGGCATCAACGATCCCGGTTTCTACCAGCTGGCACTGTCGAAGTTCTTGGGCATCCCGACGCCGATCTGGGTGATGGGCTTCTTCTTCCTCGTCTTCGGCTTCATCTTGAACCGCACCGTCTTCGGCAAGAACACGCTGGCGATTGGAGGCAACCCCGAGGCATCGCGTCTCGCCGGTGTCAATGTCGCAAACATGCGCATCTGGATCTTCGCGCTGCAGGGGCTCGTCTGCGCCGTTGCGGGCGTGCTTCTCGCCTCACGCATCACCTCCGGCCAGCCGAACGCGGCAACGGGTCTCGAACTCTCGGTCATCTCGGCCTGCGTGCTCGGCGGCGTCTCGCTTGCCGGCGGCCGGGCGGCCATGACCGGGGTGATTGTCGGCGTGCTGATCATGGGCATTGCCGAGAACGTCATGAACCTGCTCAACATCCAGGCTTTCTACCAATATGTGGTGCGCGGCCTGATCCTGCTGCTCGCCGTACTTCTCGACAACCTGCGCTCGGCCGCGGCCGGCCGCCGCAGCTAGCGACATGGCCGACGACATCCTCCTGCTTAAGAATGACGAAGGGCTCACCGTCGAGGTGAGCCCGATTGGCGGCGCCATCCTGTCTGCGCACTGGCAGGGCAAGCCCTTTCTTGCCCCGACGCCGACCCCGGGCCTCGCCTCGCAGCTGCTGGGGGCCGAGGCCTGTTTTCCGCTCGTCCCCTTCGGCAACAGGATCGAAGACAACCGTTTCCAGTTCGAAGGCGATGACTGCTGCCTCGCGCCCAACACGCACGATCCGCTGGTTCTGCACGGCGACGGCTGGCTCAACCGCTGGACGATCGGCAACAGGAACCAGCGGTCGCTTGTGCTCCATCACCGGCAGGAGGCCAGTGTCGCCACGCCTTTTGCCTATGAGACCGTGCAGGCAATCACCATCGACGACAACCGCCTCAGCCTTTCGCTCGCCGTGACCAACCGCGCTTCCCGGCCCCTGCCCTACGGCCTCGGTTTCCACCCCTATTTTCCGCGCACGGAGCAAATGCGCCTCTTTGCCCGTGCGGCACGATACTGGACCGAGCGGGAGAACCATCTTCCAGAGACCGCAAGCCCAATTCCTGCAGACCTGGACTTTTCGATCGGCGCGACATTGCCCGAGCGCTGGCTCAACAATGCCTTCGACCAATGGGACGGGATGATGAGCGTCGAGTGGCCGGAGGACGACCTGTGCGTTTCACTGAAAGCGGACGAGCCCTTCCGTCACTTCGTCCTCTACTCCCCTTCCGCTGACGCCGGCCATTTCTGCTTCGAACCCATGACCCATCGTCCGAACGCGCACCACCTTCAACAAGGCGGCGGCCTTGTGCGGCTGGAACCCGACGAAAGCCTGAAGGGCACGATCGTGCTGCGGGTCGAGGCGTCGGGCGCGACAGGGTAAGGCGGCGCGCAGGCCCTTCGGGACGCGCACCGCAGCGGAAATTGTTTGCCGGCTATCGAAACCCTCGCGCTAGCCGCCGAACGTGTAGTCGGCGATCGAATGCGGCTTCATCTCGATCGAGAACCCTGGCCGTTCCGGCGGCATGTAGGCGGCGTTCTCGATCACGCATGGATCGATGAAGTGTTCGTGCAGATGGTCGACATATTCGATCACGCGCCCATCCTTGGTGCCGGAAACGGCGATGTAATCGATCATCGAAAGATGCTGGACATATTCGCAAAGACCGACTCCACCGGCATGCGGCCAAACGGGAAGTCCGTACTTGGCAGCGACGAGCAGCACCGCCAGCACCTCGTTCAGACCACCCATGCGGCAACTGTCGATCTGGACGATATCGATCGCGCCTTCGGCGATGAACTGCTTGAACATGATGCGGTTCTGGCACATCTCGCCGGTCGCGACCTTTACCGGTCCGATCGCCTGGCGGATCTTGCGGTGACCGGCGACATCGTCGGGGCTTGTCGGCTCCTCGATGAAGAAGGGCTTGGCAAAGGCAAGCTGCTTGACCCAGTCGATCGCTTCGCCAACCTCCCAGACCTGGTTGGCGTCGATCATGAGGTAGCGGTCCGGCCCGATGACCTCGCGCGCGATCGTCAGGCGCCGGATATCGTCGGCAAGATCGCGGCCGACTTTCATCTTGATGTGGTTGAAGCCCTCGTCGATTGCCTCCTGGGCAAGGCGTCTGAGCTTCTCGTCGTCATAGCCGAGCCAGCCGGCCGACGTCGTATAGCAGGCATAGCCTTCCTTCTTGAGCGTCGCGATGCGCGCAGCCTTGCCGGGCTCGGCCTTCTTGAGGATCGCGACTGCTTCGTCACGCGTCAGCACGTCAGTCATGTAGCGATAGTCGACGATGTCGGCGATCTCTTCCGGCGTCATCTCGGCGACGAGCCGCCAGACGGACTTGCCCGCTTCCTTCGCAAGCAGATCCCAGACGGCGTTGACCACGGCGCCGGTTGCCAGATGCATCGCCCCCTTTTCCGGACCGATCCAGCGCAACTGGCTGTCGCTCGTCAGATGCCGCCAGAAGCGGCCGGGATGAGCGAGGATGTCGGCCGTATCCTGGCCGACGATCAGGTGCCGCATCGCCTTGATTGCCATGCAGCAGATGTCGTTGCCGCGGCCGATGGTGAAGGTGAGACCATGACCCGCGATGCCGTCCTTGTCGGTGTCGAGAATGACATAGGCCGCGGAGTAATCCGGGTCCGGGTTCATCGCGTCGGAACCGTCAAGGCTCTGCGAAGTGGGGAAGCGCAGGTCGAAGACGCGCAGGTCAGTGATGCGGGTCATGGTCACTCCAGTCGGTCTGTATCAATCGTCCGCGCGAACGGACTGCTTCTGGCTGCCGAGGCCCTCGATGCCGAGTTCGACGACGTCGCCGGCCTTGAGGTAACGCGGCGGCTTCATGCCCATGCCGACGCCCGGAGGCGTGCCGGTGGAGATGATGTCGCCCGGCTGCAGCGACATGAACTGCGACAGGTACGAAACGAGATGGGCGACGCCATAGACCATGGTCTTCGACGAGCCGTTCTGCATCGTCTCGCCATTGACCTTCAGCCACATCGGCAGGTTCTGCGGATCGGCAACCTCGTCCTTGGTCACGAGCCACGGACCGGTCGGGCCGAACGTGTCGCAGGACTTGCCCTTGGTCCACTGGCCCTGGCGCTCGATCTGGAAGGCGCGCTCTGAAACATCATGCACGACGCAGTAGCCGGCGACATAGTCGAGGGCTTCGGCTTCTGTGACATACTTCGCCTTGCGGCCGATGACGACGCCGAGTTCGACTTCCCAGTCGGTCTTTTCCGAGCCGCGCGGAATGATCAGGTCGTCGTTCGGACCGACGATCGCCGATGTCGCCTTCATGAAGATGATGGGTTCGGACGGAACCTTGGCGCCGGTTTCGGCCGCGTGGTCGGAGTAGTTGAGGCCGATGCAGATGAACTTGCCGGTACCGGCAACGCAGGGACCGAGCCGCTGGTTACCGTCGACAACGGGCAGACCGGCAAGGTCAAGCGCTTTCAACTCGGCGAGCTTGTCGGGGTCAAGCGCTGCGCCGGAGAGATCGGCGACATGGCCCGAGAGATCGCGCAAGGTGCCGTCTGCATCGAGGATGCCAGGCTTTTCGTGACCCGGGAGGCCGTAACGAAGGAGTTTCATGGATCTTTTTCCTGCTTGTGTTGTCAGATGGTCCAGCCGCCATCGATGGCATAGGCCTGGCCGGTCGTATAGGTGGCGCCGGCGAGATGAACGGCAAGGTCCGCAATCTCCTCCGGCGTGCCGAGGCGCCCCATCGGCTGGCGGGCGATGAAGGCTGCCCGCGCCGTTTCATAATCGCCCTGGGCGCGCATGCGATCCTGCAGGGACGGGCTCTCGACCGTACCGGGGCAGATGGCATTGCAGCGAACGCCCTGTGACACATAATCGGCTGCAACGGCCTTTGTGAGACCGATGACGGCGGCTTTGGTGACGCCATAGGCAAAGCGGTTTGGCACGCCCTTGATGCTCGAGGCGACCGAAGCCATGTTGATGATTGTCCCATCCTTGCGGGCAAGCATGCCCGGAAGCACGGCGCGGATGGTGCGGATCATCGCCTTGACGTTGAGGTCGAGGGCGAATTCGAGATCGCTGTCCTTCATCTCCAGGATCGAGCCGGCATGGACGAAGCCGGCGCAGTTGAAGAGGATATCGACGGCGCCGATCTCTTTGACGAGCGCTTCGACCGCTTGTGTGTCGAGAACGTCGAGCCGGTGCGTTTCGACGTCGGCTTCCTTGGCGAGCGCTGCAAGCGCGTCGACGTTGATGTCGGTCGCATGCACCTTGGCTCCGGACTTGACGAAGGCAAGCGCCGTGGCGCGGCCGATTCCTTGAGCGGCTGCCGTAATCAGGACGACCTTGCCTTTAAGATCCGCTGTCATTCTCGATCCCTCATGCTTTGCGTTCGACGACCAGGATATGGTCGGCGGCGAGAACGACCTCGCCACGCTGGTTGATGACTTCTAACCGTTCGACGACACGCCCCGCCTTCGGCCGCTTCGGATCGTCCTCCTTGGCCGAGATCGTCACGCGGGTGCGGATCGTATCGCCGATATGAACGGGACGCACGAAGCGCAGACGATCATAGCCGTAGGAAAACGCAACCGGATTGATCAGCGATGCGGTGAGACCGACGCCGATCGAAAAGATCATGGTGCCATGGGCGATGCGCTGGCCACCCGGCAAGGTCTTGGCAAATTCCGCGTCCATGTGGTGCGGAAAGAAATCGCCGGTGTGGCCGGCATGAACGACGAAGTCGGTCTCGGTGATCGTGCGCCCCGTGGTCTGCCGGACATGCCCGAGTTCATAGTCTTCGAAGTGGATCGTCTGTTCGCTCATCTTACTGTCCCGGAAGCGCTGCGATCGCCGTTGCCGGCGCGGCACTCGATTGATAGGCTGCCTCGACGAGCGCCATGGTCTGCCAGGCATCTTCGACCGAGCCGATCAATTCCTCGTCCTCGCCGGTCGCAAAGCGCTGCAGGTTGGCCATGCGGTTGAGAAAGGCGTCCGGGAACCACGCGCCCTGAAGTGGCACCTCAACCCAGTCGTCGCCGCCGGCCGGCCGTATCCAGAGTTCGTCCGGCTCGCCGTGGGGATAGTCGAGGTTGACGCCAAGCTTGACATAGGCAGCACCCGCAGTGCCGGAGATGCGGAATTCGCAGGCCTGGAACTTGCGGCCGAAATCGTGGTCGTGATTGACGGAAAGCGCGCAGCGCACGCGATCGCCATAGTCGAGGATGGCTGCCGTACGGGTCTGGGCGACGTCATGGTTCGGATAACCGATCGTCTTTGCATGCACGCCCTGGGGGTTGCCGAGCAGACCGCGGACGAGGTCGAGATAGTGGATCGAATGCATGGCGATCTCGATGCGTGGCAACCCTTTGAGGAACGGCCACAGTCCCCACGGGGTAGCAAGCGCCAGCCAGGCGTCGAAATCGACGACTTCGCCGAGGTACCCCCTGGCGATGGCATCCTTCAGCGCCAGCATCATCGGCGCGAAGCGAAGCTGGAAGTTGACGGCAGCCTTGAGCTTGCGCGCCCGGCAGATCTCCAGAATTTCGGTCGCGGCTGCGAGGTCCGACCCCATCGGCTTCTGGATCAGCGCTGCAGAACCCACCGGCAACCGGCCAAGGATCGCCGCATGGGCGCTCGGCGGTGTTGCAAGGTCGAAGATGGCATCCTTGACCGCAAGGGCTTCGTCTTCGGTGCGATAGGCGTGGATGCCCCAGCTTTCGGCAAGCTGCGATGCCTTGGCGTGATCCGGGTCATAAATCCCGGCGACCGGGAAGCCCGCCTTGCGGTACGCCGGCAGATGCGCGTCGCCAACGATGCTGCCGGCGCCGAAAATCACGATCGGGCGTGGCATGCTTGGCTTCGGCCACCATTGCCTGAGCGCTGCGGGATCAAGAGTCTCAGTCATGACGGAATACCTTCCCGTGGTGATGGAAGACCTCTTCCATCATCGCCCACCACTCGCCTTGCTTCCGCGTTTGAAGCGGCTTCTGGCAGGGCATGCAGACCGACCACCATTCCTGGTTCTTCGGATGCGCGGCCATTTTTGCCATGTCCGCTTCGAAGTCGGAGCCGACATACTCCCAATAGCCGAACAGCAGGTTTTCCGGCTCCCTCAGGAAGATCGAATAGTTGGTGACGTTGCATTCCGAGATCAGTGCAAGGATCTCCGGCCAGACGGCGGCATGCAAGGCCTTGTATTCCGCCACCTTCGACGCTTCGAGGCCGATCACCATTCCCATCCGCTGCATGATGGCCTCCCTTAGCCGCGAAACTCGCGGGTGAATTCGCCGATCGAGCGCGCTTTCACCGCATCCCAGTTCCAGGAAATCCCGATGCCCGGCTCGGACGGCGCCAATGCGCGACCGTTCTTGATCTCCATGCCTTTGGTCGTGAGATCGTCGAGTTGCGGAATGTACTCGACATATTTGCCGTTCGGCACGGCGCAGACGAGGCTGACATGCAGTTCCATCAGGAAGTGCGGGCAGACCGGGATATCAAAGGCTTCCGCCGCATGCGCCACCTTCAGCCAGGGCGTGATGCCGCCGATGCGGGCAACGTCGACCTGGACGATCGAGCAGGCGCCCTTCTGCATGTATTCGCGGAAATGGCGGATCGAGTACATGGATTCGCCGACCGCGATCGGCGTCGGCGTCGAGCGTGTCAGCCGGATATGGCCATCAAGATCGTCGGCCGGCAGCGGCTCCTCGATCCAGGCGAGATCCAGCTCCTTCAGCCGCGACGCCCGGCGGATCGCCTCGTCGACGGTAAAACCCTGGTTGCAGTCGGTCATGATCTCGAAGCCGTCGCCGAGTGCCTTGCGCATCGCCGACAGGCGATCGTAGTCCTCCGAGCCGTGCGGCTTGCCGATCTTCACCTTCGAGCCGGAAAAGCCCTTGGCCTTGGCGGCAAGCGCATCTTCGACCAGCGCCTCCTTCTCGATATGCAGCCAGCCGCCCTCGGTGGTGTAGAGCGGGCAACTGTCCTTGGCGCCGCCGGCGAGCTTCCAGAGCGGCAGCTTCTGCTTTCTGGCGCGCAGGTCCCAGAGGGCGGTGTCGACGGCGGCAAGCGCCAGCGCGGTGATCGCGCCGATGGTCGTTGCGTGGGTGGCGAACTCCATCTTGTGCCAGATCGCCTCGATGCAATCGGCATCCTCGCCAATCAAGATCGGGACGAGGTGATCGGAAAGAAGCCGCATCACCGAGGAACCGCCGGTGCCGATCGTGTAGCTGTAGCCCGTGCCGGTCGCGCCGTCGCTATCGGTGATCGTGACGATGGGCGTTTCCTGGCTGACGAAGCTCTGGATCGCGTCGGTCCGCTTTACCTTCGGCGGCAGGTCGACCATGCGCAGTTCGATTTTCTCAATTCTTGCCATGTCAGCCTTCCAGAGCCTTGCCGCTATCGATGTCGAAGAGATGGGCGCGCGAGAGGTCGAAGCTCATGCGCACTTTTTCGCCCGGGCCAAGCGGACGCGGATTGAGCATGCGTGAGACCCAGTCGCGGCCGTTGAACTGGATGAAGACGAGCGTCTCGTTGCCGAGCGGTTCGGTGATTGAGACGGGCAATTCGACCTCGTGCACGGCCGCCGGATCGCCGGCGTGCAGGCCGTGGCCGCTCGGATAGATGTCGTCGGGCCTGAGGCCGAAGGTGACCTTCTGGCCGGGACGCAACGCGCTCTTGAAGCGCGGCGGGATCGGCAGGCGCGCGCCACTGGCAAAGACCAGTCCGCCATTGTCGACGATCACCTCGTCCATGTTCATCGGCGGCGAGCCGATAAAGCCGGCGACGAATTTGGTGGCCGGGCGCTGGAACACCTCTTCCGGCGTGCCGACCTGCTCGATGTAACCGTCGCGCATGATGACGATGCGATCGGACAGCGTCATCGCCTCGACCTGGTCGTGGGTGACGTAGATCATCGTCGCCTGCATGCGGGCGTGCAACTTCTTGATCTCGGTGCGCACCTGCGTCCTGAGCTTGGCGTCGAGGTTCGACAACGGCTCATCGAAGAGGAACACGTCCGGCTGGCGCACGATCGCACGGCCCATGGCGACGCGCTGGCGCTGGCCGCCGGAGAGCTGCGACGGCCGGCGTTCGAGCAGATGGCCGAGATCGAGGATGGCAGCAGCCTCGTCGACCCGCGTCTTGATCTCGTCTGCCGAGCGTCCGGCGATCTTCAGCGAGAAGCCCATGTTCTCGGCGACCGTCATGTGCGGATAGAGCGCGTAGGACTGGAAGACCATCGAGATGTTGCGGGCCCGCGGCGGCAGGTCGTTGACCTTGCGGCCGCCGATCTCGATCGCGCCGTCGCTGACGTCCTCGAGGCCGGCGATCATGCGCAGCGTCGTCGACTTGCCGCAGCCGGACGGGCCGACGAGCGCAATGAACTCGCGGTCCTTAACTTCGAGGTCAATGCCGTGGACGACCTCGAGCGCGCCGTAGCGCTTGACCAGTTTCCTGAGGGTGACAGGAGCCATGAACGATTATCCTTTCACCGCGCCGAAGGTGAGGCCCGAAACGAGGTGCTTCTGAATGATGAAGGTAAGGGTCAGCGCCGGGATGATCATCACGACGGCGAGCGCACACATGCCGCGCCAGTCGATGGTGAATTCGGCGGTGTAGTCGAGAAGCCCGACCGGCAGGGTCTTGGAATTGACCGAGCGGGTGATCTGCGAGGCGAGCGCGTACTCGTTCCAGGAGGTGAGGAACGCGAAGATGCCGGCGGATGCGATGCCGGGACCGGCGAGCGGAAACTCCACCTGCCAGAACGCCTGCCACGGCGTGCAGCCGTCGATCTGGGCGGCCTCTGCTAGATCCTTCGGCACCTGGCGGAAGAAGCCGTCGATCAGCCAGATGGTGAAGGGCACGTTGAGCGCCACATAGGTCAGGATCAGCGAGAAATGCGTATCGATGATCCCGGTGCGGGCATAGAGCATGAAGAGCGGCAGCGACAAGGCGATGCCGGGCACGGCCCGCGTGAGCATGAAGCCGAGGAAGATCGCCGACTTTGCCTTGAAGCGATAGCGGGCGAAGGCGTAGCCGCCGGCCATGCCGATCGCAAGCGCGATCACCGTCGAGGTCACCGAGATGATCAGCGAATTGCGGAAATAGTCCCAGACGGGAACGCCGCCCTGCCCTGCGCCTGAAAACATGGCGCGATAGGCATCGAGCGAGATGCTCTCGGGGATCCAGACCGGGGGCTTCGCCATGATCTCGACGGTCGGACGCAGCGACGATAGCACGATCCAGAGACCCGGCAGGCAGATCACGGCCATGGCGAGAAACAGGCCGATCAGGTGCACCGTCTTCAGCAGGCGGCGGCGCAGGCGGTGCGAAGCGTTGATATCCATTACCACTCGGCTCCGATCTGCTGGCGCGCCGCGGCGAGCTTGCGGAAGAAATAGACGGTGAAGACGATCGAAAGCAGGATCGCGACATAGGCCATGGCGTTGGCGAGCCCCATGCGGGCGTCGGCGTAAGCCGTGCGGCCGACGAGCGTCCAGAGCAGTTCGGTGCGCTTGGCAGGTCCGCCATCGGTCATGATCTTGACGATGTCATAGGCCCGCGCCACGTCGAGCGAACGGATCGTCATGGCGATGAAGGCGAACGGCATGAGGTAAGGCCAGGTGACGTAGCGGAAGGTCTGCCACGGCGTGCAGCCGTCGACATGAGCGGCTTCCACGGGGTCCTTCGGCATGGCGAGCAGGCCGGCAAGGATCAGGATCGCAAAGACAGCGGTCGACGACCAGACTTCGGCGATGATGATCGACAGAAGCGCGAGATTGCCGTCGATCAGCCAGGGGATCGCCTGATCGGTCAGCCCCAGCGACTGCAGCGCATTGTTGACGAAGCCGATATTGTCGTTGAACAGGAACTTGAACTGGAAGCCGACCAGCACCGGCGAAAACATCATCGGAAACATCATCATGGTGCGCAGCAGGCGCTGGCCATGGGTCGCCTTGTTGACGAGCAGCGCCAGCCCGAGGCCGAGCAGCATCTCGGCGTTGAGCGCCACCGTCAGCAACAGCACGGTG
>NZ_DASYGZ010000052.1:0-12724 GCF_035999135.1 Ensifer sp.
TTCAGGGGCCCGCAAGGAGGCGCAGCCGACGAAGCGGGACAGATATCCGCAAATCCTGCCCCCGCAACCAAATCAAAAAAAGCCCGCCTGGACATATCCGGCGGGCTTTTGGCGTTTCTGGGGACCCAACAGACAGACGGCGCATCACTGCTCCGACCGCCGCCTTCGCTGCGCCAGCGCCCCACGACCGCCCCGGGGCAGGGGGCGTCTTGCCCGTCCGAGCTTGCCCTACAGCGTTACCGCAATATTAATGATTGCAATCGATAGTTGCGGCATCATTGGCTCCCGTGAGAGCATGAGGCTGCTCGCATACGTGGAGGTGGCGGGCGCAGGAGCGCAGCGCACCTTGAGGTTCAGAGATGACGACAATTTCGCCGAGCATGAACGCTGCTATCGAAATCCTGCGACGGACCGTAGAGCCGGATCAGGACGCCGGTGTTGTCGATGCTTCAGACGGTATCCTCAAGGCGGCGAATGGCATCTCGGCCGAGCCGGGCCGGGCGACAACGCAAGCGACGGATGCCATCAACCGCAGTCTGCTTGAGACAAAGGCGAGGGCGGATGCCTTTATTGGCACGGCGCTCGAATTCGTGAACTCGGACCGGTTCAAGGTCAGTGATCCGGCTGTGAAGGAGACGCTGAAGGCGTTGCTCAGCGAGAACGGTGAATTTTTTGCCGCTCGCATGGAGGCCGAGCTTGCCAACGACCCGGATCTGAGGCGAGAAGAAGCGATGGCCATTGCGCTGACCGAGACCGTCCGCAGCAATCGCAGCCGTTTTGGTGAGGGCGAAATCGTCCTTGGCTACGACCTGAAAGATGTGCCCAACCAGATCCATTACGTCGCCGACGTGGAGGGTCATACCTCAGGCGGGTTCCTGGCACAGGCGGAAAATGAGGCCCGCACTGCGCTCGGAGAAGCGCAGAAGTGGCAAAAGAATGCGAAGGATGGCGCGAAGGAGGACGCCGGCGTGGCTGTGGACGCTGCCGAGCGCAGGCACCGGACCGTTTTCGCGATGCTGCAGGAGTGGAATACAATGTGGGCGAAGAAGTTCGGCTGGAAGGATGAGCCGGTGAACGCCCGCTAAGACCTCGGGCTGGGTGGTGTGAATGCGTCCATTCAGGAGTAAGCATCAGGTGCACTGGATTGCGTTTGCAGCCAAGGCAAGCAAGCGCATATCGGCGACGTCATTTTCGCCGATATGCGTGCGATAGCCTCGCGCGTCGTGTCGGGTGCGCGAAGGTCGTTCCAGCGCTTCGAATTGCTGCATATCTGGTTCTCTGATCGGCGACGACTGAAGGAAACACGCAGCAACGGCTGCGCTTTGCGCTACACTGTTGCGGCGAGCCAGGCGCGGGTTTCGCTGAGGATCTCGTCCGACAACTCCGGATTGTCGGTCATGCGCGCCAGGATCAGGGCGCCGATCATGGTGGCCGATGTGCCGATCGCGGCGCGGCGCTTTTGCGCACCATCGTCGCCCGGCGCAATCTTCCCGAGGCGCCCGAACTGCTTCTCCAAAAATGCCGTCATTTCCACACGCGCCGCGTGCGGCTGGCGGCTCGTCTCAGAACCCAATGCGGCAAGCGGACAGCCATGCCCGAAATCATCACGATGCTCCGGTGATAGGTAGCGCTCGGCGACCGTCGTAAGGTCCGTCGACGCAGAGCCGGTTTCCGTCTGCAATCCGGCCAGGGTCTGCGCGATCAGGTCATCCTTCGATTCGAAATAGCCGTAGAAACCGCCATGGGTCAGCCCGGCCTGCTTCATGACATCCGTCACGGTCACGGCCTCAAAGCCACGCTCGCGGAAGAGACGACCTGCCGCCTCCAGAATCGTTTTCCTGTTTTCCTCGACCTGCTTCCGGCTCACGCGCATCACTGCCTCCTGAAATTCTGGTTGACACTATACATGATGATGATCATATATACAAATACATGATGAGCATCATGAATAAACCAGGAGCTTTCCCGATGACCAATAAGCCTAGCGTTCTTGTAACCGGAGCCTCCACCGGCATTGGAGCAGTTTATGCGGAGCGGTTTGCACGCCGCGGCCATGATCTGGTTCTGGTCGCGCGCAACGCCGAGCGCCTTGAGACCCTTGCGACCCAACTTCGCAGCGAGACGGGCGTTGACGTCGATGTGGTGCCCGCAGATCTGACGGACGCACAGGATCTCTCGCGGATCGAGAAGCGGCTGCGCGAGGACGCACGCATCGGCGTGCTCGTCAACAATGCCGGCACGTCGATCCCGCGCGGCTTCCTCGAGCAGGATGGCGACGACATTTCCAGGCTGATTGCGCTCAATGTGACGGCCGTTACCCGGCTCGCCCACGCTGCAGCACCCCGATTTGCCCGCAGCGGCGAAGGCGTGATCATCAATGTCGCTTCCGTGGTGGGGCTTGCGCCGGAAATGGGCGCAACTGTCTACGGCGCGACCAAGGCCTTCGTCCTGTTCCTGTCACAGGGGCTCAATATCGAGCTGGCATCCAACGGCGTCTACATCCAGGCCGTGCTGCCGGCTGCGACCCGCACCGAGATCTGGGATCATGTCGGCGTTGACGTCAACACGCTTGCCGGCGTCATGGAAGTCGGCGATCTCGTCGACGCCGCCCTCGTCGGATACGACCGTCGCGAACAGGTGACGATCCCGCCGCTGCCGGACGCCGCGCAATGGGCGAGTCTTGACGCTGCACGCCAGGCAATGTTGCCGAATTTCGCGCAGTCCGAACCGGCGCGGCGTTATCGCTCGGCGGCATGACCTGTGGCACAGGACCGGGGCCGATGACGTCGTCGGCCTCGGCGTGCCGGCAGCGGCCACGTGTCCGCGACTGTCCTTCGGGTCTTTAGGGCTGCGCTCGCCCGCTTCGGCCGAAACCTTGCAAGCGTTTGCCAAGCGTCGTCAGGCTGGTAGAGATTGGGGATCAGAGATTCGAGCGTCCGGCCACATCGGACGGCGCTCGCAAGCCCCTTCAAGCCGACATTGACAGCGAGAGCGTAACGCCGATGAAGAAGTTCAATCTGGGAACAACCGACCTTTCCGTTTCCTCTGCCGTGCTTGGCCTGATGCGCATCGCCGATCTCAGCGATGATGCCATCGGCCGGCTGTACGGCAAGGCGCGCGACGTTGGCATCAATGTCTTTGACCATGCGGATATTTACGGCGGCGAGCTCAATGCCTGCGAGCGTCGCTTCGGCGATGCGCTGCGACTGAAACCGGCCGAACGCGAACAGATCGTCATCCAGAGCAAGTGCGGGATCCGCCGCGGCTACTTCGATTTCTCCCGCGACCATATCCTTCAATCGGTTGATCGCTCGCTCGCCGCGCTGAAGACCGACTATCTCGACCTGTTGCTGCTGCACCGCCCCGACGCCCTGGTGGAACCGGAGGAGGTGGCGGAGGCCTTCGACAAGCTGCAGGCGGCCGGCAAGGTCCGGCATTTCGGCGTGTCCAATCACACGCCGCGCCAGGTCGACCTCTTGAAAACGGCGGTCCGCCAGCCGCTCGTCGCCAACCAGATCCAGCTCAGCATCGCGCATGCGCCGTCTGTTGCTTTCGGCATCGCTGCCAACATGGCGGGGCTGGAGCAGTCGATCGACCGGGACGGTGAAGTGGTCGTCTATTCGCGCATCAATCGCATGACGCTGCAGGCCTGGTCGCCCTTCCAGCAGGGTTTTTTTGGCGGCGTCTTCATCGGCGACGAAAAGAATTTTCCGGAGCTCAACCGGGTGCTTGACGAACTCGCCGCCAAGTATGCCGTTTCGCCTTCGGCCATCGCCTATGCCTGGATCGCCCGCCATCCGGCCAACATTCAGGTGGTGCTCGGAACGACGAGCCCGGAGCGGCTGGCTGACATCGCGCCCGGCGCCGATATCACGCTGTCGCGCGAGGACTGGTATCGGCTCTTTACCGCCGCAGGGCACGTTCTGCCCTGATCTCAGTTTTCGTTCACATCAAAAAGGCCCGCTCGGATCCGAGCGGGCCTTTGTCTTTGAGCGATGAACCGAAGCCGGTCAGCTGCGCGGCTTCAGGTTCTCGGGGTCGTAGAGCGGCTTGTAGCCGACGCCGACGACCTCGACCGGGTAGGTTTCGGCGAAATACTCGACGTTAAGCTTGCGGCCGACCTGGCAATGGGACCAGGGCAGATAGGCAAGGGCGATGTTCTTGCCGATCGTTGGACCATAGGCGATCGAAGTGGTGTAGGAGCGGCGGCCTAGCTCGTCGACCAGTACCTTGCCGGTTTCCGGGTCGATGACAGGCAGGGTGCCGACCGGGTAGCGCTTCACGCCGTTCCTGTCGGTGTTTTCCGTCAGGACAAGCGTGCACAGCATGGCCGGCTGATGGTCACGCGCCTTGTATTCGAGATGCTTGGCCTTGCCGCGGAAATCGACGTCCTTGACCTTCGGGCGGGCAAGGTCGGCCTCGATCAGGTTGTACTGGGTGAGAAGATCGGCGTTCTGCAGGCGCAGGCTCTTTTCCATGCGGCGCGAGTTCGCGTAGGTCTCGACACCGAAGGCCATGACGCCGGTCGAGCGCAGAGCGTCCCAGACGGCAAGGCCGTCCTCGTACTTCATGTGCAACTCCCAGCCCTGTTCGCCGACATAGGAAATGCGAAAAGCGGTGACGTTTTTGCCCGCGATCTCGATCGGCTTGATCGCCGCAAAGGCGAAGTTCTCGATATCGAGGCCCGCGGGATCGGCAACCACCTTCTTCAGCGTCTCACGGGCGTTCGGCCCCCAGATGCCGATGGTGATGAACTTCTCCGAAACGTCGGTGATGGTGACGTCGAGGCCGCGGTCTTCGGCGACGCGGCGCATGTACTGGAAGTCGCGCGGGCCGGCATCGGCGCCGTTGACCAGGCGGCCGCGGTCGGCCATGCGGAAGACGGTGAAGTCGGCCCGCACCATGCCTTCGTCGTCGAGGAAGTGGGTGTAGATGCCCTTGCCGATGTTGGCGTCGCCGCCGATCTTGGCGGCACACAGCCATTCAAGCAGCTCGACATGATCAGGACCTTCGATGTCGACCATGTGGAAGTGCGAGAGATTGACGATGCCGCAATCCTCGCTCATCGCCAGATGCTCGGCATTGGACACGCGCCAGAAATGGCGGCTGTCCCACTCGTTTTCGCGCACCGGAACGCGGTCGCCGTACTTCTCCAGCAGATGCTCGTTGGCGGCATAGCCGTGGGCGCGCTCCCAGCCGCCGAGTTCCATGAAGTAGCCGCCGAGCTCCTTTTCGCGTTCGTAGAAGGGCGAGCGCTTGACGTTGCGGCCGGTGCCATAGGGCTCGCGGGTGTGCACGGCCGGATAATAGATCTTCTGCGCCGCCTCGAAGCAGCGGCCCTCGATGAACTTTTCTTCCAGCTGGTGCGGGTAGAAGCGGGAGTAGTCGATCGAGGCGTGGTCGATCTCGGTGCGGCCGTCGGTCATCCAGTCGGCGATCAGCTTGCCGTAGCCGGGACCGTCCTTGACCCAGATGGCGACGCAGTACCACAGGCCGCGCACCTTCTGGCTCTCGCCGCAGGAGGGGCCGCCGGCGGCAGACACCTGCAGCAGGCCGTTGAAGGAATGGCTCTCGTTATAGCCGAGTTCGCCGAGGATCGGCGTCAGCTCCATGGCGCGCTCGAGCGGCTCGATGATCTGCTCCATCTCGAGGTCGCGCTGCGAGGGCGACAGGCGCGCCTCGTGCTTTTCGAGGATGTGGCGGGGATGGCAGAGGCGCGGATTGGTGGTTTCGTAGTAGCCCCACTCGATCTGACCGCCTTCGGTGGTCTTCGGGTCGCCGGTGTCGCGCATATAGGCCGAGTTGCCCTGGTCGCGCAGAAGCGGGAAGCCGATTTCCTTGCCGGTGCCCTCGAATTCGTTGTACGGGCCGAAGAAGGTGAGGGGGTGGTCGACCGGCATGACCGGCAGGTCCTCGCCGACCATTTCGGCGATCAGGCGGCCCCAGATGCCGGCGCAGACGATGACATGGTCGGCCATGATCGTGCCGCGATGGGTGACGACACCCTTGATGCGGCCGTTCTCGACGATCAGCGACTTGGCCGGCGTGTTGCCGAAGACCTGCAGCTTGCCGGACTTTTCCGCCGCATCGACGAGCTTGCCGGCAACCGTCTGCGAGCGCGGAATGACGAGGCCGGCATCCGGGTCGAACATGCCGCCCATGACCTGATCTTCCTCGATCAGCGGGAACATTGCCTTGATTTCGGCCGGCGAAACATAATGGGCGCGGGTGCCGAATGCCTTGGCGGAGGACAGCTTGCGCTTGATCTCCTCCATCCAGACGTCGTCGCCGGTGCGCGCGACTTCCAGGCCGCCGATGCGGGCGTAGTGGCCCATCTTCTCGAAGAAATCGATCGAATATTGCGTGGTCCAGACCGACAGATAGTCATGGCTGGTGGTGTAGCAGAAGTCCGAGGCGTGCGCGGTCGAGCCGATATCGGTCGGCACGCCTGACTTGTCGATGCCGACGATATCGTCCCAGCCGCGTTCGATCAGGTGGTGCGCGATCGAGGCGCCGACGATGCCCCCCAGCCCGATGATTACGACTTTCGCCTTTTGCGGAAACTCTGCCATTGATTGCGACCCTGGTTGGATTGGATGCCGGATTTTAGGGCTTGAGATGCCCCGACCAGAGCCTGTCTACGACATTCTCATCAAACTGCACGACCAGAGCCGAGCAATTTCCGGATCGCGACAGATGGGTGGTCTGAACGGTCATGCCACTGATTTCGTGAGACAAAGCGCCCGTTGGCGCGATTGCGGGTATCCCTAGCATATCGCGAATTCGAACGCACCCGAATGCGTCATCGCGTTGGCCCTGTTTCCCGGGTGAACGCGGGGTTCGGGGGCCAAGATAATCCCATCGGGTAAGATTGACAGTGACCGCTGATGTTAATAAGTTCGGTAACAGAACGAATTAAAAGAGGTCCCCGTGAACGACAGTCTGCGCATCTCCCGGAAGTTCTCTCAGCGCTCCGTCATGGAGGCGATCGTCCAGGGCGGACCGATTTCGCGTGCGTCGATCTCCAAGCAGACCGGGCTGTCCAAGCAGACCATTTCCGAGATCGTCCGCGGCCTCGAAGAGGAGGGGTGGGTTCAGGAGACGGGGCGCACCAGCGGGCATGTCGGACGGACCGCCGTTACCTACGAACTGGTTTGCGATGCCGCCTTCATCATCGCCGTCGACCTCGGTGGCACGAAAGTGCGCGTGGCGATCACCGATCTTGCGTGCCAGATCTTCGCCGAGGATACCGCCCCGACCGATCCGCGCGGTGGCCGTTTCGTCGTCGAGCAGATCGCCGCCATGGCCTTCGAGGCGGCCGATCGGCAGAAAATTGCGCGCGAGAAGATTCGGCTCGCGGTCGTCGGTGTTCCAGGTGCCCCCTGTAGCGAGACCGGCCGGGTGTTGCTTGCGCCGAACATCGCCGGCTTCGACACCATGGATGTCGTCGGTGCCTTCGAGGAGGTGCTCGGCTTCGGCGCCATGCTCGAAAACGACGTCAATCTCGCTGTTCTCGGTGAAAACTGGCTGGGCCAGGGGCAGGGGATCGACAACCTGGCTTATGTGGCGCTCGGAACCGGCGTCGGCAGCGGCCTGATGGTCGGCGGCCATCTCGTGCGCGGCGTCAGCAACGCGGCCGGTGAAATGGGTTTCCTGCCGCTCGGCGCCGATCCGTTCGAAGCGGAATCGCTGCGCACCGGCGCCTTCGAGCGTGCCGTCGCCTCGCATGGCATGGCGGAACGCTACGCGGCGCTTTCTGGCAAGACCGTCGCGGTGCCTGCGATTTTCGCCAATGCGGAAGCGGGCGATGCGGCGGCGCTGACGGTGCTCGACGAAACGGCGCGGTTCCTGGCCGCTGGCGTTGCGGCGATCGCTGCGATTGCCAACCCGCAGAAGGTCATTCTCGGCGGATCGATCGGCCTTCGGCCGGAGATGCTGTCGCGGGTGAAGGCCTTCCTGCCGCAGTGCTTTCCCTATCCGGTCAATGTCGAGACGGGTGAGCTTGGAGCGCGTGCTGCAATCATCGGGGCGGCGGCGATCGGGCTTGGGCAACTGCACAATACGCTCTTCGGGGTCGATGCGCCGGATGGTCGCATCTCGCTGCCCCGGGCAAACGTCACGGCACTTCGGGAGGCAATCTGATGGCGGCGAAGGACGGTTTGGTCGAAGGCTTGCGCTCCGCGCTCGACCGCGAGGCGGCGATTGCGTTGTTTCGCGGCGCGATCGGACGCGAGAGCATTACCGGTAACGAGGCGAATTTTGTTGCCTATCTGGCAGACGCCATGCAGCGTCTTGGCCTTGAAGGGGTGACGACCGCCGAGTTCCTGCCCGGCCGCCCGAACATCTGGGCGGAGCGCAAGGGTGCCGGCAAGGGGCCACGGCTGCTGTTCATCGGCCATACGGACACGGTGCATGTCGATGGCTGGCGCGAGCACTGGGCCGGCACCGAGCGCGAGGATCCGTTTGCAGCGCCGATCATCGACGGCGCCGTCTGGGGGCGCGGCTCGGGCGATCTCAAGGCGGGCATCTGTGCGTCGCTTGCCGCGCTGTCGTTGCTCGACAAGGCCGGCGTTGAGTTGGCCGGCGACGTGGCCTTTGCCTTCGTCGGCGACGAGGAAAGCGGCCAGCCTGGCACAGGCGTCTCGGCCGGCATCAAGGATCTGGTCGGCCGGATCGAGGCGGGCGAGATCGCGCGTCCGGATTTCGTCGTCTATGTCGAGCCGACCCGGCTTTCGGTCTATCCGGCGCAGATCGGCTTCTTCATCACCGACATCACGATCACGGGAAAGTCGGCCTATTTCGGAGTGCCTGAGCTCGGCAAGGATGCGTTGCGCGCCAGCCACGCGGCAATGTCGGCGCTCTGGCAACATTCCGACGAGATTGCCGCACGCGCCGAGCACAAGCTGATCGGTCGCAGTTTCCTCTTGATCACCGGGCTTGCCGGAGGCGGCTACATCGCCGTGCCCGAGCGCTGCACCCTGTCGCTGATCCGCAAGCTCCTGCCGGGGGAATCGCTCGACACGGCGGCGGCCGAGATCGAGGCGGCCGTTCGGGCTGCGATCACCGATCCGGAGGTCTCTGTCGAGTTTTCCTATCCGGCCGGCCGCGACCATGCGCTTGGCGGCACGGCTGCCGAGATCGACGAGGCGGCAACCGAAGTCGGCACGCTGTCGGCGTCCATGGCCGAGGCCATGGTTGGACGCGGTCAGATCGAAGGGGCGCCCTTCTGGTCGGAATCGCCCTTCTTCGTCAATCGCCTCGGCGTGCCGGCCGTTTATTGCGCACCGGGCGATATCAGGAATTGCCACACCTACGAGGAGCGGGTCGAGGTTGAGGAATACCTCGCCGGCGTCGTCGGTTTTGCCGCCTTCATGGCCCGCTACTGCGGCGTCGTGGACTGAACTGCCAAACAAGAGGGAGAACGACAATGCTTTTGAAGAAATTGATGGCTGCTGCGCTCGTCAGCGGTTTCGTGCTTGCCGCAAATGCCGCTTCCGCCCAGACCGTCGGTCCGTCGGGTGAGAGCGCAACGCCGAGCGCCGATGTGGCCCTGACCGACGCCGATATCGGCGCGCTCAAGGGCAAGGGCTACAAGGCGGCGCTGCTTTGGCACACCTCGTCCGACTTCACCAATGCGGTCTCGGCTGGCGCCAAGGACGAGTTTGCCCGCGCCGGCGTCGAGATCGCGGTGACGACGGACGCCGGCTTCGACGCCGCCCGCCAGCGCAGCGACATCGAGACCGCGCTTGCGGCCAAGCCGAACGTCATCCTGGCCCTGCCGCTCGATCCGGTGACCTCGGCCGAGGCCTTCCGCCAGGCCGTCACCGACGGCAGCAAGCTCGTGTTCCTCTCCAACCTGCCGAGCGGCTATAAGCAGGGCGCCGACTATGCCTCGATCGTCACCGACGATCTTTTCCAGATGGGCAAGCAGGCGGCCGACGCGCTGGCAAAGGCAATAGGAAACAAAGGCAAGGTCGGCTACATCTTCCATGACGCCAGCTACTACGTGACCAACCAGCGCGACCAGGCGTTCAAGTCGACGATCGAGAAGGATTATCCTGACATCAAGATCGTGGCCGAACAGGGGATTTCCGACCCGGCACGCGCCGAGGAGTTGGCAAGCGCCATGCTGCTGCAGAACCCTGATCTCGACGGCATCTATGTGACCTGGGCGGAACCTGCCGACGGCGTGCTTTCGGCGCTGCGTTCGAGCGGCAACACCAAGACCAAGATCGTCACTCTGGACCTTGCTGAACCCGTCGCGCTCGACATGGTCAAGGGCGGCAACGTTACGGCACTGGTGGCCGACAAGGCCTATGAACTCGGTCGCGCGATGGCGGCTGCTGGCCTGAAGTCGCTGCTCGGCCAGCAGACACCCGCCTTCGTCGTCGCGCCCGCGTTGACCGTCACCAAGGACAATGTCGCCGACGGCTGGAAGCAGTCGCTCAACCGCGATGCGCCGCAATCGGTGCTCGACGCGGCGAAGTAATCCGGTCAGCCGCCGGGAGAGAGGACGCTTCCGGCGGCATCATCCAAAAGGGAGGCAGATATGCATAGGGCAGTGAAACACTTCGCTTTGCTGGCAACGGTCTTTGCCGCGACGTCAGGCTTTGCGGCTGATGGCAAGACCACGGGTCCGCACGGAGAGGCCCCGACGCCGGCAAGCAGCCTGACGCTGACATCGGCGGAAGAGCAGCAGATCAAGGACGGCAAGTTCACCGCAGCGCTCGTCTGGCACGAGATGAGCGAGTACACCAACGCGGTCAACAGCGGCGCCCATGACGAGTTCAAGCGGCTCGGCATCGAGGTGGTGGCGCAGACCGACGCCGGTTTCGATGCTGCGCGCCAGAAGGCCGATGTCGAAACCGTGCTTGCCAAGAAGCCCTCGATCATCCTGTCGCTGCCGGTCGATCCGGCGACGGCTGCCGTCGTCTACGATCCGGCCCGCACGGCCGGCGTGAAGCTCGCCTTCGTCGACAATTCGCCGGCCGGCTACGAGCACGGCAAGGACTATGTGACCATCGTCTCCGACGACCTCTTCCAGATGGGCAACAAGGCGGCCGTCGCCATGGCCGACGCGCTCGGCGGCAAGGGCAAGCTCGGTTACATCTATCACGACGCCGATTTCTACGTGACCAACCAGCGCGACGGCGCCTTCAAGTCGACGATCGAGCAGGACTATCCTGACATGAAGATCGTTGCCGAAGCCGGCATGGCGGATCCCGCCCGCAGCGAAGAGATCGCGCAAGGCATGATCACCCAGAACCCGGATCTCGATGGTATCTACGTGACATGGGCGGAACCCGCGCTCAGCGTGCTGTCGACGCTGCGCGGCGCCGGCAACACCCACACCAAGATCGTCACGCTCGACCTCAACGAGCCGGCAGCGCTCGACATGGTCAAGGGTGGCAACATCGCGGCCCTCGTCGCCGACGAGGCCTACAATATCGGCGTCACCGCAGCGCGTGCCGCCGCCGGCTCGTTGGTCGGCAAAAAGGCGGAACCCTTCCTGGTGGTCGACTCGCTTGCCGTCACCAAGGCAACCGTCGCCGATGGCTGGAAGAAGTCCCTGAACAAGGATGTGCCCGCGACGATCGCGGATGCGATGAAGTGATGCCCGCCGCATGCGTCCCGGATCGTCGTCGATTTGGGACAAAACATGCAGCTTCTTATGGTGCTACGGCGACCTTTGCATGTCTGGCAAGACGCGCGGCGCCGTAGTGCAGGGGGCGGTCCCCCTGCCTTCGGAGGAAGAATGATGTCCAGTGCCCATTCCAGCGCGAGCGGCCAGCCGGCAAGCCTCGTCAACCGCCTCAACCTGCAGCAGTACGTCGTCTATCTCGGCTTCCTGGCGATCTTTCTGTTCTTCGCCATCGTGCTTCGGGACAGCGGCTTCCTGACCGTTCGCAACCTGTCGAACATCATGCTGCAGACGGCGCCGGTGACGATCATGGCGATCGGCCTCGTCTTCGTCATGTCGGCGGGGGAGATCGATCTCTCGATCGGCTCGACGGTCGCCGTCTCGGCGCTGGCGGCTGCGGTGACCGTCAACGACTATGGCCTCGCCGCGGGCGTCGTCGCCGGCATTGGTGCAGGCCTCGTGATCGGGCTCCTGAACGGCTTGCTCGTCGCCTATGTGAAGCTGCCGTCGTTCCTGGTGACGCTTGCGACGCTCGGGCTCTTTGCGGGTGTCTCCCGCTCAATGACCAACCTGCGCTCGATCCCGGTGACCGACAGCACCTTCACCGGCTTCTTCGGCTCGGGCTCATTCCTCGGTGTTCCCTCGTTGATCTGGTGGACCATCGTCGCTGTCGTCTGCGGCCACATCATCTACCGCGAGACCCGTTTCGGCGCCCATGTCCTGGCGACCGGCGACAACAGCCGGGCGGCGAGCGTTTCGGGCATCAGCGTACCGCGCATCCGGCTGGCCGTGCTGATGATCAGCGGCGGTCTCGCCGGTCTCGCGGGCCTGCTTTACGCCGGCCGTCTGCAGGCGGCGAAGTACACGCTCGGCGAGACCGATCTGATGACGGTGATTGCCGCCGTCATCGTTGGCGGCACGCTGCTCAACGGCGGCAAGGGCACGATCATCGGCGCGCTCGTCGGCTCGCTGATGATGGGCATGCTCAACAACGGCCTGATCCTGATGGGCCTTTCCGTTTCCGACCAGATGATCGTTCGCGGTCTCATCATCCTCGCTGCGGTCGCCGTGTCGCTGCGCGAA
>NZ_DASYGZ010000059.1:0-42788 GCF_035999135.1 Ensifer sp.
CCCAGACCATCCAGTCCAGACCCCAAAATCAGCCTCAGCCAACCCAGGAAACTCTAGAGCGAAGGTCGTCGTCGCCAGCAGCGCCGCCGCCCTCGTCAGTGATCGGGCTTATAGACCCCACACCTCAGATACGTCAACAGCAATTCTCGAAAAAAATGACAGTTTTCTGACAAAGCCCGGAAAAGCAGGGCTTTGCGCCGACAAAAAAGTTTTGCCCCCATTCCCGGAGCTGTGGAGACACAATTTGGCCCTCACTTTTTCACAATCCACCGATCTAAGCGAAATCGAATATTGCTTCGCGGGCGTGTTACACGCGGGAGAGCGCAGCGCGGCGGGGATATCCGCCTTGCCCCCTCCCCCGTGATTTGACTCCGTTGCCTGAAAGATGCACATCTTCGCGCAACGTATCGCAGGCAAGAATACGGTTAGAGAAATCGGGGACACTCAGTTCGGCATGATCACCGACAAGAACATGGCCCGGTCGCTAGGCGACCAGCCACCGATCCTTGCGCATGGCCGCCGCGCGCCCGACAGGCGCGAGATCTCCTTGCGCTGGCTGTCCGGCACCTTCTTGACGGGCATAACCTCGAGCCTGCTGATGGGCGTGGCGCTGTTTGCAGCACTGGACGGACGCCAGCAGCTGGCGATCCCGGCGGAAGCCTACGCAGCCCTTGATGCCGGGGCCAACACCGACGAACAGGCCAGCGCCGTGCGTGGTGGCCGTATCCTCTCACCCAAGCTCGTCACCAAGCCGGCCGACAAGACCGTCATGGAAGTCTCGACCATGACCCATGACGGCGAGAAGGAAGTGGTGCGCAAGCAGCCTTTCGTTCACGTCAAGATGGCGCTTGCCGCCAACTACCAGGCCTCAGAAAGTTATCCCGACTTCGACCCACTGGCGATCTTTTCGACGGAAGAGGCGGACGAGGAGTCTCCTGTTGCCAGAACCGGCACGCTCTACGGCTCGAATGTCGATTCCGAGGTTGCGCTGAAGACCGTCGACTTTCCGCTCGCTGGCGGCCCGTCCTTCGACAGTTCGATGTCGCTCGAGGAAGTCGAGGAAAACGTCCGCACCAACGGCTCGGTCCTGACGGAGGGCAGCACCCAGGTCGCTTCGCTCTATTACGTCGACCCGCAGCGCTTCGCCTCGGAGAACGATGGGCTCGACCTGCTCCAGGGCCTGACCGCCCGCATCGTCGAGCAGAACAAGAGCGATGCCGCCTACGAGACGATCGACGAGGAAACCACCGAATACGCTGACGACATCATCCCGGTGCGCCGCCAGACCGACATTGCCACCGTGATGGTCAATGCCGGCTACGCCAAGGCGCAGGCCGAGGATGCGGCCGGCTACATTGGCCAGGCGCTCGGCGCCAGCCAGCTTGCCGACGGCGACGTCCTTCGCATCGGCATCATTCAGAACGGCGAAAGCCAGAAGGGTGAAGCGGCGCGCATCGTTCGCGCCACGATCTATTCGCGCAACCGCCATGTGTTGACGATGGCGCTCGACGACAAGGGTCGGTTCGTGCCCGGCGCCGAGCCGCCGAGGCTCGATGCCGTCGCCACCGCCTTCGACGACAACGGCACACCTGTCGTCACCAGCAGCCACGACCTGCCGCGGGTCTATGACGGCATCTACCGCGCAGCCCTTTCCTACGGCATGAACGCCGACATGGTGAGCCTCGTGGTCAAGCTGCTCGCCAGCAACGTCGACTTCCAGGCGCAGTTGAAGCCGACGGACTCGCTCGAGGCGTTCTTCTCCGTTACCGATGAACGCGGCATGGCGACGGACGAGTCCGAACTGCTCTATGTCCGGGCCAAGTTCGGCGACGCGGTCACCAGCTTCTACCGGTTCCAGGATCCGGACGACAATTCGATCGACTACTTCGATGAGGACGGCAAGAGCATCCGTCAGTTCCTGCTGCGCAATCCCGTGCCGAACGGCCATTTCCGTTCGGGCTTCGGCATGCGTCGCCACCCGATCCTCGGTTTCTCGCGCATGCATACCGGTGTCGACTGGGCTGCCCCGCGCGGCACGCCGATCATCGCCGCCGGCGGCGGTGTGGTGGAAAAGGCCGGCTGGGATTCCGGCGGCTACGGCAACCAGACGCTGATCCGCCACGCCAATGGTTACGTGTCCTCGTACAACCACCAGAGCGCGATCGCCAAGAACGTCAAGGTCGGGTCCAAGGTCGTTCAGGGCCAGGTCATCGGCTGGGTCGGCACAACAGGCCTTTCGACCGGCCCGCACCTGCACTACGAATTGATCGTCAACGGCAACAAGGTCGACCCGCTGCGTATCCGCCTGCCCGGCGGCAAGTCGTTGTCGGGCGACGCGCTGGCGAAGTTCGAGAAGGAACGGGACCGCATCGACGAACTGCTCGACAAGGACGGCACCGGCGCCGAAGTCGCGAGCAACTAAAACGTCGTGCGTTCGTATGGACGCACGACGGATGCTCTGGCGTTTGCATTCCAGGGCCTGTCGGGTACAGGCGCGCGGTTACTTTGCGATTGCGACAGACAACACATCCATGACTGGAAGCGTATGGAGCGGGATCTCAAAGATCGCGACTGCTTGCGCGCGTCACACCGCTTCGATGAAATGACGAAGGGGTTCTTGCTCCCCTCCCCGACAATGGCTGCACATGAAAAGGCCGCCCCGAAAGGCGGCCCGGACTTTCATGTCTGTCGTTCAGCGTCCGTCAGGCAGCGTCCCTGTCCGCCGACGCGCCTCGCTTGAAGTTGAGGCGATCGGAACCGGCGAGCACCTTGACGGTCGATCCATCGGGGAACTCTCCCTGAAGGATCTTCTCGGCAAGCGGATCCTGAAGGTACTTCTGGATCGTCCGCTTCAGAGGCCGGGCGCCATAGGCCGGGTCATAACCCTTGTCGGCGAGGAAGGCACGGGCATCCTCGTCGAGTTCCAGCGTGACCTTGCGCTCGGCCAGCAGCTTGCGCAGCCTTTCGAGCTGGATATCGACGATCGCACCCATTTCCGAGCGGCGCAGCCGGTGGAAGAGGATGATCTCGTCCACGCGGTTGAGGAACTCCGGCCGGAAGGCCGACTTCACCACGTCCATCACCTGGTCGCGAACGACATCACTGTCGTCGTTCTCGCCAAGGCCGACCAGATACTCCGCGCCGAGGTTCGAGGTCATGATGATCATCGTGTTGCGGAAGTCGACGGTGCGGCCCTGACCATCGGTCAGGCGGCCATCGTCAAGCACCTGCAGGAGCACGTTGAACACATCCGGATGCGCCTTCTCGATCTCGTCGAACAGCACGACCTGATAGGGCCGGCGGCGGACGGATTCGGTCAGAGCACCACCTTCCTCGTAACCGACATAGCCCGGAGGCGCGCCGATCAGCCGGGCGACGGAGTGCTTCTCCATGTATTCCGACATGTCGATCCGCAAAAGCGCGGTCTCGTCATCGAACAGGAAGCGGGCCAGCGCCTTGGTCAGTTCGGTCTTGCCGACCCCGGTCGGGCCAAGGAAGATGAACGAGCCGATCGGCCGGTTCGGATCCTGCAGGCCGGCACGGGCGCGGCGGACGGCACGCGAAACCGCCTGCACGGCGTCACCCTGGCCGACCACCCACTTTGCCAGCTCGTCTTCCATCCGAAGCAGCTTGTCGCGCTCGCCTTCCAGCATCTTGTCGACCGGAATCCCGGTCCAGCGCGACACCACATGGGCGATGTTGTCGGGGGTCACGACCTCCTGAACCATCGGGTTCGCATTGGCGTTTTCCTGGCTTTCGGCATCGGAAAGCTCCTTTTCGAGCTTCGGGATGACGCCATAGGTCAGTTCGCCGGCACGCTGGAATTCACCCTTGCGCTGGACGATCGCCAGTTCGTTGCGGGCGTCTTCGAGCTGCTTCTTGAGGTCTGCAGCGCGGCCAAGCTTCTGCTTTTCCGCCTGCCAGCGGGCCGTCAGCGCCGATGCCTGTTCCTCGAGCGAGACCACGTCGAGCTCGAGCTTGTCCAGCCGATCCTTCGAGGAAACGTCGGTTTCCTTCTTCAAGGCTTCGCGCTCGATCTTCAGCTGCATGATGCGCCGGTCGAGTTCGTCGAGTTCCTCGGGCTTGGAATCCACCTGCATGCGCAGACGGGACGCTGCCTCGTCCATCAGGTCGATCGCCTTGTCCGGCAGGAACCGGTCGGTGATGTAGCGGTTGGACAGCGTCGCGGCCGCAACCAGCGCCGAGTCCGAGATGCGCACCTTGTGGTGCTGCTCGTACTTCTCCTTCAGGCCGCGCAGGATCGAGATGGTATCCTCGACCGTCGGCTCTTCGACCATGACCGGCTGGAAGCGACGGGCAAGGGCCGCGTCCTTCTCGACGTGCTTGCGGTACTCGTCGAGCGTGGTGGCGCCGACGCAATGCAGTTCGCCGCGGGCCAGCGCCGGCTTCAGGAGGTTGGACGCATCCATGGCGCCATCGGCCTTGCCGGCTCCAACCAGCGTGTGCATCTCATCGATGAACAGGATGATCTCGCCGTTTTCGGCCTGCACCTCGTTGAGCACGGATTTCAGCCGTTCCTCGAATTCGCCGCGATACTTCGCACCGGCGATCAGCGCGCCCATGTCGAGCGCCATCAGCCGCTTGTCCTTGAGGCTTTCCGGCACGTCACCGTTGACGATGCGCAGCGCCAATCCTTCGGCAATCGCGGTCTTGCCGACGCCGGGCTCACCGATCAGAACCGGATTGTTCTTGGTGCGGCGCGACAGCACCTGGATCGTGCGACGAATTTCGTCGTCACGGCCGATCACCGGGTCGAGCTTGCCGTCACGCGCGTCGGCCGTCAGGTCACGCGCGAATTTCTTCAGGCTGTCAAAACCCTGTTCGGCAGTGGCGCTGTCGGCGGTGCGGCCCTTTCTGATGTCGTTGATGACCTGGTTGAGCTTGGTCGGCGTGATGCCAGCCTTCTTCAGGATGTCGGCGGTGGCCGCCGTGCTTTCGATCGCCAGTGCCAACAGCAGCCTTTCGACGGTGACGAAACTATCGCCCGCCTTCTTGGCCGCCTCTTCGGCGCTCGAAAAGACCCGTGCAAGCGGTTGCGACAGGTAAACGGAACCGTCGCCGCCGGAGACCTTCGGAAGCTTGGCAAGGGCCGCGTCATTGCCGGCGCGCGCCTCGCGGGGGTCGCCGCCTGCACGCTCGATCAGCGATGCCGCCATGCCCTGGTCATCGTCGAGCAGGACTTTCAGCACATGTTCGGGCGTAAACTGCTGGTTGCCTTGCGACAGCGCATAGGTTTGCGCCGACTGCAGGAAACCGCGCACACGCTCGGAATATTTTTCAATGTTCATACTCTACCTCCATAGCCCGTCGGACCCGACTTGCGGCACCCTACGGTTTTTCAGGATCAGGCTCCCGCATTCGGCAAGCCTGTCAGTGTGAAACGCTGTCCGCCTTGCGCAGGATCAACGCGTCGAAGCGAATATGGGGCAGCGATTTTAGAAATTAAAGAGCTCGCCGTGGGTCATTCGTGCGAAATCTGCAACCTTGAAAAGCAGCCGTGCCCCAGCGCGGCAGCCCGTTGACGGAAGGAGGAGCGGGCGTCACCGCCCCCTCCCCCTGCGAGCGCCTTATCTCTCGGGTTGGTGTCAGGCAGCTTCGGTTTCAGCCTGCCTTTCGACGAAGGACGCGCCGAACTCCTTCATGCGCTGCACATAGTAGGCGGCATCAATCACGACCTCGGGAAGGTAGAGACCTGGTTGCGGCGCCTCCCCGCCCGCAAGACCGAGCATGCGCTCGACTGCAAGCGCAACACCAAGGGCGGTGAGCGGCGCCTGTCCGTCCGGATGAACGATCTCGTGACGTTGCCGCAGCGGTTCGCCATTCTTGCCACGCCCGGCGATATCGATGGTGATTTCGGTCGAAAACGCTTCGCCGCGGCGCCTGCTGGCGGAAACGCTGTAGGCGAGGTCAAGCCGGATATCCCCGGCGTTCGTTCTTGCCGAAAGCGCCATGACGTCGAACGGCGAGTAGGCGACCGCATCGAGCTCGACACCGTCGACGCTTCGGTAACGCGCCTTTGAATCCTCACCGCCGGCCCAGTGGAACCTGCCCTCCTTCACCGTCAGGGCTGCGGGCGCCAGACCGGTAATGCGATTGTAATCGGCAAGGGCCGCAGGGCCGCCCATATCCTCCTCATCGAGCAGCACACCGATGCGGATCGTGTCGATCGCCTCGAAGCCCTTGGCCAATTCGAGGATCGGGAAGATCGCAGCACCGGCAAGCCAGTGGCTGGCAAGCAGGATAGCCGCCTTGTCCGGCGCGTGAATGTATTGCGCCATCTCAGGCCCGACTTCGAACGTCCCGCTGGAGAGGCTGATATAGGGGATGCCGTGCTTCTGGGCGTAGCGCATCGAACTCAGCTTCTCGTCCTTCAGGAAGATCACGACAGCGCTGAAGCGTTTCTCGTCGCCAAGGCCGAGATCGGCCCGCGCCAGATCGACACTGACGCCGATGGCGCCACCAATCTCAAGCGCGACCGCCTCAGCCTTGGCGAGATCCCGGCCGCCAACGGCAATCGGCAAAGTCGGGTGCAGGCGGCGGATGATCCTTGCCGCGTGCGTGCCGACGACGCCGGACCCGCCGATGATCAAAACAGGCTGAAACTTGCTCGACATCTTCTTATCTCCTAGACGAAAGGTGTCCGGCCGATTGCCGAACTTACCATTAGTAAGTTACTACTGGTAGATAAGTTGCCGGGAACCACTTTCAAGAGGCGCCAGGCGGCGCGCGAAGAGGAAATGCGATCGATGGCCGAGAGAAAAAACCGAAAGCTCGCCAAACCTGAGCGTCGCGCCCAGTTGATCGAGACCGCCAAGGAAATCTTACGCGAATGCGGGGCGGACGCGTTGACGCTTGGCCACCTTGCCGAGCGCGCCGGCGTCAGCAAGCCGATCGCCTACGAGCATTTCGGCACCCGTGAGGGCCTGCTGATCGCGTTGTCCCAGGAGATCGAGGACCGGCATACAGCGAAGCTGTCGTCGGCCCTTGCCGAAGCGCCGAAACGGCTCGACGCCGTCGCCGGCATCATCAGTTCCGTCTATATCGATTGCGCGGTCGAAAGCGGCGAGGAATGGCAGGCGATCTCGGGCGCGCTTCGCGGCAATGCGGAGATGATCACGACGCAGCAGCAGCAGGCCGACGACTACGTCGCCCTGATCCAGGCAGCCCTTGCGCCGTTCTCGACAGTCCCGGATGACGATCTGCGCCTGCGCTGCACCGGCATTGCCGGCGCGGCGGAAGCGATCGGCCGCGAACTCATTCGCGGCCGGACAGACGAACCGGCGGCGAGCGCCAACCTCGCAGCATTGATCGTGGACAGCACCCAGAAATGAGCGCCAGCGCCGGGTTTCTGTACCAGGGGGCCTTGTAGGGCCATGACGGCAAAGAAAAACCCGGCCGCGAAGGGCCGGGTTTTGATGCCCGTCGGAACGGGCGGCATGACGTGTTTCGCTTACTCGGAAGCAGCCAGCGCCGGCGTCTCCGAGGTGCCCTCGCCCGATGGCTGCGCCTCGTCGGCGGCACCTTCCTGCGCACTGCGGCGCGGACGGCGCGGACGCGGCGTATTGCGGCGGCGCGACGCACCACGACCGGCCGGAGCTTCCTCTTCCATCGCCACTTCCGCCGGCGTGCCTTCGATCACCGGCTGCGGACCCGTGCCATCGATGACGACGGGCTGCGGCTCGGCAACGGGCGCCGGAGCGGCGGCAACCGGGGCCGGCATGTCGTCGACATAGCCCTGATCCAGATCGTCCTGGTCCTGGTCGCCGGCGTCATGGCCGCGGAAATCCTGGCGGTCGTCGCGCGGGAAACGATCCTGCATCTGCGCCTGAGCGGCGGCGATGATGCGGTTGTAGTGTTCGGCATGCTGCAGGTAATTTTCTGCGATAACGCGGTCGCCGGAGCTCTGAGCGTCACGCGCAAGCGCTGCGTACTTCTCGGCGATGTGCTGGGCAGTGCCGCGAATCTTCACGTCCGGGCCGGAGCTGTCGTAGGTCCGCGTCAGCGGGTTCGAGCCCTTCCGGTTGTGGTTGTTTCCGTTGTTATTGTTGTTGTTATTGTTGTTGTTATTCCGCCCGCGGCCGCGCTTGTTTTGCTGTCCTGGCCTCATAGTACATTCACCCGAATTCTCTTGATAATGATGATCATGTGGTTTCGTCTTCCGGCCGGATTCGTTCGCGTCCGACAGAACACGCGCCGCTGCGCTCGCACAATGGCGGCTTCGGCGCCGACTGACGTCAAATTAACAGGTACCCGCACAAGGCACGTGTTGAACCCTAGCAACTCTTTCTTGAGAGCAATCCCCGTGGCCAGGTCATACCGGAACGAATCTTAGGTCCATGACCTTCTGCCCAGTGCGCCGGCAAACTAGCCCGCTTCCTCTGGGATTCCAAGCCCTTTCTTTGCCTCAGCAAGAAAGAAGATGCGCCAGTGCAGCATTTTTTCAACGGTTCGTGTCGCGCTCAAAGATGAGAACCCGGTCGTTACCGCCCAGATCCTTCGCTTCTTCACACAGACGGAGATTCTCGGCGTTAAACAACGCCGTTACCGCCTCTTTCTGGTCGAAACCGATTTCCAAGCCTATCACGCCGTGTGTCTCAAGATGATGACCAGCTTGAGAAGCGATGGCACGGTAGGCATCAAGCCCATCGTCTCCGCCATCGAGCGCGGCGGCCGGATCGTAAAGTCTTACTTCCGGCTCAAGCTCTTTCACGACATTGGACCGGATATACGGCGGATTTGAGACGATGACGTCGTAGCGCCGATCCACCTTTTCGTACCAGTTGCTGAGAAGCGGTGAAAACCGATCTGCAAGGCCGAGCGCCGCTGCATTCTCCGTCGCGGTCGACAGTGCGTCCTTAGATATATCGGTAGCGGTGCCCCGCGCTTCAAGGACCTCCGACAGAAGCGTCAGACAGATCGCACCCGTACCGGTGCCAAGGTCGATGATATCACAGTGCCCCTTTCGCGCGACGATCGCGCGCAGATAGGGGATCATCCGGTCAACAAGCGTTTCGGTGTCCGGGCGCGGCTCCAGCGTTTCCTTCGAAAGCTTGAAGGGCAGACCGAAAAATTCGCGCTCGCCGAGGATACGGTAGACCGGTTCTCGGGCGAGCCGTCGCTCGACTGCCGCGCGGATCCTTGCAGCATCCGTCTCTGACACGGGCTCCCTGCCCCGCGACACGACGGCGCTGAGCGACAGGTCGAGCAGCCCGGAGATCAGATGCCGCACATCGAGTGCCGCATGCTCGATGCCGGCTGCCCGCAGGCGATCGCGGCTTTCGGCGACGAGGCTCGCAAGCGTTTCGGCCATGTCTCAGCCCCGCTGCTCGCCGAGCTGTGCCAGCTGGCTCGCCTGGTAGTCGGCCAAAAGCGCGTCGACCACTTCGTCGATTTCGCCCATCATCATCCGGTCGAGCTTGTAGAGCGTCAGGTTGATGCGGTGGTCGGTGAGCCGCCCCTGCGGAAAATTGTAGGTGCGGATGCGTTCGGAGCGGTCGCCGGATCCGACCTGGCTTTTCCGGTCGGCCGAACGTTCGCTGTCGGCGCGCTGGCGTTCCATGTCGTAGAGGCGCGAGCGCAGGACCTGCATGGCCTTTGCCCGGTTCTGGTGCTGCGACTTTTCCGAACTCGTGACGACAAGTCCGGTCGGAAGGTGGGTGATGCGCACGGCCGAGTCCGTGGTGTTGACGTGCTGGCCGCCGGCGCCCGATGAGCGCATCGTGTCGATGCGGATGTCCTCGGGTCGGATCTCGATGTCGATGTCTTCGGCCTCCGGCAACACCGCAACCGTCGCGGCAGACGTGTGGATGCGGCCGCTCGCCTCCGTTTCTGGAACGCGCTGCACCCGATGCACACCGGATTCGAACTTCAGTCGCGCGAACACGCCGCGCCCGGAAACGGTAGCGATGATTTCCTTGAAACCGCCGGCTTCGCCTTCGCTCGACGACAGCACTTCGACCTTCCACCCCTTGCCCGCCGCATAGCGCTCGTACATCCGGAACAGGTCGCCGGCAAACAGCGCCGCCTCGGAACCACCGGTTCCGGCGCGGATTTCAAGGATCGCGCTCTTTTCGTCGGCCGCGTCCTTCGGCAGGAGCAGGATCTGGATTTCCTGTTCCAACCCCTCGATCGTCGCTTGGACCTCGGGCTTTTCCATCTCGGCGAGATCGCGCATGTCACGATCGGTCGATTTGTCGGCGAGCATGGTCGTGATGTCGGCAAGCTCGGCGGTTGCCTTTTCATAGGCGCGGATCTTGGTGACGATGGGCTGCAGTTCGGAATATTCCGACGCAAGCTTCACGTAGACGTCCGCGGCCGGGCCGGCGGACATGCGCGCTTCGATTTCACCGAACCGGCGTTCCAGTTCGCGCATCTTTTCAACGGGAAGCTTTGCCAAGTGTCACTCCAAATGCGCTCTGCCCCGGCCGGACGAAGGTCCGGACGAGGGTGAGGGCGCGTCAAATCAATCTAAACCGGAATGCCGTTTTCCGCAGCGAAATCGACCAGCATCCGGCGAACGGGCGTCTGGTCGCGGGTGTCGTCCAGTGCCGCGTTGAGCACGGTTGCGAGCTTGCCGGCGTCGAGTCCGAGCAGCATCGCCTTGATCGGTCCGACGGCCGTCGGCGACATCGACACCGAACGGAAGCCGAGCCCGAGCAGCGCCATCGCCGACAAGGGCTTGCTCGCCATCTCACCGCACAGCGTCACCGGCGTATCGTGCCGGTCACCGGCCCGCACGATGTCGCGCAGGATCCTGAGGAACGGGCGCCCGAGCACGTCGAAGCGGTCGGAGACACGCGCATTGCCGCGGTCGACGGCCATCGCGAACTGGAAGAGATCGTTCGAACCGACCGAGACGAAATCCACCTCGGTCATCAGCTCGTCGAGCTGCCACAGCAGCGCCGGAACTTCGAGCATGGCGCCGAACTGCAGCTTGCGCGGCAGCTGTTCGCCGAGCTTCGACTGCCGCTCGATCTCCTTCTGCAGGAGGTCGCGCGCGACCTTAAGCTCGGACACCTCGGTCACCATCGGCAGCATCAGCTTCAGCTCATGCCCGGCCGCTGCCCGCAGCATCGCCCGCAGCTGGGTGCGCAACAGCCCCGGGCGGTCGAGCGACAGCCGGATCGCGCGCCAGCCGAGCGCCGGGTTCTCCTCTTCCGCCGCGCGGAAATAGGGGACCACCTTGTCACCGCCGATGTCGAGCGTGCGGAAAGTCACCGGCTTGCCGCCGGTCTGCTTCAGCACGTTGCGATAGAAGGCTTCCTGCTCTTCCGCCTTCGGCATGGTCGAGGCGATCATGAACTGCAGTTCGGTGCGGAAGAGGCCGATGCCCTCAGCACCTGCTTCGTTCAGATGCGGCAGGTCGACGAGCAGGCCGGCGTTCATCTGCAACGTGATGCGCTTGCCGTCCTTCGTCAGCGGCTCGACGTCTTTCAATGCCCGGAACTGCGCCTGGCGGCGCGCCCGGAACCGGACTTTTTCCTCGTAGGCGCGCTGCAAGTCGCCGAGCGGGCGCAGATGCACCTTGGCGTCGTCGCCGTCGATGATGATCGCGTCGCGGTTTTCCGCAAGCGCCACGGCACCTGTCGCCTGGCCGATCACCGGGATCCCCATGGCGCGGGCGACGATGACGACGTGGCTGGTGACGGCACCCTCTTCCAGCACCAGGCCGCGCACGTTTTCGCGTGGGTAGTCGAGCAGTTCGGCAGCGCCCATGGCGCGCGCGACGATCACCGCATCCGTCGGGAAATCGGCGGCCGAAAGCTTGGCGCCATAGCCCGAGAGCTGGCGCAAAAGCCGGTTGGCGAGATCGTCGAAGTCATGCATGCGTTCGCGCAGGTACGGATCCGTCAGCCGGATCATGCGCGCCTTGGTTTCGCTCTGCACCCGCTCGACCGCCGCTTCCGCCGTCAGGCCGTTGCGGATCGCTTCCTCGAGCTTGCGCACCCAGCCGCGGTCATGCGCAAACATCCGGTAGGTCTCGAGCACCGCCCGGTGCTCGCCCTCCATCGACACCTCGCGGCGCGACAGCATGTCGTCGATCGAGATGCGCAAGGATCCGAGCGCTTCGGCCAGCCGCTGCAGCTCCTGGTCGGTGTCCTCGTTCAAGAGGTTGGTGACAACGATCCTCGGTTCGTGCAGCACGACATATCCGAGGCCAATGCCTTCGCCGTAGCTGTTGCCGTCGATCGAAACAGGACGCGACAGGTCGAGTTCGAGGCCTGGCTTGGTGATCTTCTTCAGTTCGCCCGTTGCCACCATCTCGGCGAGCACCATGGCGGTGGTCTCGAGCGCCTCGACCTCGTCCTCGCGGTAGTTGCGCATCGCCTTGTTCTGGACGACGAGAACGCCGAGCGCGCGGCCCGTGCGCAGGATCGGCACGCCGAGGAAGGAGTGGTAAATCTCTTCGCCGGTCTCAGGCAGATAGGTAAAGGCCGGATGCGACTGGGCGTCGGAAAGGTTGAGCGGTCGCGCCGAAGCGGCGATGGTGCCGACGAGGCCCTGCCCCATCTTCAGTTGCGCCAGGTGAACGGCCGACTTGTTCAGACCTTCGGTCGCGTAGAGTTCGAGCACGCCGTCGGAGCGCAGCACGTAGACCGAACACACTTCCGCGACCATGTTCTGCGCGATCTGGCGCACGATACGGTCAAGGCGCTCCTGCGGCTCCAGCGGTTCCGCCATCAACTCGCGCAACCGCTTGAGGAGAACGCGCGGACCTGCGGAAAGGTCTCTCATCGCGTGGGGTCTCCCGATATAGAAAAGACGGGGCAAGAGGAGCCGCGGCCGGACCGGCCGCGAATCCCAAATCAGTCGCCTGTCGATTAACTCTTATCGAGACCGTAAGCGGAATGCAAAGTGCGAACCGCCAATTCGGCGTAGGGACCGTCGATCAGGATCGAAATCTTGATTTCGGAGGTAGTGATCGCCTTGATATTGATGCCCTTGTCGGCAAGCGCACGGAATGCGGACGCGGCAACGCCGGCGTGGCTGCGCATGCCGATGCCGATGACCGAGACCTTGACGAGGCCGGCCTCGGACTGAACGACGTCGTAGCCGATCTTGTCCTTGTTGTCGCCGAGCACCTTCAGCGCCTTGTCGACGTCGCCGGAAGGAACCGTGAAGGTCATGTCGGTCTTCGAGCCATCTTCCGAGATGTTCTGCACGATCATGTCGACGTTGATATGGGCTTCGGCGAGCGGGCCGAAGATCGCGGCGGAGACGCCCGGCCGGTCTGCGAGACGGCGCAGCGAAATCTGGGCCTCATCCTTGGCATAGGCAATGCCGGTTACGACTTCCTGTTCCACGATCTCATCCTCATCACAAATCAGCGTTCCGGGCGGATTGAGAAGGTCACCCATGCCCGGCGCATCGGGATCTTCGAAAGACGAACGCACGAAGGTGCGGACCTTGTGCACCATGGCGAGCTCCACCGAGCGCACCTGCAGCACCTTGGCGCCGAGCGATGCCATTTCCAGCATTTCCTCGAACGCGATTTTCTTCAGACGCCGCGCCTTCGGCTCGATGCGCGGGTCGGTGGTGTAGACGCCGTCGACGTCGGTGTAGATGTCGCAACGGTCGGCCTTGACGCCCGCGGCGATCGCAACCGCCGAAGTGTCGGAGCCGCCGCGGCCAAGCGTGGCAACGCGGTTGTCCGGCCCAAGCCCCTGGAAGCCGGCGATGACGGCGACCTGGCCCTCGCCCATGCGGCGGATGAGCTCGGCGCCGTCGATGTCGAGAATGCGGGCAGCGCCATGGGCGTTGTCGGTGCGGATCGGGATCTGCCAGCCCTGCCAGGAACGGGCGTTGATTCCCATCGACTGCAGCGCGATGGCAAGAAGACCGGAGGTCACCTGTTCGCCGGAAGCGACGATCGCGTCGTATTCGCGCGCATCATAGAAGGGCGAGTTCGCGCCGGTCGCCTTCGGCATGTTCTGCACCCAGCCGACCAGTTCGTTGGTCTTGCCGGACATGGCGGAAACGACGACGGCAACTTCATGGCCGGCATCGACTTCGCGTTTCACATGGCGGGCAACATTATGGATGCGGTCCAAATCAGCGACGGAGGTTCCGCCGAATTTCATCACGATGCGTGCCATGTGCCTCTACCGGTACCCAATTTGCGCGCGCAAGACGCGCGTGACAGGAATGCCCCCGCCGGCGCCCGACGGTCAAAAAGCTTGGGAGACTTCTCGCACATCGGCAGTCACCGCTTCGGGGAGCGGAAAGTCGCGGCGTCTCTTAGCGGATCAGGGCCCCGCGCGCAATGGCAAGACGGTAGGAATAAGGCGCCAAACGCACGGTGAGGAAACGTGCGCGGTCGCCGTTTGCGCCACTTGAAATTGCGGCTGCGGCAGCTAGGCTGCCATCGAACGCTTGAGGGGGCAGACATGCATGCACATCGCATACCCGCAACCGCACGGATGACGGCCTGCGCCGCCGCCATGATCTCGACGGCGCTCCTGTGTTCGACACCGACACAGGCCGCCGATTTCGACCAGGTGCGCATGGCGCCGCAAAGCGACTGGACGGTGATCGTCAGCCCTTACGTCTGGGCGGCGAGCCTCAAGGGCGATGCGTCCCTTGCCGGCTTCGACACCGATGTCGACGTGCCCTTCAAGGACACGCTCGACCATCTCGACCTGGCGCTGATGGGCAACATCGAGCTGACCAACGGCCAGTGGGGCGTCTATTTCGACGGCCAATATGTCCGCACCAGCCAGGACGAGGAACTTCTCAGCCATGAGATCGGCCTTGATATCAAGATGACGACACTGGCGGTCGGCGCGTTTTATCAGATCTACGAGCAGGAACTCGGCGGCAACACCGTCTTCGGCAAGCCCCGGACGCTGTCGATCGAGCCGACGATCGGCCTGCGCTGGTCGAAGCTGGAGGCGGACGTATCCGTGGCCGGATTGAATGCGAGCAAGAGTGCCGACTGGACCGATCCTTTCGTCGGCCTGCGGCTCAACGCCGACCTCAGCGAGCGCTGGAACCTCGTCGCCGAGGCCGATGTCGGCGGCTTCGATATCGGTTCCAAGCTCAGCGTCAACGCCCAGGCCTATCTCGGCTACCGCACCGAAATGCTTGGCCAGCCGACAATTTTGCGCGCCGGTTACCGGCTGCTCTACCAGGACTACGAAAGCGACGACTTCACGGGCGTCAACAAGTTCCGCTGGGACGTGAACCAGCATGGCCCGGTGATCGGCTTCTCCATGCTGTTCTGAAGCTCCCTGCGTCCTTGATTTCAACGATGGACGCAGCACGACACATTCAACCCCAAAAGGAGAATGGCATGCTGTTTGTCGCAAAGTCCGCTGTTCGTTCGGTGACCTCGGCTGTTGCCGCCCTTCTCATGCTCGGCCAGACCACGGCCGAAGCCTGCACCCGCCTCGTCTATCTCGGCCCCAACGACAACATCATCACCGCCCGCTCGATGGATTGGAAAAGCGACGTCGCGACCAATCTCTGGATTTTGCCGCGCGGCATCGAACGAAGCGGCCAGGCGGGCCCGAATTCGTTCAAGTGGACGGCGAAGTATGGCAGTGTCGTTGCCACGGGCTATGACGTCTCGACCACGGACGGTGTCAACGAGGCCGGCCTCAATGCCAACCTGCTCTGGCTGGTCGAATCCGAGTATCCCAAGTTCGACGACAAATCGAAACCGGGCCTGACGATCGCCGCCTGGGCGCAATATGTGCTCGACAGCTTCGCAACCGTCGAAGAGGCGGTCGCGGCACTCGAAAAAGAGCCCTTCACCATCGTTACCGACAACGTGCCCGGCGAAAACCGCCTGACGACGCTGCACCTCTCGATCTCGGACAAGACCGGCGACAGCGCCATCGTCGAGTATCTCGGCGGCAAGCAGGTCATCCACCACGGGCGCCAATACCAGGTGATGACCAATTCGCCGACCTTCGACCAGCAGCTGGCGCTCAATGCCTACTGGAAACAGATCGGCGGCACCGTGATGTTGCCGGGCACGAACCGCGCGGCCGATCGTTTCGCTCGCGCCTCGTTCTACGTCAACGCCATCCCCAAGGACGAAAACGCCGACCGGGCGCTGGCCAGCGTCTTCAGCGTCATTCGCAACGCCTCCGTACCCTATGGCATCAACACGCCGGAAGAACCGAACATCTCCTCGACCCGCTGGCGCACGGTCGTCGATCACAAGCGCAAGCTCTATTTCTTCGAGTCCGCGCTGACGCCGAACACCTTCTGGGTCGACCTGAAGAAGATCGATTTTTCCACGGAGACCGGCAAGGTGATGAAACTCGACCTCGGGGAAAACCAGGACCACACCTATTCGGGCGATGCGACCGGCAGCTTCACGCCGAGCGAACCGTTCAAGTTCCTCGGGCTGCAGATGTGAGCAGCGCGCGCGTCGACCATTGAAAATTGCGCGCGGCGGTGTTATTCACGCTGCCGCAAGTTCAATTCGAGAAAGGGGGGCTGCACGTGATGACATTTTTCCGGCACCACCGCCAGCGTGGCCCCGTCCAAGCCCTGCAGATGCGTTTGCAGGGCTGATCAGATATCCTTTCGCTGACAACGCGATCCTATCCCTGGTCTGCCCAGAGTGATGCAGTGCGGAACCCTATTGGTTCACACGGCTGCATCGTCTTCCAATACCGAGCCGATGCGGCCCAAGCACAGCGTGACTGTGTTGCGGGCTTGACCATCCGAAACCCCGGCCTGATGGGCCGTCCCGGATGATCCGCCGTCGCTCGTGCAGTCCAGAGAACGACCATGGCCCTGATCAATATCCGCAACCTCGGTGTCAGCCTGAGCGCACCGCTCTTCTCCAGCCTCAACCTCTCCGTCGCATCCGGTGACCGCATCGGCATCGTCGCTGCCAACGGCCGCGGCAAGTCGACCCTCTTGAAATCGATCGCCGGCACCTTCGACCCGACAGCCGGCGAGATCACCCGTTCGCGCGGCCTGACCGTCGGCCACGTCGAGCAGAACGTTCCCCCGTCGCTGCTTTCGCTTTCCTTCCACGATGCCGTGCTTTCGGCGCTCCCGGCCGATCAGGCCGAAAACGAAAGCTGGCGCGTCGATATCGTGCTCGATTCCCTCGACGTGCCGGAGGTTCTGCGCCGCCGTGCCGTCTCGGAGTTGAGCGGCGGCTGGCAGCGGCTGGCGCTTCTGGCCCGCGTGTGGGTGACCGACCCCGACGCGCTGCTCCTCGACGAGCCGACCAACCATCTCGACCTCGCCAAGATCGGCCGGCTCGAAGCCTGGCTGAACGCGCTTCCACGCGATGTGCCGGTGCTGGTCGCCAGCCACGATCGCGCCTTCCTCGACGCCACCACCAACCGCACGCTGTTCCTGAGGCCGGAGCAGTCGCCGATCTTTACGCTCCCCTACTCGCGAGCGCGCGAAGCCCTTGACGAGATCGACGCGTCGGAGGAGCGGCGATACCAGCGCGACATGAAGGTGGCGCAGCAATTGCGCCGTCAGGCCGCCAAGCTCAACAATATCGGCATCAACTCCGGCAGCGACCTGCTGACGGTGAAGACGAAGCAGCTGAAGCAGCGGGCGGAACGGCTGGAGGATGCGGCAAAGCCTGCGCATCAGGAACGCTCCGCCGGCGCAATCCGGCTAACCAATCGCGGCACGCATGCCAAGATCCTGGTGACGCTCGATGACGTTCAGGTCGAAACCCCTGACGGTACCGCGCTCTTTCGCACCGGCAAGCGCTGGATCTGCCAGGGCGACCGCATCGTGCTGCTCGGCGAAAACGGCGCTGGCAAGACACGCCTCGTCAACCTGATCCGCACGGCGATCGACGAGCGCGGCCGCGCGCCCGAAACGCTGAAGGCAACGCCCTCGCTGGTGCTCGGCTACAGTGACCAGGCGCTGGCGGGATTGTCGGACGACGAGACCCCGCTTGGCGCACTCTCGCGCCGTTTCTCGCTCGGCGATCAGCGGGCACGTAGCCTGCTGGTCGGCGCAGGGGTCGGCATCGACATGCAGGAAAAGGCGATCGGGCGCCTCTCTGGCGGCCAGAAGGCGCGGCTTGCCATGCTGGTGCTGCGCTTGAAGGAGCCGAATTTCTACCTGCTGGACGAACCGACCAACCACCTCGACATCGAGGGCCAGGAGGCGCTCGAGGCGGAGCTGTTGAAACACGAGACGAGCTGCCTGCTGGTCTCCCATGATCGCAGCTTCGTACGCAATGTCGGCAACCGCTTCTGGCTGATCGAAAAGCGCCGCCTCGTCGAAGTGGAAGATCCGGAAGGGTTCTTCGCGGCGGCCGCAGCCAGCGACATTGGCTAGCCGGCACGCGATCCTTGTCCGCATGACGCCCACCCAAGGGGAGGCGTCATGCGGGAGATGCTCATCCGATGCAACAACAAAACCACTTGCAAAATTATATCGGTTTTGACAAGCTTTTCGTGGCACCCGCGGCGAAACCGGAGGATTGTTATGCGCAAGGTCATCATGTGGGACATGGTCAGCGTCGACGGCTTTTTCGAAGCCCCCGGCCATGACATCGGCTGGTTCGTTTTCGAGGACGAACTCGCGGCCTATATCGGCGAAACGCAACTCGGAACGGAGACCTTGCTGTTCGGCCGCGTCACCTATGAGATGATGGCCAGCTATTGGCCGTCGGCAGAAGGCGACATTGCCACCTTCATGAATGGTGTCGAAAAGTTCGTCTTCTCGCATACGCTGACATCGGCCGACTGGCACAACACGACACTCGTCACCGGTGATGCCGCCAGTGAAGTCGAGCGCCTTAAACAGCGCGATGGCGGCGCCATTTTCGTGTTCGGCAGCGCCGATTTCGCAGCGGGGCTGATCGAAAAGGGTCTCGTCGACGAGTATCGGCTCGGCATCAACCCGGTGCTTCTCGGCAGCGGCGTGCCTCTGTTCAAGCCGGGGCTGGCGCGCACGAAACTGAGATTGACCCATGCCCGCCCGCTGAAATCGGGCGTGGTCATCCTGCACTACCAGCCTGAACCGGACGCCTGACGCGCTCGGCGCAGGCGCCCCAGGCTCGCCTGCGCCGATCTGGCCCAAGCCCGGCTCTTGACTTCCTTGCCCGATCGTCCGACTTCACCAGGGAAGAGTGAAGGAGACGGCGACATGAGCGAGACCGCACGCACGACCATCGACCAGAGCGAAGTGGATCGCTTTTCCGCCATGGCCGCAGAGTGGTGGGACCCGACCGGAAAGTTCCGGCCGCTGCACAAGTTCAACCCCGTCCGCCTTGCCTATATCCGTGACAAGGTCGCCGAGCATTTCGGCCGCGACCCGAAAAGCCCGCAGCCGCTGAAAGGCCTCAGGCTGCTCGACATCGGTTGCGGCGGCGGCCTGCTGTCGGAGCCGATGGCGCGCATGGGCGCCGATGTCTTGGGCGCCGACGCCTCGGAGAAGAACATCGGCATCGCCAAAACGCATGCCGCCGGCAGCGGTGTCGCGGTCGACTATCGTGCTGTGACAGCCGAGGCGCTGGCCGAGGCCGGCGAGAGCTTCGACATCGTGCTCAACATGGAAGTGGTCGAACACGTCGCCGACGTCGACTTCTTCATGACCACCTGCGCCCATATGGTGCGCCCCGGCGGCCTGATGTTCGTCGCCACCATCAACCGCACCATGAAGGCGGCGGCCCTTGCCATCTTCGCCGCCGAAAACGTGCTGCGCTGGCTGCCGCGCGGCACTCACCAGTACGAAAAGCTGGTGCGCCCCGAGGAGCTGGAAAAGCCGATTGCAGCGAGCGGCATGGAAGTTTCCGAACGCACCGGCGTCTTCTTCAATCCGCTGTCCAACCAGTGGAACCTGTCGAAGGACATGGACGTCAACTACATGCTCGTCGCCAAGCGGACGCTCTGATCGCGTGGATTGCCGTTTTTGCCTTTAGGCTGCCGGTGGTCTGGCAAGCCATTCGCGCTTCAAAAGCGCATAGACGAACTCGTCCCCCCAGGTGCCATTGAACCGGTCGTTCTCGATCAGATGCGCTTCGCGACGCATGCCGAGGCGCTCGGCGACACCGACCGAACCGCTATTGAGCGCGTCGAGCCGGGCGAAGATCCGGTGGAAGTTGAGCCGTGAGAAGCCGAGATCGAGCACGGCCCGCATCGCTTCGGTGGCATAGCCCTTGCCGGCAAAGGCGGGGTTGAAGATATATCCGGTCTCCGCCTGTTCGGCCGCCTTGCTTGCGAGCTTCAACAGGACCTCGCCGATCAGGGCACCGTCTTCCCGGCGCTCGACGGCAAACACCGCGACGTCTCCGTCTTCCGCGAGCCGCGGTGCCGATGCCTTGGCGAATTTCGCCTGCGCCCCGGTTTCGTCGAGCGGATCCTGATACAGAAATCGATAGACCTCCGGCAGCTGGTGATAGGCAAAAAAGCCCGGGAAATCACCGGCCGAGAACGGCCTGATGGTCAGACGTTCGGTGAAAACACGGATATCGGACAACGTCATAGACTGAAACACTCCCGCTGCAAAAACGGCAAATGGGGAGCAAGGCGTTGTTTTTAAAGGATCGGCCGGAGCATTTTCCGCGAGAATCTGGCATCGCAGTTTCTCGCCCTGCCGTCAGTTGACTTCGTCGGGCAGGATTGGCAACGGCGCAACCGCGATGCCCTCTTCGAGCAGCGCGACAGCCTCTTCCGCCGTCGCCTTGCCAATCAGGCCGCGTTGTTCCGCTTCGCCGTAATGGATCTTGCGCGCTTCCTCCGGGAAACGCTCGCCGACATCGTCGGCGTTCTCGCGCACGCTCTTCACCAACTCGCGGATCTTGGCGATGGTTTCCTTCTGCGCCTGATCGACGATCACCGCCCGCGTCGCCTCCTTCTTGCGCGCGGTCGCGACCGACGGCGCCATCAGTTGCTTGAGGACAGCCGTCGAGTTGCAGGTGGGGCACGAAACAAGCTTGCGCTCGACCTGACGGTCGAAATCGTCACTCGACGAGAACCATCCCTCGAAGGAATGGCCGTTGTCGCAGGAAAGCGTATAGCGGATCAAGCGGCGACGCCTCCCTTCCCGGTGGCGGCGACTTCATCGAGCGCAAAACTGCGGGCGTTCTTGAGGTTCGGTATCTTGGCGCGCACCGCGTGAACCGCCGCAACGTCGATGTCGGCCAGCACGACCGCCTCACCGGTCGGGCCGGCAGACGCAAGCACCCTGCCCCAGGGATCGATGATCATCGAATGGCCGAAGGTCTCGCGTCCGTCCTCGTGCACACCCCCTTGGGCCGCGGCAATGACGAAGACGCCGTTCTCGATCGCGCGCGCACGCAGAAGAATTTCCCAATGGGCCTCGCCCGTCTGGCGCGTGAAGGCGGCCGGTACCGACATGATCTCGGCGCCGGCGACCGCCTGCTGCCGGAAAAGCTCCGGAAAGCGCACGTCGTAGCAAATGGTGAAGCCGAGCTTGCCCAAGTCGAGGTCGGCGACATGCGCGACGCTGCCGGGCTGATAGGCAGCGCTTTCGCGCCAGCTTTCGCCATTGTCGAGATCGACGTCGAACATGTGGATCTTGTCGTAGTGGCAGATCTTGCCGCCGTCGGGACCGAAAAGCAGCCCGCGATTGGCGATCTTGCCGTCGGCAAGTGCGATCGGCGTCGAGCCGACATGGACGTGGACGCGGAGTTCAGCGGCGAGCTCTGCGGCTTGCCTTGCGATGATGTCGTTAGCCTCGTCCCTGAGGATCGCCCGCAGGGCCGCACGGTCACGCTGGAGCGCGCCGGTCATTTCCGGCGTCTGCACATAGATCGCTCCTTGGGCAGCAGCCTCGCGCACCAGCCGGGCCACCGTTTCCGCATTTCGTTGCGGGTCGACACCGGAGCACATCTGGATGGCTGCAGCCTTGAAGGTCATGATCGTTCTACTCCTGATACGTGCCGCCGCCGATTGAAGCATCAGCCAGACGCGGCAACAGGCGGGACGTCAGCGCGTCTCAGGCCGCGAGCATCGCGTCGAGCTTGCCGGCGCGTTCGAGCGCATGCAGATCGTCGCAGCCGCCGACATGGATGTCATTGATGAAGATCTGCGGGAAGGTCGAGCCGCCATGCGCCTTCTCGATCATCGTCTGGCGAACGTTCGGATCATAGGTTGCATCGTGTTCGAGGAACGGGACGCCCTTGGTTTCCAGCAGTTTCTTGGCGGCCGAACAATAACCGCAGAATTGACGCGTATAAATGACCACCGAAGCCATGATCCAGAACCGCTCCTTTGCCGGCGTCCGTGCCGGCCATCTGTTTGTCATATAAGACCGGATACGGCTCTTGCAAAGGTCAAAACCGTGACCTGCCCGGCGCCCGCCCGCTTCAACGCTCTGGCCGCAGCCGAAACGGTTGCACCGGTCGTATAGACGTCGTCGACGAGAACCACGCTTTTCCCACGCAGGCCCGCCTTGCCGCTTTTAGGGACCGCAAAGGCACCGCGCACATTGTCTTCCCGGGCCCGCAATCCGAGGCCGACCTGCCGGCTGGTCCGCCGGATGCGTTTCAGGAGATCGGGTTCGTAGGGCCTGCCCGAGAGCCGGGCGATGGCGCGCGCCAGTTCCGCCGACTGGTTGAACCGGCGTCTCCAGAGCCGGAAGGCGTGCAGCGGCACGGGGATGATGGCGTCGGCCGAGGCAACCGCGCCGTCGCTCGCGCGGATCATCCATTCCGCCATCATCGGCGCGAGATCCGTGCGATCGCGATACTTCAGCCCATGCACCAGATCGCGCGCAATGCCGTCGTGGATCGCGACCGAGCGCAGGCGATCGAAGACCGGCGGCTTGGCGATGGCTTCGGGCGAGACCGATCCGGGACCGTGATCGACCGAAAACGGCGTGCCGAGAATGTCGCAGAACGCGCGTTCGATCAGCGGCAATGTCGTCCAGCAGCCGGCACAGACAGCGCGATGGGCGCCGACCAGCCGACCGCAGCCGCAACAGACCGGCGGATAGACGAAATCGGCGGCCCCAGCCACCAAGCCACGCAGGACGCGCATCGAACGCTCAAATGGAATCGCCCACCCTTCCCCTGCCATGCGGTTGACTTTGCCCCTCCGAAGGTCTTTTTGCTGGCGATCTCGCGGAGACAGTATCGTGGAAAAAATCTTTGACCAGAGCCTCGTCGAGGCGCACCGGGCAAGAGCGCTCAGAAACGCCGACCCGAAGGCCGGCTTCCTCCTTGATATCGTCGCCGAGGAACTGGCCGAACGCGTCAGCGTGGTCGAGCGTCACTTCGATCGCGCGCTGGAGCTGCACGGCTATACCGGGCAGACCGCGCGCCAGCTTATCGCGACCGGCAAGATCGGCGCCGTCGAGCGCGTCGAAACCGATTTCCGCTTTGGTTCAGACGAACAACCGGTCGCGATCGCATCGCTGGAAGAGGTTCCCGTCGAACCGGAGAGCGTCAATCTCGTCGTGTCGCCGCTCTCGCTGCATCTGACAAACGACACGCCGGGCGCCTTTATCCAGGTGCGCCGGGCGCTGAAGCCCGACGGGCTTTTCCTTGCGGCCATCCCCGGCAGCGGCACGTTGCAGGAGTTGCGCGAGGCGCTTCTTGCTGCCGAAGCCGAGTTGACGGGCGGCGCCAGCCCGCGCGTCATCCCCTTCGCCGACGTGCGTGATGTCGGCGCGCTTTTGCAGAGGGCGGGCTTTGCATTGCCGGTCACCGACACGGAAAGCTACACGGTGCGCTACGATTCGCTGTTTGCGCTCATCCGTGACCTGCGCGCCATGGGTATGACCAGCCCGCTCAGCGCCCGCAGCCGTGTCCCGGTCTCGAGGCGGTTCTTCTTGAGAGCTGCGGAAATCTACGCCGAGCGCTTCTCCGATCCGGACGGTCGGGTGCGCGCGACATTCTCGATCATCTACCTGTCCGGCTGGGCGCCGCACGAGAGCCAGCAGAAGCCGCTGAAACCGGGCTCGGCCAAGCAACGGCTTTCCGCAGCGCTCGGCACCAAGGAACAGCCGCTGTAGGAGCGGTCCTGCGCGCGATGGTCGCCGCCGTCGCCCATGGGCGAACTCGCGAGATTGAATGTTCAGGTGGTGCGCCGGCGATCGCCGGGATGAACCCTGGCGCCGCGTCAGCAGCCGCTCTTGCGACCGTCCGCGTCGATGACGCAAACCGCGCCCGGCATTTCCTGCAGCACGCTGCGGCGAACGGTATAGCGCTTGCTGGTTCCGCTCGAGGGAATCGAGCCGGTCGAGATATTGTCGTAATCGACAGGTGTATTCGCCATGATGCGCTTGTCGGTCTTGGCCGACAGCATCGGCGTCAGAATGAGGGTCAGCGCAATCACTGCCGTTCCAAACAGCAGCGACAGATTGAGCACACCTGTCCGGCGGGACTGGCTCGTCACCAGGTCCTTTTCCTGAACCGTGCTCCAGAAATCGTCATCCACCATCCCAGCCTCACAAACGCGCGACACGCGGCGGACGCAAGCGCCCTTCCCAAGCCTGGTTCCACCGCATTGCCTGAAATCGGCACGCCGTTTTGCGAACGATGCGTACCGAAATTGAACTGCGGTTATCTTTGCGCCACGGAGATAAACGATCGATTAATAATCAATCAGTTTTCGGGTAGGTTCAGAGCAAATCCATGAGAAACGGGATGAGCGGTTCGTCAGCCGGCGGCATCGGATAGTCCCTGAGGGACTTTGGCCGGACCCACTTGATCGCCTGGCCTTCCCGTCCGGTCGCCATCCCTTCGTAGCGCCGGCAGACATAGAGCGGCATCAGCAGGTGAAAATCGTCGTAGCTGTGGCTGGCGAAGGTGAGCGGAGCAAGGCAGGCAACCTTTGTGTGGATGCCAAGTTCCTCGTCCAGCTCGCGGATCAAGGTTTCCTCCGGCGTCTCGCCGACCTCCACCTTGCCGCCTGGAAACTCCCAGAGGCCTGCCAGAGATTTCCCTTCCGGCCGCTGCGCGAGCAGGATGCGGCCATCGCTGTCGACAAGGGCACAGGCGGCAACGAGGACGATCCTCTTTCCGTTGCTGTCCATGACCTCAGGCCTCAGGCGTTCTGTAGATGTAGCTGTAAACTTCGGCAAAGCCGGCGCTGCGATAGAGCGAAAGCGCGGCACCGTTGTCGGCCTCGACCTGCAGCCACGCCTTCCGGCAGCCCCTCAGACGCGCCCAGCGCAGGCAGACGTCGAGCATCGCCTTACCGACGCCGCGTCCCCGAACGCGCTCGTCCACGGCAAACTGCATGATGCCGGCAAGGTCGTTGTCCTGAACCACCAGCGCAACGGCCGTCGGCCCCGTCTCGGCGTCCTCGAAAAGGAACAGGCCGCTCTCGGGCTTGATCGCATTGATGATCTCGGCGAGCGGCGCCTTCTTCTTCGGATCGTTCTTGCCGATACCGATGCAGGCATCGACGAACCGCCCGACATCCTTGATCGGCAGATGGTCGATACCGTCGCCGAACTCGCGCTCGGCAAGATCCACGGTCATCACCAGGCTGCGGCTGAACGCGGTCCAGCCAGCGGCATCCATGTGAGCAACGAGTTGCGGCGGCGTCAGCGGCGTCTGGCGCACGGTCAGCGGCCGGCCATAATCGGCAAAGCGCCTGGCAGCCTTTTCCAGACGCACAGCAATGTCGCGGTAGTCGGACGGATCGAGCGGGTTGACGGAGTTCAATCGCTTGGAATCGTGGCCCGCATTCAGCCGGATCAGCCAGCTGCCATCATACTGTACCGACGCTGCCGGCCAGGCGCGGAAGCCTACAGCCTCGAGACGGCGCACGCTTGGGAGATCCACCATTGCCACTTCCCTGCCTTCAGCCACAACCTTGTCCGTCGCCGGCCGAACATCACTCGATGTCATCTTGTTACCTCTGCCGGCTGCATCAGCCGGCTCACTTCCATCGCCCAACCGAAGCGTCAGCTCCGGTAGTCGCCGTTGATTTCGACATATTCCTTCGTCAGGTCGCAGGTGTAGACCGTGGCGCGGCCGGAGCCGAGGCCGATCTCCACGCGGATGGCGATGTCCTCTTCCTTCATGACTGCAGTTGCAGCCGCTTCCGAATAGGTGGGATCCCGTTCGCCTTCGACGGCCACGCGCACGTCGCCGAACCAGATCGCCAGTCGGTCGCGCTCGGCCATCTCGCCCGATTTGCCGACGGCCATCACCACACGTCCCCAATTGGCGTCCTCGCCGGCAACCGCGGTCTTGACCAGCGGCGAGTTGGCGATCGACAGCGCAATGCGCTTGGCAGCCGCGTCGTTCTCCGCACCTTCGACCGTGACCGCAACCATCTTGCGCGCGCCTTCGCCGTCGCGCACCACCTGCAGCGCGAGATCATGCAGAAGCTCGTTCAGCGCAAGGCGGAATTCGTCCAGCTGCGGGTCGGCCGCATCGCCGACCTGTTTCTGGCCGTCTGCGGCGGCCGCACCGGTCGCAAACAGCATCAGCGTGTCGGACGTCGAGGTGTCGCTGTCGACGGTGACCGAGTTGAAGGTCGGGCCGACGCCTTCAGAAAGCAGCGCCTGCAACGCCGAAGGCGCGATGTCGGCATCGGTGACGACGAAGGAGAGCATCGTCGCCATGTCAGGCGCGATCATGCCGGCGCCCTTGGCGATACCGTTGATCGTCACGGTGATCCCGCCGATCTGAGCCGTGCGGGTCGCGACCTTCGGGTAGGTGTCGGTCGTCATGATCGCCTTGGCGGCTTCAAACCAGAAATCTTCCGTGCCCTTGGCCGAAAGTGCGTCGAGCACGCCGGCAAACTTCGTCGCGTCCAGCGGCTCGCCGATGACCCCTGTCGAGGCGAGAAAGACTTCGCTTTCCGCGCAACCGACTGCCTTTGCGGCAGACTTCGCGGTCAGCTCCGTCGCTTCACGGCCCTTCTTGCCGGTAAAGGCATTGGCGTTGCCGGAGTTGACGACGACGGCGCGCGCAACACCGCCCGAGAGGTTCTTGCGGCAGAAATCGACCGGCGCCGAAGGGCACTTGGACCGGGTGAAGACACCGGCCACGGCAGCCGGTCGGTCGAACACCATCATCAGCACGTCGGTGCGGTTCTTGTACTTGATGCCGGCGGCAGCGGTCGCCATGCGCACACCGCGCACAGACGGCATTTCGGCAAAGGTTTTCGGAGCGAGCGGAGAAACGGAGCCGGACATGGGAAACCTGCTGTGACGTGTTGGAGCCAAACATTTCCAGGAAAAGTGCGGTGCCGTTTTCCGTCAGGAAATGCGTCAATTCAAGGATCTGGAGCGGACCGCAACCGAAGCCCTACCGGATCTATTCTGCGACAAATGCCCGAGCGGTTCTCACCGCCGGGCATCGACATGAAGCGGTGATGGCAGGCCCACCACAGGCAGGCCCGCCGATCGAAATTACTTGGCTTCCTGGGCTTCCTGCGCCTTGTTGGCCTCGTCATAGGCCTTCTTCAGCGCCGGATCGGAAATTTCGACGCCAGCGTCCTTCTTGGCGGCAGCCAGCAGTTCGACATACTTGTCGCGCATGACGAGCTGACGAACCTGCGGCTCGACCTGCTCAAGCGGCGGCGGAGCCTGCGGGCGCTTGTCTTCGACCAGGATCACGTGGAAGCCGAACTGGGTCTTGACCGGGGTCTTGGTGTAGGCGCCCTTGTCGAGAGCAAAGACCGCCGTATCGAATTCCGGGACCATGCGGCCCTTGGTGAAATAGCCGAGGTCGCCGCCGTCGCCCTTGTTCGGGTCGGTCGACTTCTCCTTGGCGAGATCGACGAAGCTCTTGCCGGCGTCGAGTTCCTTGATGATCTCCTTGGCTTCATCCTCGGTCTTGACCAGGATGTGGCGCGCCTTCACTTCTTCCTGAACCGGGATCGCTGCGATCTCCTTGTCGTAACGGGCCTTCACCTCTTCCTTGGTGATGGCATCGACGACATGCTTCTTGAAGTAGGCGTTGTGCAGTTCGCGCTCGGTGAGGTAGGCGACGCGCTGCTTGAAGGTCGCGTCATCCTGCAGGCCTTCCTTTTCTGCGGTCTTCGACAGGAGCTTGACGTCGATGATCGCCGACAGCGCGGCGGCGCGCTTCTGCTCTTCCGGCATCTGCTGAAGCTGCGGGTCAAGGCCACCGAGTGCAAGGGTGAGCTCGGACTGGCGCACGTCCTGGCCGCCAACCTTGGCGATCACCGGATCTGCGTCTTCCGCCCGCGCACCACTGTGAACGGCAATCGCCGCAACCAGCGCTGCAGCGGCCAGGGTTTTCAACTTGGACATGCTCACAAACCTTTCACATTGGCCTTTGGCGCAATTGCCTCAAGCTCGTAGCGGCTGCACACCACCAGAATGTGGCGGTTCTGTAGCCGTCGGCCCGTGCAATTGCGTTGACATAATTCGACCCCCCTCTTATCTGTCACGCAACCTCGCGTCCAGAACAGTTTCCGGGCGTTTCACGGCATTGCGCGGTTTTTCACGGTGCAGCCATGAGACCTCAGGCAACAGAAAAGAAAGGACCATTCGTATGGTCAGTCTCGGCGGCCTAGCCCGCAAGTTGTTTGGCTCCTCCAACGATCGCCGTGTGCGCGGCTACAAGGCTCGGGTGGACGCCATCAACGCACTCGAAGCCGACATGAAGGCCTTGTCGGATGAGGCGCTCGCCGCCAAGACCGCCGAGTTCCGCAAGCAGCTGGAAGAGGGCAAGACGCTCGACGACCTCCTGGTCCCGGCCTTTGCGGTTGCCCGCGAGGCGGCCCGCCGCGTACTCGGCCTGCGCCCGTTCGACGTCCAGCTCATCGGCGGCATGATCCTGCACGAGCGCGCGATCGCCGAAATGAAGACCGGCGAAGGCAAGACCCTGGTCGCAACGCTGCCGGTGTACCTGAACGCGCTTGCCAGCAAGGGCGTTCACGTCGTCACCGTCAACGACTACCTCGCCCAGCGCGACGCCGGCACCATGGGCCGCGTCTACTCCTTCCTCGGCATGACCACGGGCGTCATCGTCCACGGACTCTCCGACGAGCAGCGCCGCGACGCCTATGCCTGCGACATCACCTACGCCACCAACAACGAGCTCGGCTTCGACTATCTGCGCGACAACATGAAGTACGAGCGCGGCCAGATGGTCCAGCGCGGCCACTTCTTCGCCATCGTCGACGAAGTGGACTCGATCCTCGTCGACGAAGCGCGCACGCCGCTGATCATTTCAGGCCCGCTCGACGACCGCTCCGATCTCTACAACACGATCAACGAGTTCATTCCGCTGCTGTCGGCCGAAGACTACGAAATCGACGAAAAGCAGCGCTCGGCCAACTTCTCGGAAGACGGCACGGAGAAGCTCGAGAACCTGCTGCGGGAGGCGGGTCTTCTCAAGGGTGAATCCCTCTACGACATCGAAAATGTCGCGATCGTCCACCACGTCAACAACGCGCTGAAGGCCCACAAGCTGTTCCAGCGCGACAAGGACTACATCGTCAGGAACGGCGAGATCGTCATCATCGACGAATTCACCGGCCGCATGATGCCGGGCCGCCGCTACTCCGAAGGCCAGCACCAGGCGCTCGAAGCCAAGGAAAAGGTGCAGATCCAGCCCGAGAACCAGACGCTCGCCTCGATCACCTTCCAGAACTACTTCCGCATGTATTCCAAGCTCGGCGGCATGACCGGCACGGCCTCCACCGAAGCGGAAGAATTCGGCAACATCTACGGGCTTGAAGTGGTCGAAGTGCCGACCAACTTGCCGATCAAACGTATCGACGAGGACGACGAGGTCTATCGTACGCAAGGCGAGAAGCTGAACGCCATCATCGAAGAGATCAGGTCGGCCCATGAGCGCGGCCAGCCGATGCTGGTCGGCACGACCTCGATCGAAAAGTCCGAACAGCTCGCCGACCTGCTGAAGAAGTCGGGGTTCAACAACTTCCAGGTTCTGAACGCCCGGTATCACGAGCAGGAGGCCTTCATCGTCGCCCAGGCCGGCGTGCCCGGCGCCGTCACGATCGCCACCAACATGGCCGGCCGCGGCACCGACATCCAGCTCGGCGGCAACCTCGACATGCGCATCCAGCAGGAGCTCTCCGAGGTCGAGCCGGGTGCAGAGCGTGACCAGCGCGTCGAGGCAATCCGCGCCGAAGTCCAACAGCTCAAGGAAAAGGCGCTGGCCGCCGGCGGCCTCTACGTTCTTGCCACCGAGCGCCACGAAAGCCGCCGCATCGACAACCAGCTGCGCGGCCGTTCCGGCCGTCAGGGCGACCCGGGCCGTTCCAAGTTCTACCTGTCGCTTCAGGACGACCTGATGCGCATCTTCGGCTCCGACCGCATGGACAGCATGCTGCAGAAGCTGGGGTTGAAGGACGGCGAGGCGATCGTCCATCCCTGGATCAACAAGGCGCTCGAGCGCGCCCAGAAGAAGGTCGAAGCCCGCAACTTCGACATCCGCAAGAACCTCTTGAAGTACGACGACGTTCTCAACGATCAGCGCAAGGTGATCTTCGAGCAGCGCATCGAGCTGATGGATGCCGAAAGCGTCACCGAAACGGTCACCGACATGCGTACCGAAGTCGTCGATGACATGGTCACCAAGCGGATCCCGGCGAAGGCCTATGCCGAGCAGTGGGACGTCGAGGGCCTCAAGGCCGACGTGCAGCAGTATCTCAATCTCGAACTGCCGGTGGTTGAGTGGGCGGCGGAAGAAGGCATCGACGAAAACGATATTCGCGAACGCGTGATGGCGGCTGCCGAGAAGGAAGCTGCAGACCGTGCGGAACGGTTCGGTCCTGAGATCATGCAGTATGTCGAGCGTTCGGTCGTTCTGCAGACGCTGGACCACCTCTGGCGCGAGCACATCGTCAACCTCGACCACCTGCGCTCGGTCGTCGGTTTCCGCGGTTACGCCCAGCGCGATCCGCTGCAGGAATACAAGTCCGAAGCCTTCGAGCTGTTCCAGACGCTGCTCGGCAATCTGCGCCAGGCGGTGACCGCACAACTCATGCGCGTCGAGCTTGTTCGCGAGGCTGCCGAGGCGCCGCAACCGGTTCCGCCGGCCATGCACGGCCACCATATCGACCCGCTGACCGGCGAGGACGACTTCGGATCCGGCGGCGATACGCTTCTGGCGGCACCGCCGATCCAGCGCGACGCAACCAATCCCCTGTCCTGGGGCAAGGTGTCGCGCAACGAGGCCTGCCCCTGCGGCTCGGGCAAGAAGTACAAGCACTGCCACGGCATCTACGAAGCATAAGCGACGCCGATTGCGTCCGCCTCTTCTCGCTTGAAAAATGCCGCCCCTCGGGCGGCATTTTGCGTTTACGAACCGGCCTGTCGGCTGGCTGCGCCCGCGTGACCGGCGTCGGCGATTGCATCGGCTGCCGATTTCAGGGCGCACCGAGCAGCGGGCCGTGATCCCGACGGTTTGCCGCCAGTTGCTCAACGATTTCCTGGCCGGAAGCTGCCGCCCGATAAAGGCCGGAATTGGCCGCCATTGGCGCGCCGGATGGGACATCTGCTCTCAGGCCCACCGCGCTGAGGGCATCAGCGTACTGGCGTTCGATCGCGGCTCTCTGGGCGTCGGGCTCTATCCCCGCCTTTTCGAAGGCGAGACGCGCCGTACCATCAGGCAGATCGAGTGAGGCCAGCAGGAAGTGTTCGGCACCGGGCTCCCGCTGCTGGTCCAAAAGAGCGTTCGCTTCCGCCCGTTCGCAGAGGAGCCTGATGGTGCCCATGTCCTGAAGCTTCGTTTCATGCCTTGAAACATCGCAATCCCCTTATGTGGAACTCTTGTCTGCCGCCACGTCTGAAAGTCGCTTGTGGGCCGCCTGCTTGGTGATCCCGAGCGCCTGGGCGATCCTTGACCACGACCAGCCCTGGCCAAGGGCTGAACGCACCGCCTGGCGCTCGATGCGATCGGCCAGTCGGCGCAAGGCGACGACGGCGGCGAGCGCCTCTTCAGGATCGGTCGGAACGGTGATGTCGCGCAGGTCAATCATGCGTCAACCTTAGTTGACGACCCTTGCCGCGTCAACCAAGGTTGACGGCCTCTAGACCTGCGCGACACGCAGTCAATCGGCATGTTTTGCCACATCGGGTACAACCGCGCTGAACCGTTTGTTAACGCTGTTCTGGCAGTACTGAAACCCTGTATTGCGTAATCTCAGGGTGTCCTCGTGTTCATGGCGGTATGTCAAACGGCCGGACGAATGCTGCCGTCGGCGCTGAGACACCGCCTCTGCGCGCTCATCGGCTCGCTCGGGTCCGTCCTCACCGGTTCCGACGCAAAGAGCACGGCGCGCCGCATGGCGCTGGTCGCCTTCACCATCCGCATCGCCAGCGCGGCCATCGCGTTCCTGTCGCAGATCATCCTTGCCCGGCTGATGGGTGAGTTCGAATACGGCATCTTCGTCTTCGTCTGGGTGCTTGTCATCCTGTTCGGCAGCCTTTCCTGCGTCGGCTTTCACTCCGTCGTCATCCGCTTCCTGCCGGAGTACCAGGCCTCGGCCGCGATGGACGAAATCCGCGGCGTCACAACGACTGTGCGTGTCTTTGCCCTTTCCTCCGCCACCACCGTCGCCGTCCTCGGGCTCGTTGCTCTCTGGCTCTTTGGAACCCACATCGAGGCCTATTATCTGGTCCCGCTCTTCCTCGGCCTCTTCACCTTGCCGATGATTTCGCTTGGCGATGTGATGGATGGCACGGCGAGGGCCCACGGCTGGGCGCTCTCGGCCATGAGCCCGACCTTCATCGTGCGCCCGGTGCTCGTCCTCGTCTTCATGGTGCTGGCGGTCACGAACGGTGCGCCGCACACAGCGGAGACGGCCATGATCGCCGCCATGGCCGCCGCCTATGTGACGACGGTGGGGCAATTCCTGCTTTTGACCCAACGCCTGCGCGCGCGCTATGTGCCGGGACCGCGGCGGATCGAGCTTCGCCGCTGGCTCAAGGTTTCCGTCCCGGTCTTCATGGTCGATGGTTTCGGATTCCTGCTGACCAATTCCGATGTGGTGATCGTCGGCCTCTATCTCGATCCCGAGCACGTCGCCATCTACTTTGCCGCCGCCAAGACGATGGCGCTCGTCCATTTCGTCATGTTTGCCGTCAAGGCGGCGGCCGGGCCGCGTGTCGCGACCGCCATGGCCCGCGACCCCGGCCAGATCCGTGCCATCGCGATCGAAAGCGCCCGCTGGGCCTTCTGGCCGTCCTTGCTGGTTGGGGCGCTCGTGCTCCTGGCCGGGCCGTTCCTGCTCTCGCTGTTCGGGCCGGCCTTCGTCGCCGGCATGCCGCTGATGGCGATCCTGTTTGCCGGCATCCTGGCCAAGGCCCTCGTCGGGCCGGCCGAAACGCTGCTGACGATGGCGGGCGAACAGACGCTCTGCGTCATCCTTTACGCCGGCGCGCTGCTGGCCAATATCGCACTCAACCTGAGCCTCATCCCTCTTTTCGGACTGAACGGTGCTGCTTTTGCAACCGCTGGTGCTATGTTCGTCGAGGCGATGCTGCTGCACATCGCCGTCCGGCGTACCTTCGGCTTCGCGCTCTTTGCCTTTGCAGGCGCGCGGGCCGGCAACGATAACAACGGGGCTGTCCATCCATGATCGGCAATACCAATCTTCCGTCCGATGCAAACAGCCGGGCCGCACGGGTACTGGGCGGCCTGGCGCAGGCCGGCGACGGCGGACCAATCGCGGAGCACATGATCGAGGTCGGCCGTCCCGGACGCCACCTCGCCATCTACCCGGCAAAGGCCGGGTACGAGTTGCAGCGCGAACTCGACTTTCTGTCGAACCGGGCGCTCGAGCCGAACGTCTTCTTCACCGGTCGCTTCCTCGCCCCCGCCATGCCGCGCCTGGAAGAGCGCGTCATCCGGCTGGCGATCATGCGCGACAACGACGAGCGCCGCAGCAGGCTGCGTTTCCTGATGCCGTTTTCGATTGAAAAGCCGGGGTTCTCGATCGGCGCGCCGATCATTCGCGCCTGGTCCAACCCGTTCGGCCCGCTCGGCGTGCCGCTGCTCGATGCCGAGGATGCGGCCGAGACCATCGACAACCTGTTCGAGGCCTTTGCGGCACCGGCAACCGGCCTGCCCTCGATCCTCGTTTTGCCGGACATGCGGCTGAACGGCAAGGTTGCCCGCCTCACCCGCGCCGTCGCGATCGGCCGCAACCTGCCGCTGACGGTGACCGACACCTTCAGCCGGCCGATGCTCGAAAGCCTGCAGGACGGCCCGACCTATCTTCGCAACGCCATCAGCCCCGCGCATTTCCGCGAGTTGCGGCGGCAATGGAACAAGCTCGAGAAGGAAGGCCAGCTCGCCTATTCGGTCGCCCGCCAACCCGCCGAGATCCGTCTGCGCATGGAGGAATTCCTCGCGCTCGAAGCCTCCGGATGGAAGGGCAAGAGCCGCAGCGCCATGGTGCTCGACCGCTTCCGCGCGGCCTTTGCCCGCGAGGCGATCACCAACCTGGCCGACGGCGACAGCGTGCGCATCCATACGCTCGACCTCGACGGCAAGGCGATCGCCTCGATGGTCGTGTTCATGATGTCGGGCGAGGCTTATACCTGGAAGACCGCCTATGACGAGCGCTACGCCAAGTTCTCTCCGGGCAAGCTGCTTCTGGCAGAGCTCACGGAATGGCATCTCGACGACGCCAACATCGCCCGCTCGGACTCCTGCGCCGTGCCCGATCACCCGATCATGAGCCGGTTCTGGCAGGAGCGCGAAGAGATGGGCACGCTGGTGATCGGCCTGCAGCAGACCCGCGACCGGGAAGTGCGCCAGGTGGCAGCCCAGCTTCACCTCTATCGCAACACCCGCAACATGGCGCGGATCCTGCGCGACAAAATCAAGGCGCTCGCCGGGCGCTAAGACACGTTGGCGCGCGTCAGGAGGTCGGCGCCTCGACCGCCTCGCCACGCGCTTCGGCCGCCGCCTGTTCACGCAGGAAGCGGCGGATGACCTTGCCCGAGGTCGTCAGCGGGAGGCTGTCGACGAAGGCGATCTCGCGCGGATATTCGTGCATCGACAGCCGGGTCTTCACCCATTCGCGGATGGACGCTGCCACGCGCTCGTCGCCAATGACACCCGGCCTCAACACCACATAGGCCTTGACGATCTCGGTCCTGACGGGATCGGGTTTGCCGACGGCTGCGGCGAGCTGAACGTCCGGATGGCCGGCAAGACAATCCTCGATCTCGCCGGGTCCGATGCGATAGCCCGACGAGGTGATGACATCGTCGTCTCGGCCGAAGAAGGTGAAATATCCCTCCTCGTCCATCACCCCCTGGTCGCCGGTTGTCATCCAGTCACCGATGAACTTTTTCTCGGTCGCCGCGTCGTTACCCCAGTAGCCGAGGAACATCACCGGGTCCGGCCGCTTCACCGCCACCTGCCCGACGCTGCCGGCCGGCAGTTCGCGTCCTTCCCCATCGATGATCGCCACCCGATGCCCGGGGGCAGCCTTGCCCATCGACCCCGGCTTGAGCACGCCGAGGTCGGCGGCCGACGAGAGCACGATGTTGCATTCGGTCTGGCCGTAGAATTCGCTGACCTTGAGCCCGAGCGCCGCTTTCGCCCATTCATAGGTTTCCCGGCCAAGCGATTCCCCGGCTGAACCGATGGTCCTCAAGTTGAGGCGATAATGCTCGCGCGGGTTTTCGACCGCCTTCATCAACCGGAGCGCCGTCGGGGGAATGAAGGCGTTGCGCACGTCCATTTCGTCCAGAATGCGAAACGCCGTATGCGGATCAAATTTCTGGGCCGGCGACGACACGACCGGAACGCCATGAAAAAGCGATGGCAGCAGTGCATTGAGCAGGCCCCCGGCCCACGCCCAGTCGGCCGGCGTCCACATCCGGTCGCCGGGTTGCGGCAGGAAATGATGGTGGAACTCGAAGCCGGGCAGATGGCCGAGCAGCACCCGGTGCCCGTGCAACGCCCCCTTGGGCGGTCCCGTCGTGCCCGATGTGTAGATCATCAACGCCGGATCGTCGGGGCCGGTATCGGCGGGCACGAAACCGGAGGAATCGCCGGATGCAAGGGACGAGAAGGCAATCGTTCTCGGCTGCGGTTTTTCCTCCGCCAGCACCACCAGACGCAGGTCCGGCAACCGCTCACGAATGGCGACGATGCGCTCAAAGCCGAAGCCGTTGGTGACGACGGCCGCAACGCCGGCGTCGCGCAGCCGGTATTCCAGCGCCTCGACGCCGAAGAGCAGCGCCAGCGGTAGCGCGATGGCGCCAAGCTTGTAGATCGCCGCATGGGCGATCGCCGTCTCGAACCCCTGCGGCATGAGGATCGCTACCCGTTCGCCGGGCACAACGCCCTCTCGGGCGAGCCCCTTGGCAAAGGCGGAGGACTGCCGGGCGAAATCGCCGTAGGTCAGCGCCTGATGCGCGCCATCGGGAATGAAGTGCTGAAGACAGACGCGCGCCGGCTCGCGCGCCGCCCAGACGTCGCTGACGGCGACGCCGATGTTGAACTTCTCCGGGATCTGCCAGCGAAAGGTGCTGTAGAGTTCGTCGTAGGTCTCGATTCTCGGTAACATGACGCTGCCATGACAGATTTTGTTGCAGCGCACCTAACACTGTCGTCACAAGATGTTCAATGACTGTGCGGACAGTCCTGTCCGCACACATGTCACCACGGCGCACTCAGTCCTGTGGTGGTTCGCTGAGCAGCAGACGAATGTGACCGAGGATCCGGCGAAAACCTCCGATCCCGCCGCCGCCGCGGGCGAGCAGGACCGCCCCCTGCCAGGCCGCCGTCACGATGGCGGCCCGCGACGCCGCCTGCTGTGGTGACCAGCCCATTTGAACGAGGTTCGCGGCCATCAGCCGCTCCGTGTCTGCAAGCACGCCTGCCGCCAGCGCGCGCATCTCAGCGGTTGTCGTCATCGGATCGGCCATGGTCTGCCCGACCGGGCAACCGATGATCTCTCCCTGTGACGCATAGAAGGTTTCGATCCGGAAAAGCACCCGCTCGATGCGCTGCAAGGGCGAGAGGTCCGGGTCCTCGAATATCGGCAGCGTTTCATCGCGAAAATGTGCGACCGCCTGCGCAAACAGGGCCTCGAACAACGCCGCCTTGCTCGGGAAGTGGTGCGTCACCTTGCCAAGCGATATGCCGAGTGCCGCGGTGATCTCCGAGAAGGAGGATGCCGCATAGCCGCGAACGAAAACCAGCCGCGCTGCGGCCTCGAGGATTTTGTCCCGGGTGCGAAGCCCCTTGTCGTACCCCATCGCGCCTAGCTCGCCGATGCGATCGAACGCCGGAAGAACCAGAAGGTCCCGCCCGGCACGAAGCCGAACACCATCGCCTTGAGCACCCAGCCGCGTGGCTGGTCGCGAAGCGATAGTTCATTGATCACGGCCCAGATGTAGGTAAGGAAGGCGACGCCGTGCAATGGACCGAGAAGGCGAGTGACTTCGGGAATGCCGAAGCCGTGTTTCAGCGGCACGCCAACAAAGACGAGCAACAGCAGCGTCGTTCCCTCGGCGATCGCGGCCAAGCGCAGCAGACGGGAGAGCGGCTGGCGGGATTGTTGTTCGGACATGAGCGACCTCACTTGATGATGGCTAGGAAAATGATGGCGACGGTCAGCGCCAGGCCAGAAAGCTGCAGGCAACAGATGCGAAGGTCCGAGACCTTGCCATCGCCCCGGCGCAGCGAAGCCGCGGTCGCCGAGATCGCGCCGTGCAGCGCGGTCATGGCACAGACACAGGCAAGCTTGACCTGAAACCAGGGCTCGCCAAGCGTCTCCATCCCCCTCAGGAAAAGCAGGCCCGCGCCGAACAGCAGCGCCGCCAGCATCGCCGGATTGACCACCAGACGCAGGCTTCGCTGCTCGGCCTCGCCAAGCAATTCGGCGTCGCCACCTTTCGCAAGCACGCCGTGATGACCGGCCAATTGGTTGGCGAGCAGACATTGCCCGCCGAGCCAGACGACCACCGCGACAACGTGCGCCGCCTTGATCCAGAGGTAATAGGGGAAAATCAAATCGAGCATCGCCAGCCCATAGAAAACAGAAAGACCATTCCGTTTTAGAGAAAGGACGTCGGATGTCACTGCGACAAATCGGCGGCGCGCGACACGGGCCAGTCAAAGCGGACAGGCGCACGGGAGGCTCAGCGAGGTGTGACGATAGTGGGCGTGCGGGAGATCGTGCTGTGATGGCGGTGCCCCATGCCGAAGCAAAGCAAACGAGCGGCATCAGCGCTCAAATTGCACTTCACTCTAGCTTTGCATCAGACTCATCTGACTACATGGTGAGGCCGTCAAGATAGGGGCGATTCATGAAGTGCATCTCTGAACTTTTGATGGGATTGGCGGGAGCGACATTGGTCGTCGTTAGCGCAGTTCAATCGGCGGAAGCTAACAGTGACAATGGCCAAGACCAATCTTGTGAAATCGTCAACTTAGCATACGCGGCAACCATGAACGCTACCCGGTCGAGCGTGACGGTTTATGCCGAGCAGGACGATGGATCTTTAGTGATTACTGCCGATTTGCGAACCCAGTCAGGTACTAATTATCTGAAAGATTCAATGCAAAAGCAATGGATCCAGTACCCACAGAGAAAGTGGGTTCCAGCGGACCAATTTGGCCCGAAAATAACTGACTGTGTATTTGAGGGTGACGAGAGTCACCTGGGTCTCGCAGCAAAGCACTATTCAGCTATCCGTCATGAGCTGCCGCAGGTCTCTAAAGTGGATTTTTGGATTACGCATGACGATGGACGAATTGTAAAAATGCGAATTGGGCCGTGGGGAGCCAAGCTTAAGTCCGGACTAGGACTAGTTGAAATCCGGAAGTTCGATGAGGAGGCATTGCCCCCTCCACTTTGATCCGCAGCCGCAGACTTGCGCTTCCATTCGGACGGTATGTCCGATGATTTTTCGAAACCCTGAACCGGAATTTCGTGCGCCTATCAGTTCCAAACTGAAACAGGGCTCCAATCGCGCCGTCGTCCAGTTTCCGTGAAAACCTTAAACAACTGCGCCGGCACGTCTGCACTCGCGGGATGCGAAAATGTGGGGCAAAAACAGCGAAAAGAACGCCAAAAACAATAGCTATTAGGTGTAGGTGGTGCCCCATGCCGGAGCGACGCAACTCATCAGAAACACCCTCTTACGCTGGCGTGGGACATGCTTGCTCGGCGCGCTTTCGTTATGCTTTCTGACGCGTCTGTCTCACGTTTCGCCGAAACATCCTCGCCGTTGTCCGAACCGCCACAGGGCTATTTGTTTCTCAAGCTTCAATTGCAATGGGTAAGTCGCTAGCCGCATCTTTCATTGGAGCCTTCAGGCGCGCCCTGGCAATGCAAATGCCGGTTTTCGCTATGCGCTGTTTTCCTCCCACATCCTACGATAGCGACGGCAATTTTTGGGCACCGCCGCTGTGAAAGAGATGGCAGGATTGCGCCACTAGCGGTCATCGTGACTTCTACGTCATTGTACCAACTCAAAATCCGGCAATTTAAAGGTCTTGTTGTTTAGCTCGTCAGTTCCACCGTAGAACCGCATGGCTGGAAGTGGCCTCTTGCCTGACGTTGGTATCCAGTTGCTTTCCAATCCTTCCGGGGCCTTCGGGCCCACATAGATCGTTACGCCGCCATCGACATTCTTCTTCATCTTATCGAGGTCATAGGAGGAGAGCGTTGTGCGATTGGTTTCGCTATAGAGGAATCCCATCGTCGCGCGGTCATAGACCGTCAGCGCCCAGAACTGCTTGACGGGCATCTTTGCTGGCACATCCAGTTTGTAGAGCTTGCCGGCTTCCAGCAGCTTTCCGTTCTTGTCAGCCATGGCCATCAAATACTGGGTGGCCGGGCTGTCACTCAACACCTTGGGCATGTAGGTGCACCAGAAATACTCCGCCGCGCGCCCTGTAAGATCGATCTTGTCGTCGTAGACAAAACTGAAGGTCCTGTTGGCATCGGTCATCAACAGCGAGGCGTAGTGTCTATCTGGCCAGTAGAGCTTTTCCTTGGGGATATTGTCGAACCACTCCTGCATGTAGAACCAGGCGTCGATGGCTGCCTGGCGCATCGCCTTCTTGGTCTTCGCATCGGGGGCGAAGGGCTTCCCCTTTTCGATGCCCAATGATGCCAGCATCCCGATCATAACCTTATCCTGAGGCTTTACCGGCTCGACATCGACGATTGACCACATGTCCTCGAAGGTCCGCTCATCGTAGAATGGAAGCGTCGCATAGCGGTCGTTGATCGGGTCTATGAACCTTTGCTCGGGCGGATTGGTCGCGTCGGAGAGATAGTACATACGCAGTTGTTTGGCATACCGGTAAGCATCTTCGACGCTCTTGCCTGGTGCCCGGACGGACCGGAAGGCAAAGGCAATCCGGAAATTCGGGGAAGGCACCTCGATATATCCAGGCGGTATTGCCCCCGTATAGCCCGGCGGTGTGAAAAGCAGCTTGCCGCCCTTGCCCGCGTCAATCCCCGAAGGCCCGACATCCGCAATTGTCAGCTGCCATGCGTCGACGACCTGACCGTAGACGCTGCCTTCATCGCTGGCGGGAGGCACCTCCAGCACGGCGGGGCCTTTCCGCAAGTCGGTGAAGGCTGTGATGTAGGGAGTGGTGCTGTTGGCAGTGATCGCTTCGAGCTTGGGCGTTGCGGGGGCCGAATAGACAATGATGTCGTTGTCCTTCAGGCCGAGGTCTTCGAAGGCTGCACGGCGAAAGCTGTATATCGCAGCGGCCGGCATGTTCCAGAGGACGGCTTCGAACGCCCGTTGATATTTGATCTGGTAGTCGAAATCCTTGATTGAGGCCGTCGATCCGGGTGGTGGCTCGCCGCCAAGTGGTTTGTCGACATCAGCAGCAAATCCGGAACTTGTGGCAAATAGTCCGAAAAACACGGCTCCGGTTGCTACGATGTTGCGAACTGCTCTCATCGGTTCCATCCCTCTTCATGCGCTGCGATAGACCAGGCCACCGACGTTGCAACTGAGCGATATGTGCACCGTAGCCGCACGTTGGCCTTTCGCATCACGCCATTGATTGTAGATACCCAAACTCACCAGAACAGGTTGATCCTGATGCCGCAAGTCTCGTAACGGTAACATGGACAGTAAATTCCGGCTGACGTCCGCTTCGGGCCGAAAGCGGCCTTCAGCCGCGTCGTGTAACCCCGGCCGCCGCCCACGGTGAGAATGCGGGGCAAAAACAGAGAAAAAACAATAACTTATAGGTGTATGTGGTGCCCCATGCCGGGGTCGAACCAGCACTCCTTTCGGAACTCGATTTTGAGTCGAGCGCGTCTACCAATTCCGCCAATGGGGCTCAGGGAAGTGCGATATCAGCGGCTCGGATGTACACGAAGGATTTCGCCGTGGTCAACCATCATTTTCGCGTTCAAGCGGTTGCAATCACGAAAGCGTGCGGAGACCGCGCGGCGCCCATGATTTACAGCGCGGTCGATCCTGCCTAAGAAGGCGCCATCAAGTTGCACTGCGGCATGAGCCCTCCCAGAGGACCGCCGCCCGCGAGGTATAGATGATCGACGCCGCCACCCCTTCCCGCCAGCACCTCATCATCGCGGTTCTCGTCACGCTCGGCATGGCGGCGACCGTCGGCGGCGCGCTCGGCTTCGAACATGTCGGCGGCTATATCCCCTGCGCGCTCTGCCTTTTGCAGCGCGATCCCTATTATTACGGCATCCCCGTCGGCATTCTGGCGATCGCCACCAGCGCCTTCAGGCTGCCGGCATGGACGACCCGCGCGCTGCTCCTGATCGTCGGCATCCTGATGCTCGTCGGCGCCGGCATGGGCGTCTATCATTCGGGTGCCGAATGGCACTTCTGGGAAGGGCCGTCGACGTGCGCGACGACGGCTCAAGGGGTCTCGTCCAATGTCGGCGATCTGCTCGGCGACCTCGATTCCAAGCATGGCCCGTCCTGCACGGAGGCGGCCCTTAGGGTGCTTGGCCTGTCCTTTGCCGGCTGGAACGTGATCGCCAGCCTCATTCTCGCAGCGATCGCGCTTCGCGGCGCTGCAAAGGCACGGTGATCATCCGGTCGATCCGAACGAACGGATGACGTCGGACCGCACGGGAACGCTACAGCGCCGCGCGTCCTATCAGACCTATCAGACGCGCAAAGGTCGCTGTAGAACTCTGAATTGCTGCATGTTTTTATCGTTTAATCGGCTACGATTAAAGGAAGCATGCAGTAGGCGCGGACGAACGCACGCACCTCCCCGATCCCGCTTCTGGGCTTGATCCGGCAGGAAGATACGAACAGCGTCAGGGCTGCAGTTCGACGTCCCAGTAGAGATAGTCCATCCAGCTTTCATGCAGATGGTTCGGCGGGAAGAGCCGGCCGTTGTTGTGCAGGTCCTGCACGGTCGGCTGGAAGGGCCGCTGGTGCGGGAACATGCCGGCCTGCTTCGGCAGCTTGCTGCCCTTGCGCAGATTGCAGGGCGAGCAGGCTGCCACGACATTGTCCCAGGTCGTCTGGCCACCGTGAGCACGGGGCACCACGTGATCGAAGGTGAGATCGTCGGGCGAACCGCAATACTGGCATTCGAATTTGTCGCGCAGGAACACGTTGAACCGGGTGAAGGCCGGGTGGCGTGAGGGCTGCACGTAGCTCTTGAGGCAAACAACGCTCGGCAGTCGCATCGAGAAACTCGGGGACGACACCGAATGTTCGTACTCGGCAAGGATGTTTACGCGGTCAAGGAAGACGGCCTTGATCGCGTCCTGCCAGGACCAAAGCGACAAGGGGTAGTAACTCAGCGGTCTATAGTCAGCGTTCAAGACGAGCGCTGGTAAGGCCTGTGGTGAGACTGCAATCGTCAAGCGTATTCTCCTGATCGATTCGGCATCTGCACCTTCTATATTAGGCCCGTTGCAACAGGATTGTGAAGCCGGAAACAAAAATGC
>NZ_DASYGZ010000064.1:0-33733 GCF_035999135.1 Ensifer sp.
GGCGCATCCGATCCGCGGGAAGGGCAAGGCCCACCTGTCTCACTGAACTTGGTTGCCACACCTCTTTTCAGTCTGTGGGCGCGGATACCGGACGTGAATGAAAGGAGGTCTTTCATGATCACGCGCGATCTTTCCGCGAACCTTACCCTCGATACCATCCGCAAGCAGGCCAAGGCTTTTTTGAAGGCCGTGAAGGCCGGCGATTCCGCCGCACGGCAAAGGGCGATTGCCTATTTTTCAGAGCCCGCTGACATGGGGCTTCAGGATGCGCAGCTGGTGCTTGCCCGCGAGTTCGGCTTTTCCAGTTGGACGCGGCTGAAACGGCATCTCGAGCGAGCCGAATCCGGCGCACCTGCGACCGAGCAGCTTGCGAACCGCTTTCTCGCACTCGCAACTGTTTCCTATTTCAGTGACATAGCAGCTGATCCTCAACGGTTTTCTCAGGCGCTTGCGCTGCTTGGAGATCACCCTGAAATCAGCGAGGAGAGCATTCACGTCGCAGCTGCGCTCGGTGATGCTGCGGCGGTCGACCGCTGGCTCGACCGCGATCCTGCGCTCGCCGAAAAGCGCGGCGGCCCGTTTGACTGGGAGCCACTGCTTTATGCGGCCTATGCCCGCGTCCCCGGCCACTCGTCGCTTGCGGCCGCCGAGCGCCTGATCGCACGGGGCGCCAATCCGGACGCCCATTGGCTCGACGACGGCCAGTACCGCTTCACCGCCCTGACCGGTGTCTTCGGCGAAGGCGAGGCCGGGCCCGAACGGCAGCCACCGCATCCCGATTGCATCGTCTTCGCGCGACTGCTGCTCAACGCCGGTGCCCAGTCCAATGACAGTCAGGCGCTCTACAACCGGATGTTCCAGCCCGACAACACCTGCCTGGAGTTGTTGCTTGACTACGGCCTCAATGCCAACGACCGCAACAACTGGCTGGTGCGCAACGATGGCGGCGTCGTCGAGAACGGCGAGCGTGTCTTCGACTACCAGCTTGCCTGGGCGTTGGAAAAACGCATGGCCGATCGGGTGAGGCTGCTTGTGGAGCACGGCGCCGACGTCAGCCGCCCGATCAAGGGACGCACGCCCTATCAATGGGCAGAGCTTGGCGGAGACGCGGACCTCGCAGCTTATCTCGTGTCGCGCGGTGCGACGGCAGCGCCGCTCGACGACGTGGATCGGCTGGCCAGAGCGATCTCGGAAAACCGGGTCGACGAGGCGAAAGCGCTCGTTGGCGCGGACCCGAAGTTGGTCGATCGCACCCAGGCTGCACACCCCGCGCTGTTGCACGAGGCCGCAGGCGACGACAGGCGCGCGGCCGCAGCGCTCATGTTGTCCCTGGGCTTCGACGTCAACCGGAAGACATCCCGCACGCCGCTGCATGAGGCAGCGCTGCACGGGCACATCGAGATGGCGAAGCTGCTGATCGATCATGGTGCGAACACCATGGCACGCGATCCCTATCATCACGCGCCTCCGATCGGCTGGGCCGAGTATAACGGCAAGCCGGATATGGTTCGTTTCCTGAAAACGCAGCCGCTGGATATCTTCGCCGCCGCATCCTTCGGCGCGGCTGAGCGCGTTGCCGAACTGCTCGATCAGCGACCGGAGCTCATCGAAACGCCCTTCGGCACGTTCCGGGGACGCGGTCGACCCGAGCCGCGTCACGACTGGATGACGCCGCTCGCCTTCGCGGTGATCAACGGACAAGTGGATGTGGTCCGGCTGCTGCTCGAACGGGGCGCCAATGTCGCTGTCCGCAACGGCGTGGCGGGCAGTTCCATTCGCGATCTTGCTCGCGACAAGGGCGAGGAAAAGATCCTCGCTCTGTTGCGCGGCACCGCCGTGCCGCAATAGGGAATCGTGGCCAAAGGAGAGCGCCGGCTTACGCTTGCGCTCTCCCGGCAACGGCCTGCGACCGCTGATTGTCGGCGGAATCACTTGGTTGAAATCGTTAAGTATTTCAACACCAGCTTATTTAAGCCAAACTTCTAATTTGACCGCTAGGGTGCCGGCTGTATCGGCTGCTGTCGTCGCGCATTGCGCTTTCCAAAGTGCTAATATGCGGCGCGACCGGTGCAGGTGAGGGGATTGGCGTGGTGGAAAAGACGTTGCGGTTGGCAAAGCGGGACAGGACAGTGTGGGCGATCCATGCGGCCTGCACGCTGGTCGCGGTGCTGATCATTGCCAGCCTCGTCTATGTTCTCGACCGCTCGGTGACGGAAGCGGACCGGTTCGGACTTTCGGCCGAACGACGCCTCGTCGCCAACGAACTGCGCCATCAGATGGATGCGGTCGTTCAGTTCCAGGCCCAGCTTTCCTTCTGGGACAAGACCTATCAGGAACTGGCGTCGGGGCGCGTCGGCGACAGCTTTGTCACCGACGAGATGTCCGGCTGGCTGTGGGAGGACTACGGCTTTTCCTGGCTGATTCTTGCCGACGCCGGACGCAAGGTTTCGACGGCGCTGCAGGATGGCGTCGTCGTGCCGGCCGCAGCCGCCCGGGGCCCGCTCAAGGAGGCGGAGGACCTCTTCGACGAGGCGAAGCGACGTTACGACAACGCGCTTCGAAACAACCACGGTTCCTTCGTTCTCGACGTGGTGACGCCGGATCCGCAATCGGTGATGCCGGCCGTGCCGGGAATTCACGCGGTGGATCTGCGTGAGATCGACGGGCGGATGAGCATCGTCGTGGTACAGGCGGTGATCCCCGAAACCCTTGTCGTGCCGCAGGCGCGTCGCGAGCCCGTGCTCATGGTATCGGTGCGGCCGGTCACCGAGAAGATGATCCGCGAAATCGCGGCCCGGCTGGCGATACGCGGTCTGGCCTTCGTACCACTTGCCGAACGCCCGAAGGGCAGCGTCTATGCATCGGTCGGGCGCTGTTCGGATGCGACCTGTCTGGTCGCCGCCTGGACGCCCAAGTCTCCGGGAGGCTTCGTGCGCGCAGAACTGTTGCCGAGCGTGATTGCGATGGCGATCATCGCCGCGCTGCTGATGGCCTTCGTGGCCTTGCGGTTTTCCTCGCTGTTTGCCGCCTTGCAGGAGAGCGAGGCGCTCAACCGCCACCTCGCCAAACACGACCGCCTGACCGGGCTGCTCAATCGAAGCGGCTTTGACGACATGCTGGCGGCGGCGCTCCTGAAGGCAAACACGCATCCGTTCACGCTCGTCTATGCCGACCTCGACGAGTTCAAGGCGGTGAACGACCGCTTCGGTCACGCGGCCGGTGACGCCGTGCTCGTTGCGATGGCCGAGCGGTTCCGCGACCGCGTGGCTCCGAACGGTACCGTGGCCCGCCTCGGCGGCGATGAATTCGCGGTGATCCTTGGCGACTGCAGCGAGAACAAGGCCCGCGGCCTGGCATCCGGTTTGGTCGCCGATGCGCAGACGCCGGTCGCTTTCGGCGGCCAGATGCTGGTCGTCGGCGGCAGCGCCGGCATCGCGTTTGCGCCGCGCCATGGCCTGACTGCGCGCCAGCTGCTGCTGGCGGCTGACGAGGCGCTCTATTTAGCCAAGCGACGTGGCCGCAACCGCGTCGAAACCGCTGACGACATGGTGCTGCCGGCGGAGAAGAGCGACGATCAGTCCGCCGCTTGAAATGCGTGCATTCTCCCGCAGTTGCTTGGGGCCCGACTAGTCGGGCACGTTGTAGGGCGTTATCACCACGACGGCCGAAAGCTGTGGTCCGGCCGCGGCCGATGCGGCGCGACGGTGCAGCATGATCGTGCGGAACGCCGTTCTCGCATCGGTCTTCAGGTCGTGATGGAGCACGAAGTGGATACGACGCGCGCGCAGGAGCGCCAGGTTGTCCTCGTCGAGGTCGTGCGCAATGAAGAGGCTGCAACGACGGTCGAGGCGCTCGAAGGCTGAAAGGACAGAGCGGTTGCCGCCACCGATCGAGTAGGCGGCATTGATATCCGGATGGGCCGAAAGGGCCTCGCCTGCAAGCGCACCGGTCTCCGCATCGCGACCGTGGCCCTCGCTGATTTCGACGATGCGGATAGAAGGATAGCGCTCCCTCAACACCCGGCGAAAGCCGATTTCCCGCTCTTCCTCGCCGCGAAAACGCCCGCTCGAAAGCGTGACCAGGACCGTCGCCGGCGCCCCTGCGAACCGTTCGCCGATCAGGTAGGCGGCCGTTTCTCCGGCGGTCCGGTTGTCGGCGCCGGCGTAGGCGGTTCGCTGCGAGTTCGGCAGATCGGTGACCAGCGTCACGACCGGAATGCCGCTTTCCTCAAGGCGCGAAACGGCGCCGACGACTTCAGGGACATCAGGGGCCTTCAGGACCAGTCCGTCGGTGCCTCTGAGCCGGATGCGGTCGAGCAAATGCACGATGTCCTGCGGCCGCATCGTCTCGGTGAAATGGAAGCGGCACCGAAAGACAGTCGGCGCAAATGTCTGCGCCTCGCTTTCGAAGGCGCGCCTGACCGCTGACGTGAAGCGCTCGGGTGCCTCCATGACGATGTCGATCGCGAATTTTCGTCCCTGAACGTCGAGGCCCGCCTGCTGATTTTCGAGTTCGGCGATGGCGGCGTGCACCCGCGCGGTCGTCTGGCGCCGGACGCCCGGACGTTGGTTGAGCACGCGGTCGACCGTCGCCGTGCTGAGGCCGGCTTGGAAGGCGATATCCTTGACCAGAAATGGATGCGCCAAGGCAGCTCCTTGATGGTTTTTTGATGGTTTTCTGCTCTATATCACGTTTTGCCGCCGCCTATAGTCGTCTGCATCGGATGTTCCGGAGGAGGAAACGCGATGAAGACCGACAACAGTGCGCGGCAACGAATGGAGCGGGTGTGGCTCAGTGAGGAAACCTGCGATATCGAGGCGTTCCGGGCCGAGGTCGAGCGCAACACCAACCTTTCGGACTATCCCAACGCGGCCGGATGTCAGAAGAATGTGTTGATCTATGACAGCGCCGCACTGATGGCGGCCTGTGGCGACGGTGAGATGCGCCGGGCAGTTCTGGCCGAGATCTGCGAGGCGTTGGCGACGGGTCCGGGTGTCGCGGTCTTCAAGCGCGCCTTCAAAGACACGACCGTGATCGACGCGGCGAGCGCCGTGTTCGACACGATCATCGAAGAACAGCACCGCAGCAACAGCGGCGGCGGCGACCATTTCGCCAAGCCAGGCGCCAATGACCGCATCTGGAACTCGCTCGAAAAGCACTGCCTGAAGGCACCGGAGAATTTTGCCGCCTACTACGGAAACGACATCATCGCGCTCGTCAGCGAGGCCTGGCTCGGACCGAACTACCAGATGACGGCGCAGGTCAATCGGGTCAATCCGGGCGGCGCCGCGCAATCGGCGCACCGGGATTATCACCTTGGTTTCCAGACCGCGGCCGTGATCGAGCAGTATCCGGTTCATGTGCACAGGCTTTCGCCGGTGCTGACGCTGCAGGGGGCTGTCGCCCATTGCGACATGCCGCTTGAAAGCGGCCCGACCCTGTTCCTGCCCTATAGCCAGACCTATGTGCCGGGCTATCTGGCGCTCAACCGGCCGGAGTTCCGCGCCTATTTCGACGAACACCACGTGCAGTTGCCGCTCGAAAAGGGCGACGTCGTGTTCTTCAATCCGGCGCTCTTCCATGCCGCCGGCAACAACCGTTCCACCGACATCCGGCGCGTCGCGAACCTGCTGCAGGTCTCGTCAGCCTTCGGAAGGGCGATGGAGACCGTCGATCGCCTGACGATGAGTGCCACGCTCTATCCCGCGTTGAAGACAGCGCTGTCGGCAGGCAAACTGAGCGCTACGGAGGTGTCGAACGCAATTGCGTCCTGTGCCGAGGGCTATTCGTTCCCGACCAATCTCGACCGCGATCCACCGCTCGGCGGATTGGCGCCGAAAACACAGGCGCAATTGATGCGCGAGGCGCTGGCAGCCGGCTCGAGCGACGCCGATTTTTCCGCGGCGCTCGAGGCGCAGGCAAAGCGCAAGCTGAGCTGACGGCTTCCGGCACAGCGTTGACCGGCTCCGGGTGCAGGCCATCCGGAGCCATATCGCATTTACTGTTCTCACAAAGGGAGGAATACGATGAGCGCACAACTGGATGGCAAGGTCGCGATCGTCACCGGGGGCACGCAAGGGCTTGGGGCGACCATCGCCGCGCTCTTTGCCGAACGCGGCGCATCAGGTGTCGTGATCTGCGGTCGCAACGCCACCAAGGGCCGCGCCAAGGCCGAGGCGATCGGCAAGGCGAGCGGCGCGAAGGTGGTCTATGTCGAGGCCGACCTCGAAAAGGTCGAGGATGCCCGCAAGGTGGTTGCTGCCTGCGACGCAGAATTCGGCCGGGTGGATGCGCTGGTCAACGCAGCGGCGATCACCGACCGCGGTACGATCCTCGACACCACGCCTGAACTTTTCGACCGCATGTTCGCCATCAACGTCCGTGCGCCGTTCTTCCTGATGCAGGAGGCGGTGACGGTGATGCGGCGCGAAAAGACCGAAGGCACGATCGTCAATATCGGTTCCATGTCGGCCATGGCCGGCCAACCCTTCATCGCCGCCTATTGCGCGTCGAAGGGAGCGCTCGAAACGCTGACCAAGAACACGGCTTACGCGCTTCTGCGCAACCGCATCCGCGTCAACGGCCTCAACATCGGCTGGATGGCGTCGGAAGGCGAAGACCGGATCCAGCGCGAGTTTCACGGTGCGGCTGCCGACTGGCTCGACAAGGCAGCCGCCAGCCAGCCCTTCGGCAGGCTGGTCGATCCGGCGGAAGTGGCGCGCGCCTGCGCCTATCTGTCGTCTGCCGAATCCGGGCTGATGACCGGATCGGTGATCTGCTTCGATCAGTCGGTCTGGGGCGGCTATGACGGCTCGCCGCATCCGGTGGCGCCGCTCTGAAATGCGAGCGGAGAGGAGGCCCGGCGCGCGCTGTACAGGAGGGCGCCGGCTGCTTCTTCGGTGGGGACATCAGGGGAATGCTTGTCTTTGACCGGCCCCTATGTCCTTATGGCCGCCGTCAGGTGCCCGCGTCAGCGGGAGAATCGGGAATCCGGTGTCACTCCGGAACGTGCCCAACGCTGTGACGGGGACGGTCGCGTCGAATAGATCTTGAACAGTTTCAAGGTCTTGCCACTGGGTCTTGAACGGATCCGGGAAGGCGGAGGCGATCGGTTGAACCGAAGTCAGAAGACCGGCCTGGCAAGATAGACCGAACCCGCGCGGACGGCGGAAGGTTTCGCATTGTTGGGGACCAGACGATGCTGAACGAACCGAAAGGCGGCCCTGCGGCTGCCTGTGCCTTTTCGCCGGATGAGCGGGAGGCTGTCTACCGCGCCATCGAAACGCGCCGCGACGTGCGCGACGAATTTCTGTCCAACCCCTTGCCCGACGATCTGGTGCGCCGGTTGTTACAGGCGGCCCACAATGCGCCGTCCGTCGGGTTCATGCAGCCGTGGAACTTCGTGCTGGTACGGGCGCCGGAAACCCGTGAGCGGGTCTGGCAGGCCTTCCAGCGCGCGAATGAAGAGGCGGCGCTGATGTTTTCCGGCGAGCAACAGTCGAAGTACCGTTCGCTGAAACTCGAAGGCATCCGCAAGGCGCCGCTCAGCATCTGCATCACCTGCGACCGCTCGCGCGGCGGCGCAGTCGTGCTCGGCCGCACCCACAACCCGCAGATGGACGTCTATTCGACGGTCTGCGCCGTGCAGAACCTGTGGCTGGCGGCGCGTGCAGAGGGGGTGGGCGTCGGATGGGTCAGCATCTTTCACGAGGCCGAGATCAAGACGATCCTCGGCATTCCCGAGACGATCGAGATCGTCGCCTGGCTCTGCGTCGGCTACGTCGACAAGCTCTATCAGCAGCCGGAGCTCGCAGTGAAGGGTTGGCGCCAGCGACTGCCGCTCGAAGACCTTGTGTTCGAAGACGGATGGGGCCGAAGCAACGGGCGCCCGTGAGGGATAGGGGCAGCGCCAAATCGATGACGAGGCCGCACCGACCCGACCTGCAAGATTGCGACGTGTCCTAGTTACTCTGCGTCGGCTGATAGGCCGGACCCTTCGGATGCTTGAGATCGATCGACGTCTCTTGCTGCGGCAGGAAGGTCGGTCCGACCACACGGACCTTGCTCTTAGCGGGATCGTAGGGGCGAGCCTCGGCCGGCACCGTGGCTGCATTGGTCTCGCCCGCAGGCTTTTTGGTCTCGATCACCACGATCGACGACTGATCGCTGCCCTTCATCGTTGCGGATGCCTTCGGCTCCGTCGCCGCGGACTTCGGGATCTGGCAGCCGCAGGTTCCCGGCTTGCTCACGCTGCGGGTGCGATAGGCAAAGGCATTCGGCATTTCGCTGTACGGCCGGCCGGTCAGCGCCGAGACCATCTGGTCACTCTCCTGTGTATTCAGATCATGGAAGAAGAGTTCCGTCTCGGCGCCGGGACAGCGCGCCCGGCAGGCCTGCTCGTCGCGCGGAAAGTCGGCGGGCGAGGCGTCGGAAGAAATCGGGAAGAAGGCGCCGTCACAGGTGCGCACGCACATGGTTCGAAGGGTGCCGCGGTAGTAGAGGTCCTCGGCCGCATAGCCACCGTCGTCCTGTCGCAGCAGCGGCCCATAGCTTTCATCGTCAGGCAGGTCGGCGATGATGTTGCGATGCGTCTCCGGCTCCTCGGGCTCGACGCTTGCCACTTCATCGCGGTTGCCGAAGCAGCCATTGATTTCAAGCGCGGCCAGAATCCGCCGACGCGAATCGTTGCTGTCGCCGGCAACGATCTGCTCGCGCTCGGATTTGAGAATGTTGAGATTGTCTTCCATGTCGGCGATCAGGCCGTTCAGTGCGCCGCAGCTGTCCGGGTCGCCGCCGCCGAAGTCGACATCGCCGCCACCGCCGCAACCGGCGCGGCGCCAGTCGTTCTTGGCGCGTCGCAATTCGATGTTCTGACGCGAGATCGCGCTCGCATAGTCGCGGGCGTCGGCATTGGTGGCGATCATGTCGGGCAGTTGTGCAAGCCGGGTGTTCAGCCGGTCGCAGGCGGTCGATGCCAGTGATGGACTGGCACCGATCAGAACCAATGGCACAAGGGCCGCAGCGACGTGTTTCAAGCGCGGGAACACGGGCGAGGGTCTCTTCCTGCTGCCATCAGGCGCCAACCTTCTGTTGCGGGTGGCTGCCGACGGCAATTCCTGTTTCGCCCCCATCATAGAGCTTGTCGATGATCGTGCAACGACAAGCCACGGTTTGCGTTAACAGGCCAATGTCACGCTGCCTTCGTCGTGGCGCGTCCGTCACCTTGCCGTTTTCAGGCGGCGCGGGCTGTTTCGAGCGACATCGGACGGTCGAGAACGGCGCCTTCGATGGCCGCGACGGCCTTCATCCGCTGGAGCAGGTCGTCAGTCACTTCCCAGGCAACGGCGACGGCGAACACGGAGCCGATGCGGTGGGGTTCGGCGATGCGCTCGCCGGGGCATCCCATGCGGCGGAACATGCGCTCGAGAAAGACGTCGGTGACGGTGACAATGTGGCTGATGCCGGAGGCAAGGCCGAGTTCGCCGACGCCGCACATCAATTCGGCAGCCGCTACCGTCACCTGGTTGGACGCGCGATCCTGCGAGATATCGGGTTCGATGCAGAATCGGCTCGATTCCCAGACGGAGGCGCTGCGGATTTCTGGATTGTCGCCGAGCAGGATCGGGAACGTGTCGTCGAGCATGTTGGGACCGAGTGTCGGCAGAAGCCGCAGCGAGCCGCGCAGGCGGCCGTCGGGCGAGTAGGAGAGGATGTAAAGCGGGTTCGCCTTGTCGTAGTTGTCGATTTCCCACTCGCCATCCGTCTGCACATCCCACTTCAGAAAGTCGTGGAAGACGCGCTTGCGCAGCCGGAACATATCGTCGACGGCTTGAGGGTGCTGTCCGCGGGTCTTTCCGTTGAGGATCCTGATCATCGTTTGCTCCGTCCTTGATTTGGGGTTGGACGGATGCTGTCAGGCTCGCGGCGGTGGCGTAACTGTCGGTAGTGACAGTTCAAAAACGACTAAATTGCCAGTAAATTTCGAGGGGTTTTAGACGGGCCTTTGGCGGAGCTGCGTCAGACGGTCGGGATCAGGGCATGGCGCACAGCCTGCGCGACGGCCTGGGTATTGGAGACAACGTTGAGCTTGCGTCTTGTATTGGTCATGAAGAAACGCACGGTGCGCTCGGAAATGCCGAGGATCGTGGCGATTTCCCAATAGCTCTTGCCCGCCGCAGCCCAGGTCAGGACCTCGGTTTCGCGGCTGGTCAGCCGCATGTCGCGCACCGAGAGCGCGCCCGCCATAGCGCCGTGTTCAAGCATGGCTGCGTGGAAGAGGTTCGCCGCCAGCTGGAAGTCACGCAGATGATGGCGGCGATAGGTCGACCACTCGTCGGCCGGCATGTTGACGTTGATCGCAAGCAGCGCCATGCGCCCCGCTGGCGAGGGCAGCGGCAGGGCGACCCCCTCGGTGGAAATGCCGATTTCCTGAGCGGCGACGAACAGCGGCTCGCATTCGGGGAAGCGATGCCGGGCCATCGTCCATTCCACGGGGCGCACACCGCCAAGGGCGAGCTTGAGGATGGGATCTATCCGATGAAGCGCGCGCGACCGGTAAATCTCGGCGGCATAGGCGCCGAAGGTGTGATGCAGCCTGCAGACCTTCAACTCGTCCGCATAGGGCTCCGCCTCAAGGTAGAGAAGGTGGGCGATGCGAAAGGTACGGCGCATCAGCGTAAAGAAATGAGCGGGCTCGACGCAGCCCCCGCATTCCAGGATTTCCAGCATGTCGAGGACAGCCTGCTGCTCTGTCATGCCACAACACCGAATCTCATCCGAGGTTCCAGCATGGTTAGCGGTTCACCTTTTGTCCAGCGCAAACTTACCCGTTTGGTGTATAAGACCAATTCTTCGCGGCTTGATTGTTTCCCGGCCCGGACCCTTTTTTGCGCGCCGTGCGAAGACGGGGCGCAGGCCTGGTTCCGGACCCGGCAGGCTCCGCGGCGGAAATATGCGCGACGCCTGGGTATGCCGTCGGGCGCGCGCACCGCGCGCCCTGTTGCAGCGAAGATCGGTGGCGATCTCCGTGTTTTCATCAGCCCGGATGGCTGGCTTCGACGACCGCAAGCGCTGCCATGTTGACCACGCCGCGCGAGGTCACCGATGGTGACAGGATATGCGCCGGCAGCGCCGAGCCGAGCAGGATCGGGCCGACATGCAGGCTGTCGGTCATCGTCTTGACGACGCCGAGCGTGATGTTGGCCGCGTCGAGGTTCGGGAAGACCAGGAGATTGGCTTCGCCCGACAGGCTGCTGTCCGGCATGACGCGGTGGCGCAGCGCCTCGGAGATCGCGGCATCGCCGTGCATCTCGCCGTCGACTTCGAGTTCCGGTGCGAGTTCCCGCACCAGCTGCAGCGCCTTGCGCATCTTCGTCGCACTCTCCGATTCGCGCGAACCGAAGTTGGAATGCGACACGAGCGCCGCGCGCGGCGTGATGCCGAAGCGGCGGATTTCCTGCGCCGCCATGACGGTCGTCTGGGCGATCTCTTCCGCGCTCGGGCAGTAGCTCACATAGGTGTCGGTGAAGAAGGTGGCGCCACGCTGCGAGATCAAGAGGCTGAGGGCCGAGAAGTCGAGCACGCCTTCACGCTTGCCGATGATCTGCGACACGTCGCGCAGGTGCCTGGAATAGCGGCCTTCGACGCCGCAAATCAGCGCATCGGCTTCGCCGCGCTTGACCGAGAGCGCGCCGATGACCGTGGTGTTGGTGCGCACGATCGTACGGGCGGCTTCGGGAATGACGCCGAGGCGGCCGACAAGCGCGAAATAGTCCTCGACATAGTCGCGGTAGCGCGGGTCGCCTTCCGGGTTGACGACTTCAAAATCGACGTCAGGACGAATGCGCAGGCCGTAGCGGCGAAGCCGCGTCTCGATGATCTGCGGACGGCCGATCAGGATCGGGCGGGCGGTACCCTCTTCGAGCAGCACCTGGGCGGCGCGCAGCACGCGCTCGTCTTCGCCTTCGGCAAAGATCACCCGGTTCTTCTGGGCGTTCTTGGCGGCGGCAAAGACCGGCTTCATGATGAAGCCGGAGCGGAAGACGAAGCGGTTCAGCTTGTCGAGATAGGCGTCGTAGTCCTGGATCGGACGGGTGGCGACGCCGCTTTCCTCGGCAGCCTTCGCAACCGCCGGCGCAATGCGCAGGATCAGGCGCTGATCGAACGGCGAGGGGATCAGGTAGTCGGGTCCGAACACCGGGGTCTCGCCGGAATAGGCGCGGGCGGCGACGTCTGACGGTTCTTCGCGGGCAAGGCCGGCGATGGCGCGCACGGCGGCCATCTTCATTTCTTCGTTGATGGTGCTTGCGCCACAATCGAGCGCGCCGCGGAAGATGTGCGGGAAGCAGAGGACGTTGTTGACCTGGTTCGGGAAGTCCGAACGGCCGGTGCAGATCATCGCATCCGGGCGGGCGGCGCGCGCTTCTTCCGGCATGATTTCAGGCGTCGGGTTGGCGAGCGCCATGATCAGCGGCTTTTCGGCCATCTGGGCCAGCAGTTCCGGCTTCAGGACGCCCGCTGCCGACAGGCCGAGGAAGACGTCTGCGCCGCCGATGCTGTCGGCGAGAACGCGGTTGTCGCTTTCCTGCGCATAGATGGACTTCCACTCGTCCATCAGCACTTCGCGGCCCTTGTAGACGAGGCCTTCGAGGTCGTGGACCCAGATGTTCTCGCGCTTGGCGCCGAGGGTGACGAGCAGGTTGAGGCAGGCGAGGGCCGCAGCGCCTGCCCCCGACGTGACGATCTTGGCCTTTCCGATATCCTTGCCGGCAAGCTCAAGGCCGTTGAGGATGGCGGCGGCGACGATGATGGCGGTGCCATGCTGGTCGTCGTGGAAAACCGGGATCTGCATCTTTTCGCGCAGGCGACGTTCGACCTCGAAACATTCGGGCGCCTTGATGTCTTCAAGGTTGATGCCGCCGAAGGTCGGCTCGAGGGCCGAGATGACGTCGACCATGCGGTCGATGCTGGACGCATCGATCTCGATGTCGAAGACGTCGATGCCGGCGAACTTCTTGAAGAGAACGGCCTTGCCTTCCATCACGGGCTTGGATGCGAGCGGGCCGATGTTGCCGAGACCGAGTACGGCCGTGCCGTTGGAGATGACCGCGACCAGGTTGGCGCGCGCGGTGTAGTCGGCTGCTGTTTCCGGATTGTCACGGATGGCGATGCAGGGTGCTGCGACGCCTGGCGAATAGGCAAGGGCCAGGTCGCGCTGGTTGCCGAGCGGCTTGGTGGGCTGGATTTCGAGCTTTCCCGGGCGTGGGTAACGGTGGAAGAAAAGGGCCTGCTGGTCGATGTCGCCGCTGGCCGGACCGGTATGGGATTTCGTCTTGTCGCCCGTGTTCATGCTCTCACATTCCTCATTCGTGGTCGTGCCTTTTGGCATGAATTCGATGCGAGGTACAGTTTTTGCGCCTGTGAATTCTTGGGGCGCGCGGAGCGGTCGCAATGCTCATGTCATCTTCCTGAAACACGAGTCTGGTTTTCACGGTGACAGAAAGCGTAACGAAGACGAGGCTGGCATGATGGCGGCGCTGCAAGACAACTCCGTACGGAAGCTCAGGACGTTGTTCATATCCGACGTCCATCTCGGCTCGAAGGCCGCCAAGACCGACTATCTGCTTGATTTCCTGCGGCATCATGACGCCGAGACGATCATTCTCGTCGGCGACATCGTCGATGGCTGGCGGCTGAAGCGTAGCTGGTACTGGCCGCAGAACTGCAACGACGTCGTTCAGAAGCTCTTGCGCAAGGCCCGCAAGGGCACCCGCATCATCTACATTCCCGGCAATCACGACGAGTTCCTGCGCGATTTTCCGGGTGTGCATTTCGGCGGCATCGAGGTGGCCCAGCGCCATATCCACGAAGGGGCCGACGGGCGCAAATACCTCGTGCTCCATGGCGACGAATTCGACGTGGTCGTGCGCAATGCCCGCGTGCTCGCCTATCTCGGCGATTGGGCCTATGACACGGCCATCGCCATCAATATCGGCCTCGCGGCCGTCCGCCGCCGCCTCGGCATGCCCTACTGGTCGTTTTCCTCCTGGGCCAAGCTCCAGGTAAAGCATGCCGTCAACTTCATCGGCGAGTTCCAGAAGGTGGTGGCCGAAGAGGCCCGCCGCTACGACTGCCAGGGCGTCATCTGCGGCCATATCCACCACGCCGTGATCGAGGACATCGGCGACATCCGCTACGTCAACACCGGCGACTGGGTGGAAAGCTGCACGGCGATTGCCGAGCATCTCGACGGAACGATGGAGCTCATCACCTGGCACCAGATGCGCGGCGGTGCCAGTGAAGGCGAGGTTTCTGCCGAAGCCGACAAGCTTCTTGCGCAACTGTTGACGCAACGCGCGGCATAACCCGTCAAACACCCTGTTGCATCCATTCCGGTCCCCGGGGCGCGCCGAGCCTCGGGCGCTCAGTCCCTTAAACAGGCCGGAACGGTGCAGATGATCTGGAATATTATCGACCAACGCGTCCGCCCTTATCGCTGGAAGCGCGTCAATGCCGTTGTCGAGCCGGTCGAGCATGACAACAGCTGCCCGGATGCCGACCAGGCGGAGGAGGCGGGGCAAGCCGTGGACTGCGCCCGCAGGGACGGCATCTCCGTGCACGAGGCGATTGCCTGGGGCGAGCGGCAGCCCTTCGCTCTGACCTTGTATCTTTATGACGCGGACAAGGTGACATCGGACAATGGCACAGCGCACAACGGGGCAAAGGACTGAACGAAGAACCTGTCGCGAAAACTAGGTTATGGCGGGGCGAGCCCGGGCTGTGATAGACATGGATTACAGCCATCAGGTCAGCCTATGATTCCCTCCCAAGCGCCCGCATCCGTGGGCCCTCCGCCGCGCCATTTCGCGCTTCGCATCGCTTTGCTCTTTTGCGCGCCGTTGATCGTCAACGGCTTCGCGATGCCATATTTTCCGATGTGGCTGAGCACGCTGTCGATGACCGATTTCGAGATCGGTGTCGTCCTGGCGTTGCCGATGTTCGTGCGCGTGATTACCGCGCCGATTGCCGGCGTCATTGCCGACCGGCTCGGCGAGCGGGCAATCGTGCTTATCTGGTCCGGTTTCCTGTCGCTGGCGACGGCGCTGGTCTTGTTCTATTTCCGGGATTTCTGGCCGGTCCTGATCATCTACACGCTGCAATCGGCCGTCTACTCGCCCTATGTGCCGATCGTCGAGGCGATTGCGCTGTCGGGTGTGAGGCGCTGGGGCTTCGACTACGCGCATATGCGGCTCTGGGGATCGGTCGCCTTCATTGGCGCGACCATGCTCGGCGGCTGGATGGTCGGCCTCATCGGCACCGACATGGTGCTGCCGGCGATGGCGATCGGCTTCGGCCTGACGATTGCCATGGCCTACGCCGCTCCGCGGGTCGGCAAGCCGCGCCGGCCGTCACCGATCACGGCGCTCACCGAGCCGCCGCCGAAATCGCTGCGGCAGCTTGACCTGCAACTGCTCCTGATCGGGGTGACGCTGGTCAATGCCAGCCATGCGATGCTCTTTGCCTTCTCGGCGATCTACTGGCAGCACATCGGCTACAGCGGCACCGAGATCGGCCTTCTCTGGAGCGCAGGGGTCGCGGCGGAAGTGACGATGTTCGTCTTCGCCAAATCGATCAGCCGCCGCTTCAGCGTCTGGGTGATGATCCTGTCGGGCTGTTTCCTCGCTGTGGTGCGCTGGATCATCTTCCCGATGGATCTTGGCTTTGGCGGCTACTTCATTCTCCAGTGCTTCCACGCCTTCACCTATGCGATCATGCATACGGGTATGCAGCACAAGCTTGTCGAACGCGTGGTCGAATCACAGGAGGCGTCGGCCCAGGGGCTCTACTTCTTCTACACCGGCATCTTTACGGCGATCCTGACGTTCCTGTCGGGCTATTTCTATGCCTGGTACGGGGTCAACGGCTTCTATTCGATGTCGGTGGTCGCGTTTGCCGGCTGCTGCTTTGCGATTGCCGCCTGGTATCTTCAGCCCCAGAGACGCGGCTCCGGCGGGAAGACCAGCGACGCCTCGTAGCGCAGGCCTGGCGTGCGGTCTTCGGCAAGCAGCAGCGGCCCGTCGAGGTCGACGAAGGCAGCGCCTTGGGCCACCAGGATTGCCGGCGCCATCGCCAGCGAACTTCCGACCATGCAACCGACCATGACCTTGAGGCCGAGCGCGTCGGCCTGTCTGCGCATGCGCAAGGCCTCGGTCAGCCCACCTGTCTTGTCGAGCTTGATGTTGACCGCGTCGTAGCGGCCGACGAGGCTGGCGAGATCGCCGGTGGCGTGCACGCTTTCGTCGGCGCAGATGGGAACCGGGCGGGCGATCGTCGCCAGCGCTTCGTCGCGGCCCGCCGGCAGCGGCTGTTCGATGAGGTCGATGCGTTCCTCAGCGCAGATTGCGAAGTGATAGGCAAGCGTGTCTGGCGTCCACCCCTCGTTGGCATCGAGAATGATGCGGCTTTCCGGCGCGCCCGCTCGAACGGCGCGAATGCGGGCAGCGTCATCGGGCGTGCCGACCTTGATTTTCAGAAGGGCACGGTGCGCGTATTTCGCGGCCTGCTCGCGCATGGCGTCGGGCTCGGCCAGCGACAGCGTGTAGGCCGTCGTCAATGCTTCAGGCGAAGAAATTCCCGCAAGCACATGCGCAGGCGTCTTTTTCTTCTTCGCTTCCAGGTCCCAGAGGGCGCAGTCGATGGCATTGCGGGCGGCGCCGGGCTTCATGTCATGCTGCAGGTCCGCGCGCGAGAGGCCGGCCTCGATGTGCGGGCGCATGGCGGCGATCTCGGCGAGGACCGAATCGATCGATTCGCCATACCGGCCGTAGGGAACGCATTCGCCCAAACCGGCGTTTATACCGTCGCTGATCCTGCAGGTGACGACGCTTGCGGTCGTCTTGGAGCCACGCGAGATCGTAAACGTGCCTGCGATCGGAAAATGTTCCACGGTTGCGTCAAGGGAAAGTGACATGAAAGCGTCTCCGGCGTGCAAACTGAGGGCATGGCGTCGTCGCCGGCCGAACGTTCGGGTGACAGCAACGGTGCGAGCCGTTATGAGGGGTTAAGGTTTTACGAATCTTTACAGCGTGATGCCGTCGAACGGAAAGAGCACTGTAACACACTAGGCCTGCTGCATAATTTTGTCCCCAAATCCGTTTTCGGCCTTAGGGATTATGCGGTTGCAAATCGGGAAAACAGAAACCACGTGTCGCAGCCCGCCCGCAAGATAACCGCCGACGTGGCGCTGGCCGAAAGTGCCGGTGCGCAAAGCTACGTCTTTACCGGCGCCTGGCGGCACGAGACGGCCGAGGCGATGGCGGCGAAACTGGATGGCCTTGCCCGCAAGGACGGCGGCGTCAGGCAGTTTGATCTTTCCGGGGTCACGGCGATGGACACGGCGGGCGCCTGGATCATCCGCCGCTTCATGACCAAGGTTGCGGGCCCCTCGCGTGACGAACTCCATTTTACCGACGGTGGACAGCGCTATGTCGAACTGATCGACGCCCTGCCGGCGGAACTGCGTTCGCCCGAGGGCGGCAACGAGAAGGTGCCGCTGTTCCAGCGTATTTTCGCCCCACTGGGCGAGGCCATGGTTGCGACCTGGGACGATATCGTTGCGGCCATGTACATCCTCGGCTCCGCGGTGCGCGGCGCACAGCTGAAGCTTGGGCGGCACAGCGGGGTGTCGCCGGCGGCAATCGTTCATCAGATCGACCGGATGGGCGTGATGGCCGTGCCGATCATCACGCTGATGTCGTTCCTGATCGGCGCGATCATCGCGCAGCAGGGTGCGTTCCAGTTGCGTTATTTCGGCGCCGAAGTGTTTGTCGTCGATCTTGTCGGCATTCTGCAGTTGCGTGAAATCGGCGTGCTTTTGACGGCGATCATGATCGCCGGCCGCTCCGGCAGCGCGATCACGGCCGAAATCGGCTCGATGAAGATGCGCGAGGAAGTGGATGCGCTGAAAGTGATGGGCTTGAGCCCGATCGGCGTTCTCGTCTTCCCGCGGCTGGTGGCACTCACCGTTGCGTTGCCGCTCTTGACGATCATCGCGAACTTCGCGGCCCTCGTCGGTGCGGCGCTTGTCGCCTGGGGCTATTCGGGTATCACCATCCCGACCTTCCTTGCCCGTCTGCAGGAGGCGGTCGATTTCTCGTCGGTCGCCGCCGGCATGATCAAGGCGCCGTTCATGGCGCTGATCATCGGGGTTGTCGCCGCCGTCGAGGGGCTGAAGGTCGGCGGCAGTGCCGAATCGCTTGGCCGCCACGTGACCTCTTCGGTGGTCAAGTCGATCTTCGTGGTGATCCTCATCGACGGGCTCTTTGCCATTTTCTACGCGGCAATCGATTTTTGAGGCGGCAATCAGCGTGAATCCAGTCGAAAAAAGGCACGAGGAATTCCAGGCGAGCCAAGCCAACGGACAGGAATCCGTGCTCTCCGTTCGCGACCTGACGGTCGGGTTCGGCTCAAACATCGTGCTCGACAAGCTGAACCTCGAAATCTACCGCGGCGAGATCCTCGGCTTCGTCGGCGCCTCGGGCACCGGCAAGTCGGTGCTGATGCGCACCGTGCTCAGGCTGCTTGCCAAGCGTTCCGGCAAGATCGAGATTCTCGGAGCCGACTACGACAGCATCACGGAGGCCGAGCGCATCGCGCTCGACATGCGCCTCGGTGTTCTCTTCCAGCATGGCGCGCTGTTTTCGGCGCTGACGGTGCGTGAGAACATCCAGGTGCCGATGCGCGAATATCTCGACCTGCCGCAGAGCCTGATGGACGAACTGGCGCGGGTGAAGATCGAGCTCGTGGGCCTGGCGCCGGAGGCGGCGGAAAAATATCCCTCGGAGCTTTCGGGCGGCATGATCAAGCGCGCGGCCCTTGCGCGTGCGCTCGCGCTCGATCCGGATCTGGTTTTCCTGGACGAGCCGACGTCGGGTCTTGATCCGATCGGCGCTGCGGAGTTCGACGAGCTGATCGCCAAGCTGCGCGACACGCTGGGATTGACCGTGTATATGGTGACTCACGACCTCGACAGCCTTTTTTCCGTTTGCGACCGCATTGCGGTGCTCGGCAAGAAGAAGGTGCTGGTGGAAGGCACCGTGGAAGACATGCTGGCCTGCGACGACCCCTGGGTGCAGTCCTATTTCCGTGGCAAGCGCGCACGTTCGATCGTCAGGAGCGATGACGATCGTGAACAGCGATCACGATCGTGAACAACGATCACGACCGCGCGCAACGGTTGATGTTTGGATGCGATCTTGATGTTGCGACGTCAGGATCGGAGGAAGAGCCGGTGAAGCGGCCACGAAGGTAGTCGGTACGAATGGAAACGAAAGCGAACTACGCCATTGTCGGTTTCTTCACGGTGTTCGTGATCGCAGCCGCATTCGGCTTCGTCTACTGGATGTCGCAGTACGGCCGCAGCGGCGAGATGGTCGAACTGGTGGTCAACATTCCGGGCTCTGCCAACGGTCTGTCGGTGGGCTCGCCTGTGCGCTTCAACGGCATCGCCGTCGGTACCGTGCGCAATCTGGCGATCGATGCCAACGATCCGCGCTATTCGCTGGCGCTGACGGAGGTCTCCATCGATGCGCCGGTGCTGAAGTCGACCAAGGCGACCCTGGAAGTGCAGGGCCTGACGGGTGCCGCCTATATCGAGCTCAGCGGCGGCCACAAGGGCGATGAAAACATCCTCAAGACCGCGATCGAGAAAGGCACGCAGGCCCGCATCCTGGCGGACCAGTCGAGCGTCACCAGCCTGCTTGCAACCGCCGACCAGATCATGGACCGGGCCAACAGCGCCATCACCGACATCCAGGGATTCGTCACCGACGTGCGCGGGCCGCTCACCAAGACGATCAACAACGCCGAGACGTTTTCCGATGCGCTGGCGAAGAACTCCGGCGCGATCGACGACTTCCTCAAGAGCGTGACCGAGCTTTCCGGCTCGATCAACGCCGCCTCCAAGAAACTCGATTCGACGCTGGCTTCGGCCGAAACGCTGGTCAAATCTGTCGATCCGAAGAAGATCGACCATATCGTTTCGAACGTCGAGCAGATCAGCAACGACCTGAAGGCGGCTTCCGGTGGCGTGACCGAAACCCTCACGGCCTTCCGGCGCACCGTCGAAACCTATGACCAGTTCGGCAAGAACGCGCAGAAGACATTGGAGCGGGTCGATACGCTGGTGGCAACCGTCGACAAGCAGAAGGTCGAGCTGGTCGTCAACGATATCTCGGCTGCAACCGCCGACGCCCGCAAGACGGTCGCCAATATCTCGGCATTCGCCGAGAAGATTACCGCCCGCCAGCAGGACATCGATCACACCATTACCAATGTGACCGAGCTTGCAAGCAAGCTGAACGCCGCCTCGAACCGGGTCGACAGCATTCTCGCCAAGGTCGACGGCTTCCTCGGGGATGCAGACGCGCCGTCGCTTTCGGCCGATGCCCGCGCGACGCTCGCCTCGTTCCGCAAGATGGCGGACAATCTCAATGCACAGATCGGCCCGATTGCGGAGAACCTGAAGCGCTTCTCGGGCTCGGGCCTGCGCGACGTCGAGGCGCTGGTGACCGATACGCGCCGTACCGTCCAAAGTCTCGAGAACACGATCTCGACGTTCGACAAGGATCCGCAGCGTCTTCTCTTTGGCGGCGAGACGGTAAAACAATATGATGGCCGCACCCGGCGCTGAGTCGGGTGGGCACAGCCGGCGTGGGGCCGGGCGGTGTGTTTTTGTTGAAGAGCGCGCCAGGGTGTGTGGGACAAGGGTATTGGCAGTATGAGTTTTTCAGGGCTGGTGGGCGTGCGAGTGACGGGAGCGTGGCGCTCCGCCCTGATTTTCGTGCTGGCAGCCGGCATTGCAGGCTGCGGTACCCGCGCCACCAATGACACGTTCAGCCTTTCCGCTTCGCCCGTGGTCGAAGGGCGCGCCTCAAGCGCCAAGCAGATCCTCGTGCCGGAGCCGACGGCGCTGAAGGCGCTCGACAGCGACCAGGTGGTCATCCGCCTGTCGGGATCAGAACTGCAATATCTGTCGAAGGCGCAGTGGAGCGACCGCCTCCCGAGGCTTGTGCAATCGAAACTGGTTCAGGCCTTCGAAGACACCGGGAAGATCGGCGGCGTCGGAAAGCCCGGCCAGGGCCTTGCGATCGACTACCAGGTGATCACCGAGATCCGTGCCTTCGAGATTGCCACCGAAGGCGCCGACACTGCTGTCGTCGAGATCTTTGCGAAGATCCTCAACGATCGCAACGGAACCGTCCGGGCGCAGAAAGCCTTCCGCGCCACGGTCGGTGTGAAGGGCGCCGGCAATCCGGCCTTCGTCAAGGCCATGGACCAGGCCTTCGCCAGCGTTTCAGCCGAGATCGTCAGCTGGACGCTCAGTTCGATCTGATCGCGACGACTTCGATCCTGTTGAGCACCTCGGCAACGCCGGGCACGCCTTCTGCCGCCTCTTCGGCGCGTCTCACCTCGTCCTGGCTGGCGACAAAGCCTGCCAGCAAGATCGTGTTGCCCTTGGCCGTTACCGTGACGTCGGATGCGTCGAGGCCAGGCACCACCGCCAGCAGATCAGCGACAGTGCGCTCCAGTTCGGCCGGCTGTTCGGGTATCAACCGTTCGGGCTCGTCCCCGTAAAAAGTCCGCTTCTTGAAAACCATCGTCTCCACCTCGCTTGACGGGAATGAAACGCCCGTTCGCGCGGTTTGTTCGATTGTTTCGTTCGAAACAGCGCCGGATGCTGAAGCGTGCGATGGGTACAGCCAAGCGACGGGTTCGTCGCAGCGACAACAAGCATACGGGGACACATATGCGCGGCACCTTCTTCGCCATGGCTCTGGCGACGACGCTGACTTTTGCCTGCGGCTCAGCGGCCGAGGCGGGAAACTACAGTTATGGCGGCCGGCAGACCTGCGTCGTCAAGACCGTCAAGACCTACGGCGCCTATGGCAAGATCATCTTGAAGAAGGTTCGGATCTGCAAGTGAAGTCCGCACCCTGCGGGTCTCAAATCGGGCGTCGTCGCCAGCCTTAGCCTGATGGTCCGACGGCCGCGAGCTGATCGCGCACCACTGACATTGCCCGGTCGTTTCCGGCGATATACTCCGAAAAGGTCGGCTGAGCACCAATGTCCGGCTCCAGCCTGCCCGCCGGCACGCCATAGATATAGTTCAGCAGGAAGCAGGTCCTCAGTTGCGACAGGCTGCATCCGTTTTCCCAGTCATGAAAGCCGGTGGAGTAGCGGACCGCGAGCTTGGAGTGGGGAAGGACGGTGGTGCCGCCTTCGCCCCAGAACTGCATCCGGTCACCGGCGCTCTGGCCGATGATGGTAACGCGCGCGCCGCCGTAGAATTTCAACCACGCGGCGGTGGTGATGCCGGCAGAGAACGTGTTGCCGGCGGTCAGGATGAACAGCCGCCCGTTCGTGGGCAGGATATCCGGCAGACGTTGGGAAAAGTCTGCCGAGAGCAGGTAGTTGCCGCCGTTGTTGAACCGCAGGTCGACGACCGCGTTGCGAATGGGCTTGTTCTTGGCTTCGTCCAGCACGTCAGAGAGGTATTGCGACAAGAGGGTTGGCGGCTGATCCCTGACACGGTTGATCTGCACATAGAGCAGGTTTGCTTCCGGGTAGGAATGCCAGTAGTTGCGATCCGGTTGGGCGAGATAGGCCGGCAGCGCCGCGCCGTCGAGCACGTGCCGCCATTCCTGTGATTGGCCGGCGCGGGCGACAGGGCTGAGGTCACGGGCTGGCCAGATATTCCCTTTGTGCGGTCCCGGAGTGCCCGCACGTGCGTCGAGCGTGACCGACAGGGGGCTGCCATCGGCAAGGCGCAGGTCATAGCGGCTGCTTTCCGCCGTCTCGGCGAGACCGGCCGCATGGAGGAGTTCCGGCGAAATCAGGAAGTTCGGCGCGAACTCCCTCGCAAGATTGGCGGGGCCGCCGACATAGGGGCGCAGTGCTTCGACCAGGGCGTCCGTCGTCTTGCCGTTTGCGCCGAGAACCCGGGCGGCGAGCAGGCGGTCCTGGTCTTCGGCAGCGGCAACCACGAACAGGCCGTCGGCAAACCAGCCGAGGCGAATGGGCACGGCATTGAAGCTCTGGCCACCGGCAAGCCCGACGACGTTGGTGTGACCGTTGTCGGCAAGCGCCACGGCCTTTGCCGCGCCCATCGCAAGCGCGGCCCGGTCCAGGCTTCCAGCGCTTTGTTCCATCGCGGTCAGGGCCTGGGCGAATGCCGCCCTGGATTCGGGCGAGAAGCTGCGGTCAAAATCGGGCAGGTGGCGCAGCTGGGCAAGGTCCTGCAGGTTGCCTTCCCGCTGCGAAGCCGCGGCCTCGACGGGAGCCTGCGGATAGGATTTCAAGGTCGGATAGAGGATGTAGGCAAGGGGGACAAGAATAACGACGAGCAACACCGCGATCGTGATCGCTGATCGCTTGAGCCAGGTGCGAAAACGACGCGGGCGCTGGGCACCTGTCGGTGACATATTCCCCTTGGACATGCATCCTCCCTTCTTGCTCGTGTTGGGCCAGCCGGTGCTGCCATCGTGGGCCCGCTGCTGCGACCTTGATCCTGTCTAAAGTCCGGAAATGCGGGTCGAGGTGGGCTGTTGAGGGTCTGGGCAGGGTAAGGCGGCTCGGCGTGTTCTGTGGAGCGTGCGACGTTTGGCCGACGCCACGTCCCATAGATGTTTATGGGGCGGGCCGAGAACAATAGGTTGCAGGATTTTTCACAACGTGGCGTGCGACACCGCGCGTCGGCACCGGCAGATAGCCTGGCGTGGCGGCTGGTGTTTCAGGCTGGGAGGGTGCGTGGCCGTCAAACGTGCGCACCGGCTGCCGGCATTCAATCTGCCGACACTTCAATCAGGAAGGACGACTGGCCGGACGTTCAAAGGCAGTCAGGCCGCAGAGGTCGTCAGGGCCAGCGAACCACCGGGGGCAGGGACGACAGGATCGACTCGACGTTGCCGCCGGTCTTCAAGCCGAAGATCGTTCCGCGGTCGTAAAGCAGGTTGAACTCGACGTAGCGGCCGCGACGCACGAGCTGTTCGTCGCGATCGCTCTCGGTCCACGGCGTGTTGAAGTTGGTGCGCACGATCTTCGGATAGACGAGGGCGAAGGCCTTGCCGACGTCGCGGGTGAAGGCGAAATCCGCCTCCCAGCCGCCCTGTTCCTGAGGCGAATGCAGCCAGTCATAGAAGATGCCGCCGGTTCCGCGGGCCTCGCTGCGATGCGGAAGGAAGAAATAGTCGTCGCACCATTTCTTGAACTTGGCATGGTCGGCAACGGCGTGACGGCTGCAGGTGATTTCCATTGCCCGATGGAAGAGCTGCGTGTCCGGATCGGTCATCATGCGGCGCCGGTCGAGCACCGGCGTCAGGTCGGCGCCGCCGCCGAACCAGTTGCTCGTGGTCACGACCATGCGGGTGTTCATGTGAACCGCCGGCACATTGGGATTGACGGGGTGGGCGATCAGCGAAATGCCCGAGGCCCAGAAACGCGGATCCTCCGCTGCACCCGGGATCTGGTTGCGGAACTCCGGCGAAAATTCGCCGTGGACCGTCGAGGTATGGACGCCGACCTTTTCGAACACGCGGCCTTCCATCATCGACATCCGGCCGCCGCCGCCCTTGCCATCCTCACGGGCCCAGTCCTTGGCGACGAAACGGCCGGGGGCGCGATCGGACAGCGGCCCCGTCAGGTCGTCTTCGATCGCTTCGAATGCGGTGCAGATGGTATCGCGCAGTCCCTCGAACCAGGCGCGGGCCTCCGCCTTCTTGACTTCGATATCTGCGGGGAGGCCCTGCGGGAGCTGCGGTCGTTCCATGGAAATGTCGTCCTGTAGGCGGCTTTTTCTGGCAAAGAGCGGCCGATTCGATTGATTTCGCCACAGGCCACACTTTCGCGACGATGGCAACGGCGGTTTACCGTATCGGGCAGTCTGTCGCACGCGGAAGTCCGCCGCCGAGTGTCCCTCACATAGCTCTGGCAAAGCGCTGATCGCGCCACTATCTTATCCGTCAGAGGTATGGCCCATGGCAAGAATACCCGCAGCTCCGCCGCTCGATGGTTTGCGGCGGCAGATCGCCCGGCATCGCCGGGACAATCCGACACGAGGCGACGGCCTTTTCGTGCGCGAAACCTTTCGGCTCGATCGAAGTGCTGCCCGCGCAAAGGCGCGCGAATGGTTCGATACCTGGCCGAAGGCCGCCTACTGGACCGAAGTCGAAAGCTGGCGCCTGCTCGACGGCGACGAAATCGAGTTCACCATGCGCCGGCTGCCGACAGCCGACTGAGACCACCGCTTTCAGCAAGATCCAGCCGAACCCTCAGCGCAGACGCGCCGGCGATTACGGGTGGCCGTCGTCATCCATCAGCCGCGGCCCGGCGCCTTCCATCGACAGCACATCGTGCGGATTGCGCAGCGGACATTCGCGCAAGGAGAGGCAGCCGCAGCCGATGCAGCTCGTCAGGTGATCGCGCAGCGCCATCAGGCTGGCGATACGCTCGTTCAGCTGCTCGCGCCAGTTTTCGGACAATCTGCCCCAATCCTCCACCGTCAGCGGACGATCGTCCGGCAAGACCGACAAGGCGTCCTGGATTTCCGAGAGCGGAATGCCGGTGCGCTGGGCAACCTTGATGACGGCGACGCGCCTCAGGATGCCGCGCGGATAGCGGCGCTGGTTGCCGCGGGTGCGGTTGCTGCGGATCAGTCCCTTGGCCTCGTAGAAGTGCAGGGTCGAGACGGCGACGCCGCTGCGCTCCGCCACTTCGCCCACTGTCAGCTCCCGCCGCAATTCACTGCTTTTCACAACTGTCATGATGACTATTGACCTCAACTAATGTTGAGGTTTTATAGCATTGGCTCCCTCAATTCGACAACGGTCGAATTCGACAACAGGAGCTTGCCCCATGACTGAAAAAATGACCCTCGCGGTGATCTATGGCAGCGCGCGCCAGGGTCGCTTCTGCGACACGGTCGCCAACTGGCTGATCCGGGAACTCTCGACGTCGGAGATCTTCAATCTGACGATCATCGACCCGGCGCGGCTCAGAACCTCGCGGGGCCTTGGCGCTGCGGTCAATCCGGGCGAGTGGCTGGAGCGCAAGATCGCGGAAGCCGATGCCTTCATCGTCGTCACGCCGGAATACAATCACGGCTATCCGGCGGCGCTGAAAGAGCTGATCGATTCGGTCTATGAGCCCTGGCACGCCAAGCCCGTCGCCTTCGTTTCCTATGGTGGCGCGTCGGGTGGCATTCGCGCCGTCGAGCAGCTGCGGCAGGTCTTTGGCGAATTGCACGCCGTCACGCTGCGCGACGGTGTCGCGCTACCAAAAGCCTGGTCGAAATTCGATGCCGCCGGCAACCTCTACAAGCCCGAGGAACTGCGCGCGCCCCTGTTCGTAATGATGGATCGCCTGACCTGGTGGGCGCGTGTGCTGAAGCAGGCGCGCAAGGCGGCGCCCTACAACGAGGTTGCGGCGTAGCGGGCCGCTCACGATACGGCGGGAGGTGAGGATGGGTTCCCTAGGAAGACTGCGAAACCTGCCGGATCGCTTCGCCCGAAATCATCGCCGCCGAGATGGCGAGGTTCAGCGAGCGCTGGCCCTCGGCCATCGGGATCAGAATGCGGCCGTCGGCGCGCTCGTGCACGTGATCGGGCACGCCGGCGCTCTCGCGGCCGAAGAGCAGGATGTCATCCGGCCGGAACGCGAAGCGCGTATAGGGCAGGGCGGCCTTGGTCGACGCGAGCACCAGGCGTCTCCCTGCGCCGCTGCGCCATTCTTCAAACCGATCCCAGTTGACATGACGGCTGAGCGCGACCGCAGCGATGTAGTCCATGCCGGCGCGCTTCAGGTTGCGGTCGGAAATGTCGAACCCGGCCGGCTCGATGATGTCAACGCCAAGTCCGAGGCAGGCGGCCATGCGCAGGATCGTGCCGGTATTGCCGGGAATGTCGGGCTGATAAAGGGCGATGCGCAGGGTGCTCATGGGGCTCAAGCTGCTCCGGGGGGTCGTGGCGGAACGAATGTCGGTTTCGGCTCCTCCTATGGCATCGAATGCCGGCTCGATCCAGCCTTCGGCAGCGAGACCAGCCGCCATCTGCCCAACGTTCATTTCGGCCGCGCTAATCTGTGCCTCAACGGCAACAGAGGATTGTGCGGTGAAAAAATAGGCACGAAACTGCCTGCGACAATCTGGCGTGTCGGCGCGAATACGGGTAGAGATCGGTCCTCTTCAACGCGAACCGACGGAGGCAAACATGACTGTATGGATGTTGACACGCCTTCCTGGAGTAATGGGCCACCGTTTGGCCTGACCGGTTCCGCGACCTATCTTTTAAACGAGATCGACGCGCTTCCGGAACTCCGGAAGACGAAGCCCCCTTGCGGGCGGCATTTCCGGACTGACTTTTTCATCATAAGAACGCGGGGGAACCCGCTTTCCTTCAAAATACTCTGAAGGAGCAATGCAATGTTTGGCTGGTTTGAATCCCGCCTCAATCCCTATCCGGCGGAGGAGCCCACGCTCCCGCCGAAAAGCCTTTTCGGCTTCTGCTGGCACTATTCCAAGCCGGCGGCGCCGTGGCTCATCATCATGTCGGTCTGCACCGCGCTGATCGCCATCGGCGAAGTGGCGCTGTTCCAGTTCCTGGGCAACATGGTCGACTGGCTGTCGAGCGCAAACCGCGACACCTTCCTCGACGCCGAGGGCGGCAGGCTCTTCTGGATGGGCGCGCTCGTGCTCATCGGCCTGCCGGGCCTGGTCGCGATCGACTCGCTGATCATGCACCAGGTGCTGCTCGGCAACTATCCGATGATCGCCCGCTGGCAGATGCACCGCTATCTGCTGCGCCAGAGCATGACCTTCTTTGCCAACGAGTTCGCCGGACGCGTGGCGACGAAGGTGATGCAGACCTCGCTTGCGGTGCGCGAAACGGTGATGAAGATCCTCGACGTCTTCGTCTATGTCGTCAGCTACTTCGTCACGATGCTTGCCGTCGTTGCAACCGCCGACTGGCGGCTGGTGATCCCGCTTGCCGTCTGGCTGGCGATCTACATCTGCATCGTCAGCTATTTCGTGCCGCGGCTGCAGAAGATCTCCAAGGAGCAGGCGGACGCGCGCTCGATGATGACGGGCCGGATCGTCGACAGCTACACCAATATCGGCACGGTCAAGCTGTTCTCGCATGCGGGCCGCGAGGAAGGTTATGCCCGCGACGGCATGGACAGCTTCCTGGGCACCGTGCATCGCCAGATGCGCAAGGTGACGCTGTTTCACATCCTCGTCTATGCCAACAACTCGATTGCGCTCTTCGCCATTGCCGCACTCGGCATTCACCTGTGGCTGACGAGCGCGATTTCGGTCGGCGCGATCGCGATCGCTGTCGGTCTCGCCATGCGCATCAACGGCATGTCGCAATGGATCATGTGGGAAGTGTCGGCGCTGTTTGAAAACATCGGCACGGTCTATGACGGCATCGGCATGATGACCAAGGCGCAGGACATCGTCGACGAACCGGACGCCAAGGCGTTGAAGGCGGACAAGGGCGCGATCGCCTTTGACCACATCCGCTTCCATTACGGCAAGGCCAAGGGCGTCATCGACCACCTGTCGCTCGACATCAAGCCGGGTGAAAAGATCGGCCTCGTCGGCCGCTCGGGCGCCGGCAAGACGACGCTGATGAACCTGCTGTTGCGCTTCTACGACCTCGAGGACGGCGCGATCCGGATCGACGGCAAGGATATTTCCACCGTCACGCAGGACAGCCTGCGCGCCCAGATCGGCGTCGTCACCCAGGATACCTCGCTGCTGCACCGCTCCATTCGCGACAACATCGCCTATGGACACCCCGAAGCAGACGACGAGGCGATCATTGCGGCCGCCAAGAAGGCGAACGCCTGGGACTTTGTCCAGGGGCTCGAGGACAACCAGGGCCGCAAGGGTCTCGATGCCCAGGTCGGCGAGCGTGGCGTCAAGCTCTCCGGTGGCCAGCGCCAGCGGATCGCGATTGCGCGCGTGTTCCTCAAGGATGCGCCGATTCTGATCCTCGACGAGGCGACCTCGGCGCTCGATTCCGAGGTCGAGCAGGCGATCCAGGAAAACCTCTTCGCGCTGATGGCGGGCAAGACGGTGATCGCGATCGCCCACCGCCTGTCGACGCTGACGGAGATGGACCGGCTTGTGATCCTCGAGGCCGGACGCATCGTCGAGACCGGCTCGCATGGCGAACTCGTCGCCAAGGGTGGGCTCTACGCCGACCTCTGGGCTCGCCAGTCCGGCGGCTTCATCGCCGACGACGTCGAGAAGGAAGAGGCAGCCGAATAGGCGCAAAGCGGCCCGCCGGTCGAACGACGGGCGGGTCGCTGATTTAGACGTTACGCATTTGTAATCTGCAATTGTGCGAAAACCGATTGCTGTTCCGGCCGGACCGCCTATATCGGAACCATGCTCAGCGCCATCGTCAGCCTTTTTGAGAACTGGATCAAGCCGTTCGCGCCGCGCGAGCGCCTGCAGCCGCCGCAATCGCTTATGGGCTTTGCCTGGTTTTATGCCAGCCAGGCCAAGGGGCCGTTCATCGCCATGGCGGTGCTCGGCGGGCTCGTCGCCATGCTGGAGGCAGGGCTCTTCTATTTCGTCGGCCGGCTTGTCGACGTGCTCGACACGGTGAAGCCCGAGGCAGGATGGAGCGGGCTGATTGCGGTCAATGGACCCGAACTGTTGTTCATGCTCCTGACCGTGCTGGTCTTTCGCTTCGTGGCGGTGTCGCTGGCGGCCCTTGTCGAGGAGCAATCGATCACGACGGGGTTTCTCAATCTGGTGCGATGGCAGTCCTATGTGCATGTCGCGCGCCAGTCGCTGACCTTCTTCCAGAACGACTTTTCCGGGCGGATCGTCACCAAGGTCTGGTCCGGTGCACAGGCGACGAGCGACCTGATCGTCTCGCTGCTGCAGGTCGTCTGGTTCATCGTCATCTACACCGCCTCCACCATGGCGCTGGTGGCGCAACTCGACTGGCGGCTGGCGGCGATGGTCGCCTTCTGGATCGCCATCTTCCTTCTGCTTGCCCGCCATTTCGTTCCGCGCATCCGCAAGCACGCCCGTGATACCGCCGAGATGGCCTCGATGCTGAACGGCCGAATGGTCGACGCCTACTCCAACATCCAGACGCTGAAGCTTTTCGGCCGCGACGAGGAGAACGACCGCTACATTCGCTCCGGCTTCGACCGTTTCCAGCGGGCGGTTATCCCGTTTACCCGCCTTCTGACGGCCGTTCGGGCGTCGCTGGCGCTGCTCTCCGGTCTGATGATCACGGCAATTGCCGTCTATTCCATCCACCTTTGGCTTGGCGGTGCGATCAGCTCGGGCGCTGTCGCCTTCACGCTGGCACTGGTGCTGCGACTGAACATGCTGCTCGGCCGCATGATGACCCAGTTCAATTCGATCATGCGCAACATCGGCACGATCCAGAATTCCGCCGAGCTCGTCTCGCTGCCGATCGGTCTCGTCGACCACACCGATGCGACCGAGCTTGCCGTAAACAAGCCGGAGATACGCTTCGAAAATGTCCGCTTCCACTATGGCAAGGGCGAACGGGTCATCGACGATTTTTCGCTGGTCGTGCGGCCGGGCGAAAAGGTGGGCATCGTCGGCCGCTCCGGCGCCGGCAAGTCGACGCTCGTCAATCTGCTCCTGCGCTTCTATGACCTTGAAAGCGGCCGCATCCTGATCGACGGGCAGGATATCGCCACGGTCAAGCAGGAGAGCCTGCGCGCGCAGGTCGGCATGGTCAGCCAGGATACGTCACTGCTGCACCGCTCGATCCGCGACAACATCCTGTTCGGCCGGCCCGACGCCGACGAGGAACAACTGATCGCCGCTGCCCGCAAGGCCGAGGCCTACGACTTCATCGCCGACCTGCAGGACCAGCGCGGACGCCGGGGCTTCGACGCCCATGTCGGCGAGCGCGGCGTGAAACTTTCGGGCGGCCAGCGCCAGCGCATCGCGATTGCGCGGGTAATGCTGAAGGACGCACCGATCCTGGTGCTCGACGAGGCGACCTCGGCGCTCGATTCGGAAGTCGAAGCCGCGATCCAGTCCAATCTCGACCGGCTGATGCAGGGCAAGACGGTGCTGGCGATCGCCCATCGCCTGTCGACGATCGCCGCCCTCGACCGCCTTGTCGTCATGGACAAGGGCAGGATCGTGGAGGAGGGCACCCACACCGAGCTTGTCGCCCGCGGCGGGCTTTATGCCGGCCTCTGGACGCGCCAGTCGGGCGGTTTTCTCGCCCGCGACGAAGCGGCCGAATAGGACGGTTTGCAGGTGGCCCGAAGGCCACCTGACGGGGCTAAATTCCGTCGATCTGGTGACCGTCAAGTCCTTGTGCCAATTGGCCGCGCTTTTCCCCGCGACAATCTGCCCACATCCCCTTGTCAAGGCTGGACATAATTTGCGATCAAGCATAGAACGCGCCGGATTGACGGGGATTCTGCGAGCCGTGCGCGCGCAGAGTTTTTCCTGATTCTGGTGCCGATGTCGTGTTTGCAGGCGCAAACCGGCGGGGGCGTCAGCACTATGAATAGGGCGTGGTTCCTTGACCTGGATCAAACCGCAAGGGGCAGGAATTTCGCCGGGGGCGGATGCGGTTTCCGCAATATTGCGTGAGAGGATGGTTTAGCCGTGAGCGAACACGACACTTCAAGCGAGGCCTTGGGCGAGCCCACTCGCCGCGACTTCCTTTATCTGGCTACCGGTATGGCAGGCGTCGTCGGCGCCGGTGCTGTCGCCTGGCCTTTCATCGACCAGATGCGTCCGGATGCATCCACGCTCGCGCTCGCCTCGATCGAGGTTGACGTTTCGAGCCTGCAGCCCGGCATGTCGCTGACGGCGAAATGGCGCGGCAAACCGATCTTCATCCGCAATCGTACGGAGAAGGAAGTCGAGGAGGCCAAGGCCGTCAAGCTCGACGAGCTGAAGGACCAGGTTGCGCGCAACGCCAACCTTCCGGCCGACGCAAGCGCAAGCGACCTCGATCGCTCCGCCGGCGAGGGCAAGGAAAACTGGATCGTCATGATCGGTTCCTGCACCCATCTCGGCTGCGTGCCTCTCGGCCAGGCCGGTGATTTCGGTGGCTGGTTCTGTCCCTGCCACGGTTCGCACTACGATACGGCCGGCCGAATCCGTAAGGGTCCGGCGCCGGAGAACCTTCATGTGCCGACCTTTGCGTTCGTTTCCGACACAGTTATCAAGATCGGTTGAGGGGACTACTGATAATGAGTGCTGAACATTCAACCTACACGCCGACGACTGGCATTGAGAAATGGGTTGATTCCCGTCTGCCGTTGCCGCGCCTGATCCACGATAGCTTCATCAGCTATCCGGTTCCCCGGAACCTGAACTACGCCTACACCTTCGGCGCCATGCTTTCGGTCATGCTGATCGTACAGATCCTGACCGGTATCGTGCTTGCCATGCACTACGCCGCTGAAACGACCGTCGCCTTCAATTCGGTCGAGAAGATCATGCGCGACGTCAACCACGGCTGGCTGCTGCGCTACATGCACGCCAACGGCGCATCCTTCTTCTTCATCGCCGTCTACCTGCACATTGCCCGCGGTCTCTACTACGGCTCCTACAAGGCTCCGCGCGAAATCCTCTGGATCCTCGGCGTGGTCATCTACCTCCTGATGATGGCGACCGGCTTCATGGGCTACGTTCTGCCCTGGGGTCAGATGTCCTTCTGGGGTGCGACCGTTATCACCGGCTTCTTCACCGCGTTCCCGCTCGTCGGCGAATGGATCCAGCAGTTCCTGCTCGGCGGCTTTGCCGTTGACCAGCCGACGCTGAACCGCTTCTTCTCGCTGCACTACCTGCTGCCCTTCATGATCGCTGGCGTCGTCGTCCTGCACATCTGGGCACTGCACGTCACGGGCCAGACCAACCCGACCGGCGTTGAAGTCAAGTCGAAGACCGACACCGTTCCCTTCACGCCGTACGCGACGCTGAAGGATGCGCTCGGCGTTTCGATCTTCCTGATCATCTACGCCTGGTTCGTCTTCTACCAGCCGAACTTCCTCGGCCATCCGGACAACTACATTCCGGCTGATGCGCTGAAGACGCCTGCTCACATCGTTCCGGAATGGTATTACCTGCCGTTCTACGCGATGCTGCGCGCCATCACCTTCAATGTCGGCCCGATCGACTCCAAGCTCGGCGGCGTTCTGGTGATGTTCGGCTCGATCATCATCCTGTTCTTCCTGCCCTGGCTCGACACCTCCAAGGTCCGTTCGGCCGTCTACCGTCCGTGGTACAAGCTGTTTTTCTGGATCTTCGTGGTCAACGCCATCCTGCTCGGCTGGCTCGGCTCGCGTCCGGCAGAAGGCCTCTACGTCGTGATGTCGCAGATCGGCACGCTGTACTACTTCGGCTTCTTCCTCGTCATCATGCCGGTTCTCGGCCTGATCGAGACGCCGAAGCGCATTCCGAATTCCATCACCGAAGCGGTGTTGGAAAAGAAGAATGCCAAGGTGCCGCCGGCCGCCGTGCGCGCCTGATCAGAACAGCGATTGATAAGGAACCAACAACAATGAAAAAGCTTGTTACAGGCATTCTGTCACTCGCTGTCGTCGCTGGTCTCGGTCTCGGTGCGGCTGTTGCCGAAGAGGCCAAGGGCGGCGAGGAGCATGGCGGCGGTACGCCCCACTATCCGATCCACAAGCCGGAACAGCAGGA
>NZ_DASYGZ010000079.1:0-53911 GCF_035999135.1 Ensifer sp.
GCCGGCTTCGGCGAGCAGGGCCTTGGCTTTTGCGACGTCCAGCTTGTAGCCTTCGTCCGGCAAGGCGCCGAGCACACCCGTCGACAGCGGCCGCTGATGCAGTTTGCCATAGTAAGGCATCACGGCCTTGTCGAGGCCTTCATAGTCGATGAGATAGCGCAGCGCCTCGCGAACCTTCTTGTTGGCGAATTTCTCGTCCTTCATCGAAACGCTGAGATAGTAGAAGCCGGAGCCCGGCGTCGAGGCGATGGCAACAGCCTCATCGGTCTCGAGCGACTTCAGGTCCGGTGCCTGCAGCGAGTAGGCAACATCGATGTCGCCTTTTTCAAGAAGGAGCCTCTGTGACTGGGATTCGGGCAGATGGCGCATCAGCACTCGCTTCATTGCAGCCTTTTCGCCCCAGTAGTCGTCGTTTCGCGTAAGGATGATGTATTCGTTCGACTTCCACTGCGTGAGCGTGAAAGGACCGGAACCCGCGGAGTTCAGGGTCAGCCACGCGGCACCGAGGTCGCCGTCCTTCTCGTTCTCGAGCACCGTCTTGCTGTCGAAGATGGAGCCGGGGCCATTCTGCGCAAGGATCATCAGCAGCAGGTTCGGGTCGTCAGGTTTCGGCAGATGCAGCACGAACGTGCGATCGTCTTCGGCAACGAATGCCTTGTCGGCGGCCTCGAGTGTGAAACCGCGGGTCTTGAGGAAGGACGATTGCGCCAGATTGCGTGCGAGCAGCCGCTTCAGGCTCCATGCAATATCTTCGGCGGTGACCGGATTGCCGGACGCGAATTTGGCGTCGCTGCGCAGATGGAAGCGGATCGACATGCGGTCGTCGGCCACTTCCCAGCGTTCGGCCAGCCGAGGCTGAACGCTGCGGTCCTTAGGCGAGAGCACCACCAGCGTGTCATAGATGTTGTTCAGCACCTGAACCGTCTCGCGTCCGGTGATAGCGGCCGGGTCGAGGGTGAGGATGTTGCTCATGGTCGTTGCAACGACGAGCTGATCCTCAGGCGTTTCGGCGAGGACGAAATTGGGCATCGACGTGGCAAGAAGCGCGCCGAATGCGACCGTTGCTAGAAAGTGTTTCATGCTTCCTCCTTTGCGGCCGTCCACGCGGGAACCGACCTTCCTAATAAAAGATCCGCCCGCCTGTTCCTCCACAGGCAGAGACCGGATCAGCCCAGAATCTCGCCGACGGGTACGGCGAGCGCCCGTCCGATGGCGGCCGTGTCTGCGGCTTCGAGATGCACACCGTCTGTTTCAGACGCACGCGCGATCGAACCGGCATCAAAGAACCGATGGCCGAGCTCGTCCGCGAGCTTGCGATAGAGCGGTGACAGCCGCTCGGATTCAGCCACGCTGCGGCCCGCCGCCGGGTGTCCGCCGGGACCGGTCGAACAGGGAGGCGGCGCGACGATCAAAAGTTTCGGCGTCGCTCCCTTGGGTTTGTAGGGAAAGGTTTCGACGATCTGGGCGAGCCGGCGCATGCCGGAAACCGCTCCCTCCGCCCGCCCGCCATGCACGGGCTTGATGTCGTTGGTACCAAGCATGACGATGACGAGGTCGAGCGGCATGTGGCTGGCAAGCGCCACTTCCAGCGCCTTGGCGCCATTGCGACATGCGGGACCGGCGTGATCGTCGTAACAGGTGGTGCGCCCGCCGAGCCCCTCGGGGATGATCTTTGCCCGCCCCGCAAGCGTTTCGCTAAGCACCTCGGGCCAGCGGCCTTCCGGCGGGTGACGCAGGCCCGTTGCCGGGTCTGCACCCCAGGTCAGGCTATCTCCGAAGGCAAGTACGGTCTTCATCACAGGTTCCCTCGCCCGTTACCGAACGCGGTGGGTTTCGATGAAATTGAAGTCGATGTCCTCGCCCAGACCCGGGCGATCCGGGACATGCACAAAGCCCTCGCGATCCATGGGGTCAGACAGAGACTTCAGGTAGTCGTGCCCGTCGTCATATTCGAGGAACGGGTGGAGCAGGCCGCGCTCGTACCAGCGGCAGTTCTTGGTGGCGGCAACGACATGCAGGTTCATGGCGGTGTTGCCGTGCACTTCGCACTCCATGCCGAAGGCTTCGGCAAGATGCATCGTCTTCAGCGCCGGCGTGATGCCGCCGACGTCGTTGACGCCGGTGCGCAGGATGTCGCAGGCGCCAGCCTTGATCCACTCGGCACGGTGCCAATGCTTGCCGGCGGCACTCTCCGGACCAATGACGGGAATATCGAGATTGTCGGCAAGCCACTTGTAGGAGGACAGCGACTGTTCATCCATCGGCTCTTCGATCCAGTCGAAGCCGAGCTTCTCCAGCCCCCGCCCAAGCTCGAGCGCGTCCGTGCGGGAATACCAATGGAAGGCGTCGATCATCAGGCGGATATCCGGTCCCACCGCTTCGCGAACGGCGGCGCAGGCCTTGAGGTCCATCTTCACATCCGGTGCCCAGCTGACAGGCGGCATCCAGGTGTGCAGCTTGATGCCCTTGTAGCCGCGCCTGACCAGCGTCTCGGCGAACCGACCATAATCCTCGGGCGTTGCAAGGCCACCTTCGAGTTCATCCCCGCACATGATCGAGCCGTAGGCGAGAACCTTGTCGCGATAGCCGCCGATCAACTTGTAGACAGGTTGGTTCAAGGTGCGCCCAGCCAGATCCCACAGCGCACAGTCGACCACCGCCAGGGTGCGGTCAGTCAGTTGTGCTGCGGAACCGCGCTGCCAGTGAGCGAGATCCTGCCACAGCCGCTCGCGATCGCGATGGTCCTCGCCGATCAGGACCTTCTTGACGAATTTCTCGATGACATGCGGACGGACGATCTCCGGCGCCGTGAAGGAATGCCCCTCGTGACCGTCCTCGGTGCGGATTGTCAGCATCGCCTGCTCGACCTGGTGCGGCGGGCCGGGATGCGCGTGACCAGCACTGTCCGAGTGGCGGCGTGTGGTCGTGCGGAAGATCCGCACGTCGACGTCGGTGATGATCATTGTTCCTCCGGTATGCGAAAAGCAACGATTTGATCGCGCTAACTTGTCTAATGTGACAATAGGCAGATGTCGCTAAACTTGTCAAACATGTATGACAGGTTTGCGATAAATATCTGATAGGTTGAGCGCGTCGGTAGACACCGTTGCCGGGTCATTTCGAGAATCGTTACCGCCAGCCGCCCATCTGGTTGCGGTGGACTGCTCGTGAGCGACTGTGCGAGACAGTCGGATGACAGGATTGGGGAACGCTCAAGGCGGGGGCAGTCGGTCCCGCTTCCCCTTCGGGCCACTATGTTGAAGCTCCTGCGGCGGCCCTTTTTCCGCCCTTCGCGTGACGCGAATTCCCGCTTTCCCGCTGAGGCGGCGCTATGCTGAAAGCTCCGATACGCTTCATTGTTGGTTGGCCGATCGGGTCGATCGGCTGAGGGGGCCGAGGATCTTTGCCCCTTCTCTCCCCCAAACAGCCTTTCGCCCACCTTCCTTCGCTCCCGCTCTCGTGCAGGCGGTTCCCCGCAAAGACTGTTTCCCCTTCCGTCCCCACCGCTCGCGCGGCCCCGGGAAGCAGGACGCGGCCCTGCTGCCCAGTCCTAAGGAAAAGGAGAAATGACAATGAGCATGTACGCTAGAACCGCCCGCTTCGACACTGGACGTGCTCTCACCGAAGACGAGATGCGTGGCATCGCACCCTCGATTTTTGCCACCTCGGCGCACGAAAGCCGCTCCGATCGCTTCAAGCCGATCCCGACAATTGAGATCCTGCGTGGCCTCATGAAAGAGGGCTTCATGCCGGTCGGAGCGCGCCAGTCTGTCAGCCGCACAGAGGGGAAGGCGAATTTTACCAAGCACCTCATCCGGCTTCGCCGTCTCGATGATGGCAACGTCTATCACGTCGGCGATACCGTATGCGAAATCCTTCTCAAGAACGCAAACGATGGAACAAGCGCTTACGAATTACTCGCGGGGCTTTTCCGCGTGTGCTGCCTCAATTCGCTCGTTGCACAAACCGGAACGATCGATGCGATCAAGGTCCGACACTCCGGTGATGTTCAAGGCAAGGTGATCGATGGAACCTATCGCGTGCTTGGAGAAGCGGAACGCACCCTCGCGGCGCCGCAGGACTGGTCGGGCTTGAACATGAGGCGTGAGGCAAGGGAAGTCTTGGCCGAGGCCGCGCACCTCGTCCGTTTTGGTGACGCCGAAGGCTTGGCGACGACCCCGATCAAGCCGGAACAATTACTGGCGCCTCGCCGCGTCGAGGATCGGGCAGAAGATCTTTGGACCGTGTGGAATGTCGTTCAGGAGAACAGCATCAAGGGCGGATTGCGCGGTACAAGGCGTGACGAATTCGGCAGAGCGCGTCGATCGACGTCTCGACCGATCAACGGCATCGATCAGGACATCAAGCTCAACAAAGCTCTTTGGCTGATTGGGGAAAGGATGGCCGCGTTGCTCCGCCGCTGACGTTCTCGCGGCCGATTGATATCCTTGCGTCCGGTGATCCAACTGGACGCGAGGCCATCCCGTGTCTTGAGGGGCGCCCCAGAGCCCCGCCCCTCAAACTCCCCTGCCCACCCCTAACAAATGGCCCCGGATGCCGCCTATGGCGAACGAAAACGTTCGACCGGCTGGCCGGACCGCAAATGCAGAAGCTCGGATTGGAAGGACGCTGGGAGCATCCATCAGGTAACGGAAGGGCGCTTACCAGGAAGTTGACTGACGACCTCGGTGGCGGCCGACGGACCCTCTGCCGGCATGGCTACACGTGGTTCGTCGGCTATGCTGAGATCCATACTTCCCCAGATCGACGTCTTTTGCGCCTTGTTCTGCGGCTTTCTGGACTGTTTGATTTCGACGATGAACGGTCTTGTCTGCTGACGCATGTCTCCTCCAAGCCACGAATCGCTGTCAAAACGATTTGGCGCAGCAATGCAGTCGCAGCTGTGCCTTGATCGAGGATGGAGACATCCATTGTGAAAGTCGGCGCCGACGACATTCGGCGGTAGTGGCGAGCCGCCGACAGTTCCGGACCAGTGATTGGGCTCGTTTCCAACGAGATGTTTCCTCTGTGCTCCGGCGCTCCCTGCGCGGGCTCGATGAGGCACGTCTGACCGGAAAACGGCTGAAGCCTCGCTCGTTTGCCCGCAACGGCAGGCGCTCTTTTCTTGCCCTTGGCGGCGCAGGCCGCCATTCCCACCAGCCAACAAAAGTGCTCCTTGCCGTCCTCCATTTCGTTGCGGCCCAATGGGTGCGGTCCGATCGTCCCCGGTCCTTTCGACAGCCATCGAGGCCGCGAAGGGCGCGGCCCGAAACAACAGAAAGGAACTTCGACATGGCAACCATCGGCACTTTCACCTCGACCGAAAATGGCTTCAACGGCTCGATCCGCACCCTGGCCCTCAACGTCAAGGCCCGCATCGCCCGGATCGAATCTCCCTCCGACAAAGGCCCTCACTTCCGCATCTACGCCGGCAACGTCGAGTTCGGGGCGGCCTGGCAGAAAAGCTCCGAGCAGACCGGTCGCGACTACCTCTCGGTCAAGCTCGATGATCCAAGCTTTCCCGCTCCGATCTACGCGACGCTTGCGGCAGTCGAAGGCGAGGATGGCTACCAGCTGATCTGGTCACGGCCCAACAGGGATTAAGCCCAACTGGCCCCGCCTTCGGGCGGGGCCTCATTTGATCCAGCAACTACGACCTCACCGCCTCGTGAGACATGCTTGACCGAACAGGTCCAGCGAAATGTCCATGGCGCAATACCTGGCCATGTTCTTCGCCATCCTTGCGTTCGGCATAAAGGTGGTAGGGCTGAGTGAGCATGGGATGAGAGTCGCTCATGCTCGGAATCTGGTCCAACGAGAGTTTTGAATCGATCCGGCCTGATCGATTCATGTTCGTGATGGGGCGCCTGGAAAGTTCAGGTGGGCTCCGACGGAGCATGAAACCTGTTCTGCTCGACGCAGCCACGCATGTCCTTGCGTCTGAACCATATGGCGCGACCGCATCTAAGGGGCGCATTGCCCGCCGTAAACACGATCTGCTCGTCGGCACGCATGCGCAGCACTTCGTCCGGCTGGATGAGCGGCCGGGCAGCAAGTTGCTTTGAGCGGGTGCGCGACGCCCCTCGAGATTGAAAACTGCGGCTGACCTGATCGACTTCGACGGTCGTCGTGCCGCAGCGCCTTGAAACATATTCGGCCGTCTCGGGATCATTGATGGCGGCAAAGGAGACCCAACTTGCGCTCTCGAACCATTTGCTGGTCGCGTCGCGGCCGCCGAACGTCTCGCGCATCTGGCCGATCGACTGAAAAATCAGCGTAAGTGATATTCCGTACTTGCGGCCGGTGTCGCGTGCCGTTTCGAGGATGCGCAGGTAACCGAGGCGGGCAACCTCATCGAGAAGAAACAAAACCAGATCGTCGCTTGAGCGATTGCGATTGTAGACCGCGTTCACGAAGGATCCGATGATGACGCGAGCAAGACCCGAATGTGTTTCCAGCGTCTTCAGATCGATGTTGATGAAGACATCAAGCGATCCGGCCAGGAATTGCTCGGTCGAAAAACTCCTGGCGGAGACCAGGCCCGCGTAGTTCTCATAGGAGAGCCAGTGGGTCTCCTTGACCGCGTTGGCGTAGACACCCGAAAAGGTCTCCGGCGTCATGTTGACGAATGCGGCGACGTTTTCCCTCACGAAGTCCGAGCCCGAGTTGGCGTGAATGGTCTGGAGCCGCTCGCGCAGCTTCGGCTCCGGTTCTGCGAGATTCCTTCGAACTTGCCGGAGTGTCTGGTCTTCCTCGCGCGTATGCCCAGAGAGGCAGACATCGGCAATGAGCGCGGTCAGCAGCTGCAGTCCGGACGCCCTGAAGAAATCGTCACGCACCCCGATCGCGCGACCGCTGTCGCTCATGATCCAGGAGGCAACCGCGGCGATATCCTCCTCCTTGCTTCGGCCGTAGCGGCCGATCCAATCCAGCGCATTGAAGCCTCCGTCGGGTTTCTTTGGATCGAGGATCCGAACGTCCCGGCCGGCGGCCTTGCGATGGTCGATCACCATCGGAGCCACTTCATTGGAGGGGTCAAGCACGACGAGGGTACTTCCCCACTTGAGCGCCGTCGGTACCGTTACCGATGTCGTCTTGAACCCGCCTGACCCGGCAAAAACGATGCCGTGCGACGAGCCGAAAGAACCGTCAAAGCATAGGAGCGGCGATCGGCCGGCAGCGCCCCAGGTCTCGCGCTTGTCTGCTCGAAATGGCGTGGCCGCAACGCCGTCCTCATCGACCCGGTAGCCCTCTCCGATCACGATGCCCGCCACCTCCGGAAAGAGCCGCTTCGCGGATGAGAGCTTCATCCATTCGGCTTCACCGTAGATGGCGCGCTTTCCGCGAACGCGCTTCGGCGCAGATTTGGGGAAGGCGGCATTTCCTGTCATCGCGACCCGCAATGCGAAGGTCGATGATAGAAGCGCCGCCACGGCTCCGACGAGCGCTGCCGGTTCGAGGTCCAGCGTGTGGAACTTCCAGGACTGAGCGTGGCCCGTCTGTGGAAAGCCGTGAATGAGGACGACAGCGGCAGCGGTCAACCCTCCCCCGAATGCGCCCCAACCCGCAAGGCGGACGGTGGCGGATCCGGCCGCCGCAAACAGATAAATGACGCCGACGAGCGCCGCTGAAACAGAGGGAATCGCGATGCCCGCCTGGATAAACGCCAGGCGTCCGGCCTCCCGCCCTGCGAAAGACGACAGCCAGTCGCCGACGCCCTGCGTTGCGACAAGAGCAAGGATCATCAAGGCAAGTGGCGAGGCCGCAAGCGCGATCCTACTCACACCCATTTCGAAAGGCCTCCGCGCCAAGTTTCGTCAGCCGACTACGCTCGCCATCGTCGAACTTCAGGCGCTCGCCAATATCGATCAAGGCTCCAAGGAGGAGCGCGCGCGTCTCGTAGCGCAAGCCCGCTTTGACAAAGAGACCGCCGAGTTCGATCTTCTCCCGCGTGTCCTTCCTCCGGGCGTCGATTGTGCCTGCGCGCGCCATTCGCTCAAGCCCCTTCAGCGCCGCCCTGAGGCGCGCCATGCCTGAGCGACGGCGTCTTGGTCCCTTGGACTGCCGTTCTCCCGCTTTCCCGAAACCGTGCCGCGAGTTTTTCGAAGGCGGATTGCAGTTCGAGTTCATCGACCTCGATCTCCCCGAGACCGGCCTTCAAGGCAATCCGGCCGATCCGTTCAGCTTCGCGGGTTTCAGCCTGCCTCAACTGTTCCTGAAGCTTGGCGATTTCTTCGCGAATCCTCGAAGAAGGCTTTTTCATTCCGATCGTCCTTTCGTGCGTTGTTGGAACGGCACGAAATTCGAGCAGATGGGCCCGTCCATCCAGGGACAAAAGTGTCCGTTGGCTTGGCCAACGCCTTTGACGATCATCCCGGCCGTTCCGAAGGAGCGGCATCCAAGGGCGCATTGCGATGTCGGGCAGTCTGACCGGATGGTTTTCCCCGGTGATGCAAAAGCGGATGAACTGGAAGAGCTCATCGTAGCGGTGCCGCCGCGCCCCCTCGCCTTGACCGAGCTCGCGCGTCTGCATGCGGCGAAGCGAGATCCAGTTTGCCAGATACTGCTCAACCTCGCGGGTGCGGGTCCGAAAGAGATCAAGCGCCGTGTCGGCGGGACCCTTCTTGCGACTTTCAGGGTCGGCGTAGACATATCTCCCGAGTCCGCGTCGGCTAGCTTCGAGGGGACGTTGGGTGAGGATGAGGGCATGGCGGCTTTCGAAATGCGCCCCTTCCCTTTCGAAGTGTGCTCGGCGCTCGCCATCGATCGCACGTGCAATCGGATCTGGAAAATGCGATCGGCAGGCATCCGGATAGGTGGCGGCGGCCAGGCGGACCGCTTCTATCTGGATCATCCAGCCAGAACCCAAGCGAGCGAGAACCGTGTTGATCTGCCGGGATATTTCGTTGCGTTCAAGGTCCGTGGCGCTTTCGCTGTCGGGGCCTGCGAAGTACCAGCCGGCCATCAACGAGCCGTCTTTCAAGAGGATGACCCCGTTGTCGACGAGGGCGGCATAAGGCACCAGATCGGCAAAGGAAGGATCGGGGGAACGGAAACGCGCCAGGTTGACCATCGCGACACCGTCAGCCCTTCCGCCACGGGGTCGAAGTCGGACGGTAGGTCCGCCGATAGCCCACGTGACGCATGTAGATCTTGCGCATGAGGGGGTCAGCCTTTGCCATGTACCTGAGGGCGCCGATGGTGAGGATCCAGAGGATGAGGCCGATCAGCGCCGAGTAGACGGTCAGCACGACGAAGATCAGGATGACGGTTGCCAGCCCCGTGGCGAGAACGAGCTCACGATCGGCGCCCAGCAACAGGTTTGGGCGCGACAGCGCACGATGGATACGGTTTCGTTCAAGGTGTGAGAACGCCTCAGGCATCGCCGACGCCCCCCAGCTTGTCGAGGCCGAAGGTGGTGGCCAAGGCATGGTCGCCGATCGACGCACCGGTCGCACCGAACAGCTGGACGATCTGCGTCGCGCCGAGCAGCAGGCCGGCGACGAGCACGATGTAGAATAGGCGCCTGGCAAAATCGTTGAGTTCGCCGCCGAAGATCAGCATACCGCCGGCGACGGCGACCGCAGCAAGAGCGATGAAACCCGCGACGGGGCCCGTGATCGATTGCTGGATTTGCTCAAGCGGGCCTTCCCAGGGAAGGCCTCCGCCCGAACCGGCGAGCGCAGGTTCCCCGCCGGAGAAAATCAGGAGGCCCGTGAGAGCCATCATGATAAAGCGTCTTTCATGCCGCATGTCGTTCCCCTTCCTGATAGGGCTCGAGCCGATAGGTCGCCCCGTCGTATCCGACGACGCGCATTGGATCTCCGAGCCGGCGACCAGTCGCTGTGCGTTCGATCGAGACGACGAGATCGACGGCTTCGACGATAACGTCGTGCATCGGTTGCCGGGTCGTCTCCGCCGTGAGCTGCTCAAGTCTGCGAAGTGCCGAACGCGCGGAATTTGCGTGCACAGTCGCGATGCCTCCCGGGTGTCCGGTGTTCCATGCCTTGAGGAGCGATAGAGCTGCCGCGTCGCGGACCTCGCCGACGATAATCCGATCGGGTCGCAACCTGAGTGTGCTTTTGAGCAGGCGCGACATGTCGATGTCGTCACTGGTGCGCAGCGCAAGCACATTTTGCGAGCCGCAACGGATCTCGACCGTGTCTTCAAGGATGATAAGGCGGTCATCCGGCGCGACGGTCGCGATCTCCAGGATGAGCGCATTTGCCAGTGTCGTCTTGCCAGAGCCGGTCCCACCCGAGACGAGAATGTTGAGGCGTTCGGCTACAGCTCTCGTCAGAAGCCGAGCGTGTTTAGCAGTCATGAAACCGTCGACCACATATTGCTCGAGGGGAATAAGGCGCGAAGCGCGTTTGCGTATGGAGAAGGATGGGGCAGCGACGATGGGCGGCAGCAAACCCTCGAAGCGGTGGCCACCGATCGGCAACTCGGCCGACACGATTGGCCTGTGTTCGTCGACCGCCGTCCCGGTTGCATGGGCGATGCTACCGATCGCGATCTCGGCAGCAGCAGCAGCCATTTGACCAAGGTGCGCGATCGACTGGCCGAGGCGCTCCACGTAGAGGTTGCCGTCCGAGTTCAGCATGATCTCGATGACGTTTGGGTCATCAAGCGCTGCGCGAATGGCCGGACCAAGTGCATCCTCGAGCTTGCGGACGAGCCGGGGCAGCGAGCGGCTATGTGTCATGACGACACCGTTGGGCCGTGTTGCGAAAAGCGGTTGAGATCCGACATATATCCATGCGGTTTGACCCGCCCGAAGATCTCCCGGTCCACGGCGAGAACGCCGGCTAGTGCCTTGCCTTTGCCTACTGTCTGCACTGGTCCCAGACGGCGAAGCGGCCATCCCGCACGTCCAAGAATGCGCTCGACCGCAAGGTCGGTCACGGTGACCACCTCGGTATGACCGCGCGAAAGGCACCATTCGAGGATGCCGGCGAACATCAAGCGCGTAACGTGATGAAGCCCGCTGCGGCCCTTTCGTTGGATCGTGGTGTCGACACAGAAGCGCGAGCTCTCGACCATCCGAGCGTGCGAAGAAAACGTCTGGTCTTGAACGAGTTGCGGAAACACCGACGAAAGCATCGTCTTTCCCATTGCCGGAAGAAGGCGCGCGCAGCCGACAACGTCATTCCTTGCGGTTACCGCCAGGACGTAAACAGGGTCGAATTCATCGAACAGGTCGCGCTCACGACCGTCGCGGGCAAGAACTTTCCAGCCCAAACGCCCATCGAAAACCTTTGCGCGGAGCGCGAACATCCGATCGAGGAGGATCGCCGAACTGCCATTCTTGATCGCAATGATCTTCATCGGTCGTCTTCCTCCGTTGTTGCAGGAGAAATTCTACGACCGAGGGTACCGCTGCGAGGGGCAAAAATGTCTCTGAGATTTCGCCTCATCAATTGCAGTGGATTCGAGCGCCATTAGTCACGGTAAACGGGGTCGAAGTGGTCTTCGTCTCGACTTTGCGTTTGAAAGTTCCCCGCGGGGAACTTTTTTGGGCCAGACCGGTCCCTAGACCTGTCGGGCGTACCGCACTCTGTCGAGTCTCTGGCGGGACCTCTTGCACGGCGTCATGCTTCGTCAGGGTGATCTCGTCAAAGTTCCCCGCGGGGAACTTTTCGGCAAGACCTTCCACAAGCGGTTTAGGCAGGTGGTGTTCGCCTGTTCGAGGCTCGCTCGGTCTGGAGCGGTCTACGGAAAAGGAGGGGCATTCTTATCGGTGATGGTCTGGAAGTTCCCCGCGGGGAACTTTGGGTGTGCTGCCTGATCTGGGCCGCGTCGATGAGAAGGGGGTCCATAGTGCGGTTGTTCCCCGCGAGGAACCCTATTCGGGAGGTCGTTTTGATGGGTCTCGATTGATGGTCTACTGCGGACAAACCGGCACCAAGTGAGGCAGCTCATAAAGATGAGGCCGGTCGTTATTGGCGATCGTTGGCGCAGTCTTGCGCGGGAAATGCGGTCATGGCGCCTGACGGCCACCGTGGGTGATTTTAGTGCTTCTCGAAACTGAAAGTTCCCCGCGGGGAACTTTTGCGAAAGCCAAGCGGAGGTAGTCCGCATTAGATCTTGCTTGCCCGCTGTTGGCCGTCTGTACGAGACGCCCTGCACGGCGGCCCATGGAAAGGCTGGCTACGAGATGCCATCCGGAGTTCCCCGCGGGGAACTTTTCGACAAGGCCTGTTCAGGTCTATCGCTCCGGCATGCCATAATTGATGATCCCACCCGAATCGGAGTACCCCTTAGTTGCGAAGAAAATCCGAAACTTCGGGTTTTTGAGTAGTTACGTGCTTGTTTGCGGACCGTTAACCACAACGCCCGTTAAGTAGCGACAGTGACCACCAAGGATTCTCATTCATGACGCGACATCTCAGCAGCCTTTCCTTTATGGAGAATTTCTCCAGCAAGCTCGAGCTGGCGTTGAGCAATCTGAGCATGGCGCAGTTTCCGCCAGACGCGCGGCGCAGCATGCGCAAGTTCACGTCGACCGAGGTCGCGCAGCTCCTCGGTGTGACCGAAGCCTATATCCGTCAGGTTGCTGCGAAAGAGCAGGGGCCTTCTCCTGAAATCGCCAATGGTCGTCGTCTCTACACGCTTGAGCAAGTCCTCGAATTGCGCTTGGCACTCGCCGCCAACGGACGCAAGAAGTGGATGAACCCGCGCCGCACCGGTAACGAGCAGTGCCAGATCATCGCGGTTACTAACTTCAAGGGCGGGTCGAGCAAGACGTCGACGACGATCCACCTTGGCCACTATCTGGCACTCCGAGGTTATCGGGTTCTGGCTGTCGACCTCGATCCGCAGGCCTCGTTGACCGCGCTTCACGGGAACCTCCCGAGTTTCGATTACAGGGAAGGCGACACGCTCTATTCCGCGATCCGTTTCGAAGACCCGATCCCCACGAAAGCGATAGTTCATCAGACGCATATCGCTGGCTTCGACGTTATCTGCGCCGGGCTGGAACTGACCGAATTCGAGACGTCCGTAGCGTTGGAAATGCGGCGCGCCGGAGGGACCGGCTTTCTTCTTCGCGTATCGCAGGCTCTCGAACAGGTTGCCGACGATTATGATTTCATCTTGATGGATTCCGCACCGTCGCTGAACTTCCTGACATTATCGTCACTCACGGCGGCTACCGGCGTTGTCATTCCGGTTCCAGCACACATGCTGGATGTCGACTCTACGGCGAAGTTCCTCGAGCTCGCCGCCTCCTACATGCAGATCCTCGACGAGGTGGGAACATCGGCTCAGTGGGATTTCGCAAAGTTCCTGGTCACCAAGTTCGAGCCCAATGACCATCCCCAGGCCAATATGTCCGCGCTCATGCGTCAGGTGTTCGGTGAGGATCTGCTCCTGAACTCCGTCATCAAGTCGACTGCCGTTGCAGATGCGCTCACCTGGAAGCAAAGCCTCTACGAGGTACAACGGTCGCGCTTCTCCGCGCCGAAGACCTATGACCGCGCCATCGAGTCCATCAATGCTGCGAATGCCGAACTGGAGGCCCTCTTCTGGAAGGCATGGGGGAGAGAATGAGTCGTAAGGATTCCAAAGGTCTTTTTGCAAACGTCCTCAACCAACTCGACGCGTCACCCGATAGGGCCGGGGCGCAAAGGACGACGTCTCCGCATCTGCTGAAAGTCGCAGCTGGGGTCAGGCAGATCCAGGAGCGTAGCGAGCTTGCAGAGCGGCTCTTGAAGGATGGCGGACAGATCATTGAGATCGATCCGGAAGACATCCTTGATTCCGCCATTCCCGATCGTTTCGCCACGGCATACGAAGCTGCCAATCTTGCAGAACTTGTTCAGTCGATGGCTGAGCACGGACAGAGCACTCCGGGTCTCGTTCGGTCGGTGCAGGGCGCGCCCAGGCCGTTTCAGATCGTGTTCGGGCGCCGTCGACTTGCCGCCGCCAGGCTGCTGGGTGTCAAGTTCAAGGCGATAGCCCGGGATTTGAACGATGAAGATGCAATCGTCCTGCAGGGCGAAGAAAACAGCAACCGCTTCGATCTCTCGTTTATCGAGCGGTGCCTGTTTGCACGCGCGCAGGAGCTCGCCGGCTTCAGCCGCGACGTCATCAGCAAGTCGCTGAGTACCGGAAAGTCTCACGTCTCGGAGATGATCCGGCTGGCAAGCGCATTACCCCATGACGTGCTTCAGGAAATCGGCGCCGCGCCGGACGTCGGCCGTCGGCGTTGGGTGGATTTTGAAGCGAAGTGGTCATCCCATGACGCGCCGCTTCAAGTCGCACAGTCGGCGCTGGTGAAAGAAGAAGTTCGCAGCGCTGACACCAACGCCCGTTTTACAAGCGTCTTCGAAGCACTTACCGGCAAGACAGAGGGGACACTTTTGTCCGTTGACGTGCCCCAGCTCGTTTCGCACGGTCTCGTGCTTGGGCAGGTGAGCCACGGAAAGTCCGGTTCGAAGCTTGCATTCAACAAGTCCGTACCGAGTGGGTTCGTCGATTTCGTGGCTGAACAAATTGAACAGTTGCATGATCAATTCATGCAGAGGAATGCCCGATAGGCCGTGAAGTTGGAAGCTGGAGGATAACCGCAAAAGAAAAAGGCCCCCAAACGTTGCCGTCGTGGAAGCCCTTCTCTGTGTTGTAGCAAACCGAGAATCGCATTTCCCCGAATCCCCGTCAAGAGTCTTTGGCACCGTTTTTGGTGAGCAAGTTTCTTTTGCCTTCGAAAAGAGGTGAAGGAAGATGCAAGGTGGAAATGTGACGACGCCCTTTGGGCGGCGGTCGGTTTCGCTTGCCCATATTAGAGGGCAAATGCGGACCGCCGAGATCAATGTTGGAAAGTCTGTAGACAAATGGAAGGTGTTTCGTGCCGCTTGCGAGGCAAGGGCCGCGCTTGGTGTCCAGGACCGCGCCTTGGCAGTGCTGAATGCGCTGCTGACCTTCTATCCGGAGAGCGAACTTTCCGAAGACCGTGATCTGGTCGTATTCCCGTCGAACGAGCAACTGTCTATTCGCGCTCACGGCATTGCCGGAACGACATTGCGCCGGCATCTGGCGGCCTTGGTCGAGGCCGGGTTGATCCAGCGGAAGGACAGTGCCAACGGCAAGCGCTACGCGCGCAAGGGCAATGCAGGCACGATCGAGGAGGCCTTCGGCTTCAGCCTGGCGCCGTTGCTCGCGCGCGCCGAAGAACTCGCACATCTGGCTCAGCAGATTGCTGCCGAACGCAGGCGTTTCCGTGCGACGAAAGAGGCCCTGTCGATTTGCCGACGAGACGTTCGCAAATTGCTCACCGCGGCGATCGAAGAGGGAGCTGCCCGCGATTGGAGAGGTATCGAGGACATGTTTGTCGAGCTGATTGGACGCATCCCACGCACGCCAACGGTTGCGGATATCGAGCCGATCCTCGATGAAATGCAAAAGTTACGCGACGAGATCATTAACCGGCTGGAAATTCAGGAAAATTCCGAAAATATGGACATCAATGATGTCCGAAATGAACACCACATACAGAATTCAAATACCGAATCCACCAATGAACTTGAACCTAGCTCTGGAAAGGAGCTGGGGGCGAAGCTGAGACCTGAAATCCGGCCAATGCGCGAGCCGGTAAAGGCGTTCCCCTTAGAAATAGTGCTGCAGGCCTGCCCGGCAATCCGTGACTACGGGCCAAACGGCGCGATCGGCAGCTGGCGCGACCTGCTGTCGGCCGCCGTCGTGGTTCGATCCATGCTCGGCGTCAGTCCGAGTGCCTATGAGGAGGCCCGCGGAATCCTTGGGGCAGAGAACGCGGCCGCCGTCATGGCGTGCATTCTAGAAAGGGCAGGGCACATCAATTCGGCCGGTGGCTACCTGCGCGACTTGACGAGGAGGGCCGAGCGCGGGGAGTTTTCGCTGGGACCGATGCTGATGGCGCTGATGCGGACGAGTACCGGGCCTAGAAAGGCGAGTGCCTAAGCCTGTGACTGTTCGGCGCTTGATTGGCGGAGGAGGCTCCCCATACCTCACTTTCCGATCGCTTCTATGGTTATACCTTTCCACAAAAAAGGTATAACTGCTTCGAAGCCCATCGACCCCATGTTCGCGCCACATGATCGGTCAACCAAACCTCAACGCTACTCGAATGCGGGATAGAGCGCTCACAAAGCCCGATGTCAATAATTGCTCAAATTCTGTTATTGTGACATGCTGTGGGCATGTCGGAGGTGTGACATGAACGTTTCCATTGGTGACCGTTGGGAAGCCTTTGTATCCAATATCGTGAAGGACGGCCGTTACGGTTCGGCCAGCGAAGTCGTGCGCGAAGGGCTTCGGCTGGTCGAGGAGCGCGAACAGAAGTTGAGGGCTCTGACCAGCCTGCTCAACAAATCTATCTCCGACGGTGGCGAAGTGTCCGACGCAGATATTGACGCGGCGCTTGAAGCCAGGGCCGCTCAACTGACCAAGGAAGGCTTCTAAGGGTGCCGCAGCTTCGTATGCTGCCTTCGGAACTCACAGATCTGGTCAGTATTCTCGAGTACATCACTCGACAGAGCGGTAGTTTGGTCTCTGGGCGACGGTTTGTCGGGGAACTTCGGCAAAAATGCAGGACACTGGCCGATCTCCCGGGCACTCTCGGTCGAGCACGGCCGGAATTGCGCCCTGATGTGCGGAGCATGACGTTCAAGGGATACGTTATCTTTTTCCGCTATGTCGACGAACGTTTCGAGGTGGTCAATATCATCGAAGGGCATCGCGGCATCGATGACCGGTTTTCATTTGACACGGACGAGTAGCACCAGACGCCTCCACTGACCAATCGTCGTGTGAGCAGCAGATTCGAAAGACTGGCGCGTTTGCGCCGCAGCCGCATAGCCTTCCGCAGATCGGAGCAATAGTTATGACCCGCCAGCTTTCTCTCCCACGCGAGCGCATTTCCGTGCTTCTGCTGGAAGGCATTAGCCAGACTGCCGTGGACCACTTTTCGTCGTCGGGCTACACCAACCTCATTCATTTGCCGAAGGCGCTCGACGACAAGGATCTTAAGCGCCACATCGCCGACGCTCATATCATCGGCATTCGTTCCCGCACGCAGCTTACGGACGAGATTTTCGAATCCGCCAAGAAATTGATCGCCGTTGGCTGTTTTTCCGTCGGTACGAACCAGGTCGATCTGGATGCAGCGCGGCGGCGCGGCATTCCGGTGTTCAATGCACCTTATTCAAACACGCGATCAGTGGCCGAGCTTGTGATCGGCGAGATTATCATGCTGACACGACAGATCTTTCCGCGCTCGGCTTCCGCGCATCAGGGTGGGTGGGAGAAATCCGCTGTCGGCAGCCGGGAGGTCCGCGGCAAGGCGCTCGGAATTGTCGGCTACGGCAATATCGGCTCGCAGCTCAGCGCGCTTGCCGAAAGCATGGGCATGGTGGTGCGCTATTTCGATCTTTCCGATCGGCTGCGCCGGGGCAATTCGGAGTCGATGGCCTCGCTCGGCGACCTTCTCGAGATCTCTGACTACGTGACAATGCACGTTCCCGAAACACCCTCGACGCATAACATGATCACCGAAACCGAATTGCGCCGCATGAAGAAGGGCGCCATCTTCATCAACAATTCTCGCGGCACGGTGGTCGATCTCGATGCGCTTGCGAAAGTCCTGAAGGACGGCCATCTGGCGGGTGCCGCGGTGGACGTGTTCCCCAAGGAGCCGGCATCGAACAACGAGCGTTTTGAGACGCCGTTGCAAGGATTGAGCAATGTCATTTTGACACCGCATATCGGCGGCTCCACCGAGGAAGCCCAGGAGCGCATCGGCGGGGAGGTTTCAAGGAAGCTGGTCGAGTATTCCGACATCGGCTCGACGATGGGCGCCGTCAACTTTCCGCAGGTGCAACTCCCCGAGCGCCCGAACGGCACGCGTTTCATTCACGTGCATGAAAACCGCCCGGGCATGCTCATCCAGCTCAACGAGATCTTCTCATCGCGCGGGCTGAACATCGTCGCCGAGTTCCTTCAGACGCATGGCGACACGGGCTATGTGGTGGTCGAGGCCGAAGGAATTTCCGGAAGTACCGATGAAATTCTTCAGGCTCTACGCGATATTCCTGGAACGATACGAACGCGATTGGTTTACTGATAGCTGTTAGCACCGTTCCGCCCGTATTCCTCCTAGACGATCAGTCGCGCCGCTCGTCCGTTCTTGCGTTCGGCGTTGTTGTAGTAGCTCGCGGCCTGCGTGACCGACTTGTGTAGCGACTGCTGCATCGCTTCAGGCAGCGGTATGCCGCGATTGGCGGCCTCGGTCAGGTAGCCTGATCGCAGTCCATGCGCCGAAAACAGGGTCGGGTCGAGCCCCGCCTGCCTGCAGCGGCCCTTCAGGATCAGATTGACGGATTGCGGCGTCAGCGCCCGGCGATCGATGTTCCCCCACTGATCGATGCGTCGAAACACCGGCCCGTTGTTGATGCCGGCTTCCTGCAGCCAACCTTTCAACGCCAGCACCGGCCGGCCGATAAGGACCACCCGTTCGTCGTCGTCAGTTGTCGTCGTTTTCGTACGGCCGACGCGGATCGACAGGCAGGGGAGGGGAGGGGAGCCAGGATCCGTCGGATCGGCCTCCACGGGATCCTCGTCGCTGAGATCGTCGACACGCAGCCCCGCCAGTTCCGACCGGCGGCGTCCGCCGGATGCAAATGCCGTCAGAAGCAGTGCCCGATCGCGTAGGTCGACCGTGCGCTCGCCGGCGCAGGCCGAGAGCAGCTTTGCCAGGACATCACCGGTCACCGCCTTTTTGCTCTTTCGTTGTCGCGGCCGGGCGCTGGCCCGGACCGCAAGCCGCAACGCCGACTTCAACGAGGGACCATCGAAGGCACCCGCCAAGCCTCGCCAACGGGTGAGGATCGACCAGCTCGTCAGCCGTCGTCGTACGGTCTCGGGCGCATGCGGGCCGTCGGCGCGCAGGAGGCGCTGGCCCCGCAGGCCAGCTCCAACCTCCGCCGGCATGCCGTGGGACGGATCCTCTGCCCGCTTGGCCGGATCCCAGAGATGGTGGGCGACAAACTTCAACAGCAGACTCTCGGGCGCCGGCCAGGGGAGGGGGCTTCCCGTGGCAAGCTGACACCAGGTCTCGAGATAACCGATGTCGGAGGCAAGCGCCCTGAGCGTGTTGTCGCCCATGCCTTCGTTGGCAAGGTGCTTGAGCGTCGCGACGTCGTCGTCGGTGAGAAGGGTGGCGAGCTGATCACGGCGATCGAACGGCAGGATGGCGTCGAGCGCGTCGAGTTCTTCGGCACGCCGGTGGACGGCATCGGACGGTGTCTTTTTCGCCATTTTCGCGGCTCCATCAAGCTTTGGGCCTTTACCGGATCTAGCTGATTTGCGACTCCAAAACTATCACTATCGATACTTGAAACCTATCGATAATGATGGAGCATGAGATTTGACGTTCGAATGACGGAAGCTTAATGCATTATAGCTTCTGTTTACAATATTAACGACGTTAATTCATATGGTTAATAGTTGACGAAGAGGCGTATCCGGTGATGCCAACGACCGTCGCTGGGCGTCGCGTCGCGTCATGCGTTTTCACCTCTACGATGAGCAAATCCACGTTGGGGGGCTAGAGCGGGCTGGATCGAACGATTTTCAAGTACCTGACGCGGCACGGCGCTGTCACGACATCCGCGCTCCGACCCACGAATTGACCATTGCCGGCGGCTGGCTGGCTAGGCGCATTGCGGGCAGGTCTCTCTACTTTGAGACGCATTCTTAATTAGTGCGCGTGTAATTCAAAGTTCTGAGTTGCGAGGAGCACTCAATTAAGGCGCGAGGGGAGGGGGACGAGGTTGACTGACTTGAGCTGGCTATGGAGTTGGCTGCCTGAGATGGATGGCGGAACTGTCTTCTCGACGGTTTTGGGTTTGGCCGCGACATTCGCAACGTTCTACGTGGCCTATCGCAAGACTGAAGGCGCGCGAGAAGAGCGTCTCCGTGCTACGAACCTTGAGCTTGTTGCTTCCGTGTTTCGACGAATAGCGGTGGAAAGGGAGTCGCTCTCATTGGGCCATTTCTCAGCGATGCGAAAGGCAAAGGCGTACAAGGCGCAAATAGATGGCAACCACTTGAGCAGCTACTCCGATGTGCTCGACTTGGTGACGTGTGAAGCGATCGAAAACCAATTCCTAGATAAAGCCGCGAAGGCCGACGTGCTGAAGATTATCGAGGAAAGCGGCAGAAGCGCCCAGCCTGAAAAACCCATCAACGGAGCGGACAAGCGAAGAAAGAAGTGGCTGGTCGCTGTGCTGGCATCCTTCTCAATCGCAGTCGGCGTTGCCACGACCTGGTTCACCCAAGCATTTATCGTCGTCGAAGTTCCCGCATCCGCCAAGTCCACGACGATGGAGATGCTGTTGACCATTGCTGCACTCGGGGCGGCGCTCTTTGCACTAATTGATGTGCTGAGAACTATGCGGCGGGCGAAGACTAGCGTGCGCATCCTTCGAGACAGTGTTGAAAAGACAGCATCAAGCGAACCCGAACCCAAGTAGGCGCAGGGGCCGCACCCTCCCAGGAAGGGCGCAGCTGGGCCGGCACGCCCGCTGGACAACTTGATGCGGCGCCGATGAGAGGGGATTCAGGTTATTGCCGCGAGGTTGGCGATGAACGGGAGTCGCGTAGGACAGGCACAAGCGAAGGGGGCTTTTGGTTTACATGGTTGCGTGGGGAGGTGAGGCTCCCTGAGTTGTAGTGACCGCTGATCGTCGTTGGGGGTGGCCGCAAGGGCGAGGGGCGCCGCCAGCGAGGCGAGGAAGGCGCGGCGGGTTAGGAGCGGCGCTCGCGTGAGCCGGTCAATGGACGGCCTCCAGAATTTGGGCATATTGCCAAGCGTTCGCGCTGCTGGTTGTATCTGCGGACAAAGTCGCGGATCTCGCGGTAGAAATGCGCCCGCGGTTGCTGGCGGTGTCGCTACTGCGCGAGGCCAGCATCACGATTGCGGCGCGTCTCGCCGCTTTCAAGCTTGGCCTGATATCCATTCCCGTCGATCGCCGCCGACATCGCAATCGCGAGATAAGGCTGCTCGCCATCGCCGACGGGATGTTCGCGGTCGCCGAGCTAGGTCTCAAGGAGCACGACCGCCTGGCGCTGGCGCGGCAGATGATGGAGCGAAAGCTCACCGGGCGGCGAATATCGTCAAAGCTGCGGAACTGATCGAGCTGGTTATGGCAAAACCGCTCGTCTCGGCCGGCATGGTCGTGAAGACGCTCGAGGTCACACCGCAGGCGGCGCGGCGGGTAGTTGGTGAACTAGGCTTGCGGGAGATGATGGACAGGGCGAGGTTTCGAGCATGGGGGTGATCTAATTGCTTTTCGCCTTCAGAAGCACTTGAGCCAAAGTCGGCACATTATTTTGCCGACGACTGCACTCGGAGATTGCACGGCCATAACCGTGATGTAAGCTCAGTACGGCTATATTGTGAGATTTACATGCGAAGTGTCGCGATCAGATTGCAAGAGCTTGACGACGACGAGCTAGAGGAATTTGTCGATATTTGGCTCCATAACCGCTCCACCAAGTATTATCGAACCGAGCGACTCGGCAAGTCGAGTGATAAAGGCCGCGATGTGGTGGGATTTGCCACCGACAAGCTACATGAAGGCGATTGGGATCTCTATCAGTGCAAGCGGAAAACGCGGGGTTCGAAGCTGGGGATCGGTGAAGCGCTTAAAGAGCTCGGCAAGATCTTCTATCACCACTTAAAGGGTGAATACGCAACTCTTCCCAAGCGATATATCTTTGTCTCCCCCCGTGGGATAACTGGCCCTCTCCAGACCCTGCTTCTCAACAAGGAGCAATTGCGCACCGCGCTGCTGGAACAATGGGATGATACCTGTAAAACCGGCATAACTCGCAACGAAGAAGTTCTCCTGAGCGACGAAATCAGAACGCTCATAAATACCTACGAATTTGCCCGCATCGACTATCTATCGGGGACACTGCTCGCAAAGGAACCTGACGTTGGGCCTGCTTTGAGCAAGATCCTTGGCCTAGTTCCTGATGAGGCGCCCGAGGCAGATGCACCTGAGACGATCAGCGAGGTGGAGATGATTTATCTCGATCAGCTTCGCGAGGTGTACGGGGAGACATCCGGCACGGCCTTTCCTACAATCGACGACGTGCTCGCTCACCCGGATCACGCCGGCCACCTGCAGCTTCAACGTACAAGGTTCTTTGAAGCTGCCGCATTTGACCGCTTTCACCGAGACAACACGGCTCCCGGAGCAATGGAAACCTTTAAGAAGGACATTTTCCATACCGTGGTTGACGTCTACCGCGAATCACACTCTTCGCGGTTAGATAGAATCAATGCTGTGATGAAGCACATCGGAATGACACAGGTTTCTCTGTTAGGCAGGATGTCACGCCCTCCGGTGCGGCAAGGGATGTGCCACCATCTCGCAACCGATGGGCGCCTAAAATGGAACCAGTAGCCCATGAATTCAGCGAGCTGTTCAACTCGCGCTTGGAAGCTGGAATACGCTCCGTCGTCATTCTTGAGTCCTTGAGACCTTTGCATGCAGATATTACCGAAATGGTTCTCTTCGATCACGTGGTGGTCCATTCCGCTGATCTCGGTGGACCTCGATCCCTTCACGCGCAGATTCCCGAAAGGCGAGGGGAGTTGCTGGTACGTCGGCGCTTGGTCGAGGCTGGACTAGAACTTATGCGACGGTGCCACCTATTGGAGAAAGCCACCGATGAACGTGGCTTTATCTGGAGAGCAGCCGACGATGCGGCCTCGTACGTAGAACTGCTTGAGACGCCGTATTCTCTGCATTTGAAACACTGTGCGGCTTGGCTGGCATCGGAAATCCGAAAACGAACCAAACCCGGTTTCAATGCCTTCGCGCGACAGGAGCTCGGTGACTGGACCGACTCCTTCTACCGAGGCGCATGATGGAAAACCGGATCATCATAAAGCGGCTTGCTATGACAGGCCCTGAACGGGAGACCCGCGAGTTACAGTTTGTGCCCGGCCTTAACGTAATTTGGGGGGCGTCCAATGCCGGGAAGACCTTCATCATCAAGTCGCTCGACTACATGTTCGGCTCTGGATCGCTCCTGCCGGAAATCAAGCAGCGTGAAGGGATGGAAGCGTGCTGGCTTGAAGTTGATCTTCCGAACGCGGGACCGGTCACGCTGCGACGCTCACTTTCTGGCGGTGGAGTATCAATTTTCGATAAACCTCTTGAGCAAGTCGGAAATAGCGAAAGTGCTCGGGTAATATCCGCGACCCATTCGGCCACCTCACCGAGCATTTCTGGTCTGCTCCTCGAAGAATTAGGTATATCGAGAAAGCAGATTGCGAATAATACCGACGGTAAAAAAAGCAATTTCACTTTCCGTCATTTCGCGCATTACATGTTTACCGAAGAAACCCCGATGATGGCTGAGTGGAGCCCAATTCAAATCTCGGCACAAAGCGGGCCTACCTTTGACAAGAATGTTTTCAAGTTCCTCCTGACCGGCGTTGATGACAGCCTGTTAGTTGTTGCGAAATCAGCCAAAGAGCAGCGCAACGAGAATGTCGGGAAAATTGAAATAGTCGATGAGATGATTTCCGTCGCACTGGACGAGCTCGGCCGCATGTTTCCGGAAGACGAGGATCTCGAAAACCTCGATCTCGACTCACAGGAAGAGCGGATCAGAGAAACGATTTCTTCTTGGCAGTCGACCCTCTCTCTTAGGCAAACGCGACTTGACGCATTGGTATCAGAAAGGCGCTCTCGCCGAGACAGCCTCGCAGACTTTGAAACACGCGCTGAGCAAATTGACCTCACTTTGTCGAGATTCGAGTTGCTGAGGTCAGTCTACGACAACGACCTTGAGCGTCTGCATGGATTAGCGGAAGGAGCTGAGGCTCTTTTGGCAGGTGCACGTCGAATGTGTCCATTGTGCGGAGCCGATCCGGAAAACCAGCGTCATTCTCATGGCTACGAAGCCGTCGAGCTATCGCAGAAGGCAGTTTCTGCCGAAATGGCGAAGATCAGCGCCGAGAAGGCTGATCTCGCTCGCGCGGTCCGTTCACTTTCGTTGGAGAGGGAAGGGGTCTATGCTCGAAAACAGGCCATCGCCGAGTCTCTAGTGGAGATAGACATTTCAATCGCAACTGCTCGACCAAATGAGGCTCAGGCTCGTAGGGAGTACGAGCGCCTTGATCGCGAACGGCAGAGAATCAGAAGCGGTCTCTCATTGAAGCGCCGGATCCAAGCTCTGCAGACTCGACGAGCCGAGTTGGCAGGCTTCAAGCCCAGCCGTCAATCGAAGGATGCAGTTACGATCGGCATTTCCAGTACGACGGGCCATGATTTCGCAATGGTGGTTCAGTCCGTGCTAAGGGCTTGGCAGTTTCCCGGAGAGCCCGTTGTCGCCTTCGATGGACGAACCCATGACATATTGCTTAATGGCGCCGATCGTCGGAGCAACGGTAAGGGTGTACGGGCGTTGATGAACGCTGCATTCAAAATCGGTGTGTTCGAGTATTGCAGACAAAGAGAATTGCCACATCCCGGCATCGTAGCTCTTGATAGCCCATTGCTAAGCTATCGCGATCCGCACAAATCTAGACACGGTGAGCTATCAGATGATGAAGTCGCGGTGAAAAACGCAAATTTAAATACTTATTTCTACGAAGATTTGGTGAAGCGGGCGAAGAATGGGCAGTTCATTATTGTAGAAAACGATCCACCGCCTACTGATCTTCCGAAGGACTGCAGGGTTACTACCTTTACGGGCCCATTCGCAGATGACGGTAGGAGAGGGTTCCTCTAGGAGAGAACGCCCAGCATATCGGAATCGTTATTCAAGTCGCTGATTTGGTCATCAGCGGTCATCAGCTCGCTTACCACCATGTTGAACCCGCCATCGGGAGATATTGGGTATCCGCCTGCATCATCACCATCAGAAAGGGCGACGCGCTTAAACTGGTCGACCAGGTTTGCTTGACGTTTTTGCCGACGCGCAAACCAATGAAACTCTGCCTTTGGGTGGTTCTATCGTTTGGCATTTAATCGTAGGAAAGCGGCCGCTCCTCCGAGGTCTGGCTGTTGAATGTCCTTCTGAGGCTCATAAGCCATACTTCAAGAGGGATCACTTTCAGGGGGCAGACCAGTTAGCTTGCGATGGTGAAGTACGTCCGAGCGTCGCGGTCAGGAGCTGAACAACCGCCGGCCGCTTGCTGCCATGCATCCGGAATTCCGCAACGCCCGCCTGCGCGCGCAGCAGGGGGAAGGCTGTTCTGTTGCTTCCGCTTCTTCGCAGAAAGCCGTAGAAGAGATCCGCTAGGTCTTCGACTAAAGCATGGGCTATTCGGTCTCCGCGGCCTCCATGCGCGCTTCGAGCTCATCCAGAAATGGAGAGCGCCCCCAATATTTTCTGCCGAATCTTGTATCCATAAAGCCGGAATAGAGCATATGGATTTCGTCCCGAGCACGCGTAAGACCTACGTAAAACAGACGGCGGCTCTCTCTCAGCGCCGCTGGCAGTTCATTGCGCCAGGGCAACCCACCGAGATCGAGACCAACCATAATCACCACGTCGTATTCGCATCCCTTGGCCGAATGCAGCGTCAAAAGATTCAAATGATGTGGGGAACCCTCACTCCCGCTGAGATCGGCGAGCACCAGATCAGCCAGCGCGCCTCCGACTGCGAGTGCGCCCGTCATCCGATCCACCTGTTCGGCTTGGTCGGCGAGGCTCGGCTCTGCCGCGATCAACCCATCCAGCATACCCACACGCAAACCCGAGACGAAGTCCCGGGCAAGGCTATCATCAGATCGGAGCGACCAGAGCAGCTGTGTTAGCCGCCGAGACTCGTCTCTGGCCTGCTGTTGTGTAACCCGGGCTCGATGGAATCCGAGCCAACGATCGAGTAGCCCACGCAATTGCGGCCGCGCTATGCGCCATCCTCCTGCGCACCACGCTGCGCAATCTTCGATCCAACTCGTGAGCCCAACCTTCTTGTATGGCGCCGCGGTGTCGACGCGCACGAAATTTAGCCCAGCGGCAACGGCGGCCTCCGCGATGACATCGCCGGAACGATAGTCCCGATAGAGGATTGCGATGTCACCGAGCGTACGACCGGGTTTAGCAGCAAGCGCCGCAGGTATGATCTCCGCAACCGCGTGAGCGGCTTGTCCAGCAAGCCCGTCGTCACATTCGACGAATTCGATGACCGCCCGCCGATTGGGATCACTCGATTGATAACCGCGCTCTTCGCCGAGTGCCATCTCGGACGCACTGACAATGCGAGAGGCCGACCGATAGTTGAGCTGCAACCGAACGGGCTGAACGTCAGGCCGTTCGGCTAATTCCTGTAGCAGCGTGCCGTCCGCGCCGGTGAAACCGTAGATCGACTGGTCCGGGTCGCCGACAGCAAAGAGCCGAATACCGCCTTCGAATGCCAGACGCTTCACGATTCGGTGCAAAGCAACGCCAAGGTCCTGATATTCGTCGACCGCAAGGACCGGAAACTTCGCCTGTAGCAGTGGCAGTACCCAATCGTGCTCCGACACCAACCGCTGTCCGAAGATCACGAGGTCGTCGAAGTCGACAAGCCCCGTTCGACGCAGCTCAGCCTCATATTCGTCCGTCCATGCGGCGAGCTCCTCTTTGCTCCTCCAAGCGATCGAGGCCCGATCAAGGATGGACCGCCGATGTCGCCCGAGCTCCATTGGCTTGTGGGGATGGCCGACACCGAAAAGCCGATCGCCCGCGCGCCTCATCGCCTGTTCACTCTCGCGTTGCGTGGCGACCGCGAGCGGAAATGGCACGGGCAGGTTGGCCAAGCGGCCATAGGGCATGAGCAAATGCCTGAGGCAGAAGCCGTGGACAGTCCCGATGAAAAGATTGGACGCCTCTCGAAGGCCGAGGCGCTCCAGCCGGCGCGTCAGCTCCCGTGCGCACTCTTGACTATATGTTATGCAGGCCGCCCCCCGCGGCGCGCGGACGTCCTCCGCCATGATCCGCGCAAGCTTGAGAACGAGTGTTTTCGTCTTGCCGCTTCCGGGGCCAGCAAGAACAACACAGTTGCCCACCGAATCATAGGCCGCCTGTTGACCCTCGTTTCCGGCCAGATCTGCCGCTTGCGCGAGATAGGCATTGCTGACACTACGAAACGGCATCGCGGATATGCTCCAACGCCCGCCGGATATAGTCCGGGCATGTTTGCTCGCTGACATGCGGAGCCAGCGCCTGCGCAAAGCGGCCTTTGCCGATCCGCTCAATTAGCCTGAGCAATCGATCCTGGTCGAGAGAATTGGTGCCGTCTACCCAATGTTGGATCGCCTCAATAGTGGCGGGAGCGAGATTCAGCTCTTGCCCTAAGACGGTCTGCATTGCCTCGTCGAGTCCACCAACGAAGAGCTCAGGTTCGAGCGTATTACTGTTCACAAAATAACCGAACGGTTCAGCCCGTGCGATGACATCATCCGCGCTCAGCGGCGTGTAGTTCACCCCGGCCTCAACTTGCCGCAGAATATTAATCAATCGGGTTCGGACAAGTGGATTACCTCCTACAATGGGATCTCGGTCCGTGAGAACGACGTGTGGAATCCTGAGTCCCCGAGGGCCCAATAGCTTGACGTAGGGCGTGAAATTGGTGCCCCCGACCGAACATATCGTAATCCCGAGCATGTCAAGCGGGATGTTCAGGGCCTCGGCAAAAGCAGGCACCAGGAAACGCTCAGCGTCTCCCTCCACCAGTATCACACCACGCGCAAAGAAGATCTCGCCGCGGCTGACATCGATATACCGTTGAAGATCCGCCTCGTCTCGCGCGGTAAGAGGTGCATTCGCTGTCGAAACGGCAACGGTCGCATTCGTTGCCTCATCATGACGCAGCAGCACTATCGACCGGACCGGCGTGATACTGGCGATGTGCGGTGAGTGCGTCGTCAAGATCGTTGTCAGGGGTGGCGCCGATGCTTCTGCGTCTGCGTTATCACCAAGAAAATAGCGATATACTAGACGTTGAACATGCGGATGAAGATGCGCCTCGGGCTCTTCGACGACGAAGAACGTATGATCGCGCTCGCCTTCGTCCACAAGGCGATCCAGTTCCAGGCTCTTTAGCGCAAGAAAAATCAGGTTCGCTGTGCCTAGGCTAGCGTCGGAAACGCCACGTGCGCCATTGTCTATCAGCAATCGCAGGCTGCGTAATAGTGCGTCTACCCGGGTCGGCGCCAGACCAAGCGTTAGTGGTACAGCATGCTGCTCTCCGGCTATTGCGGTTAGACGGTCGCTAATTCGCTGGGCGGTCGCTACGACCTCGGGATGGCTCACCAGTTGAGCCTGCGCATCGTTCACCTGGTTCTGAATTTGGGTGCGGGTGGCCTCGCCCAGAGAGTTCACAAGCTCTTGGATCAGTGGTTTCAGCGGAGAGTTGCGATAGTTCGCCAAGTCCTTTTCGGCATCGCGCAACGCAACCTGTACGTCCATGGGCAGCATTCGTCGCAAGGACGATCCAATCGACATGTCGGGATCGGTGCCTGCAAAAACGATATACTCATAGTCTGCCAAGCTCTCGGCAGCCCGTCCGAGGTTCGCCTTCGGCTGAAAGCGATAGGTCAGACGCGCCACCATTGGCGGTCCCGGATCAACCACACAATCGTCGAGATGTGCCATCAAACGCGGATCATCAGTGAAGTCGGTGAATTCAACCGCGACCTCGACCGTTTCGCCGAGCTTGTTTTCGCCAAGACCATCCCAAAAGTGTTCGATCCCGAGTTGACGATCACGCTCGGAAAGGCCTGGATCGAGTATCAGCTGCAGAGCACGAACGAAATTGCTCTTTCCAACTTTGTTCTCGCCCACAATGACAATACTGTCACCGGTTTGAACATCGACATTGGAAAAATTTGCATAATTGCTTATCTTGACCCGTGAAATTCTCAATTAGTAACCCTTCCTGCGTCTGACTCTGCGGTATTTTCATCGTATTCGAACAAATTGCGAACTTCTGCTAGCCAAAAAACAACTTTGTCGGGTAGTCCTTAACAATTCGAGAGTGACACATCCTCGACGCGGTCATCCGCGCATGGGCGGGATATGCGCCTTCGAGGGAGTTGCCATGCCGTTCGGAGACGAGACCTCTGCGATCTGGAGCCTCCCCGATCAGAGCTTCTGGCAGCGCAGCGGAGCCGGCCATGCATCAAACTCCTGCGGCAATGGATCGAACACCGTCGGGCGATCCGCCGCCGTTGGCAGGAAGATGCAAGCGGCTTCGGGTTGCTGCTGTCACCCGGTCAATGCCTATTACGAGGCGCAGCGAAGGGCCGCGTGCAGCCGAGCACAAGGGAATGCCGGTGACTACTGGCATTGGTCCAGGATCGCCAGCGAAGTCGCGCGGATCGAACCGCGTGCCGAGACGGACTTCGAGGTCGTCAGGGCGATTGCCGATCAGGAAACCACCGGTCGCTGCTGAACACGTACGCGGTGCTTCGCGGCCAGACGATCATCCAGTGTTTTCAAGTGGTGAACGAAACAGCTGGGGCGTTGGTTCAATTCGTCACTTCAGCGACCAACCCATATCACGCCAGATTTGTACAATTTATAGTGTAGGTCAATGAGCAACGGTTGGAAATACGAGCGACGATCTTTCCGGTGTCGCATAGCCGACGGACTCTTTTTTTTAACTCTGGCGTGTGCAATCTAGGCATGAGTAAGAATGGGGGAAACGCCTGCAACTGCGGGCGGTGGCGCAGGGAGCCAAGTTCAGTGGACGATCTTATAAATCAGCCTGATGCACCGCGTCTTATCTATGGACTAAGGGACACGGGATACAGCTTCAACACCGCGGCCGCTGACATTATCGACAATTCCATTGCTGCCCGGGCCACCGAAGTAAGTGTCAGGATCGAGCTTGCTGAGGACGGTCGCAAATTTGTATTTTTTGGCGACAACGGTGACGGCATGAACGGCGCTACACTGTTTTCGGCGATGCGATACGGTGCCCCCGCGCGCGCTAATCTTGCGAGCCTCGGCAAGTTCGGTCTCGGCCTGAAAACTGCCTCAAGCTCGGTTTGTATCAAGTTTACGGTGATCTCGCGAACCGGGCCCGATGCCGATTTCGCAAAGCTTTCCTGGGATCTCGAGCACGTCGAGAAGCAAAACCAGTGGGAGATGTTGCGTGAGCCGATCACTGCTGACGAATACGAGATCTTTGAGGAGCTTTGCGGAGAAAAAGGAACGCTCGTCGTATGGTCCAAGTGTGATCGACTGCTCGCTAAGGAATATGACGATCCAGGCGGGGCACGCGAACAGGCTGCAATCAGACGCCTAGGTGAGCGCCTGATCGAGCATGTCGCCCTGATTTACCATCGGTTTCTTGATGCTGGCGACGCCCGCGAGCGCAAGGTCTCGATTTCGGTAAATGGTCAACCTGTCCGGGCCTGGAACCCGTTCTATCCCGAGAAGTCGGACCAAGTCCTGTCGGTCCAGCAGCAGCAGCTGGAGATCGAGCTTGAGGACGGTAGCGTTGAAACCGCGCACATCAAGGCATGGATCCTGCCGCATCGCCGGGACATGACGAAAGAGGAGCAGAAGGTCGCCAACATCACCAATCGCGGGCAGGGGTTCTACATCTACCGCGAGGGACGCGTCATTCAGCAGGGCGGATGGCTTGGCGTTTTTGGTGTCATCGAACCGCACTATTCGCTTTTAAGGGTGGAGTTTGATTTTACCCACAAACTCGATGAAGCATTCAAGGTCGACGTCAAGAAGTCGAAGATACTATTCGACCCGGCGCTTGAGGAGGCACTCCGCACGCTTCTGCAACCCGTCTATCGTGAGGCAGGGAACCGCTACCGCCGAACCGAAAGAAAGGCAGCGGTCGAGCGTGGCGTGGATCATGGCAGCGCGAATAAAGCCATCGACAACACACCAGCGACGGCAAGACCGAGCGTTGTATCCGCTGATCCATCGAAGAAGACTGCAACTGTCTCGAACAATCGGGGGTCCGGGATCAAGTTGCGCGTTCCCGTCGATACCAACGTCCGACCAGGCAACATCCACGTCGAGGCAGTGGAGACCATCACGTCGGGCGATCTCTGGGAGCCTGCGATGCGCAGCGACGGAGATTCCGGCTTTGTCGCGGGTGTTCGCATCAACAAGCACCACGACTTCTATCTCAAGATTTACCAGAGAGCGGCCGCCAGCGGCTATGCAGTCGAAGGTATGGATCTGCTGCTCTGGGCATTTGCAGTCGCAGAAAACAACAATATCAACGAAGAACTCGAGCCGATTTTCGAGGATATCCGCAACGAGATTTCAACCAATCTCCGGAAGCTGCTGCGCGATGTTCCGCTGCCCGACGAAAACGAGCTGAACGGCGGTGAGGACGACGAGGATTGAGATGCTAGCGGCAAAACAGTCGTTCATTCTCCGCGAAGTCGAGGAAGGGACCGGGGCGGCAATCGGACTTGAGGAGGATCGTTCCGGGATGCAGGCCGGATTGCGGCTCTGGTTCGCGGATCTTCCACGAACCCATAGCCCGATCGTAACCTTGCGGCCCGTGGGCCTGAACCGGTTCCGGGCGATGCTCACCTTTGGAAATTTTGCGTCAGACACCATCGGCCAGATGAACCGTGCCGATGCCGAGGAAGTGCAGTTGGCCCGCGCCCTCGTGGCCTCCATCGCCGACAGTGCTGTTGTACGCTTCGCGGGAGACCAGTCGCTCGACACCTGGCGCATACACGATGGTAGCTTTTCGCTTACCGCCGAAAAGCGCAACATTGTTGAGCGCTTTGAGGACGATGCGCTCGCGACTACATGTCGCGAACTTGTCATCCCTATTCTTGCAGCGATGGCCGAACTTTACGGCTACGATCCGATAGAAGAAGCAGCTTCGCCGGCAGGCGAGATCGAGGGTGCGCTTTCGATCTCGGTCGTTAGACGACGCGAACGAAATCCGCGAAACCGCCTGCTCGCACTCCGGATTCATGGTGAGCGTTGCAAGGTTTGCGAGTTCGATCCGGCTCGCCAATATCCCGGTCTCCGCTCGATTATCGAAGTTCACCACATCCAGCCGTTATCCTCGCTGGGGGAGCCGCGCGCTTACGACCCTTCCGTGGATCTAATCCCGCTTTGCCCCAACTGCCACCGCGCAGCTCACACCAAGCGCCCGCTACCATGGAGCCCAGACGAACTCCGGGCGATGTGTCATGACTGACCTTCCTCCGGACCTTCCCGCCGACTTCAGGCAACTTGCTTTGCACCCTCCGGCTGGCAGGGAGCTGTCCAACCGGCTTGTGGAGGCGGAGCTTCGTGTACGTCGCTTGGGTGGACGCTTTGTCGCAACGCTTGCCGGTACCCGCACGGTTCGAGGCGAAAAGGCGATCTGGTACGTGACCGGTCGCGATCGCAACTGGGTCGATGATGGGTCGGTGATCCGACCGATCCCCCGCGATGCCCCGCAACTGGTGCAGCAGATGCTAGGTGATGCGGACCCCGAGGATCTTGTTTTCGCGGACGTCATTCGCCTTTTGCGGATCGATAACCCACACATTCCGGTCGCTGCCGATGCAGATGTTTTTCAGCCTGCTGGCAAGGCAGCGGCAGAGCTGGCTGACGACGCGGCCGTTCCGGGTCTCAATGCGACACTCTTCCGTTACCAAGCTCAGGGGGTCGAATGGATGGGCCGGACGGTTCGTCACACCGGCGGCATCATTCTCGCAGACGAGATGGGTCTCGGAAAGACGATCCAGATCATTGCGTTGTTGCTTGGTGACCAGCCGTCGAACGACGAGCCGGCCCTTATCATTTGTCCGACAAGCCTGATCGCCAATTGGCGCAACGAGATCCTGAAATTTGGTCCCGAGCTGTCGGTGCTCATTCACCGCGGGCCTCATCGCGCTGGTATCACGAGGGGGCTGCAGCGAGCGCAGATCGTGCTTGCAACATACGACACCGTCGTGAACGACATCGCGGTTTTTTCCGGCATGACCTGGAGTTGGGTGATCTGTGATGAGGCTCAGGCGCTCAAGAACCCTGACTCTGCCCGTCGCAAGGCGATCGCAGCTATTCCGCGGCGGCGGACGATTCCAATGACCGGCACGCCAGTGGAAACTTCACTTCTTAACCTGTGGTCCTTGGCCGATCTCGCCATTCCGGGCCTGCTGGGCAGCCAAACGGGGTTTGAGGCAGAGTTCTCTGATTCGGAAGACTCAGCCCGCCGGCTCGCGCACCTGACAGATCCGGTTGTCCTGTGTCGTAAGGTACGGGATGTAGCGAGTGACCTTCCCGAGCGCATCGACATCGACTTACCCCTCGAGCTCGGCGAGGATTTGTCGGTGCTCTACGACGCAGTGCTTGCCGATACGCTGCAGAAATATCCTGTGGCCGGGGCTCTGGTCGCGACCGGCCAGCTCCAGCTGTTCTGTGCGCATCCATGGCTCCAGGGGAAGGATGGACAAGCGGATAGCAACGATGACGCATCTTGCCGTAGAATGCCGGGATTGCCGCTTGTTACGCCCAAGATCGAGCGGACTCTCGCCATTCTCGATGAGGCATTCCGCACCGACCAGAAGGTGCTTGTTTTCGCAATCTTCAACCGTTGTGGTGATATTATCCGCGAAGCCGTCGGAGATCGGTTTCCTACCGCATTCTGGGATGCGATCAACGGATCGACTCCGCAGAATAACCGACAGGCGATCGTCGATGCTTTTACGGCACATTCAGGGCCTGCCTGCCTTTTCCTCAATCCGAAAGCCGCGGGCGCGGGCCTCAACATCACAGCGGCCACGATTGTAATCCACTACACCCAGGCGTGGAACCCTGCGCTTGAGGCTCAGGCGAGTGCCCGCGCGCACCGCCGCGGCCAGACCGAGCCTGTCCGCGTCTACCGCCTGTTTTATGAGAACACCGTCGAGCGGGTCATGATCGACCGGTCGGCGTGGCGACGCGAGATGGGCAACGAGGCCGTGCCTGTCTCGACGCGCGACGCCGACGATCTGCAGCGCGCCCTCACAATACGGCCGGAAAGGAACGGGCAATGACAATCCAGACTTATCAGAAGGAGCTCACCGCCAACGATACCGGCGAGACGGGCGCCCACCAGGCAGGGGTCCACATTCCCAAATCACAAATCGACCTGCTCTCGTTCTTGCCTCCGTTAGACCCCTCAATCAAAAACCCCGATGCATGGATTGAGATGAAGGATAACGCAGGTGTCGTCTGGCGCTTCCGGTACATCCACTACAATAACAGCCATCACGACCCCGGTGGCACGCGTGATGAATTCCGCATAACTCATATGACGGGCTTTTTCCGGTCTGCGGGGGCAGCGGCGGGAGATATGCTTGTGCTGTCGGGCAAGCCTGGCACCTGGCGATACGATGTCTCGGTTCGCAACCCAAATAATACGATTGAAGCCGAGCCGTCGGCGCCTGTTCGAATTCGCCTGCGCGGTTGGCAGCGCGTGTATTGAGGGAGCGAGCCAGTTGGATCAGGCAGTCGCCCCGGCACAGCCAAACGATGTCGATAACCTAACAATCGGCGTCCTTCATCTAGGAGCCAAGACGAGGCTGCTTGAGGAAGCCGGGTTCCTGACGCTGGCAGACGTAAGAGACCTGGATGCAACGCTGCTCTCTCAAATACCGTCGGTCGGACGCCGTACTGTCGATGAGTTTGTCCACAATCACAACGCGCTGCTCAACGCTGTAGACAGGGATGGTTCCGTTAACTGGGAGATCTACTGCGCGGCAGTGGGAATTCCGCTGTTACCCACCCGGCCTCCTGTAAATGGCGGCGAGTTCCTCGCGGGCCTTCCTTCGTTTTTCGCAGCGCTAGCCGATGCCCTGGATGATAGAATCCTCGCGACCATTCTTCTGGACAGGATTTCCAAACCCACGACCAGCCAGAAGACGCTCGAGGAGATCGGCGCCGCGGCTGTGCCGGCTTTAACCCGGGAACGCGTCCGACAGAAGGAACGCAAATTGCTGGGCCAGATCACGGGCGGACTGCTCAATGAAACCTACGAAGGTCTCGGGATCCACTTTCATCCCGGTTTTGCCTTTTGGTGGCGGAAGGCCGCGGATGCCCTTGCAGACGTTGAGGAAATAGACGTTGAAAACTTCGTGAAGCTTCTTTCCAACGTATGGAGCATCCCTCAGGCAGCCGTCATGAAACAGCTCCCCGCGCTGGTGGCAGTCGTGACCGGTGAGCCGCAAATGGCACCGGGATTCCGCGCTTTTACTGCGCTCGACCCGCGACTGTTCACAGAGGGCAGCGGAGAGCTGAACAATCTTCCTGTGCTGAAGCTGCGCATGGACAAAGTTGCTATCCGACTAGCAGAGGCGGGAATGCAGCGATTTGGAGATGTCGTTCACAGTTTCCGTTCAGGTGATTTGGAAAGAATGGGCGTCGCGCCCGTCAAGCGGGTTACGGATCACTTTAACCTTGTTGCCTCCTGTCTCAATGAAGGCAGCGTAGACTGGGCCGGTTATCGGGCCATACTCAAACTCGACTGCCTGCCTAAGACTGTGCCCGCAACGCCGGCTGATTTCGTCCGCACTTTGACGCAGGATACTGAGAACCTACTGCGAGGCCATGAAGTCAGCGTGAGAGCCGTCGAAATATTCCGGCGCCGCACTGGAAAGGAGGCCCGCGAACGGATGACGCTCCACCAAGTTGGCGAAGAGCTCGGCACGTTCGCCTCTTCGATCAAGCGCGAGGAAACTATACTCCTTGCTTGGCTAAACGACGTGCTTGTAGGTCGAGAATTTTGCAGCCTGCACGTCTGGCTGGACGGCACCTGGCTGCGTTGGTGGGACGAAGCGAGTGAGACGTTTGAGCAGTCCCGTGACGACTATGATGACTTTGCTGACAGTCTTGCGTGGCGCTGGCGAGTTAGCCGCCAAGAGATGAATGCTGCAGCGCCGACGCTGTGGGCTGTGTTCACAGGTTATCCAGACGGACGACCGCCAAGATCTCGGTCTGTTATCCACCTCGCCGACGCCGACGTTGGGCTCGGCCGGATCCGTCTGCAGGGGTTTCGACGCGTGCATTGACGATATCGCAATGCGGAGCCGCCCTTGTCATGATCTTTGGCTGACGCCATCTTTCTCTGGATGGCCTGGAACATTTGAAGAACAATCCTTGCTATCTAGGATTTTTTTTGTCAGCTTGGCAAAAAATGACCCAGAGAATGGCAGGTGATTCGTGCAGCAGACGCATTCGGACGACAACGAGTTCAATCATTTGTGTCAGCGAGCCGGACTGACGCCCGCTGAAGCTGCTTCCTTCATTTCGGTTTCCGATCGCACTGTTGCTCGCTACGTGAACGGCGAGGGCCGCCCGAATGAACTTGCACTCAGGGTTCTCAAGGATTTGGCCGATCGCAAATGTGCGGGCAAGGAACCGATCTCATTCCGCTTCGTCGATCTGTTTGCGGGCATTGGCGGTCTGCGCATTGGTTTCCAGGGCATCGGTGGGCATTGCGTTTTCACATCGGAATGGGACCACAACGCCCAGAAGACCTACGGTCTGAATTTCCGTGACAATCATCGCCTGGCGGGAGATGTCCGGGAATATTCCGAAAACCCTGATTTGATTCCGGAGCACGACATCCTGCTTGCCGGCTTCCCTTGCCAGCCGTTCTCGATTGCCGGCGTTTCGAAGAAGAACGCGCTTGGTCGCCCTCACGGCTTCCTGTGTGATACGCAAGGTACGCTTTTCTTTGATACCGCCCAGATCATCGCGCACCATCGGCCCGCAGCTTTCGTGCTCGAAAACGTGAAGAACCTCGAAAGACATGACAAGGGACGGACGTTCGCGACGATCATAAACGTCCTGACAAACGAGCTTGGCTATCATGTGCAGACACGCGTGATCAGCTCCGAGCACTGGGTGCCGCAGCGTCGCGAACGCATTTTCATTGTCGGTTTCCGCGAGCCGACCGATTTCGATCTGAAATCTCTCAAGCTCCCGGATAACGGACCGACACTTGGCAGCATCCTCGAGCCGCACGATGAAGTCGATCCGAAATACACCCTGACGCCTCGCCTCTGGGAGTATCTGCAGGCATATAAGGAGAAGCACACGTCAAAAGGCAACGGGTTTGGATACAGCCTGTTTGGCCCAGATGATGTCACGCGGACGCTATCAGCCCGCTACTACAAGGACGGATCAGAAATCCTTGTGGCACAGCCCGGTAAACGACCACGCCGGCTGACCCCGCTGGAATGCGCCCGTCTCATGGGTTTTGATCGTGGGGAGCGGCGCTGGAAGATACCGGTCTCCGATATGCAGGCCTATCGCCAGTTTGGCAATGCTGTGGTCGTGCCGGTAGTCGAGTTCCTTGCCGATGCCATGAAACCCTTCATCGAATCCGCTCTTCTGAGAGAGGCGGGCCGTTCGATGGAGGCACCGGTAACCGTCACCCGCCCCGATCGCGAGCCTGTATCCGCTCATGGTTGATATCGTCCCGGCTGAGGTTCGCAGCCGGATGATGTCGGGGATTCGCGGCACCAACACGAAACCGGAACTGCAGCTGCGCAAAGGGCTTCACGCGCTTGGTTTTCGTTTCCGGCTCCATGATCGCTCGCTTCCTGGGAAGCCGGATATAGTTCTGCCGCGCTATAAAGCCGTGATTTTCGCGCACGGTTGCTTTTGGCATGGCCACGACTGCCATCTGTTCAAATGGCCATCAACCCGGCCCGAGTTCTGGCAGGCGAAAATAGCGCGCAACCGCACGGTCGATGAGAGGGCGGATGCGGCCCTCTCGGAGGCGGGTTGGCGACAGGCGACCGTCTGGGAGTGCGCGCTTAAAGGCAAAACGCGGTTGCCACTCGAAGAGGTAATTCTGTCTTGCGCCGAGTGGCTGAAATCTGACCGGCCGCGACTTGAAATCAGGGGGAGAGAGGAGTGAGACGAGGGCTGCTGTCGGATTATTTTGTCGGAGTGGGCGCGAAGCGACTTGCAGCAGTCGATGCGGATGCCTCCTCTTCGAATCAGCATGAAGTGACGGGCTCGAAACCACTGCTGCGAATTCTGGGAGACAGGGATCGCAAACAGCCGCGAGGCGGCGAGGATACACGTTTCTTCGCAACATACATCTGGCTTGGCGCCGAGCAGGAGGCTCTCACGGAGGAAGCCCGACTTTCCTGGTACGACTCCCGGCGCAACGATGCGACGCGCTCCCCAGAGTGGCGACTCTATTACCAGACCAACGCGGTTACCGAGATGATGCGGCCGGGTGATACGCTGTTTGTGGCCCGCACACCTCAGGATCATCTGTTCTTCATCGTGGTTCCTGATGGAAGCACGATGCAAAACCAGCTGATCTGGTTGTTTGGACTGGCTGAGCAGCCTGGTCTCGTGTTCGAGCCGCGCGAAATCGGGACGGATACCGACGCGGAACTTGATTTCGTCGCCCGATATATTCTCGATGAACTCGGCATCGAGCCCGAAGAGCCGGAGGCGCACCGGTTGGATAGCATCATCGAGCGGTTCGGCCTGGAGTTTCCAAAGACACGGGTCTTTTCGCAACTCGCCCGTTCCTCAATGCCGGAGATTTCGGCAGCCGATGATCCTGATCTGGCTCTTGTCGCATGGATGGACCGGGAGGAACAATTGTTCAGGCGGCTGGAAAGGCGCATCGTCGCAGCGCGAATCGGAGACGGCTTTCGAGGATCTGGCGGAGCTGATGTCGATGGCTTCCTTTCATTTTCGTTGAGTGTGCAGAACCGGCGGAAGGCGAGGGCGGGGCAGGCACTGGAGAACCACCTCGAGGCCGTTTTCGAAGCCCAACGTATCCGCTATGTTCGAGGCGCCGAAACCGAGAACCGCAACAGGCCAGATTTTCTCTTTCCAGGGCAACCGCAATACCGCGATCCGTTGTTCCCCGAGGCAAGACTGACGATGCTGGGCGCCAAATCCACGCTGAAGGATCGTTGGCGTCAGGTCCTGTCAGAGGCCACCAGGATTTCTGAAAAGCACCTGTTGACCCTTGAGCCCGCCATATCGGAAAACCAGACAGATGAGATGCAGGCCAAGAAGCTTCAGCTCGTGTTGCCTCGCCGATTGCACAACACCTATCGGCTGACGCAACAGGCGTGGCTGATGGATGTCGCCGGTTTCATCGCCGTCGTCCGGTCGCGGCAGGATCCCTGAGCACCTCCAGGTGCCTATAAATCCGGAGGCTTTCAACAGAACCGTGTGACGGTCCTGCTTCGGGCTCGCCGCTCGGCAAACGGAACGGGACATACGGGGCCAGTCGGTCCCGCTTCTCTGGCGACCGCTATGCTGAAGCTCCTGCGGCTGGCCTGTTCCCGTCTGTCCCGTGTCGAGAACTCCCGAAATCCCGCCAGAGGCGGCGCCATGCTGATTTCTCCGGTACTCTTCATTGCTCTTTTGTGGGTCCCGCCTGACGGCGGTTGACACGACGGGTCATATTTAGACCGGTACCTGTCGTCAGGTGCCCGCCAGTTTGCCATGAAGTCCAGTGGGTCTATGCTACCCATCATCTGGCGAGCGAGCTTCAGCCGTTCTTCCAGATGCTGTCGTAGCGCTTCATCGACCCCCTCCAGCCGTTGCTCGACATCGGAGAAGAAGCGTTCAACAACCATCGCCTTGCCCCAGCTCTCGATAATCTCTGCCAATTGTTGCTGGCTATCCTTGATCGCCTGGGCAACTTTGCGTTCATCCTCGCGCCGCTGGTAGCGTTCCCACTCCTCCTGCCGCTCTTTTTTCCTTCTGGCCTCAGCTTCATCTTCTGCTGTCATAAGGGTTTGCAGCTTGTTTCCCGCTGCCCGTAACGTCTCGACAATATTCGGAATTGCTTTGGTTAGTGGCTCCGTTTCCGCATCCTGCCAGCTCAGAGACCATTCAACGCCATTCTTCGGAGAATAGGCAATTATCCGGAAGCGCCCTGAAGGCATATCCTGCTCGGTTGTCCAGGAGTGCGTCAGCTGCCAGGCCTTCACGACCGGACGAGCCTGCTGTCCTCACGATGGTAGTCGCCGTTTAGATACCGCATCGTCACCCGCTCAGTCATTTCAGTTATAGCGAGACCGATCGGCACTGTGTCGATGTAGAAAATCGTTGGCCTGTCTGGTCTCCAGATACTGCCGAAATTATATCGACCGTACTTTCGGTCCTTCAGCTCAACCTCCTGCTCCTGAACATGAATGCGGCGGTGGTCTTCTCCGGCCGGGGCGATGTGTACCCGATAGCCCTGCCTGTCGAGCGCGAGGTATAGGTCATTGGCGATCGATAGCGCTCGAAGCAGGGCGGCTTCTGATGAAATCACGTCTGGCAGAATTCGCTTGTAGGGCCGAAGGAACTCTCCGTCTTTTGCAGCGCGCGATTTCCTCAGATGCTCTTCGGCGCCAATAAGCAACGGGTGATGCTCGAGGCGGCGGGTCCTCACAACGGATCTCGTCTTTGGGCGTGTATTGGCTTCAGGCGCCTTCTGCTTCCGCGGCTTCGGGGTCACCGGCACAATTTCGATGACCTCGTCAGAGCCGTCAGGTAGCGCAGGCAGCTCCGCGGGAAGGCCAAGGGACTTGCGTGTCCAGTAACCCGATCCGGGATATGGTATCTGATGTTGCCTGCACACGGCGGCCAATGCCGTGCCGGTGAGACCAAGTTCCGGGGCAAGCTTGCTCAGGCGTGCGTTGCATACCCGGCTGTAAAGTTCGCTACGTGTCAACTGCATAGACAGGCCCGCATTTCCAATACGTCGATATCGGACCACAGTGACAAACTGGCGAACGATGAGAGCTGAAGACTTCGTCTGATCGTTGCGGTCTCGATGCTCACGCCTTTCCCTTGCTCTCGAAGGAAAAGGTCATTGTTTTATTCAGCTTGTGTCAATGCCGCGCGGCATGTCCCGCGAGGATGCCCGAGCAGTGCCGCATACGGAGCCGTGTCGTTTGGGGCAAGCTTGAGATCGACTCCGCCTTTCCCGACTTGGCGCACCGAGCCGAAACGACCCAGGCGCAAGTGGCGCTGGAAAGACTGGTACGAAGCTAGGTGAGCATATTGCTGACTGCGCAAATTGCTGATAACGGTGATCCTGCAACGGAAAGGAAAATGCGGGTGCAGGATTTAAGCGAATATCTCCGTTCTTGGCGAACGCGACATAGCCTGACGCAGGCCACAGCCGCTAAAGAGCTTGGCATAGTGCTAACGACCTATCGCGGCCTGGAGCAGGGCCGCCCAACGCCTTACGCACATGCTATTTCATTGGCCGTCAAACACTGGGAAAAGGCTAATGGCCCGCCACGCGCGGGCGAAAAGGTGGCGTCCGAGGGCGACTGCACGCCGGCTTTAACCTTCGAGCAATATCAGCGCAATTGTCTGGCATACGCCTATGACATCGAGGCGGCCCACCTACAGAGCGCTTGGTTCAAGGCTGAAGATGAGCTGCGTAAGACTCGCAAGCAACTGGAAAAGAAGGTCGCAACCACCAAGGCTGCCTATGATCGGCAGATGGCAGTTATTGGAGCACGCTATGCCGAAAGTCGGAAGATGCGGGATCTGTACGAAGCGTTTCTGAAAACGGGCGACGACAATCCTTACGACACTGAACCAATGCGGAGCAAATACGTGAAGTACGTCCAGAAGGCGTTGGCCGATGTCGAGCATTACGCAAAAAAAGCTTCCAAAAAAACAAAAAAGGAAGGTGTCGTTGGCGAAGCTTGAGGGGCACCTCACGTCAGTTCGGACACCAACCGCGGCAGGATGCTTTGGCACTGGCGTTCGGGCGGCAATGGCGGCGGCAGTCAGGTCAATCTTCCCGGCGTTCCCGGATGGCCGCTTTCACGAGCCCTGCGAGCTTTGTTGCTGTGATGTTCACTCTTTGGGCCACTAAGATCGCATAATGTATCGACTGGATCCAACCGGTTCCCGTTCCGCTGTCCCTATGCACCTCCGCTTATGGTATGGTGCCGTCAACGATTGGTGATACGCTCGAGCACCCTGTCGAGGGCGCGCTTTAGTGCGTCCGTTCCACCCTTCCGATCGAAATCCTGCAACACCTGTTCGTTGAGGCCGCCTCTGGTGGCAAACTCGCGGCTCATCTCCATGAAATCGACCTTTGGGCCGGCGAGAACTGCTGCTTCGGAAAGGCCGGCAAACAGCGGCGCGAGATAGGCGCGGCCTTTTTCTTCCGGGAGGCCATTTTCTGCGAGCCATTCGGTGGTTCGGTGCATGATTCCGAAATACGTGGCCATCAAGGCGCTGGCTGCGGCGAGGAGTTCATACTCCGCCTTGGTCTCGCATTCGACGGCATTGCTGAGCACGCCGAAGATGGCAGCGGTCCCTGCGTCCGCCGGGAAAACCGCGGTGACGCCTTGGCGATGGGCAACGAAGGGCAGGGGGATCGCCTGGGTCAGATGCACGCCTGCGCCGATCCATTCAAGAAGTGCGTGCCTGTCGGTTGCCGCGATGACACTGATGACTTTCTGGCCATCGCGAAACTGCAGAGGACGAAGGACCTCCTCGGCGACTTGCGGACGGATTGCCAGCACCACCGTGTCGCAGCCGTCGATGATCGCCTGGTTGTCTGGAGACACGTGTACCTGCGGGAAATCGGAGGCAAGCCTGGCCGAAATGTCCGCGCTTCGTTGAGACACGACGACCCGCGGAATTGCCGCAGGTTCCGCCAGAAGGCCGCGCACCATCGCATCTGTGATCGCGCCGGTGCCGATAAAGCCTATGCGTTCGGGCAGGGACATGGCTACTCCGCGGCCGCAAGCGGCCCGAAAGACACTTCAGTCGTGTAGTTTTCACGCAGGAACGCGATGAAATTGTCCTGGAACTGGCGGGTATGGGCATGCGCCAGCTCGTCGGCACGCTCGACATCCTTTTCGCGGATGGCTTCGAGCATCAGTTCGTGCTCGTCGGTCAAAAGATACCCGTCGCCGGTTCGCTCCAGATACTCGAAATGCAGGTGGAGCATGCGCTGGCCCTGGTTCAAGAGCCGTTCATAGAAAGCCGCGAGATAGGTGTTCTTGCCGGAATAGGCGACCGCCATGTGGAACTGCTTGTTGGCTTCCGACATCTTGAGATGCTGGCCCGTCTTCACGGCTGCCTCGAACTCCTTCTGCCGCTTCGCGATGATCTTCAGATCCGCCTCGGTTCGTAACGCAGCAGCGAGCCGGGTGTTCATGCGCTGGGCGACGTCGAGTGCCTCCACATACTTGGGAAAACTTGCCACCTCGATCGGGGCGACGATGGTACTGCGGTTGGAGAGCGTCACCACCAAATCCTCGCCTGCGAGCCGGATCAAGGCTTCGCGCACGGGTGAACGCGACATGTCGAAGCGCTCTGCGAGCGTCATCTCATCGAGCAACTGGCCCGGCGGCAGGGTGAGCGCAAGGATCTCGTTGCGCAACGTGTCGTAGACGCTTTTCCAGCCAGTGCCGCGCACGCGTTTCATTTCAATTTCGTCAGACACTTAGGTCCCTTTCCGTCTCTCCGGGGCATTGGGCCAGAAAAATCGGCACGCAGCAATCGTAAACTTTCCGCTTGACTTTGTCGACACGGAGACGACATAGTTTCGTCAGTCGACACGGAGCCGACAAGAAAACACTAAGAACGGCCGAAGCCGACAGGTGGAACCGCGCGTCTCACGCGCTCAAAATTGGGGAATGCACATGCTCAGAAATGTGATGACGTCCGCGCTGCGGGCGACGACCGCGCTCGCCCTGGCGGTTGGGCTCTCAACGACGGCGATGGCCGAAATGACTGAGGGATACTGGCAGGGAGTTCAAAAGAGCGGCACGCTGCGCTGCGGAGCGGCCGTTGCGCCGCCCTATGTGATGCGCGATCCGGCAAGCGGCGAATATTCCGGCTTCTTTGCCGACCTTTGCCGCGAATTCGCCGAAGTGCTGCAGGTGAAGCCCGAATTTGTCGACACGACGTGGGACAACATCGTTGCCGGCCTTCAGGCCGGCAAATGGGATGTTTCACTGGCGCTGAACCGCACGCCGGCCCGTGCCATGGCGGTCCAGTTCTCGGTCCCGGCGATGGAGTACCAGATCTCGCTCGCCTACAACAAGGAAAACCCGAAGATCCCAGCGAGTGCGGCTTCCGTCGCCGACATCGACAAGGCGGATGTCACGCTTGCCGTCATGTCCGGCACGGCCCAGGACAAGGCGATTTCCGCCGCGGTCAAGACAGCGACGATCCTGCGCCTGCCGACCAACGACGAAACGCGCCTTGCGGTCGTTTCGCGTCGTGCCGACATCCTCGTTGATGCCTCCGACACAAACCAGCTCTTCACTCAGTCGAACCCCGACTGGGCGGTCGCCCTCAATCCGGCGCCGGCGCTCGCCAAGCAGGGCGTCGCGTTCGGATTGCCACATCAGCTTTCGGCGTCAGATGTCGAAGTCGTCAACATCTTCCTAGAGGAGCGGGTCGCGACCGGCCACGTGGACGCCCTGATCAAGAAGGCCGTGGACGACGTTCTGAAGGCTGGCAACTGAGCCCGTTCGCCGAGCATGGGGAGCCGCCGGTGGCGGCTGCCCTTCCAGGACCCTGAGGTGGAGAGTTGGACGATGTCGGATACCGCTGCGCTGGTTAAGATCGAAGGACTGCACAAGAGCTACGGCGGCGTCGTAAAGGTGCTGCAGGGCCTGGACATCGAGATGAAAGCGGGTGACCGCGTGGTCGTCATCGGTCCGTCCGGCGGCGGCAAATCCACACTCCTGCGCGTGCTGATGGGGCTCGAACAGATCGACAGTGGCTCCATCGTCTTCGGCGGCAAGCCCTACATCTCCACCAACGGCACCGGCAAGACGGCAATCGACGCCAAGGTCCGTCGCTCCATCGGCATGGTGTTCCAGCACTACACGCTGTTTCCGCATCTCGACGTGATCGGCAACCTGATCCTCGCGCCGATGAAGGTGCGGGGTGAGAAGAAGGCCGAGGCCGAGGCGAGAGCGATGGCTTTGCTGACGCGTTTCGGACTTGCACAGAAGGCCAGCTTCTACCCGGCGCAGCTTTCCGGCGGTCAGAAGCAGCGTGTCGCCATTGCCCGTGCCCTCATGCTTGATCCGAAACTCATGCTGTTCGACGAGGTCACATCGGCGCTCGATCCGGAACTCGTCGCCGAAGTCGAGCAAGTCATCTTGCAACTCGCGCAGCAGCAGATGCCGATGGTGATCGTGACCCACGACATGTGGTTCGCCAAGAACATTGCATCCCGCGTGATCTTTTGCGCCGGCGGTGTGGTCGTCGAGGACGGACCTCCAGAACAGGTGCTCGGCTCGCCGAAGGAAGAGCGGACACGCGAGTTCATCGAGCGGGTCTTCCACATCAAGCACTGAAGGGGCGGACAATGAATTACAGTTTCGACTTCGCGTCCGTCTTTCGCAATTTCGGACCGCTGTGGGATGGCCTCTTCGTCACCATCGAGCTGACGATCGCCGCCAATGCCATCGGGCTGACCTTCGGCTTCGTGCTCGCGTTGCTCGTGATGAGCTGTTTTCCGCTGGTCCGGCTGCCGGTCACGCTCTTCATCGAGTTCTTCCGCTGCACGCCGGCGATCATCCAGATTGTCTGGTTCTTCTACTGTGTGCCGATGCTGTTCAATGTGTTCCTCGGATCGGTCACGATGGGCATCATGGCGCTTGGGCTCAATCTCGCGGCATTCAACGCGGAGGCCTATCGCGCGGCAATCCAGGCGGTGCCAAGGGAGCAACTCGACGCCGGCGTGGCGCTCGGCCTCACTCCGTTCCAGAGGGTGCTCTACATCGTGCTTCCGACTGCGGTCCGCGGTTCGATACCGGTTCTTTTGACCAACGGAATTGGCATCTTCCAACAGAGCGCACTGGTCGCAATCGTTGCCGTCCAGGACCTGATGTACCAGGGCAAGACCTTGGCCACGCAGACCTATCGTCCGATCGAGACCTTCACGATCGTAGCACTCTTCTATTTCGCCGTGTCGTTCCCGGTTTCCCAGATCGTTGGCTATCTGGAACGGCGCCGCGAAGCCCTGGCAAGCTGAGGAGACAACGATGACCTTCAATTTTGCCGTCGTCTTCAAGTTCCAGGAGGCTCTTCTTCTCGGCCTCTGGATGACGCTCAAGCTGACCTTGATCTGCATTGTGCTCGGCTGTGCCCTTGGCTTCGTCCTCGCACTTGCAAGAACATCGAAGAGTGCCATCCTACGGGGCGTCTCAAGCGTCTATGTCGAGTTTTTCCGCGGCACGCCGGTGCTCGTTCAACTCTTCTGGATCTTCTTCTGTCTGCCGTTGATCCTCGGCGTCGAGCTGTCCAACATGACGTCCGGCGTGATTGCGCTGACGCTCTACATGGGTGCAATCAGCAGCGAGACGTTCCGGGCTTCGCTCAAATCCGTGGGTCGCGAGCAGCTTGATGCCTGCGTAGCGCTCGGGCTTTCCTCCTGGGCGCGCACGACTAGCGTCATCCTTCCGCAGGCGGTGCTGCGCGCCGTGCCGACGCTGCTGTCGAATTGCGTCAGCCTTTTCAAGGAAAGCGCGCTCGTCTCGGCGGTTGGCATGGCCGATCTCATGTTTGTCGGCCAGAACATCTCCAACAACACCGCCCGGCCGATCGAAGTGCTGACGATCGTCGCCCTCATCTATTTCGCCATCGCCTTTCCGTTGACGCGCGCCGTCACGATCATCGAGCGACGCATCCTCAAACGGCTGGCCGTCTGATGCCAACCTTCAATCCCATGAACGGAGACATTCCCATGAAACTCTCAGGCGTCATGCCCGCCCTCGTCACTCCCTTCGATCGCCAAGGCAAGATCGACTTTGGGGCGTTCGCAAAGCACCTCAACAATCTGCGGGCAGCGGGCGTCACGGGTTGGGTGCCTTGCGGCTCCTCGGGCGAATACAGCTTCATGTCCGACGAAGAGCGCGACGAGGTGCTGAAGTTCGTCAAGGAATTCGCTAAGCCCGGCGAGATCCTGATCGCCGGCACCAACGCGCCGTCGACGGCCGGCGTCATAGCCAACACGCTTCGCGCCAAGGCGATGGGCTACGACGCCGTGCTTCTCGCAACGCCTTTCTACACGAAGCCCACCCAAGCCGAACTGGTGGCACACTTCAAGGCGGTCCTTGAGGCGACCGACATGAAGATCGTGCTCTACAGCTATCCGGACAAGGATGGCGTGGAGCTTGGCTGGGAGGTTCTCGACGCGCTCGCCGACGATCCACGCATCATCGGCATCAAGGAAAGCTCCGGCTCGCTTCAGCGCGCTATCGGCATTGCGACCCGCTACGAGGGACGCATCCAGCTAGTTTCCGGGTCGGACGACATCGCGCTCGATTTCATGATCTGGGGTGCCGAGAGCTGGATTTGTGGTCCGGCCAACTGCATGGCCAAGGCCGTCTGCGACCTCGACCGGACCTTCAAGTCTGGTGATCTCGCCAAGGCCAAGAAGCAGATGGCGACGCTCTACAAGGCGATGAACATCCTGGAATCCGGCAAGTTTGTGCAGAAGCTTAAATACGGCTGCGAAGTGCAGGGCACACCGGTCGGCGAATGCCGCGCACCGCTCGGGGCGCTGACCGACGAGGAGAAGGCCGAATTCCGCGCCGCCATGGAGCCGATCCTCAATTGGTAGTCGAGTGCGGCCGGGCTGACGTCTGGCCGTCATCCAGGGAAAACGAGTAGGAGCAAGGCCAGCATGACCACCGTGGTTGTCGGCGCAGGCATCATCGGCACGACCATTGCCTACGAACTGCAAAAGCGCGGGCGGCGGGTGATCTTGCTCGACAAGGGCGAGGTCGGGCGCGGCGCATCCTATGGCAACATGGCATCGATCGCCGTGACGGAGTTCATGCCGGCATCGCGCCCGTCGATCTGGAAGCAGATCCCCGGCTGGATGCTCGATCCGGAGGGGCCCGTCCGTGTTCGCCCGGGCTATATGCCCAGATTGCTGCCCTGGTTTGCGCGCTTTGTGGCCGCCTCAAGGCCGGCCAAGCTCAGACAGCTCGAAGCCGAGGGTGCCGTTCTCTGCAAGCGCGTCTACGACGACCTCCTGCCTCTCTTGCGCGAGACGGGGCTGGAAGGTGAATTGGCGGAAGAGGGCTGCCTCTCGCTCTACAGCAACGAAACGGAGTTCCGCGCCGATCGTGAACATATCGAAATCCTCGAACGTTTCGACTTTCCGCATCGGCGCCTGACGGGTGCCGAGGCGCGGGAATTGGAGCCGGAACTCTCGGATAGCATCGGCATCGCCGTGCTCCTTCCGCAAAACCGGAGCCTGCGCGACCCGTTCCGCCTGGTCACGAGCCTTGAGCAAAAGTTCACGGCACTCGGTGGCGAATTCCGCCGCGGTGTGGTGGCTGGCTTCGACTGCTCCGACCGCGTCACCGCCGTCCGCCTCGTCGGCGGAGACCCGATCTCTGCCGATGAGGTCGTGATTTGCGCCGGCGCCCATAGCGGTCTGCTGTCGAAGATGCTGGGCGAACCGATGCCGCTCGAAACCGAGCGTGGATATCACACCCAGATCATGGCTCCCGGCGTCTCCATGCGCCACTCGATCATCTGGCCAGCCCGGGCCTTCATGGTGACGCCGACGGCAGGCGGTATCCGTGTTGGCGGCACGGTTGAGATGGCAGGCCTTGATGCCGCTCCCGACTATCGCCGCTCGAAGATAACCGTGCGGCGGGCGCAAACGGCATTGCCGAACCTGCGCTGCGAGAACTTTACCGAGTGGATGGGCCATCGTCCGGCGTTTCCAGACACCGTGCCTGTCATGTCGGCCTCGGCCAAAACACCCGGCGTGTTTTACGCCACCGGCCACGGTCATCTGGGGGTCACCTATGCGGCAACGACCGCACGCCTGATGGGCGACGTCATCACCGGCCGCACGCCGCCCATCGACATGCGCCCATATCGCGTCGACCGCTTCTGAAAGGCAGCCGCGCAAACGCATCCAGTGAGGACACCATGCAGAATAAGCTTTTCATCGACGGACAATGGACCGCACCAGCTGACGGAAGCATGCTTCCCGTCATCGATCCAGCGACCGAAGAGGTCTTTCACCACATCGCCGCTGCCGGCGCTGCAGAGGCTGAAGCGGCCGTGAGAGCGGCCCGCGAAGCCTTCGACAATGGGCCTTGGCCGCGGCTTTCGGGCAAGGAACGGGCCACATATCTACGCGCAATGGCGCGGGGCATCCGTGATCGTCTGCCCGAACTGGCGCGTCTAGAAACCCGCGACAACGGCAAGCCGCTTCCGGAGTCCGAATGGGACCTGGCGGACGCCGCTGGCTGCTTCGATTTCTATGCCGATCTCGCCGAGGAACTCGATGGCGAGGCAGAGGAGGTGAAGCTTGCGGATCAGCGCTTCGTCTCCAAAGCCGTTCGCGAGCCGCTTGGTGTCGCTGTCGCCATCGTTCCCTGGAACTATCCGCTTCTCATGGCCTCGTGGAAAGTGGCGCCGGCGCTTGCGGCCGGCTGCACCATGATCCTGAAGCCCGCCGAAACGACCTCGCTGACCGCGCTGGAACTGGGTGCGATCGCAGAGGCCGCTGGCCTTCCCAAAGGCGTGCTGAACATCCTCTCCGGCAAGGGATCGGTCGTTGGCCAGGCGCTGGTCGAGCATCCGCAGGTGGACAAGGTGGCTTTCACCGGATCAGGCCCGGTCGGCTCCCGCATCATGGCCGCCGGCGCCAGGGACATCAAACGCATCAGCCTCGAGCTCGGTGGCAAGTCTCCCTTCGTTGTCTTTGCCGACAGCGATATCGAGAAAGCCGTCGAATGGATCATGTTCGGAATCTTCTGGAACCAGGGTCAGGTGTGCTCGGCGACCTCGCGGGTGCTGGTGGAAGCACCGCTCTATCCAAAGCTCCTGGAGCGGCTGGTCGAGGAAGCCAAGAAAATCACGATCGGCAACGGCCTCGATAAGGGCACGCTACTCGGGCCTCTCGTCAACAAAGGACAGTACGAGGATGTCCTAGGCCATATCGAGCGCGCCGTCGAACAGGGCGCGAAAGTTGCCTGCGGTGGCAGATACGACGGCTTCGACAAGGGCTTCTGGGTTGCCCCAACCATCCTCACCGACATGACGCTCGAGAGTGATGCCTGGGTCGAGGAGATCTTCGGTCCGGTGGTCTGCATCCGTCCGTTCGCGACCGAGGAGGAAGCGATCCGCCTCGCCAACGACTCCCGCTTCGGCCTTGCGGCAGCGGTCATGTCGGCCGATGACGAACGCTGCGAGCGTGTGGCCTCAGCCTTCCGGGCGGGCATCGTCTGGATCAATTGCTCGCAGCCGACTTTCACCGAGGCGCCGTGGGGTGGCTACAAGCAGTCCGGCATCGGTCGCGAGCTTGGTCGCTGGGGCCTCGACAACTATCTCGAGACCAAACAGATCACCCGCCTCGTCAGCGATGAGCCCTGGGGGTGGTACCTGAAATGACCTTCGACAAGGCTCTCGATATCCTGCTTGTCCATTGCCAGGGCGAAAGCGGCAATGTGCTGATCAGCGGTGCGCCCGACATTCCGGGCGGAACCATTCTTGAGAAGATGAACCATCTGAACAACGTCGATCCGTCATTGCGCCTGTTCCTGACGCGCGAGCCGCGGGCACAGGTCGTCCATACGACAAACCTGCTGCTCACCCCGACGCGGCCGGACGCGGATGCTGCCTTCATCGTCTTACAGCCGGACCGCGCTCATCCGATGTCGGGGTCCAACTGCATCTGCGTGGTCACCGCACTCCTGGAAAGCGGCCGGGTGGAAATGCGTGAGCCGGAAACGGTCGTGCGGCTCGACACGGCCGCCGGGCTGATCGTTGCGCGGGCGCATTGCGAAAACGGTCTATGCCTTTCGGTAAGCCTCGACAATGTTCCCGCATTTGTTCAGCAGCTCGACGTCGCGATCGACACGCCGAGATGGGGGCGGATCAACGGCGACATCGCATTCGGCGGTGTCTTCTATGCCCAGATCGACGTGGATCAGATCGGGCTTCGCATAGCACCGGATGCGGCCCGGGCGCTTGCCGAGGCCGGAACCGAGATCAAGTCGCTGCTCGCCGATCAGGTCGCGGTAAGCCACCCTGATATCCCCGGCCTCAACGAGATCGCGTACGTGATGTTCCGCGACTACCAGCAGGATGGCTCAGTGATAACATGCACGACGCTGAAGCCCGGTCGCGTGGATCGCTCGCCCTGCGGTACCGGATCTTCCGCCAATCTTGCCGTCCTCCATGCTAGGGGGCAGGCGCGGGTTGGCGACAAGCGTGTTTCGCGCAGCATCATCGGAGGTACGTTCACCGCCGAAATCCTGGGCGAGACCACAGTCGGTGGTCGTCCCGCGGTTCTGCCGCGCATCACGGGCCAGGGCTACGTCTTCGGCCGCCAGCAGTTGCGGCTGGACCCGCATGATCCATTCTCGCAAGGTTTTGCCATGTCGGACACGTGGGGGCCGCAGGTGGGGGAACTATGAAACTCTTGGGACAAACCATTCTTGTAACGGGTGCAACCGGCGCCATAGGGCAGGCGATCTGCCAATCGCTGGTGGCCGATGGCGCGAATGTCGTGGTGCACTACGGCCGCAACCGCGACGCGGCCGAGGCGCTTGTGAACGCGCTTGGCGGCAGGGGCTGGTGCGTGCCGGCTGATCTGGCGGATCCGGCCGGCCCTCAAGCCCTGTGGGATCAGGCCGTCTCCGTTGCCGGCAGGCTTACCGGCCTGGTCAACAATGCCGGCATTCGCTCCGAGGTCGCCATCGATGCGCCCATGGATGAGTGGCAGCGGGTGTGGGCCCGCGAAATGCGCATCAACTTCTTCTCGGCGGTCGATCTGTCGAAACTTGCCATCCTGCATTTCTGCGCCCATGGCGGTGGGCGGATCGTCAACATGGCAAGCCGCGCCGGACAGCGCGGCTACACCTCCAGCGCCATGGCCTACGGCGCCTCGAAGGCGGCGCTGATCAACCTCACCAAGTCCATCGCGCAAAGTCACGGCCATGAAGGCGTGACGGCGGTGGCGCTCGCGCCCGGTTGGGTGCGCACGGAAATGGCCGAGGCCTACATTGCCGAACATGGCGAGGCTGCGGCACTGGCCGGCATCCCCATCGCCAGGATGGCCGGACCTGAAGAGATCGGCGAAATCACCGCATTTGCCTTCCGTCCCTCACAGGCCTCCCTCAATGGCGCTGTGCTCGACGTGAACGGCGGCAGCTATCTGAGGTAACTCCATGCGCTTCGAGAACAAGATCGTTATCGTCACCGGTGCGGCAGGGGGTATTGGCGGGGCGATAAGCGCCCGTTTTGCCGCCGAGGGGGCCAAGGTGATTGTAACCGACATGAATGAGGAGGGCGCGGAGGCCACTGTCGCCGAGATCGTGGGGAAGGGCGGCAACGCGCGAGCACTCGCCAGCGATATCTCCGTCGCTGACGGTTGCCGTGCCATCATCGAAAATGTCATCTCGACTGAAGGGCGCGTCGATGTGCTTTGCAACAATGCCGGTATCAACCGCCGCGGCAATCTTCTCTCGTTGACGCCGGAGGATTGGAGGTTGAGCTTTGCGGTCAATGTCGACGCCATGTTCCATCTGTGCCAGACCGTGTTGCCCCATATGATCAAGGCGGGCGGCGGCGCCATCGTCAATACGGCATCTCAGTGGGGATTGTATCCGGCGCCAAACCACATTGCCTACAATGTGACCAAGGCGGCTGTCGCGAGCTTCACGCAGAACCTTGCCCGCGACTACGCGCCAAACAAGATCCGCGTCAATGCGGTCTGCCCGGGCGAAATTCACACACCCATGCTGGAGGCAGGCGTAAAGCGTTCAGGCCGTACGATCGCAGACCTCGACAAGCTCGTGCCCTTCGGTCGCATCGGCAAGCCGGAGGAGGTTGCCGCCCTGGTTGCCTTCCTCGCGTCCGATGAGGCAGCCTTCATGTGTGGATCGCTGGTGGAAATCACCGGTGCTCAGGCCGTCGCCTGATAAGTGCTGAAGCCAGATTGGCTCTCTGCATCTGCAGCGGAACCGAGAAACCGCGGTGGCCGACCGAGGTTTTGCTTGGCTGTACGGATTGCCCAGAAAGCGGCACGCATGTTCTAACAGATGGTGTAACGGGCGGAATGCGGGTTTGTAGGGCGGCATTGACGAAACGGCCGTTACAGAAGATCGCGTAAAGTATCGTCGGGAATGAGGGCAGAAAGACCGCAAGCGTATACGCCGCACTCGTCGGCTTACGTCTCAGGGGCATCTTCCTAATCTGCTCATTCTGCCGTTCTATATTCCAACGGCGAGAGGGTCCCAGGCACCGGAGATAACTGCAAATCTATCGTGCTCGAAAACTGCTATGAACCCGTCCTTTTTCCTGGCCGGCCGATTATCAGCTGCCAGACCCCACGGGGTGACAGACGTCCTGAGCGTGTCTGTGCGTCTAGCGTCGTTGCACTGCCCTGCTGCGTAATCCAAATTGATTACGCAAACTATCCCTTCGGCCTAATTGCGGTAACCGGCAAAATTCTGCAACTATGCATCTGTGGCCGCACGCCACGCTGTTCTGCAGTTGTGGAAATATTGCGTGCTCCCACTACCTTATTGTTGTTTCATTGCGTTTTATGGTTTGACGACCTTCCAACCACGAAGCCCCGCTATCCCCTGCGGGGCTTCACTTTTTGAGTGCCAGACTGCCGGTAGACCGCGACTATCTGGCTGCCTAACCTGCCGCCTTGGCCGGATAAGGATTTACCTGCTTTTTGCGCGCGCTTGCGTGTTCCAGAGCCGATAGCGCCACGGCGTCCCACTGGGAAAGCACGTGTTCTGCGTCGTAGCGCTGGACGTTGGCCTGGGCGTTTGCGGCGAGGCGGGTGCGGAGGGTTTCGTCGCCCATCACGCTGGAGAGGGCGTCGGCGAGCGCGGTGACGTCGCCGTCTGGCACGAGGATGCCGTCCTCGCCGTCGGCGATCATGTCGGTCGGGCCCCAGTCGCAGGCAAACGAGACG
>NZ_DASYGZ010000088.1:0-31871 GCF_035999135.1 Ensifer sp.
GCCGGCCGGAAGCCACACGGTGCGCGGCATCGAGTAGTTGTCGATGGCGATGCCCTGTTCCTTGCAGGTCGGGATGTCGCTCCAGCCCTTGTCGCCGGCAACCTTGGCGTCGTTGGTGAGCTTGACGCTCTTGAAGACGCAAAGCGGCTTGACCATGCCGGCCTGCCGGAAGCCAGCCGCACCGGGATGGTGCGCCTGGTCTGCTGCAAGACGACGGGGGGCGGTCAGCCACCGCCACCGATCCCGGTGCTCGCCCCGATCGTGACCCAAGCGACGGGTCACCAGGGGACGGTGCCGTCTTCGTCGGAGAATGTGCCCGTAGGACCTTCCTTGGACAGCAATGCCAGGCGGACGGCCTGACGCGCGCCCTGTTCGACCGTGCGCGTACCGCGGAAGTCGTTGAGGTCGGTGGCGGTAAAGCCCGGGCAGGCCGTGTTGACTTTGATGTTGGTCTGCTCAAGTTCGATTGCAAAGGCGAGCGTGACGGCATGCACGGCGGTTTTGGACGGACTGTAGGCGGCGCCGAACACGCGGCGATGCGCGTAGTGCGGATCGGCATTGAGTGTCAGTGATCCGGAAGAGCTTCCCATGTTGACGATGCGTCCCGCTGGCGCTTGCCGCAACAGCGGCAGCATCGCCTGGGTGACGGCCATCAGGCCGAAGACGTTGGTCTCGTAAATCGCCCTGACATAGTCCATGGGAGCCTGACTTGGGGCATTCTGCTTGAGGCGTTCTTCAAACGAAGTGCCGGGGGCGGCCGTGCTTGCGATCCCCGCATTGTTGACCAGAACGTCGAGGCGACCGTAGGTGTCGCTGATGCGATCCGCAGCAGCGGCAATCGAGGCGGCGTCCGTCACATCGATCTGAATGGCGTCCGCGTCCGAGGACACGGTCGCCGCAGCTGCTTGTCCCCTTGCCAGGTCGCGTGATCCGACAAGCACGGTCAGGCCGCGCTTCGCCAGATCCTTGGCAATCTGCAATCCAATGCCTTTGTTTGCCCCTGTGATGAGGGCGACTGGTTTGTCGTGCATGTGTTTCTCCACGGGTTTTCGTGTGGCCAACCGCGCGCTGTTGGTCTAAGAAGGTAACCGGAACCATGTTCCATCTATACGGAACATTGTTCCGTTTATCAATTGGAAATGTGCATGGTGAGAAGAAGCGAAGCGCAGGAGACGACCGCGGAGGCAACGCCAGCCGAAAGGGGTCGCGTGCGTGCCGATGCGCGCCGCAATCTGGACGAGCTGTTGAAGGCGGCGATGAAGGTGTTTGCGTCGAAGGGAGTCGATGCGCCGGTCAGGGATATCGCGAAAGAGGCCGGCGTCGGTGTCGGCACGCTTTATCGTCATTTTCCGCAGCGTTCGGATCTGGTTCTGGCCGTATGCACACGTGAGATCGATGCCTGCGCCGATGCCGCCGCAACGTTCAGCGCGCAACTCGGGCCGTTCGAGGCCCTCTCGGCCTGGATGGGCCGATACGTGGAATTCATCATGACGAAGCGCGGTCTCGCTGCGGCGCTCTATTCGGGAGATGCCGCCTATCAGGGGCTTCCTGCGTATTTCGAAAAGCGGCTCCACCCGGCCCTGCAGGGATTGCTCGACGCGGCGCAGGGTGCGGGTGCGATCCGCTCAGGCTTGCAGACAAACGAGCTTCTTCGGGCCGTCGCTGGCTTCTGCGCGCCTGCCCAGGACGTCGGACCGGAGTACACCGGCCGCATGCTGGAACTGTTCATGGACGGACTGAGGTATCGCGCCCCGGCGTGAGGGTAGCTCGGATCCGCCTGATGGATGCGTGCGCCACACCGGCGCGCGCATTCCGTCCGAGACCTCAAACCGTCTTCCGCCAGCCTCAATAGAGGCTGACACCCGTTGCACCGACCTTGTTGAAGTTGACAAAACGCCTCGTCGCCAGCGCCAGCGGTTGTTCGCTGGCGGCGATCTGGGCCTGCAGTGCGGTATGGCTGTCGTTGTCGGCGATGCTGAACAGATCGTAGCGCCGCTGGAAGCCGATCGGCGAATCTCCCCCCGGATTGAAGAAGACATTGTTGGCGTCGAGCGCCCCGAGGCTGGTCATGACAGGCGGTGCTGTGGTGACGATCGCCGACACCGGCCCCTTTCCGTGCATGTCGGGCAGGCTGATCATCCAGTCGCCGCTGGCCGGCGTCTGCGCCGAGCCGAGCTCCATGCGCTGTCCGTCGGGTCCGATCAGAACGACCGAAACGTAGGAGCCGACGGCGGCCCGACCGGTCAGCATGGGCGAGATGTAAAGGATGTCGTCCTCCTCTTCCTCGAAGAACGGCTCGTCAGGCTCGAACAAGGCGCGGATTTCCGCCGGGTCGATCGCGGCATTGAGCTTGTCGATGTCGACATCGACGTTGTTGAAAATGTTCGCATCCTGGCCACGGGTGCCGTCGCTGGTGATTGCCACCAGGTTGACGGCGTTTTCGATGCCAAACGTGGAGGGGAACAGCACCTCCATCGTCAGCGTCAGCACGCGCGGGGCGGATCCGGCCTGGAGCGTTCCGAGGTCCCAGGTGATGCGGCCGGTCGCCGGATCGTAGGTGCCGCCGTCGCTGGCGCTGATGAAGCGGAAGACCCGGCGATCGGCAATGTCCGTCACGCGAACGCCATCGGCGAGGAACGCGCCGACATTGCTGACGGTAATCTGGTAGGTGACGACATCACCGGGCGAGACCTCCTCGACATTGTTGGTCTTGGTGACGACGAGATCGGGATAGATCAGCCGGTCGGTATGGGTGTCGCGATTGTTGTCGGGCGTTGGATCGCGGCCGCCAAGACCGTTGTCGCCGATCACCACGACGTTAGTGGTTTCGTCAAGGCTTGCGGGCAGCCCCGGCTTGACCTTCAGCACCAGCGTCAGGACGAGATCGGGATCGGTGGGCGACAGGGTGTTGAACTGCCAGATGACGCGACCGGTGGCTGCGTCGAGCGTGCCGCCATTGCTGGCCGAAACGAAGTCGAACACCTTGGTGTCGACCATGTCGACGATCTCGACGCCGGCAGCGATCCGTTGCCCGACGTTCTTTGCGGTGATGGTGAAGGTCACGGTTTCGCTGCCGCCGGTTTCCTCGACATCATTGGTCTTGGTGATGACAAGGTCCGGGTCGGCAATCGCCGTGACCGTCGCCGTGTCGGTGTTGTCGAGCGGCGTCGGCTCGGGCTGGTCCATCGTGGCGGTCGCGGTATTGACGAGCAGGAACCGGTCGGGACCGCCATTGAAGACGGGCGACAACGGATCCGAGACGGAAACCGTCAAGGTCACGAGGTGGACCTGTTCCGGGTTCATCGTGCCGAGATTGACGCTGAACTGCCGGGTGATCGGATCGAGGCTGAAGGGCACCGCGACGCCATCGACGCTGACGGTGTGCAGAATGATGTCGGGCGGCAGGGTGTCGGTCAGCATCACGTTGCGGGCCTGTTCGATCGATCCGGCATCGAGCCCGGGCGCGCCCTTGTTCAGGACCTGGATCGTGTAACTGAAGAGGTCCCCCGGGCGCACGACAAGCGAGGACGCATCCTTGAGGACCTGCAGGTCCGGACCTGCGATCGTGATCGTTGCATCGTCGCTATCGGTATAGTCGCGCTGCTCGTCCGGCGTGTCGGTGCCTGGCACCGTGTCGTAGTCGATCGTCGCGGTGTTGACGACCGTCTGGCCGTTGACGGTTGCCGTGTTCTGGGCAACGGCGGAGAAGCTGACCTGAAGCGTTGCGCCAACCGGAAGATCGGCGACGGTCACGCGGAAGCCTGTACCGACAAGCTCGACGATCGGGGCGGGGAGCCCGGCGCCATTGACGATGACGGCGGTGATCGAGGCGGGGTCTAGCACCATGTTGGGATTGTCGAACGGATCCGAAACGACAACGTCGAAGGCGTCGATCGCAGAAGCCGGATCATGGCTGACGGTGATCGTGTAGTTGGCGCGATCGCCGATCGCGACGAAGGGCGCGCTGACACTCTTGTCGACGGTCAGCTTCGGTTCGACGACCGTGACGTCTGCCGTGTCGGTGGCCGCGACACGATTTCCGGTGAGCAGCACGGTGTTCGGCAGCACGGCGCCATTGGTGACGTTGGTCGGATCATCGACAATGACGACGGTGTAGAAGACGTCGACGTAATCGTTGAACGGAAGGTTGTCGCCGGGATTGACCACTGTCCCGAGCGGGATGATCAGCTCGTTGCCCGCGGTAACCGTCACGCTCGCCGGATCGAAGTTGAGCGTCGCCCCAGGGTTTCCGGGCACGACGAAGACGGATCCCGGAATGTAGCGCTGACCGGCGGGCAGGAAATCGCGCAGATGCAGGCCGACGATCGTGCCTTCCTCGAGGTTGATGCGCAGCCGGAACATCACAACTTCGCCGACGGCGACGTTCGTGCCGGTGGTCTGGACGATGCTGGTATCGAACACGGACTTGTCGAGGTCTACCCCGTTCACTCCGCGACCGGTCGCAACGATCTCGGCGTCGCGCGCGACATAATTGTTGAGCACGGTATCATCAGGACCGGGACCATCGGCGCCGGTCCGTTCGTCCGGGTTGACACCCGGTGTGGAGGTCCAGCGAACATCCACGCCGTTGACGATATCGTCGCCCGGTTGAAGGGAGTCCGAGGCGACAATCATATAGACGACGCGAATGAAATCGCCGGGCGCGATGGTGAAGCCACTGCCGTTAAGCACGTGTCCATTCGGCGAAATCGTGAAGGATCCAACCACATTGCCAGAACTGTCGAAAGCGGTCGCGAGCCCGAAGACGGCATTGGGTGTTACGGCATCCACGAACGTTACGTCATAGGCGGTCGACAGGCCGTCATTGGTGATCAGCACCTCAAAACCGACCGAGTCACCTGCATCGATGGTGCGAGGTGGTGTCGTCTGATACTTGTCGATCGTCAGGTGCGGCTCGACGACCTCGACGATCGCAACGCCGAGCGCGTCGTCGACATCGTCGGCCCTGGCGCCGGCAACGTTCGGCAGGAACTCGCCTTGCTGGTTGGTGAAGATGTTGCGCACGATTACCTGATAGGCGATCCGGATCGTATCGTTCGCCGTGGTGTTGCCGGCGGGATCGCCGGGATTGATGATCTGCGAGCCGGCAGTCGCCGCATCGTTGTCGAGCTCGAATGTCAGGATCGTATAGCCGAGCACGTTGGTCGTGATCTGGACATTGCGGATCGAGACGGTGCCGCCGGCAAAGCCGCTGTTGACGATGGCGAGCGTCGAAACGTCGATCTGCAGCCCCGGGACCAGGACATCGACGATGACGACATTGCGCAACGTGCCTTCGAAGACCTTGAGATCGATCAGATAGTCGATGCGTTCGCCGATGGTGAACTGCGTGTCTGGACCGACGACCTCCTTGTTGATCTCGAAGGTGGTCGCCGTCTCGATCGTGCTCTGCGCCGAGGTGATGTAGCTGTTGGCGTCCGGCACGGGCGTGCCGATGCGTTCGCCGTCGATCGCGCCCGGATTGACCTGTCCGTCGAGCGAGCTCCAATCGCCGGTGACCGTGTTGGTCAGCGTCTGCCCGGGGCCGACGCTGTCCAGCATCTCGACCTGATAGACGACCGTCAGGGTCGAGCCGAGCGGAATGTCGAGATTGGAGCCGGCCAGGGAGAAGACGCCGGTCGCGTCGAAGCCAATCTGGTTGGTGACGTCGAGGCCGTTGATCCTGGCGCTGACGATGCCGATAACGCGCTGGCCGGCCGGCGTCGGGTCGCGGAACGCGAACTCGTAGGCGGTCGCCTTGGAAGACGTGGTGTGGGCGACGGTGATCGAATAGGTGACGATATCGCCGGCATCGACCGGGCCGGGGGCATCGTTGGTCTTGCCGATCGTGAGTTTCGGCTCGACGATGCGAACATCGACCGTGTCGGTGCGCGTCGGCGAATGGTCCGTGGTGAAAGTCGCGGTGTTGACCTTGACGGCGTCATTGACGTTGTCGAGCGTGTTCAGGACCTGGACGCGGAAGCTGACACGGATGAAATCGTTGTTCGGGTCGTTGTCGGCGAGCGTCGTGAAACTCGCAAGGTCGAGCGTCAATGTCTGCGTGGCGGTGTTGGCGCTGTCGATCACCAGCGCATTGCCGTTGGCGTCGACCGCAATGCCGCTGCCTGGCACGAAGACAAAGCCGGCGGGCAGAAAATCGGTGAGGAAGGGGTTCTCCGTCAGTCCCTCGATGACCGGAATGGTGATCGTGTAGATGATCTGCTCGCCGATCGTGTAGGTCGTCCTGTCGCTGGTCTTGATGATCGGGCCGGGCTGGGCAATCGTCAGCGTCGATGTGGTGGTGAAGGCATAGTTGTTGAGCAGGGCCTCGTCCGTGCGCGGTCCGCCATCGCTGCCGTCGCGACGCTCGCTGACGGCGCCGACGACGTCCTTTGCCAGAGACGGATCTTCGTTGTCGACGACGTCGACATCCGGCAGTGACTTGTAGGTGAGGTCGACCGTATTGGTCAGCGCCTGACCGGATACGACATTCGGCGCGACGGTCGCCTGATAGGTGATGGTCACCACCTGGTTGAGACCGAGATCGAAACCGGACACCAGTACGCGATTGTTGACGAGGTCGAGCGTGACGTCGCTCAACTGCAGCGGGTCGAGCCCGAAAGCCGGGGTGCCTGCCCGGATCGTCACCGAGTTTGCGACAAGAATGGTGCCTGGCGGCAGCTGGTCGGTGAGGTTGAGCTCGAAACCGTCGGCAGTCGAAGTGCCGTTATGACGGATGGTCAGGGTGTAGGTAACGACATCGCCGGCGTCCGTGGTGCTGTCCGGCGTCGTGAAGGTCTTGACCACGTCGATCGCCGGTTCCGTCACAGTCACGGTCACGTTCGTATTGGGAACGGCGAAGTTGGGAACGTCGTTGACGCTGAACGTCACCGCCGTGCCGTTCAGGTGAACGTCGCCTTCGTCGGTTTCGGGAACGTTCATGACCTGGGCGCGCACTGTGATGACGATCGTTTCGGTGTCGCTGACCGCGCCGGTGGCGTTGTTGGTGATCGTGCCGAATTCGAAGCGCAGCCGGTTGATGATGCCGTCGCCGTCGGTATCGAGCAGCTGGAACGTCGGCGTCCCGGAGAGCTGCAGGTCTGTGCCGACGCTCGAGCCGTCGACCTTGAGGATCTGGATGATGCCTTGCGATCCGAGCGCGTTCAGGAAATCGGTGTCGTCGTAGACGACGACGTTCTGCGAGGTGCCGCGCGGGATCGGCACGCGGATCTCGTAGATCAGGATCTCGCCGACGAGCACGTTGGGGTTGGTGTCGGCGACATAGCCCGGCTGCCCGGGAGTGAGATATTCGGTACCGCCATAGGAGGTGTTGATCAGCGTCTTGGTGATCTGCGGCGCGAGGATCGTCAGCGTGTCCTGGCCCGTCACCTGCTCGAACAGACGCTCGTTCGGATCGATGCCCGGCAGCGAGGTGTAACCGCCATCCGGAATCTCCGCGATGTTGGTCAGCGTGCTGCCGGTGATGATGGCCGGATCCACCCGCATCTCGAAGGTGAGGATCAGCTTTTCGCCGGCAGCGATCGCAAAATTCGGATTGTTGTCGGCGACGGTGATCACCCAGAACCCGCCCGCCTGGGAAAGCGTCACATCAACCAGGGCCGTGTTGACCGCGCCGGTGCCGGTCTTCGACACCAGGGCAAGATTGGTGAACCAGCTGAGCGGCAGGTCGTCGTCTGTCATCTGCAGGCCGAAGGAGGTCGTGCTCGTGCTTGCCGACGAGTTCTGCACGGTCAGCCGCATCTGGATGAGCTGGCCGCCCTGCGCCACATCGGGCAGGAATTCCTTGATGATCGACAGGTTGGGCTCGACGATGTCGATCGGAACGACGGCCGGTGCCGTCGGCGCCGTGGTCGGCGTATCCAGAATGGCCGAGTTGCTGACCGTGACGCCGGCCTGAAGGGCGGGGTCGTCGCTTGCCCGCACCTGGTATTCGATGACGAAGGATTGTCCTGACAGCGTCGTGCCGGGCGCGGCGTTGGCGACCACGTTGCTGAAATCGAAGGTCAGCACGTTGTTGACGTAGGTGTAGGTCAGAAGCGCGCCGTTGGCGAGCGGCGTGCCGTTCTGCGCGACCGTACCGTCGAAGGTAACGGTCTGGCCCGACGCGTTGATATAGGTGAGGCGAAGGACCGGCGTGCCGACGAGGACCATTCCGGCCGGAAGCGTGTCGGTGACCGTTGCTGCGGTGTCGCCATCGGGGAAGGTGACGGCAATATGGAACGTGCCGATCTCCCCGATTGCGAAGTCATTGCCGGATGTGAAGGTCTGGTCCGTCGCCACCAGCCGCTTGGCGGCCGCAACGCCCTGCGTCATCAGCGCCACGGCGTCGTCGAACTGGCCCTCGACATTCAACGTGAAGTCCGTGCCGCCTTCGATCGCGGCATAGGAAACGAGCTCCGCCGCGTTCTGAACAGTGATGCCGGGATCGATGCTGTCGATCGCCACAAGCTGGTAGGTGATGACGATGATATTGCGGCCGTCATTGGCGCCGTCCGCGGCGATCGACCCGATGCCGCTGCCGTCGGCGATCGACAGGCCCGCACCGAAGAGATCGCCGGAGAAGGAACCGACCGCGGTGCCGTCTCCGTAGCGCACGTCGAGCTGCAGTGCAGCGCCCGGCGGAATCGAAAAGCCAGGGGGCAACTGGTCGCGAATGAGCAGATCGAAGGCATCCTGCCCACCGGTGTTCTGGATGACGATCGCGAACTTGACCGTATCGCCGGCGTCGATGCCCGAGAGGTCGCTTACGATCGGGTTGGCGGTGAGATCTGCCGTCGTCAGCGGCGACGTCGTGCTGAAACCGGGCGAGCCAACGGTGAAGGTGAGTTTCGACGGCCCTGTGGTCGAAGGATTGAAGGCCAGCGAATTGTCGACCGCGCCGTTGGCGTTGGTGGCGACCACGCCCTTGGTCAGCGAAAGCAGCGGCTGCCTGAGAACGATCGAGTTGATGAAATCCTGTTCGAACACGAGCGACGACTGGCTGTCGCCCGTCTGGACGACGGCCTGGTTGACGAGCAGCAGGCCGTCGGCAAAGGGCTGGTCGGTGGCAACGACCGTGTAAAGGATGTCGATGATGCCGCCATTGCTGGCAGTCTCGTCGAAATTGTCGAAAAACAACTGAATGGCGTTGGTGCCGCCAAGCGTCGTGACGACAGGCACGCCGGCAATCCGGCCGCCGCCGGTCAGCGTGTCGTCGGGCCCGCGGATGATCGTGAAGGCGATGGGAACGCCGCCTTGCGTGTCGGTGAAGACGAACCCGGTCCCGTTGGCGTCGACGTCGTAGACCGGCAGCGGCAGATAGTCGGTGATGACGAGATCGTCGACATCGTTTGACGCAACGACGATGCGGATTCGATAGGTGACGGAATCGCCTGGCGAAACGGTGCCGGGATTGCCGAGGACGCCGTTGACCGCATAGACGCTCTTCTGGCCCTGTGGCTGCGGCACGGTCACGGAAGTTTGGGATCCGTCCGGATCCGCAGCACCGCCGCCCGGCAGCGCACTGTTTGCGCTCATCGAGACGGAGTTGGAAAGCAGGTCGTTGACGACGACGGGACCGCGTCCTGCCTGGCGGAACGTCTCGTCGATGCGGGCGAAATAGACCAGCGTCAGGGTCGTTGCGCCCTGCTGCGCGTCGCCGGCAAAGAGATCGCCGACCAGACGCGAGTCGTGGCCGCTGTTGCTGAGCGCGTTGCTGATGAAGAAGGTCAGCGTTTCCGTGCCGTTGGCCTGGAACGCGGAGGTCAACTCCGTCTGCTGGTTCGGAGGAACAAGCCGCTGCAGGTCGATGAAGGTGGTCTGGCCATTCTGCACCAGTTGCAGCACCGGCGTGTGTTCGAGCGTGCCATTGTCCGTGGTGTCGAAGGTGAGGCCATCGGACAGAAGGTCGTTGAGGACGGCCGCGCGGAAGGCCTGATAGTCCGAAACGTCGATCGTCACCTGAAAGCGCAGGTAGGAGCCGGGGATGGCAGGGCCGCCGCCTTCGACGGACACCGTCTTCAGGACCGTATAGGGGCGGATGGCGATGTCGATGCTGTCCTGCAGGTCGCCGCCCGTTGCCGCGTCGACGGGGTTGCCCTCATAGAGAGCGTCGACCGTCGCGTTGTTGGTGGCGATCGCCACATGCGGGTTGAGCGGATTGATGATCAGCGCGCCGCTCGCGTCCCGCTCGGGCGCATAGGCGCTGAGCGTGATGACGATGTCGCCATCGCCGGCGCGGCCGGTGACGGTTGCAAAGCTCCATTCCGCTGTTGTCACCGTATCGGCGCCGGGAACGCCCTGCGGCGTTCCGCCAACGCCGGGAGCCGTCACCGAGGTGGCGCCGACATTGGTGGTCGCATTGAGGAAGAACAGGTTGGTCGGCAGGAGATCGCGCACGTCGACATCGGTGACGGTGATGTTGGTCGCGACGTCGACCGAGATGGTGTAGGTGAAGGGAAAATTCGGCCCCTGGGCCGTCTCGCCTTCGGCCAGTTGCACGGCCTTTTCCAGTCGCATGACGATCGGGGTGATCGCATCCGTGCTGGTGGAACCCTGCTGGATCGGCGGATCGGTCGATGGATTGTTGAGTTCGTCGACCCCGAAGCGGAAGCCGCCGCGGGCGGTAATATCGATCGGATCGCCCGGAACAGCGCCGGGATCGATGCCGTTCGGGCTCTGGGCGAGCGTGGCGTTGAAATCCAGGCGGATGACGGGCTGGTCAGGACTGTAGCTGCCGAAAGGAGCGAGCACGTTCACCCAGGTCTGGCCGATTTCCGTGCCCTGCGGCAGCGCCATGTTGCCGCCGAAGGGATGGGCGCTGACCACAGTGCCGTTGCCATCGACCCAGTTGCTGCCGTCCCATGTTCCGACCGTCTGGCTGGTCACGGTTGTGCCACTATAGGTCACGCTGTTGATCTCGACGCCCGGTTCGACGGTGACGTCGACGAAGGGGCCATAGCCCGTGCCTAGCGGGTCGCTGGGGGAGGCGGTGTTGTCGAAGGTGACTGCAAAGGTGAAATCGTCGTTGATCAGCTCCTCCGCCGGAAGGTCGACGACCGCTGCCTCCGGTGTCGCGTTGAGGAGCACACGGTCCTCAAGGCGGCGAATACGCGGTCTGTAGGCTTGTCCCCGCTCGATCAGCATTGCCATCTCCCTTGTCGTCATGTCTTGGGTGTGCAATTCGCGATGGTAGGCGTCAGTGACAGTACATCAGTTGCGATAGTGAGCCCAGCGTGGCAGGTGCCCCAGGTTAACATAGTGCAGCCACTCCGAGGCGAAACTGCCGACGGAGCGCCAGCGCAGTCCCGAAGTGAGGCGGCCAGGCGTGCCTGCGACCCAGCCATGCGGCGTATCGGAGGGCAAGAACACAGAGCTGAAACGCACGTCGACAAGTCTGTGCTTTGCGCCGCTGATATCGACGGCAAGCGGTCCTCCGCCTTCGGCGGTCACGGATGGCGGCGGCAGGGCGTTGCTTGCCGTCGGCTCGATCCGCAGAAGTGTCACGGGGATTGCCCCGGTGCCGAAAACCGCGGGCTTGAACGACATGTCGGCAGCCCCCTCCCGCAGCAGGCCGACATCTTCGGGCAGCAGCCAGACCTTGATCTCGGTCCGGCGCGGCTCGGCGATTTCACCGAACAGGTGGCCCCGTTCGATCCAGCGACCCTCCAGCGCGTCGATGTCGTTGCCGTAGATCACGCCCGATTGTTGTGCGGTGATGTCGAGGCCGGCCACGCGCTGTTCGGTGTCGGCGATCTCGTCGCGCATCGCCGAAAGGGCCTGCTCGGCGCCTTCCTGGGCGCTCGGGTCGCGATCGTCGAGCGCACGCGCGAGCAGAATGTCGACGCCGGCCTTTCTCGCCATCAGGCGCTTGCGGTCGGCTTGCAAGGACTGGTTGGAAAGCCGGACGAGTGGATCTCCGGCCTCCACGCGGTCTCCCGAGCTGACGAAGATGTCGGTGACGAGGCCGGCACTGGTCGTGCGCACCTCCAGGGCGTCGCGATAGTCGATGACGCCTGGCGCCGACAGCCAGACCGGGATCGGCGCGAACCAGAAGACAACGAACAAGGCGACGGCACAGCCTGCGCGCAAGGACGTCGCCCGCCTGTTGCCGGCCGTGAGCTTCCAGGCCGTGCGCAGGAAGCGGGAGAGGGGGACGAGGACCATCGTCCAGACAACCACTGCGGCCAGCACCAGGCCGAAGCCGAAGGCAAGGTGGGTGGCGACAAGCGTCAGCGTGGTTGCGGCAATGAGCCGCCAGACAAAGGCGAGCCAGCCATAAAACTCGATCCCTCTCGGTTCGGACACTTTCGGACCGATGCCCGTCAGCAGGCGCAAGGCCCGGTCACGGGCGGCAACCGCACCGCGCTGGTAGAGATTGGAAACCCCGAAGAGATCGACGAGCGCGTAGTAGCCGTCATAGCGCATCAGGGGATTGGCGTTGAAGACCACGGTGCTGAGCGTCGTCGCGACGATCAGCGACTGGAGGAAGGCCTTCCACTGGCCGGGTTCGGCCTGCGACCAGAGAAGCACCGCCGCGGCGCCGAGCGCAAGCTCGCCCATGATGCCGGCCGCGGTGATGTGCAGCCGGCGCCAGCGCGACTGCACCCGCCAGGCGCCGGTCGCGTCGACATAGGCGCCGAGCGGCATGAACAGGATGAAAAGGATGCCGACTTCGCGGATCTCGACCCCGTAGAGACGGGCAACGATGCCGTGCTGGCACTCGTGCCAAAGCTTGCTCACCACCCAGGCGAGCCAGAGCAGCACCACCATGTCCAGGCTGAAAAGCGAGCCGAGGCTGTTGCGGAAGGCGCTCCAGTTGCCGACGAGTTCGGCCGCACCGGCAACGAGGAGGCCGAGCCACAGGCAAACCCCGATCGGACCGTAGAGCCACGTCAGTCGCCTGGCGCAAAAGCGGAAGAACCGATCCCAGGTCCCCAGCCGGATGCGCTGGGAGATGACCCCGAGGTTCTTGCGGCCGCCCTGAGGCGCGGCACTTTCCGAGCCGACGAGCAGGCCATGACGCTTCAGCTCGTCGACGAGCTGGGCGACCTCGTTCTGCTTGAGTTGGGCGCCTGGATACTCCAGCTGCAGCCGTGCATGCGCCTCTCCGGCGCTGACCGTGCCATCGAGCAGCCGCGCAAACGCGGCCGTCTCCGGATCGGTCTCCATGAAGCCCCCACCAAGCGGATCCTCGATGACCACGATTTCCCTGGGACCTTCGTCGCGATAGATGAAACGCAGCTCCGGCCTCAGCCGCAAACGATCGTCGGCCATCTCACCGCCACCACCGCTTCAAGGCAATCCAGGCATCCCGGAAAAGGATCTCGCCGAGACGAGCCGTGCCGGTCGGAAGGACAGCGACGCCACGCTGGCCCGGTCTGAGGGATTGGCTGGTGTTTTCAATCGTCGCGCGCACCGGCAGGACTGTGCGCCCGCCGATGGTTTCGACTTCCGGCGCGTTGCGGAAATTCGCGATCCTGATGGCATCCGACTGGACGCCGTCGAGATAAAGCTCGGCTTCGGCGCGATCCGGCATTCTCGCCAGCGCCTCGACCGGAATGTCGACGCGCACGCGCATGTGCTCGAGCGGCGCGATCTCGACGATCGTGTCGCCTTCGCGCACGGGCGCACCTGCCGAACGCTCCAGCGGGCTGTTGAGCACGACGCCGTCGACCGGCGCCTTCAACACCAGGTTCGCGAGCTGCCAGTCGAGCAGATCGCGTTCGGAGGCGGCGGCCTCCGCTTCGTTGCGGGCCAGTTCCGCTTCGGTGATGCGCTTCTCACGGATCGCGGCATCGCGCCGTCGGAAGGCTTCATCCGCCTTCGAGGCCGCGGTGTTTCGCGAAAGCTGGAGGGCCTCGCCTTCCAGCAGCGCGATCGTGTCGCCTTGCCTGACCACGTCACCGGCCTTGACCTTCGCTTCCCGCAGAACGCCGCTGAAGCTTGCGGCGACGAAGTGGCGGCCCTCCGCCTCGAGCTCGGCTTCGGCGCGGATACGGTCCGGTACGGGAATGAATAAGGCCGCCGATATCAACGCAAGGGCGACAACCGCGGTCAGCAGCTTTGCCCCCGGGCGAAGTGCGCGCAGGCGCCGCGGCGGTGCAGGCGTTACGTTTACGTCGACGATGGCCCGCGCCGCGGTCCAGCCATTGGTGTCGAGGTCCGCGAATCCGGCTCCCGGCTCGACAACGATGACGATCGCGTCGCGGCCGGTTCGACCATCAGCCACCCTGAAGCCGACGACGGTCTTCGCATTGAGTTCGGACGCCAGGCTCGCCTTGTCGTCTCCCAACTTGTGCTCGACAAGCGGTTGATCAAAGCGCGCGCAGCGGCGCGCGAAATCCCTGATCTGTTCGGCGACGGGCGCCGAATTGCGCGGCACGGCGGTCGGAGACGCCGCCAGAACATCGCCGGCGGCGGTCGCGATGAAGACAGCGCGCGCCGAAAGGCTGTCTCGAAGCCTTTCAGCAAGCGCATTCGGTTCGCCAGGCAAAGGTGTCGTCGACCTTGTCGCGGCCAGATCGGCAAGTGTTCGGCCAAGTTTTGCGCCGGCGTCGGAGGTACCCGACGACAACGCCAGCGCAGCCAGTTCCAGGGTCGCGCGGGACGACATCAGTGCTGTCTCCGACGCGGGCCTGATCGCGGTGATCGCGCCAGCGCCACGCGGGAGCGGGGTTGCCAGGAGCACGGCGTCGGGAACCGAAGCAGACACTTCGGCGCGCGGTTCCATCGTGCGGATCGCGTTGCTTGCGGCCAGACGCAGTTCGTTGCCGATGGCCAGGTGATTGGCCCGGTGGCCGGCATCGAGCGCGAAGTCGCTAAGCGCGAGCGTGCCATCGCGGTCGACCACCAGCCCGAGGGCGTAGGCATCGATCAGCTCGGCGACAACCGCCAGGAGTTCGCCGTGCTGGCGATCGCGCGCTCCCCGATCGGCTCCGAGCGACTGAACGACACGATGCAACCGGCGGAAGACGGGTGGCTGGGCCGGCGTTTCCGCCTCGGTCGGGCTGCTGCCGGCGATCTTGCCCGCCGCGTTCATTGCACCGGAGCCACGAGAGGAAGCGCCAGTTCGACCCTTTCTCCGCTCAAGAGCTGGTAGTCGTCATTGTCGATTTCGATGCCCAAACGTCGAAGCCCCGTCGGGGCGTCGATGTCGGGGCCGAGATCGCGCACGCGCGCTGCCACTTCCTTGCCTTCCCGCGGCAGCCGGATCTGAAGCGGGGTTCCCTGTTCGGCCCTTCCGAGGCAGGCCGGGGGGACGAAAAAATCGGCATGAAGTTTTTCGAGGCTGAGCAGGGTTACCAGCCGTGCATCGCCGCCGGCCCCCACCAATTCCGAAGGCTTGCGGTGCAGCGTGCTGACGACGCCGTCGAAAGGCGCGCGGATGTCGAGCAGGGAAAGGCGCGCTTCGGCACTCAACAGCGCGATCTCCGCGGCGCGGCGTTCTTCAAGCACGGCTTCGACCTCCGCTTCGCTGACCTGAAGTTCGGCGCGGGCCTCGATCATTTCGAGTGGACGCACGGCGCGCGCTTTCTCCAGTTTCTCCAGTTCGGTCATCTTCCGGCGCGCCAGATCCCGTTTCGCCTCGGCCACGAGCAGACGCCCCTTGGCGATGTAGCGCACGCGCGCGCCGTCAACTTCGGCGCGCGCCATCGTCTTGTCGAGTTCCGCAAGCACGTCGCCGCCCTTCACCTTCTGGCCTACTTCGACATGCATCGTCGCGACGATGCCCGGCTCTCGCGCGGCCACCTCCACGGTCGCCGCCGGCTCGGTAAAGCCGCTGGCGAGCGCGAGCGCACACTCCTGCGCATTCGCCGGGCCTGCCAGCGCGCCGGCCACCAGCACGATCAGATAACGGCTCGTCGACCTAATCCTGCGCCGTCTTGGCATTTTGGGCCTCGGCTTGCGCGTTGCGCTTTCGGATTGCCTGCGGGTTGACGAGGATGTTCTTGTCGGAGCCGTTTGGCGCCGCGTCGGCATCCTTGCTGACGTAGCCTTGCCGGCTGACCTTGATGTAATCGAGATCGTCGGATGCGACGCGGGTGGCCTGGATGCCGCGCACGGTCAGCATGGTTCCGGCTGCGCGCTCCAGGGCGTAGAGCGCCAGATTGTAGGTGACGGTGGCCTCCATCAGGCGCTCTTCGGCCTGGGTGCGGTCCTCAAGGCCGGAAATCAGCGTTGCGAGGAACGCACTGCCGCTTTCAAGCCCTTCGTCCGAGCGGGCCTGCAGGGCGCCGATTTCGGTGCTGACGGCCGAGAGTTCCGCCTCGCGCGCCTTCATTTCCTGATAGGCGCTCCTGACCTCGCGCACCGCGATCTGCGCCTCCAGAAGCACGGTGTCGCTGACATTGCGCATCTGCGATGTCAGTTGCCGAAGCTCGATGCGCCGGCGCTCGTGCTGGGCCTTCTCGCTGGTGTTGCCGAGCGGCACCTTCAGTCGCACGCCGACATCGACGTCCACGTCGGTCTGGTCCCATTGTCCCTGCCAGGCATCGCCATAGTTGTTGTTGCCGGCAAGGCCGTCGTTGGAAACACCGGCGAAGAGGTCAAGGTCGGGAAGCAGGTTGTTCTTCGCGACCTTTTCCTGCAGCTCGGCGCTTCGCAGCTGCAGGGCGACAGCCTTCAGCTCCGGCCGGTTCTGCACGGCCAGCAGAGCGACGTCCTCGAGCGGAACGTCGATGAATTTCTTGGCCGGCCGCTGGGTCGGGATCACCTCGACTTCATCGCCATAGAGTGCCTTGTCGCTCAAGAGCGACGAGAGGCGGGCCTGGCTGTTGTCGGCGCCGGTTCGCGCGCGGATGATGGAGGCTTCGGCGCTGCGGATCGAGGCCGTCGCCTGCTCCGCCTCGCCGGTCAGGGTGTCCAGACCCTTTCGCGCCGAGATCCGCCCGGCGACGCCCTGAAGCTCGCCGACCAGACGCTGCCGCTGCAGCACGCGTGCGCGTTCGGCGTAAAGTGTCCAGTAGGCGCGCACCACCTCGGAGAACTGATCCTCGATCTGCCGCTGAAAATCCGCCACGCTTCGATCGCGCTCGAGCCGTGCGAGCTGCATGGGCGCCGAATTCACCTCGACGCCGGCGCCGCGCAGCAGCGGCTGCTTGAATTCCAGCCGCAGCTTGGCGTCGGCCTGGTCCTTCGGGACGAAGAACTCGGAATTGCTGTCGCGCCGGCCAAGGCGCTGCGACAGCCGCAATTCGCCGCCGGTAATGAGGGGTTGGCCAAGGCCGAACTCGACGGAGCCTTCGTCTTCCTTGAGCGTTGTCGGCGAGGAGGACGACGTGCCGGTCTGCAGCAGGCTCGATCGCGGCGTGTCCGTGTCCTTGTAGCTGCCTTCGCCGAAGGCATAGGGGGAAAAGCGGCCTTCTTCCTCGTTGACCACAGCTTCCCGGATCATCGGGATGTCCGAACTCGCCGCCAGCTGGTTCGAAGTTGCGAGCATCCGGCCAAGCAGCTGGTCGATTTCGACGGGAACTTTCTTGGGCTTGCGTGATTGCCGCGCGGTCATCGCCTTTTCCCAGTAGGCCCCGGCCGAGGCTTTCCCGATCGGCAGGCCCTCGACCTTCGGCGGAACCCGCGAGACGCCGAAATAGGGATCGTCAGAGCGGGCCGCAGGCGTCACGTTGCCGTCCTTGTCGGCAACGTGTGGGCCCAGTTCGCCCTCGGCCTTCGACACGAAGCGTCGGTACTCCTCCTGCACGCCGCGGGCGATTTCACTGTTCGGGTTCAGGTCGTCGACTGCATCTGTCGTGCAGGAGCACAGTATCAGTAGCAGCTTTGCTGCTATAAAATGTTTGGTTGTGGGACGAAATATAGATGGATCGCGGAAAGTCTTCGAGACGCTCCAGATCATCTGCTGCACGCCTGATAGATCATCAATAGTCCCCCTACATTAGTACGATGACTTTCTTGGTATTCGTAGTCAACCCCTCAAAATTCGGGTTATTCGGTGTTTTATTTTGGGTTTGTTGTACCGTTGTTTAATTCAAAATTTTAACCATGGTCCGCAATGTAAAGTTGTTCTGATGCGGCGATTGGGCTCAATCAGTGAGAGAATTGGGAACGTAACTTTCCCGCAGATAGTGTTGAGGCCGCTTACGGGCCGCTGAGAATTGCGTAAGCTGCGGCCGCTCGCCGGGCCGGCTTGACAGTCGGTTCAAAATAAACTTAACATGTTAATGGATTGAAGGTTCCCGACTGAGGAGGAGGGGTCTTCAAGGGATCGAGGAGGCTTGCCGAAAGAGAGCCGTCAATTGACGTTGAACGGCCTGATGCGCGCGTGCCATGCTCGCGGGGAGCGAGAACGCTTCCCATGGTTTGAGATGGGTCGACAGGGAGGAACCTATGAAACTGAGCAGACGGAGCCTGATTAAGTCCGGTGGCGCCATTCTTGCGGCACCCTTCATCCTCGGAGCAGGCGGTGTGCGCGCGCAAAGCGCCGTAACGTTGAAGCTGCACCACTTCCTTCCGCCGGCATCGAATGTGCATCAGCGGCTGCTCATGCCCTGGGTGAAAGCGCTGGAGGAGCAGAGCGGCGGCGCCCTCAAGGTCGATATCTTTCCGGCCATGCAACTCGGCGGAAAACCGCCGCAGCTTTATGATCAGGCCGCCAACGGTGTCGTCGATATCATCTGGACCTTGCCGGGCAACACGCCCGGGCGGTTCCCGTCGACCGAAGTGTTCGAACTGCCCTTCGTGGCGGCAAGGGAGGCGACCGCCAATGCCCAGGCCTGCCAGGAATATGGCCAGACGCATGTGCTGAAGGAAACCGGCGACACCCAGCTCCTTTGCTTCTGGGCCCATGATCACGGCCTGATCCATACCAACAAGGAAATCAAGACCGCCGCGGATCTTTCCGGGCTGAAGCTGCGCAATCCCACCCGCCTTGCCGGCGAGGCGCTTGCGGCGCTGGGCGCGACACCGGTCGGCATGCCGGTGCCGCAGGTGCCCGAGGCGCTGGCGCAGCGGGCGATCGACGGCTGCGTCATTCCCTGGGAGGTTGTGCCCTCGATCAAGGTCAACGAACTGACCAAGTTCCACACCGAGATTCCCGGCTCTCCGACGCTCTATACGGCGACCTTCTTCCTGGCGATGAACAAGGGCAAGTACGAGGCTCTGCCGGCCGACCTGAAGTCGGTGCTGGACGCCAACAGCGGCATGACCTTTGCCAAGAAGGCAGGCGAAATGTGGGACAGCGTCGGTGCCGAAGTCCGCGCCTCGATCGAGGCGTCCGGCAGTGGTGCGATCAGCACGATCAGCGAGGACGAGAAGGCCAAGTGGGTCGAGGCGACCAAGGGTGTCCATGACAAGTGGGTCGAGGACATGAAGGCCAAGGACCTCGACGGCAACGCACTGATCGGTGCTGCCAAGGCGCTCGTTCAAAAATACGCGAACGGCTGAGCGGCGCTTTCAGTCCTTGGCGCCTCGACCGGCGCCATCGGGAAGATCAAGATATTGGGGCCGGAATGACGGAAGATGTTGGAAGCCGGGAGGCGGTGAACGTGCCGCAACGCCTGAAGGTTGAGAAACTGGCGGGCGGGTTGGCGCTGATCGGCGGTACGCTCCTTTGCCTTGCGGCGGGCCTCGTCAGCGTCAGCGTGCTCGGGCGCTGGCTCTTCAATCGGCCTGTGCCGGCCGACTATGAGCTGGTGGAGGTCGCGGTTGGTGTCGCGGCCTTCTCCTTCCTCGGATATACCCAGGCGCGCAACGGACACATCGCCGTCGACACCTTCACGCTGGCGCTTCCCGCCCGCCTGACGCGGGTCATCGATGGCCTCTGGGATCTGCTGCTTGCGGGGTGCCTGGCGTTTTTTGCCTGGGGGCTCTTCACCGGCGGCCTCGAGGCGCGCCAATATGGCACCACGCTCATCCAGCTCCCCTGGCCGATCTGGCCGGTCTATCTCACCTGTGCCGCCCTTGCGGCACTGGCCTGCCTCATCGGCCTCAGCGTTGCCGTCTTGAAGATTGGAGGCGGCCGATGAGCGGTTTTGCCATTGCGTTCATCGGCTTTGCCGCCATGCTCTTGCTGATCGCCATCCGCATGCCGATCGCCCTCGCCATGCTGGCCGTCGGGGCCGCGGGCTATGCCTATCTCTCCGGTCCGCATGCGCTTGTCTACTACCTGCAGACCAACACTTACAGCCAGTTTGCAAGCTATACGCTCTCCGTCATTCCGCTGTTCATCCTGATGGGCGCGCTGGCCGAACAGTCCGGCATCGCGGCCACCCTGTTCCGGGTTGCCGAACGCGGCTTCGGGCGGTTCAAGGGGGGAATGCCGATGGCGGTGATTGCCGCGTGCACCGGCTTTGGCGCGATCTGCGGCTCGTCGGTCGCAACGACGGCGACCTTCGGGCGCGCCGCGTTGCCGGAGTTGCGCCGGGCGCGGGTCGATGCCGGGCTCGGAACCGGTACGATCGCTGCCGGCGGCACGCTCGGCATCCTTATTCCGCCATCGGTAATCCTGGTGATTTATGCCATCACGGCCGAACAGAACATCGCCAAGCTGTTCCAGGCGGCGCTTGTGCCGGGGCTGCTGGCGGCCGCCTTCTATCTGATTGCGATCGCGGTGGTGGTGCGGCGCAAGCCGCATCTGGCGCCGCCTGTCGCGGTAGTGGACGTTGAAAGGACGCCACGTCCGTTCTGGGCGAGGCCGGCCGGGCTCGTCATCCTTGCGGCCGCTATCGGCGGCTGGGTGCTGGGGCCGCTTGGAACGGTTGGCGGCGTGCTTCTTTCGATCTTCGGCCTGCTGCTCGTCCTTGCGGATTTTGCGATCGTTCCGGCAGCCGCCGTTGCCGTCACCGTGGTCGGTGGCATCTACGGCGAGGTGTTTACGCCGACGGAAGGTGCGGCGGTCGGTGCGGCGGTCACCCTGCTGATCGGCCTCCTGCAGCGGACGCTGAGCCTTGGCGCCCTGAAGAACGCGCTGCTGCAGACGGCCGAGACCAGCGGCATGATTTTCCTCATTCTTCTGGGGGCCGAGGTCTTCGGCGCGTTTCTCGCGCTCACCCAGATGCCGGCGACACTCACTTCCATGATCGGGCAATCTGGCCTGCCGCCCTATGTCGTGGTCTGCGGCATGCTCTTCACCTACCTGGTGCTCGGCGCCGTGATGGACGAACTGGCGATGATCCTGCTGACACTTCCGGTTTTCATCCCGATCATCCTGACGCTCGATTTCGGAATGCCGACCGACGATGTCGCCATCTGGTTCGGCATCCTCGTGCTCATCGTCGTCGGCATTGGCCTTTCGGCCCCGCCGATCGGTCTCAACGTCTTCATCATCAACAAGCTGGCGACCGACGTTCCGATTACCGAGACCTACCGAGGCGTCATGCCGTTCGTGATCGCCGACCTCATAAGGCTGGCGATCGTCACACTCTCGCCGGGTGTGGCCCTGGCATTGGTGCGCTTGCTGAACTGAGGCTGCGAACCGGCAAGGGTGTGGAGGAGCCGGGCATGGCGCGGCTCCCCGTTGATCGTGGTTGCGATCAGGGCTGATAATCGGCAGGCGCGATGATCTTGCTGAAATCGTAGGAGGCGACCTTTTCACGGGTCACCAAGAGGGCGGGCGCCTCGATCCGGCCGAGCACCTTGCCGCCTTCCACGGCTGCCGTCGCTTCGCGCACGGCATCGCGGCCCATGGAAACCGCCGGCTGCAGCGACGCGCAGGTGAGCGTGCCCATCTCCAGTGCCGCGCGTGCGTCGTCGTTGAGGTTCGATGTCGAGACCTTGATCGTGTCGGTCTTGCCGGCCTCCGTCAGCGACTTGATCGATTCCACCGCCATGGTGTCGGCTGCGGTAAAGATGCCGTGGATATCCGGGTGGCTCTTCGTCCAGTCGCTTGCCGCAACGCCCGCATCCTTGGTGCCGCCGGCCTTCTCGGCGACGATCTTGATGTCCGGGAAGTCGGCTTCCATCGTGTTCTTGAACCCGGTCACCCGGAGCTTCGCCCAGATCTCGTCCGGCCCGGCAAAGAGGCCGACTTCACCCTTGCCGCCGATCGCGCGGCCGAGGCAGATGCCCTGCAGACGACCCATACCGATGTTGTCGGCGCCGACGAAGGACGTCAGCCGGTCGGATTTCGGCGGCACGGAAAGGGCGATCACCGGGATGCCCTTGTCGATCGCTTCTTCGACCGCCGGGCCAACGGCTGCAGCGTCTGCAGCGCCGATGATGATCGCTGAAACCTTCTTGTCGATGAACGCGCGGATCTGCTTGATCTGGACCTCGGCGGTGTCCTTGGCGTCGCCCTTGATGACGGCGTAGCCCTTCTCCTTTGCTGCCGTATCGACGCCGTAAAGGCCGGCCTTCCAGAACGGCGAGCCGAAGTAGGGGACGGTGACGCCGATCGTCTTTTGCGCTTCCGCGAACGCTGGGGCGGCAAGTGCGCTCGAAGCGGCAAGTGCCAGCGCCATTGTCATATACCGTGCAGTCTTGCCCATGTTTTCTCCTCCAGAACTAGGGTCGTGAACTCAGTCGGTTGGACGGCGATACCAATTCCTTGGTATTTATTACGGTAAATATGTATGCATAGAATCAATATAGAATGCAAATGCATAAGTTTGCGCACCCGAATGCCTTGCGCGTGGATGCAAGAACGCGGTGAAATGCTGGAAAATCGGACTGCCGGGACGGGTGTGGCGCGTGCGCGAAACCGGCCGGCGGCAATCGCTTGCCGTCGGAGCGCTTACGAATTTTGGGGGAGGGGCTGGTGCGCGCGATGCGACGGCATGCCCAAAAGGCGCCGGCCCCAGATCAGGTGCCGGTCGCGGCTCTGCCTAACGACGGGTGGGTCCGATCGGCCGCTCGGGCCGACGGAGGCACAAGGTCTACTTTGCGGCTTCGGCGGTGAATCGGCGCATGACGCCGGCGCTCAGCCGTGCATTGTGCTCCGAAAGCGCCGCATAGGCGCCGGCGGCGTCATTGGCCCTGATCGCATCGACGATCTTCTGGTGCTCGTCGAGCGACTGCTGCAGGCGGATGTCGGCCGGGCCGGACTGATGCTGTCGGAACGGTGCGAGCCTTGCGCGCAGATCCACCGCCATGGCGGCGATCGTCTGGTTGTGGGCGCCGCGGCAGATGGCGTCGTGGAACTTGCGATTGATGTCGCGGGCGCCCTCGATGTCCTGGTTGGCGACGCATTCGGCATAGAGGCGGTGCAGTTCATAGAGCTGCTCGCGTTCCATGGCCGTCATGCGCTGGGCGGCGAGCCGTCCGCAGGAGGCTTCGATTTCGCATTCGGCTTCCAGCATGTCGGCCATCTGCTCGATGTCGATGCGGGCGACGATGCCGCCGCGTCGCGGGTTCATTTCGATCAGGCCGCGCGCCCCAAGTTCCCGCATTGCTTCGCGCACCGGCGTTCGCGAGACGCCGAACTTCTCGGCGATCGTCTTTTCCTCGAGCTTTTGCCCGGGAACCATCACGCCCTTGGCGATCTCCTCGGCAAGCTGCTGATAAATCTGGGAGGCAATCGTTGTCATGCGTGCAGCTTTCCTGTCTTCACGACGCAGCAAGGCCAGGTACGGCCAGGAATCGGTTTAATCACCGCATCCGATTTATGCAAGTTGCGCCGTCAGGGCGCCACCCGTACTCGCGGCGGCGAGATTGCTCATCAGCGCGTCGATCTGGGCCGCATCGGAAGCCGGCGAACGTCCCGCCATGTGCGGGGTGATGACAACATTGGCGAGGTCGCGAAGCTCTGGCGGCAAATTGGGTTCGCCTTCGAAGACATCGAGGCCTGCGCCGGCGATCGTCCCGTTGCCGAGGGCTGCAACGAGATCCTCTGTCTTGACCACCATCCCGCGCGAGATGTTGACGAGAAAGCCTGACGGTCCGAGCGCTTCGAGCACGGCGCGATCGACGAGATGGCGGGTCGCGGGGCCGCCGGGGCAGGCGACGACGAGAAAGTCGCTGATGCGCGCCAGCGAAACGGCATCGGCGAGATGCGGCTGCGTGACGCCTGGCATGGGCTCAGGCGTTGTGTAGCACACCTGCATGCCGAACGCCTCGGCGCGGCGCGCAATCGCCTGGCCGATATTGCCGAAACCGATCATGCCGAGGCGGGCGCCCGAAAGCGTCGGCCGCGGCGAGCGGATCGTCGCCCAGTTCCCCTCGCGCAGAGCGCGGTCGCGGGCGCAGATGTCGCGGGAAACCGCAAGCATCAGGGCAAGTGCGTGATCGGCGACCGTTTCCATGTTGGTGTTGGGGGCGTGGGTGATGCGGATGCCCCGTTGCCGCGCGGCATCAAGGTCGATGTTTTCGAAACCGGCGCCATAGGAGCAGGCGAATTCGAGATTGGGCAGGTTGGCCATCTGGTCGCCGGTGAGGCCGGTGCTGCCATTGGTAACGACCGCCCAGACCACGTCGCGATCGAGCGACGGTGATCCGCTGCCCAGTCCTTCGGGCAGCGCGATCACGTCGTAGAGACTGGATAGCCGTGACAGGCAGTCTTTCGAAACCGGTATCGAAACAACGATCGTCTTTCTGGTCATGTCACTCTCTCCAGTCTTGTTTGGCCCCTCGTCTTGTGAGGGGTATGCAAAGCTTCACCGTGTCGTTTTGGGCCGACGCGATGTCACCAAGGTTCTTCAGGCGGCGCTGACGTTCTTGACGGCACCCTTCCAGCCGTTTTCGGTGACGTCGAAGACGATGCCTTCAGGCGTCTTGTACTTGACCTCGTAGAAGACGTTCGGGCTCGATTCCTTGCGACCGGCCATGTAGGAGCCGCCGGCGGCGCGAACGAGTTCGTCGGTTTCCTCGACGGAATCGACCCACATGCCGAAGTGGATGAGGCCGTTGTAGTCCTTTTCGGTCTCAAAGCCCGGAACCGGCTCTTCGCCGAAATTCAGCAGCGCAACGTTCATGATGCCGTCCGTCATGTAGACGCCGCGCATCGCCTGGCCGGCGCGGGTCATGCCGAAGGCCTTTTCGAAGAATTGAGCGGCAGCTTCCGGGTCAGAGACCGCGATGGCGAGATGGCGCAACTTTGCCATGTAAAAAATCCTTTCTCTACTGATGGGCGCGGCGCAACATGCACCGGGCAAACACGGGCTCAAATCACTTCCGTGTATGCAATTAGTAATCTGTGTATGCAAAATGGTTGTCAAGTGTGTTTTTGAGTGTTATCGAAATGCATGCTGATGACGACGCACGGATGCTGCGCCGTCCGCAAGGCTTGGAGGAGTCGATGCGCTTTGTGGGGTTGTCGCCGACGGAGAAGGACCGGTTGCGGCTGGTAGGAACAGTTTGGAACGAGGATCTGGCGGCAAGCCGCAAGGTCGTGCTCGAGGTTTACCGGCCGCACGCGGAAGCGAGCGTTGCGCGTCAGTCGCTCGTCGAACATCGCGATATCGCCTATGGAGAAGACGGCGCGCATCGCCTCGATGTCTTTGAAAGTGCGCGTGTGTGCGCCGGCGGCCGGGCACGGCCGGTCGTCGCCTTCGTGCATGGCGGCGCCTTCACCCGCGGCTCAAAGAGCGGCGACGGACTGATCTACGACAATGTGCTGCGCTGGTTCGCGCGCCAGGGCTTTGTCGGCGTCAACATCGAATACCGGTTGGCGCCGGGCGCCAGGTATCCGGAGGGCGCTCGCGACGTCGCCGCAGCGGTCGACTGGATCGTCGGCTCGATCGGCGACTATGGCGGTGACCCGCAGTCGGTCCTCTTGATCGGCCATTCGGCCGGTGGCTGCCATGTCGCGAGCTACCTCTACGATCCCGCCGTCGGCCGACTGCCGCATCCGGCCATCAAGGGGGCGGTGCTCGTCAGCGCGCGGCTGAGAGCCGATTGCCTGCCGGACAACCCGAACGCCGCCAATGTGCGCCAATATTTCGGCGACGATCCTGCCGTCTATGACGCGCGGTCCCCGGTGAGTTTTGCCGGCTCCCATGACCTGCCGGTCTTCATAGCCGTTGCCGAGCACGAGAACCGGTACATCGATGCCTATGGCGCCGAGTTCGCCCAGCGGCACGCCATGCGCCGGGGCAAGGCGCCGCGCTTCCTGCAACTGAGATCCCACAACCACACGTCTATCGTCGCCCATTTCGACACCGGCGAGGACGAACTGGGGCGCGAGATCATCCTTTTCGCCCGGGAAGAGTGCGGCTTCTTCCCCTGCGGTCTATCCTGTCAAAAGTGAGAGTGAACGTCATGAAGAGAGAACTGCTTTCCGTCTACGCGCCGGTCCTGACACCGTTCAAATCGGACCTGAGCTGCAACACGCCACGGTTCATCGAGCATTGCCGCTGGATCGTCGATCAGGGCGCCGGCCTCGCCATCTTCGGCACCAACAGCGAGGCCGCGTCGCTCTCGCTGAAAAAGAAGAGACAGCTGCTGGATGATGTCATCCAGGCAGGCATCCCGGCGCGCACGCTGATGCCGGGTGTCGGCGCCTGCAGCCTCGAGGAAACCGTCGAGCTGACGCGCGCGGCCGTCGACGCCGGCGCACCTTCGGTGCTGGTGCTGCCGCCGTTCTTCTACAAGCCGGTCTCGACCGAAGGGCTTGCCCGCTACTACGGGCACCTGATCGAGGCCATCGGTTCCGATCGCCTGTCGATCGTGCTCTATCATATTCCACAGTTCACCGGCGTGCCGATCACAGTCGAGCTGATCGAGACGCTGCGCCGACGCTACCCGGCAAACATCACAGGCGTGAAGGACAGCTCCGGCGACCGCGACAATCTCAATCGCTTCCTTGACGTCGGCGACGGATTCAAGGTGTTTCCGGCATCCGAGATCCTGCTTGGCGAAACCATCGAACGGGGTGCGGCCGGCTGCATTTCCGCCACTGCAAACGTCAATGCCAAGGGGATGGTCGATGCGGCCGCGGCAAGTGCCACACATGGCGCCGCCGTCTCCTTCGCGCCGGTCGCGCCTGTGCGTGCGCTCTTCCAGCAGTTTGCGATGATCCAGGCGATGAAGGTCGCGATCGCGCGCCACACGGGCGACGCGAGCTGGCGTGCCGTGCGCCCGCCGCTGATGGAACTCGACCAGCAGGCCGAGCAGAAGTTCGTCGCCGCCTGCACCGAGATCGGCTTCCGTCCCTGGAGCGTCGTCAGGGAGGACGCATGAGCGCGTCTGGCTCGCCCGCCATCAAGCCGCTTGCCAACTACGCCGAATTGCGGCGGGCAGGCGGCCTCGTCTTTCTGTCGGGCATGAGTGCCCGGCAGGCGGACGGAACGATTGCCGGCACCGAGGTTTCCACCGACGGCCGGCGCCGCCACGATGCAGCCGAGCAATTGCGCGTCATCCTGCGGAAAGTGGCCGACACGCTTGAGCGCCACGGCGAAGGGTTCGATCAACTGGTGGATGTGACGATCTTCCTGACCGACATGGCGGACTATCGTGCCGTCAATGACGAATACAACAGGTGGTTTTCGACCGATGGTCCGGCACGAACGACGGTCGGTGTCAGCGCGCTGCCGCATCCCGATATGGTGGTGGAGCTGAAGGTAGTCGCCGCCGCGAACAGCTAAGTTGATGTCGCTCAACTCTTGGCCCCCGGCGTCATCGCGCCGGGGGCTTTCGCGTTTAGAGGATCGTGCAGACCTCGTCGAACGAGAATCGCGGATGGCGGGGGAAGAGCTTTGACGGGTCGCCATGACCGAGGCCGCAGATGAAGTTCGATCGTGTCTCAGTTCCCTCAAAGAAGATCCGGTCGACCTCTCCGGCGTTGAAGCCCGAGATCGGCCCGCAGTCGAGCCCGACGGCGCGGGCAGCCAGCATGTAGTAGGCGGCCTGAAGCGTGGCGTTGCGAAATGCCGTTTCGGCGACGAGATGCGGGTTGCGCTCGAAGAAGCCCTTGCCGTCCGTATGCGGGAACAGGAAGGGCAGGTGCTCGGCAAAGGCCAAATCGGTGGCAAGGATTGCGACCACGGGGCAGGTCATCATCTTGTCGACATTGCCGGCGGCAAGGGCGGGGCGGAGGCGCTCCCTTGCCTCGGTGCTCGTCAGATAGACGATCCTCAGCGGCGAGCAGTTCATGCTCGTCGGGCCCATGCGCGCGAGTTCGTGAATCCGGTGCAGCAAGGCGGTCGGCACCGGCTGATCGAGCCAGCCGTTCTGGCTGCGCGCCTCGGTGAAAAGCCTTGCGAGCAACGTCGCATCGGGTTGGGCCTGCTGTGTGGTCTGGTGGTCCATGGGGTCTCCTTGAGGTCAGACGTGGTCTTGAAGGTGGGTGTCGGCGGCCGCCATCAGCCGGTCGACCAGATGCCGATCGACCAGCGGGTCGGGGCGCGCGGCCTCCGGGCCCTTGGCCACGGCAAAGCTTGGACGCTGCCGGATCCGGTCGGCCCAATCGGCTGCCAGCGGAAACGGGGCGAGCAATCCATCCATGGCCAGCCGGTCGAGCCTGTCGATGAAGGCGGCCATCGCCACATCGGCGAGCGTGAAGCGGCCGCCCGCCAGCCAGCGCGCCTGGGACAGGTGAATTTCCATGCGGGCGAGCACGGACTGGAAAGTGACGATCGAACCGATGACGGCCGAAACGTCGACCGGTGCGATTGCTGCCTGCCTGTAGGCTTCGGCGCGGCTTTCTAGCGGATGCCGCGCCATCGCCGCCATGATCTCTGCCGGCGAGAGCCGCTGAAGTCGTGGTTTCAGGATGAGATTGAACGTCGGCGGCCTGACCGCCGGATGAACGACCGTGTCTTCGACTGCGGCCCAGTCGCGCACCCGCCGGCGGGTGTCGGCATCCTCAGGCAGCAGCTCGCCGCCGGCCATGCGATCGAGCCGCTCGTTGATGACAGACGATTCGGTCGTGACCTCGCTGCCGATCTTTAGGGCCGGAACGAGACCTTGCGGGTGGATGGCGAGGTAGCCGGCTTCGAGGTTCTCGAAGCGTGAAAGGTCGATCCGCCGCGAAACCCAGGCAAGCCCGAGCTCGGCAAGGCAGATGCGCACCTTGAAGGATTGAATCGATCCCCATTCGTGGAAGAGTTCGACGGGTTGCTCGCGCATTTTGCTTTCGCCTTTGTGTGCACCTTTCGCTTGACAAGAATACATAAACGCGAAATTGTATGCAACAACGATACCGACACATGGGAAGGAGATGTCTGTGGTTTGGCATGCGCTGGGGCAAAGGCTCATAAGGGAGGAAGTTCGGCCGGTCATCGTGACCGAAGACGGCGTCTATGATCTCGATCTTGTTTCGCGGGTTCTGAGGCAGCCGGGTGAGGCCTGGAGCAAATGGCTCGCCGGCGGCATCGAGGGCATGCTCAATGCCTGGACCGACGTCGAGCCGGCCCTTGCCGGTCTTGCCGAACGTCTCGTCGACAGCGGCCGCAAGTTCGAGCCTCTGGGCACGGGTACAAAGCTCTGCGCGCCCTATCGTCCGGTCAGGATCTTTGCTACCGCTTCGAACTATGTCGAGCATGCGCAGGAGATGGGTACGGTGCTGGCCGCCAAGTCAGAGAGTCAGCCCTTCGTCTTCATGAAGGCCGATTCGAGCGTCATCGGCCCGGACGAAGCGATCATCCTGCCGGAGCGGGCTCAGAAGGTCGACTGGGAAGTGGAGCTTGCCGCCGTCATCGGCATCGGCGGGCGTGATATCCCGGTCGAGCGTGCTCTTGACCATGTCGCCGCCTACACCGTGATCAACGACATCACCTCGCGCGACCTGACGCGCCGCAGCGATTTTCCGTTCAAGCACGACTGGTTCCGCGGCAAGAGCTTCGACACGTTCGCGCCGCTCGGGCCCTGGCTGGTGCCATCCGATTGTGTCGGCGATCCGCAGGACCTTCGCCTGACGCTCGACGTCAACGGCACCCGCAAGCAGGACGACAGCACCGGATCGATGATCTTCTCGGTGGCCGAGCAGATCTCGTATCTGTCGTCGATCCTGACGCTTCGGCCGGGGGACCTGGTTGCGACCGGTACGCCCGACGGGGTGGGCATGGGAACCGGAGAATTCCTGAATGCCGGCGATATCGTGACGGCGGCGGTGGAGAAGGTCGGCACGATCACCAATCCGATCAGAGGAGCTCGGATCGAATAACCAAGGCCAACAATGGCTGAACTGAGGAGGAGACAGTATGGCTAAAAAATTTGGGAGTGCATTGCGACTGGCCGCATTGGCGGGCGCGTTCGCATCGATGATGACAGCCGCAAGTGCTGCGGAAAAGATCTCGTTCAACATGTCCTGGCTGCCGCAGGGCAGCGTCGGCGGCGTGCTGGTCGCCAAGGCCAAGGGCTTTTACGACGAAGCCGGGCTCGATGTGTCCGTCTACCAGGGCTATGGCGGCCAGCGCACCGTCAACGAAATTGACCAGGGCCTGTTCGACATCGGCTACGGCGATCCGGTCAGCGTCATCCTGAACCGCGTCAACGGCGGCAAGGCCGTCTTCGTCGGCTCGATCAACACGGTCTGGCCCGGAGCACTCTGCTATCTGCAGAAGGACGGCGGCAAGGAGATGTCGCTCGCCGACTTCAGCGGCAAGTCGGTCGGCGGCGGCGCGACGTCACCGGTGCAGAACATCGTTCCGGCCTGGCTGGAACAGAACGGCCTGCCGAAGGATCACCTGAAGCTCCTGCGCATGAACCCCGCCGTTATCACCTCGTCCTTCCTTGAAGGGCAGGTGGACCTTGCCGAGTGCTGGGAGGGTGCGAGCCTTGCCATCCTCAACGAGAATGCCGGCGAGACCGGCAAGAAGATCGGCATGATCAAGTACCGTGATTTCGGGCTCGACATGTACGGCAGCGGTTTCGTCACGACAGAGGCGCTGCTTTCGGAAAAACCCGAGGTCGTCGACAAGTTTCTCGACGCTTCCTACCGCGGCTACGACTACATGGCCGCGCATCCGGAAGAGGCTGCCGACCTGATCGTCAAGCAGTACCCGACCTTGAAGAAGAGCGTGGTGCTGGAGCAGATCCGCCAGATCAATGCGCTCGTTCGCGATCCGCACGCGGAAAACAAGGATCTCGGCTTTGTGCGCGCAGACCGCATGGAAAAGACGATGAACTTTGTACGTGAAGCTTTCGTCGTCGACGACAGCATCAAGACGACCGACCTTTATCGCAACATCAGTCGCTAAAGCATTCTGCCTTCGAGCGGGAACACTTGAAGGCAGTAAGATGCGCTGGAATCAGAGTGTTAGGGCGTTGTCTGTGCGTTTCTTGCGAACGCACGGCCCTCTAGAAAGCCCGTTCGGTTCAGGGAAGAGGAACATGAAGAAGAAGATAAATGTGAGGAAGCTGGGCCACATGGTCCTGATGGTCCGCGACATCCACAAGTCCGTCGACTTCTACACCAATGTGGTGGGGCTCGAGGTATCCGACTGGATCGAGGACAAGATGGTCTTCCTGCGCGCAGGCGCCGATCACCACGATCTTGCCCTGTCGCAGCTCCCGGCGGACTCACCAGATTTCAACGACCTGCCACGCTACACGCGGCCCGGCCTGGAGCATTTCTCCTACCTGGTCGACAGCCTGGAGGACATGGAGGCTGCGGCCGAAATGCTGCAGGAGCGGGGCGTCGAAATCGTCCGCGGCATCGGCAAGCACGGTCCTGGAGCCAACTGCTTCCTCGTGTTCAAGGACCCCGACGGCAACAACTGCGAAATCTACTGCGACATGATCCAGGTCACGGAGGAAAGCCCGCATACCGCAAGGGTGTGGGAGCGCAACATCGACGCCTTCGACCAGTGGCGGTTCAAGCGATTCGTCGTGCCGCCACCGCATCAGGTGGTCAAGGACAAGCAGGGACAGTGACCTACGGGCGCCGGCTTCGGCCGGCGCTTCTTCACCATGCATGAAAATTCTGTCGTCGGAGGCCTCCATGCCAGGCTCTAATTCGCGACTTGTTGCCTACAGCCAAGTCGTCCTCTTTTTCGGTGCGTTTCTGCTCTTCTGGGAATACGGCGTCCGATATTTCGAAGTCA
>NZ_DASYGZ010000091.1:0-35886 GCF_035999135.1 Ensifer sp.
AGGCATTCACCAGGGGGGTCCCGTCAAGGGGCTGAGATACTGCTGGATGGTCGGCTTGCCGGCTGTAGCGCAGTGACCCGTTGAACCTGATCCAGTTCATACTGGCGTAGGGACGGTGCAGATATCGAAGCCAGGACTCCGCTTGTTCGGTCGTCCGGCGGCGCGTCTTTCATCTTTCCGGCATCAGAACTGGGTCTCCAACCGCAACTTGGAGCCTCATCATGAATATTGCCACCAAACCCGCAGCCCTCTCGGTCACGCAAGGCCCGCTTCCGGCCTCGCGCAAGATCCACAAACCGGGCGTTCTCCATCCGGACATCCGCGTGCCCATGCGCGAGATCGCACTGCACCCGACCTCGGGCGAACCGCCGGTCACGGTCTATGACGCCTCCGGCGCCTACACCGCCGACGGTGCCGAGATCAGCATCGAGGCGGGCCTGCCGCGCCTGCGCCGCAACTGGATCGTCGGCCGCGGCGACGTCGAGACCTATGACGGCCGCATCGTCCGCCCGGAGGATAACGGCTTTGCCAGCGGCGAGCGGCTGACGCCGACCTTCCCGTTCCAGCACGCGCCGCTGAAAGCCGTGGCCGGCAAGGCGGTGACGCAGCTCGCCTATGCCCGCGCCGGCATCATCACGCCGGAGATGGAATTCGTGGCGATCCGCGAGAACCTCGGCCGCGACGCGGCACGCGCCAAGTCCCGCGACGGCGAAAGCTTCGGCGCCCACGTCCCCGACCATGTGACGCCCGAATTCGTGCGCCAGGAGATCGAAAGCGGCCGCGCCATCCTGCCCGCCAACATCAATCACCCGGAATCCGAGCCGATGATCATCGGCCGAAATTTCCTGGTGAAGATCAATGCCAATATCGGCAACTCCGCCGTTACCTCGTCGATGGCGGAAGAGGTCGAGAAGATGGTCTGGGCAACGCGCTGGGGCGCCGACACCGTCATGGACCTGTCGACCGGCCGCAACATCCACAACATCCGCGAATGGATCATCCGCAATTCGCCGGTTCCGATCGGCACGGTGCCGCTCTACCAGGCGCTGGAAAAGGTCAACGGCATTGCCGAGGATCTCAACTGGGAGGTCTATCGCGACACGCTGATCGAGCAGGCCGAACAGGGCGTCGACTATTTCACCATCCATGCCGGCGTGCGATTGCACTACATCCCGCTCACCGTCGACCGCGTCACCGGCATCGTCTCGCGCGGCGGCTCGATCATGGCCAAGTGGTGTCTTCATCACCACCGCGAGAGCTTCCTCTACGAGCATTTCGAGGAGATCTGCGACATCTGCCGCGCCTATGACGTCTCCTTCTCGCTCGGCGATGGCCTGCGTCCCGGCTCGATCGCCGACGCCAACGATGCGGCGCAGTTCGCCGAACTCGAAACGCTCGGCGAGCTGACGAAGATTGCCTGGGCCAAAGACTGCCAGGTCATGATCGAAGGCCCCGGCCATGTGCCGATGCACAAGATCAAGGAGAACATGGACAAGCAGCTCGCCGTCTGCGGCGAGGCACCGTTCTACACGCTCGGACCGCTGACGACCGACATTGCGCCAGGCTACGACCACATCACCTCCGGCATCGGGGCGGCGATGATCGGCTGGTTCGGCACCGCCATGCTCTGCTACGTCACCCCGAAGGAGCACCTCGGTCTGCCCGACCGCAACGACGTCAAGGTCGGCGTCATCACCTACAAGATCGCAGCGCATGCCGCCGACCTCGCCAAGGGGCATCCGGCAGCCCAGGTGCGTGACGACGCGCTCTCGCGCGCCCGCTTCGAGTTCCGCTGGGAGGACCAGTTCAACCTCTCGCTCGACCCGGAGACGGCCCGAAACTTCCACGACGAGACCTTGCCGAAAGAGGCCCACAAGGTCGCGCATTTCTGCTCGATGTGCGGCCCCAAATTCTGCTCGATGCGGATCTCGCACGACATCCGCGCCGAGGCGCAGAAGGAGGGGCTGGAGGCGATGGCCGCGAAATACCGCGAGGGTGGCGACCTCTACATGCCGGTGGAGGGTGCGGCCGGCGCAGCCGAATAGGCAAGGCGGCATGGCGAGGAAGGGGCCGGTCGCGGCCCCTTCCGGCGGCTGGGCGGATGCTTGTGTGTGACAGGGGAATAACTTGTCCCCTCATCGGTTGAACGATATGTAGGGTTCACGCAAAGGTCGCCACCGGCGAAATCCGTCATTCACGCAAGGCTGCCGCCTTCTGCGGCGCATCTGCGGGACGACGAAAACGCCGTTTACGAGGAAATGACGTGAAGATACGCCTGCTGAGACTGACCGCCCTGTCGATAGGCGGCCTTGCGGTACTGGCGGGAGACCTGCCACGCCTCGACGGCAGCGGCCGTTTTGCCGCGGGTTCATCCTTGATTTCCACCGCCCATGCGGAGGATGCTGACGCCGGCAACGGGTCCGGCGAAAATGGCACCGGTGGCGGCGACCAAGATGGCGGAACCGCCGGGGGCGGCGGAAGCGACGGCGCGGTGGGTGGCGGAAACGCGGGTGGCGGCGATTGGGGCAGCGGCGACGGCAGCGGCGCAGGCCCAGAGCCCGGCCTTGAGCCCGGCGGTACCGGCGCGGGCGGCGGAGGCGCCGCTATCGACAGCGCTACCCACAGCGAGGACCGCCCGACCCTGCGCGATCAACGGGATTACGGCCCAAGCGGCAACACTTGGCACGGCGGCAGCAATTTCCTGAACCTGTTCCGCCAGACGCCCGAAAAGCGCGGCGAGCGGAGCCAGCCTGAATCCTCTGCCCGGCAGAAGACCATTCACACGAACTGAGAGCCCTGAAGAGGCGTCGACTGCGCTGCAACAAACGGGGCCCGCGCCCTTTCTCGAAACCGGACTGCGGATGCGTGTAAAAAACGGATCCTGACGCTCGAGAACCGGCAGGCGGCAGGGCATTCCCGCCGCGCCTATTCCCAGCCCTCTTTTCAGCCGCTGCAAGCAATCCGCTCGACCACATCCAGCAACACGTTCGCACCGGCGGCGAGATCGTCCGGCTCGGTGTGCTCCCGCGGATTGTGGCTGATGCCGTCGCGGCTGGGCACGAAGATCATCGCGGTCGGCGCAATGCGGGCGAGCATCTGCGCATCGTGGCCGGCACCCGACGTCATGCGCCGGCTTTTGAGGCCTCGTGTGCGTGCCGACGCCTCGATGGCCGCGACGATGGCCGGATCGAAGACCACCGGCTGGAAGCGCGCCAGGCGCTCGACCGAGATCTCGACGCCCTCCTCCTCTGCGACGCGGGCAAGGAAGTCCGCGAGCACCGCTTCCAATGCCTGCAGCCGTTCCTCGTCCGGGTCGCGCAGATCGACGGTGAAGACCGCGCGCGACGGGATGACATTGATCGCGTCCGGTTCGTATCGCATCGTGCCGACGGTTGCGACGCTCGGTGCGTTTGAGCGAGCGATGTGTTCGCGCAAGAACAGGCCGACGCGCGCGGCGGCAAGACCGGCGTCGCGCCGCATCGCCATCGGCGTCGTGCCGGCATGGTTGGCGACGCCATCGATCGTCACCCGTTGCCAGGAGATACCCTGCAGGTTCTCGACCGCACCGATCGCCGTGCCCTCCCGTTCCAGCACCGGCCCCTGCTCGATATGGAGCTCGACATAGGCGTGAGGCTGCAAGTGCCCCGGCTCGACATTGCCGGCATAGCCGATCCGCGCGAGTTCTTCGCCCAGCACCGCGCCATCCGTGCCAATGGTCGCAAGCGCCGCGTCGACCGCAAGACCGCCGACATGGACCAGCGAGCCAAGCATGTCGGGCGCAAAACGCACGCCCTCCTCATTGGTGAAGGCGGCAACCACGATCGGTCGGGCCGGCGTCACGCCAAGGTCCTTCAGCGTCTCGATCACTTCGAGCGCAGCAAGCACGCCGTAGCAACCGTCATAGATGCCGGCATTGATCACGGTATCGATGTGCGAGCCGAGCATGAGAGGCGCATGGCCGGCATTGCCTTCCCCGCGCCAGATGCCGAAGATGTTGCCGATCCGGTCGATGGCGACCTCAAGCCCGGCCGCCTCGACCCAGCCGACGAGGCGATCGCGGCCGGCCTTGTCGTTGGCTGATCCGGCAAGCCGGGTCAGTCGGCCCTCTGCATCGCGGCCGATGTCTCCGAGTTCCCGGATCCGGCCGATGAGGCGCTCCGCATTGATGCTGTGCATGGATGTCATTGTCCTGTTCAAGCGTGATCGGTGGGCGCGAGCCGCTGCCTGGCGATTTCGGCGTGATAACGCGCGCCAAAAATCAGGGCGTCGTCGTTGAAGTCGTAGCGTGGATTGTGCAGCGGTGCCGACGCCTCGCCGTTGCCGATGAAGACGAAGCAGCCCGGCACGTGCTCGAGGAAGCGCGCGAAATCTTCCGACCCGGTCATCGGCTCGGCGGCGGCCGCGACATTCGCTGAGCCGAACACGGCTTCCGCCGCCGCAAAGGCATGCCCGGTCAGCGCCTTGTCGTTGACCAGCGGAACGAATTCGCGGGTGTAGTTGACCTCGACCTCACAGCCATACGCATCCGCCGTGCCTTTGGCGATCATCCGCATCTCCGCCTCGATCTTGGCGCTGACCTCCGGGCAGAAGCTGCGGGCGTCGCCGAGAATGCGGGCAAGACCCGGCAGCGCATTGCGCGTTCCGTCGGTCAGAAGCTCGGTCACGGAAACCACGGAGATGTCGGCCGGCGACAGGCGGCGGGAGACGATCGTCTGCAGATTGACGACCGTGGCGCAGGCGGCGACCAACGTCTCGTTGCCCCAGTGCGGTCGGGCGGCATGTCCGCCGACGCCTTTCAGCACGATTTCGAAATTGTCCTCCGCCGACATGATCGCGCCGACGCGGGTTTCGAAGCGGCCGACCGGCAGCCCCGGCATGTTGTGCAGCCCGTAGATCTCGTCGAACGGGAAGCGCTGCAACAGCCCGTCTTCGAGCATGGCGAGCGCACCCCTTCCCCATTCCTCGGCGGGCTGGAAGATGAAGCACACGGTGCCGTCGAACCCTCCATCTTCCGCCAGGAGTTTTGCGGCCCCCAGCAGCATCGTCGTGTGGCCGTCGTGACCGCAGGCATGCATGGTGCCGGGCCGGGTCGATCGATAGGGCGCCTCCCCCTGTTCCGCGATTTTCAACGCATCCATGTCGGCGCGAAGTGCAATGGCGCGATTGCCGCTGCCGCGCTTCAGCCGACCGACGACACCGGTGCCGCCGACCCCTTCCACGACCTCGTCGAGCCCGAATTCCCGAAGCTTCGCCGCCACGAAGGCGGCGGTGCGCTGTTCCTCGAAGCCGAATTCCGGATGCGCATGCAGGTCGCGCCGCCATTCGGTCATAGCGGCGACAAGCCGGTCAAAGTTCATTTCAGCCATGGCTTAGACCCCTTGGCTCGAAGCGCCGGCGACCGCGCCCGGCGACAGGCCAACGAGCGCTTCATAACGTTCCGGATCGGTCGCGCCTTCGGTGTTGATGACGAAGACGCGCGACTGCGCGGTCAATCCGATCGCCTCGCGCAAGGCCGGATCGGCGGCAACCGCCAGCAGGCCTGCAAGGCCTACCCCACCGCTTTCGCCGGCGACGATCGCCGGATCCTTGCCCTTCGGGCGCGCGAGCCGGTTCATGATTGAAACGGCATCCTCTTCGTCGACGGTCATGAACGCGTCAGCCGCGCGCGACAGAATACGCCAGGCGACGAGTGACGGTTCGTAGCATTCGAGCATCGCCATAATCGTCGGCTCGCCATGCGCCACTTTGACGGGATGCCCCGCCTTGGCCGTCTCGTAGAGGCAGGCGGCACGCGCCGGATCGACGACGACGAAGCGCGGCCGATCGGCCCCAAAGCGAAGCGCCAGGTGCCCGGCGGTCGCCGCTGCGATGCCGCCGACACCGGCCTGCACGAAGACATGGGTCGGCGGCTTCTCCATCTGCCTCAACGCTTCGCTCAAGAGTGCCGTGTAGCCCTGCATCACCAGGCCGGGGATGGCCTCGTAGCCGGGCCAGGACGTATCGGAAACAACGGTCCAGCCGTTCACGTCACAGACGCGCGCCGCTTCCGCCACGGAATCGTCGTAGGTTCCCGCGACCCGGACGATCTCGGCGCCATAATGCGCGATGGCGGCGATGCGCTGTTCGCTGACGCCCGAATGGACGAAGATCACCGAGCGCGCGCCGACGAGCCGGGCGCCCATGGCGACGGAGCGGCCGTGATTGCCGTCCGTGGCGCAGCCGAAGGTCATCGACGCTGCCGCCGCCCGAACGTCGGGCCGGGAGAGGTCTTGCGTGTCAAGGCTGCAGCCAAGCCGGCTTGCCGCCTCTTGGAGCACCAGCCGGATCACCGCATAGGACCCGCCGAGCGCCTTGAAGCTGCCAAGCCCGAGGCGATGGCCTTCGTCCTTGACGAAGACGCCGGCGACGGCGAGTTCGTCCGCAAGCGCCGGCAGCGCATGCAGTGGCGTCGGCCGGTGATCCGGACGCTCTGCGAAATGCTGCTCGACCGCCTCGGCGGCGGCAGGCGAAAGCAGGCCTGCATCCTCAGGCGTAAGGGCGCGGCCGAAATCGGCGTGCGTGTTGATATGAAACATAGGCGCAATCTCCCTGACTGCGCGAAAATCTATTTCATCCGCGGCGATAAATGCGCTCTAAATCAATGCCAACTGTGCAAGTTTGTAAATCGCCGAGGATCGCATGCCCGCCTTGAAACCATCTCCGCAACTGGACCAATTCGACCTTGCGATCCTCGCCATACTGCAGAAGGACAACACAACGCCACAGCGCCAGATCGGCGAGGCGGTCAATCTCTCCGCGCCCGCCGTCCAGCGGCGGATCAAGCGCATGGAGGAAACCGGTGTTATCAGCGCCAATGTCGCCGTGGTCGATCCGGTCTCCGTCAATCAGGCGCTGACGATCCTCGTCGAGGTGGAAGTCGAGAGCGAGCAGATTGCCCTGCTCGACGCGGCGAAGGCAGCATTCACCGCAGCACCAGAGGTGCAGCAATGTTACTACGTGACCGGCGACGTCGACTTCATGCTTGTCGTCATCGTACCGACCATGGCCGACTATGAAGCCTTCACCCGCCGCATGTTCTTCGGCAACCCGAACATCAGGCGCTTCCGCACCTTCGTGACGATGGATCCGGTCAAGGTCGGGCTCACGGTGCCGATCGAACGAACGCGCTGAACGGCCTACTTCGAACCGGCAAGCGCTTTCTTTTCAGCGTCCGCATCAAGGGGCTCGCCGGCGCCGATCGAGGCCAGATAGGCATCGATGGTCTCAAGCGACGAAGCCGGCGCATAGCCCTCGCCGGATGTCGGCCTGGCGATGGCAAGCTGTGTCTGCCAGACGGAAGCGCCCCGGCAGGCAACCGAAACCAGGTCGGGCTGCCCGCTCTGCGTCAGCTCGTATTCGCGGCAGAGCTGACCATTTCCAAGCGCGAAGGACGACACCAGCCTGACCTTGGCCGTGCCGCCATCGACGCCGACCTCCTCGCCGGAAGGCGATCGATCGAGGATCGCCGCCAACGGCGCGCCGATCGCGCCGGCAACGTTCATCGTCTGCGGGCTCTCGGGCACGCCACCACGCAGCAGATATCCGCCCGCGGCGCCGGCAACCACGAGCAGCGAGGCGGCCATCGCCATCATCGATCTTGAAACAGGGCGTGCGGCCGCACGATCGGCCGGACGGCGGAATTCAACGACGTTTTCGTCGGCAAGAACAGGCGTTTCGACAGGCCGGGCACGATGTGCATCGCTCGCGCTAGCCGCCATGGCCCGAACCTTGCGCGCCAGTTCGTCCGGCACCGGCTCGTCGAGCATCGGCTTCAGCGCCTCGCTCGCGGCCGCCCGCGTTTCCATGAACATCGCAACACGCGCCATCAGTGCGTCGTCGGTCTCAAGCGCCGCTTCGACGCGACGCGTCGTCTCGTCGTCGAGTTCGCCATCGGCGAACGCCATCAGGATTTCGTCGCTGAATTCGGTCTCACTCATCTCGTCCCGCCTCTCATGTCCTGTGAACGCACGGTCGCCGGTTCTATTCCCGTGGCCTCGGCAAGATTTTTGCGCGCCCGGGCAAGCCTGCTCATGACCGTGCCGATCGGAATTCCCAGCACATCTGCCGCCTCCTTGTAGGAAAGGTCCTCGACGCAGGTCAAAAGCAGCACTTCGCGCTGCTCAAGCACGAGCTGGTCGATCGCCGTCGCCACGCTTTTGAGTGCCATGCGCGCGTCCGCACCTGCCTCGCCCGAGGGAACGGCGAGTTCAGGCTGCGCCTCGATCTCTTCGGTCGGGCCGGCCGTCTTCTGGCGGCGCAACTGGTCGATCCAGAGATTGCGCAGGATGCGGAACATCCACGCATCGAAACGCGTGCCTTCTTCGAACCGCTCCGAGCCGGCAAGCGCCTTCTCGCACGCCGCCTGCACCAGGTCGTCGGCGACATCGCGCGAGCGGCAGAGCGAGATGGCAAAGCGGCGCAGGTTCGGCAGGAAGGCGACAAGGCGCTCGCCGAAGGCGACGTTTTGATCCGTCATCGGGCGCTCCTTGCGGCGTGTCGGTCGCGCGGGGGAATAATTTGTCCATTCATCCGTTGAGCGATATGTGAAGCACACGCGAAAGTCACCATCGCCGTCGCTGCCGTTCACGGTAAGCCGCCGCGGGGACCGCGCCAAGCCATGGAGAGACCCGTGAAGAAACGCCTGCTTCGTTTGACTGCCCTGTCGATCTCGGGCCTTGCAGCGATCTCCGTCGATCTGTCGTTCGGCGATGGCCGCAATCCCGGCATATCAGGCTTTTCCCTCATTTCCCCGGCGCATGCGGACGACGACGATGACGACGGCGGCAGCAGCGGCGGTGGCGGGGGCTCGTCGCGCAGTTCCGACGATCGTGGCTCAGGCGGCACCTGGCGCGGTGGCGGCAACCTCTTCGACCTCTTCCGCCGAACACCGGAAAAGCGCACCGAAACGCGCCGCGTCCCGGTCCGGCGCCCAACCCACGCCGCTGACGAGATCGTCGCGCTCGGCCTCGACGAGCCCGCGCTACAGCGTCTCGAGACGCGCGGCTTTACCACCAGATCCCGCGCACCGCTCGGCCTTTTGCCCACGGAAATCGTCAAACTCGGCGTCCCGAGGGGCATGACGCTCGACGATGCCCGGCGCGAAATCGCCGACGCAGCGCCCGACGCCATCGCCGACTTCAATCATTATTTCGAGCCCAACGAAAACGCGGCTTCGTCCACACCCTGCGCCGACGGGGGCTGTGCCCTTGTGCGCAGCGCCATCGGCTGGCCTTCTCCGGACGGCACGGCAGCCTGCACGGCAGCCGGTCCGATCGGCCTGATCGATACGGCGATCAATCCCGCCCATCCCGCACTCAAAGGCGTGAAGCTCGAGATCGTCAGGCTGACAGACGAAGAGGCGCCGGCCTCGGGCAAGCAGCATGGAACAGCGGTCGCAGCCCTCATCGCCGGTCGTCAGGACAGTCGGGCGCCTGGACTGCTCAGCAATGCCGAGCTGATTGCCGTCGACGCGTTTCGGCGCACGCGCGGCGAAACCGATTTGGCCGAGACCTATGATCTGGTTCGGGCCATCGACCTGCTCGCGTCGCGCAAGGTCGCCGTCATCAACATGAGCCTCGCCGGGCCCCACAACCTGCTGCTTGAGAAGACGGTCGCACTGGTCGCCGAGCGCAACATCCCGCAGGTGGCTGCCGCCGGAAACGACGGTCCGAGAGCAAAGCCCGTCTATCCCGCCGCCTATCCCGCCATGATCGCCGTGACCGCCGTCGATCGCAATTTCAAGCCATATCGCCGCGCCGGCCGTGGCGACCATATCGATGTCGCAGCCCTCGGCGCCAGCGTCTGGACCGCAGCATCCATCGAAGGGGCGGCTCCCCGCACCGGCACGTCGTTTGCGGCACCCTTCGTCACCGCCGCCGTCGCCATTCTGAGAGCCTCGAACCCGGAGATGACGGCGGAGGAAATCGCCAGGCTCGTGACGGCTTCGACCGAGGATCTGGGCGCGCCCGGCAAGGACCCGGTATTCGGCTGGGGCGTCCTCGACGCAAGCCGGCTCTGCAGGTCGTAGGCGTCAGCGCTAAGCGAGGGAAAATCGTAGAGCCGGCGCGGATACCGCAAGCGGCGGCTCCAGCGGGAGGCAGCTGCCGCCACCCCGCCGGAACCGGTGATCTGCTGATCAGGCCGCCAGCCCACGTTCGTTCAGCTGCATGCCGACGCGCACCATGCGCACGGCGTCTTCCGCCGCACGCACCAGCAGTTTCGGCGCGGCGCTGATCGCGTCGTCGAGCGTGCACGGCGCCTTGAGGATCGAGGCGAACGCATCGATGCCGTGATCGAAATTGAGGGCGACGCCCTTGCCGATCGTGCCGGCGAGCGCGATGACGGGGCGTCCCGCCTCCTTTGCCCGATGCCCGACTTCGGCCGGCACCTTGCCGAACGGCGTCTGGCCGTCAAGGCTGCCTTCAGCGGTTATGACGAGATCCGCCTTGGCGATCATGGTGTCGAGATCGAGATAGCGCATGACAATGTCGTAGCGCGGATGCAGCGCACCACCGAGCAGCCCCATGACGGCCGCGCCGAGGCCGCCGGATGCCCCGGCGCCGGGCGCCGCACCGACCGCGATGCCGGTGGTCGCGCCGATGGCGGCGGCATAGGTCTCCATCGCCTGTGCCAGTATTTCGACCTGCTCCGGCGTCGCGCCCTTTTGCGGGCCGAAGACACGGGCGACGCCGCGCTCGCCGAGCAGCACGTTGTGCCAGTTGACGGCGGCATCAATGCGCACGTCGGCAAGACGCGGATCACGGGCCGAGAGATCGATGCGGGCGAGGCCTCCGAGTGCCGCTCCGCCGGCGTCCAGTGGCTGGCCGTCGCGGTCAAGCAGCTTCACGCCAAGTGCGGCCGCCATTCCGGCGCCGCCATCATTGATGCCGCTGTCGCCGCAGCCGAGCAGGATCCGGCGCGCGCCGGCGTCAAGCGCCGCGCGGACAAGCTCGCCGACACCGTAGCTCGTGGTGATGCAAGGGTTGCGGCGGTCGCGTGGCACCAGCCTCAGCCCGGCGGCGGCCGCCATCTCGATCACGGCGGTGCGTTCGCCTTTTCCGCCGAGGAACCCGAAGTGGGAGGCAACCGGTTCGCCGAGCGGGCCGGTCACCGTCAGTTCGTGCAGTGTACCGCCGGTGATCGCGACGAGCGCCTTGGTGAAGCCTTCGCCGCCGTCGACCATCGGCACCTTGATGACTTCGGCATTCGGGCAGGCGCGCAGCACGCCCTTCTCGATGCAATCGGCGGCTTCCTCCGCCGAGAGGCTTTCCTTGAAACCGGAGGGTGCAACCAGAATGGTAAGTGTCATGTGACAGTCTCCTTGCACTTTTGTGACAATGCGGATGCAAGGGAGAAACGGGATCCGGCGCGCTTTATTCCGCGCACGGACGACAAATTCGATGCTGGATGACAGAAAAGAAAAAGAGCCGGCGCAAATCCTGCGCCGGCTCATAAATAGTAATTATATCAATAGTTTATTTTCATCACGCGAAGCCCAGAGCTGGCCAGATGACCAGCGCGACCAGCGCCAGAAGCGTGATGAACGGGACCGCAAGCATCACCGCCAGGCGCAAGAGGTCGGACGGGCTGAACGCTGACGGCTCCATGCCGCCGAAGAGCGCGACGGGTTTGGCCGAAACCATCAGGGTCTGGCAGAATCCACTACCAATGGCTGTAGCCATGATCAGGACTTCCGGACGGACGCCGAAGCCCGCGAGCGGCAACGCGACCGCCGGAATGAGCACGGTTGCCCGCGCCGTTCGCGAGGCGATGACGATATGCGCGAAGGTGGCGACGACGATGGTGGCGATAACGACGAGCCAGGCCGGCGGCTTGCCGATCAGGCTGAAGGCGCCGATCAGGCGGTCGGCGAGCACGGTCGCAGTTCCGGTCGAAAGCAAGGCCTCGCCGATGACGAGCGTGCCTGCGAGGAACAGCAGGAGGTTCCATTCCACCCCCTTCAGCGCCTTGCGGAACGGCATGCCCGTCACCTTTTCCGATGCCATGACCAGCGCGCCGAGAAGGGCCACGATCGGCAGCGCGATGCCGTGCAGGTCCGAGGTTGCGAGCGCAACGACAATCGAAAGGGTCACGGCGAGGAGTGTCCTGTCGCGCCCGGACAAGGGGCGCCTTTCGGCCGACGCTGCCGGAGCATCGAGGTTGAAGCGACGGTCCGCGTCATCGAGAAAGAAGCGCAGGATCAGGCCGCAGGCAATCAGGCTCGCCATGAGGGCGAAGGGGCCCGCAAGCAGCGCCCACTCCAGAAAGCCCGGTGCGGCACCGCCACTGCGGCGCATGAAATCGGCGGCGACGAGGTGCGCGCCGGCACCCGTCAGCGATGCCGCGGCCGAAAGCAGGATGACCGACGGGAACAACAGGGCGAGCGCCCGCGTGACGCCGGGACGGCCAATGGTCGACGCAAGCCCGAGAAAGACCGGCATGAAAATCGCCGCCCGCGCCGAGGTCGACGGAATGACGAAGGCGGTCACGAAGATCGCCAGCGTCACGGCCCAGAAAAGCCGGTTCACATCGCGGAAGCGGGCAAGCAGCCGGAAGGCCAATCGCTCCACCAGGCCCGACGCCTGCAATACCGCCGCAATCACCGAGGCCGCCAGCATCAGCCAGACGATGTCGTTGCCCAGCGCCGCATAGACCGCCTTTTCGTCGACGGCCCCGGTGACGGCAAGCGCCGCCGCGCCGCCGAGGGCCACCGGCGTTTCCGGCAAGTCGAAGATCGTCCAGCAGACAAGGGTCGTGGCAAAGACCATCAGCGCGAGACGCATGGGCAGCGTCAGCCCGTCCGCTGCAAGAAAGATCAGGACGCCCGCAAAGGCGACGAGCATGGCGCCGACCAGCTGGCGCACCTGGCTGACAGGCATCTGCCCATCGATACGATGTGCGGTGTCCACGGCGACAAGATCCGCGTGCGGGGCGATCATCGGGGTGGCTGTCATGGCTGCTCTCCTTTGCTTCAGCCAACGCGCGCAGCAATCGCGCCGCACGAAGGCCGTTGGCTGGTGTCGTGGGAGGGCAAACGGAAGGTGGTGGCGTTTATTCCGGCGCGTCGGCACTTTTTCCGACAGACGGTCAGCGCAACGGGTTGACTGGGCGCAAAACCGCCGCGTCGCCTGAGGCGCCACACGTCCCTTCCCGACGGATGCAGGGATGCGTGGCGCCCATTGACGTCGGCGGCGGCTCCGTTCGGGCTTTAGCTCAGGCGGCACCCCGGCGCGCGACAACTGGCACATAGTGCTCCAGCTCGGGGGCCGGGAAATGCAGCGTCGCGTTGATTTCGGCCGACCGGTAGAGCCCCATCAGCATCTCGACGACGGCAAGCCCGTCCTCGAAGGTTTCGAGCGGCTTTTCGCCCTTGCGGAAGCACTCGACCATATGGCGGTTCTCATCGGTATAGCCGTAGACGCCGGCCTCATCCTCGAGCACAGGCATCAGCCCCTGCTCGGCGTTCTGCTTCTCGACAAGATCCTCGCCTTCCGAGCCCCTGACCTCGCGCGACATGAAGATCTTCAGGCCCGTCGAGAGCGAATTGTACTCGAGCGCATATTCCGGCCCGAGCAATTCCAGCTGGATGCGCAACCCTGCGCCGACATAGGCCCAGGAGGTGGTCGCCTCGATCATCAGTTCGTTGCCGTCCTCATCCTCCAGCGTCACCGTCGCGCGGGCGAAATCCTCGGACGGGCGGTTGCGGTAGTCGACCTCGTTGCCGAAGCGCTTGCTGAGCTGCTCGGCATAATGCGGCCGGGTCCACTTGAGGTTGGCGACGGTCCCGTTTACCGCCTTGATCTTCAGCGAGTTGCGCGGAGCACCGGGTGCTGTCAGCAGGTAACGGGCGACCTCGACGCTGTGGCACATCATGTCGGAGAGCACGCCACCACCCTGCTTGTCGCCCTGCCAGAACCAGGGCTCGTGCGGGCCGGCGTGTTCCTCGGCCGCCCGCGCCAGATAGGGGCGGCCGGTGGTCGACGCCGCGCGCCGCCAGATGATCTCCTTGCCGCGCAGGACCGGCGTGCAGAAGACCTGGTTTTCGAGATAGCCATGGTTGAGCCCGGCATCCTCGGCCAGCGACAGCATTTCGCGCGCCTCGGCGACGGTGCGCGCCAGTGGCTTCTCGCAGGCGACCGCGAAAACCTTGCTGCGGCCATCCTTGACCGCCTTGTGCAGCGAGCGCATGACATCGACGCGGGTGTAGTTGGGCGAGAGGATCCAGATCGCATCGACATCGTCCGCCGTCAGCAACGCCTCAAGGGTCCCATGGGTACGGCAGGCGCCGAGACCGAGGGCTTCGACCTCCTTCGCAAACTTCTCCCGGTTTTCCGGCTTGCGGCTGAAGACGCCGGTGACCTCGACATTGCGCACGCCGATCATCGATTTCAGGTGGAAATGGGCGATGAAGCCCGATCCGACGAAACCGACGCGCAGCGTCTGCTTGGGGTGCTCAGTCATTCTCATCTCCCGGGTCGTTCCTTGGCAATTCCAGGAGGTCGCAAAACGGCGTACCGCCTGAAATCGTCCGGTTTCGTTGCGTTCGGTTATTTCCTTGGCGGCGCGGTGCTGCCGCGAATGTTGAGCGTGGTCGGCAAAACCACCTTCGAAGTGGGCGCGGCATCGTCGCTTGAGAGAATGCCTAAAAGCAGGGACATCGCCGTGCGGCCGATCTCGGCGCGCGGCTGGCTGACCGTCGTCAGCGGCGGATAGAAAGCCTTGCTGAGATAAAGGTCGTCGAAGCCGACGACCGAGACGTCGCCGGGCACATCGCGGCCGAGCCTTCGCAACGCATGGATCGCGCCATAGGCCATCTCGTCGTTGCCGACGAAAATCGCGGTCGGAGGCTCCGGCAGGTCAAAGAGAGCCGCAGCGCAGGTCTCGCCGGTCTCCAGGAGGTAGTCGCCACGCACCTCATAGCCCTCGGGGACCGGCAGACCGGCCTGCCGCATCGCCAGCCGGTAGCCGTCACGCCGATGGCTCGCCATCACCTCAGGCAATGGGCCGGCGATATGCGCAATACGTGTGTGCCCAAGGCCGATCAGGTGCTCGACGGCCTCCCGCGCCGCGGCCACGTTGTCGATCTCGACATGTGGAAACCCTTCCGTTTCGATCATTTCGAGCGCGACGACGATGGGCAGGTGAGAAAAAGCGGCGCTGTCGCCCGGCTCGGAGGTGGGTAGCTTGCCGGTCATCAGGATCATGCCATCGGCATGGCCGTCGCGCAGCATGTTGAAATATTCGACCTCGCGATCCGGGTCGTTCTCGGTATTGCCCATCAGCACGGCGTAGCCCGCCGCCCGCGCGGTCGCCTCCACGCCTTTGAGGATCTCGAGATAGAAGGGGTTGCCGACGTCGCGCACGACGAGCAGCACCGACATCGACCGCCGCGTCCTCAAGTTTCTCGCGCTGACATTCGGCCGGTAGTTGAGTGCTCGGGCAAGTGCGTCGATGCGCTTGCGCGTCTCGTCGGTCACCAGGCTGGAGCCGCTCAATGCACGGGAAACGGTCGCGACCGAAACGCCGGCTTTCTCCGCGATGTCCTTGATCTTCGGCCGCTCGCTCATGCCCGCATCGCCCTTCCGCGACCGTAAAACAGCATCAGCAGCAGCAGCGTCGCGCCGAACACCATCTGACGGCCCGACTCGTCGATGTTGACGGTCGTCAGGATGCCCTGGAGGATGACGAGCAGCAAAGCACCGGCCATCGTGCCGGTATAGCCGCCCCTCCCTCCGGCAAGCGAGGTGCCGCCGAAGACGACGGCGATGATCGATGACAGCATGTATTGCTCTCCGACATTGGCAAAGGAGGAGCCGGAATAGCCGAGCAGGCAGAGGCCCGCAATCGCCGCAAACATGCCGGAGATCATGAACAGGCCGATGCGCATGAGGCGCACCGGCACGCCGGCCATATAGGCGGCGTGTTCGTTGGAGCCGATCGCGTAGATGCGGTGGCCGAAGACGGTGCGGCCGAGCATGAAGGCCATGAAGAGGCCGATGGCGACCCATAGCCAGATGATGCCGGGAATGCCGAGCACCAATGGCTGGGTGACGAAGGCCGAGAGGCCGGGTGCCGCGCGGCCAGACGGAATGCCGTTGCGGATGACGACGAGCAGCCCCTGCAGCACACCGAGCATGCCGAGCGTCATCACCAGCGGCGGAATGCGCAGAAGCGTGACGCCTAGACCGTTCAAGAGACCGAAGAAGGCGCCGGCGGCAAGGCATGCGATGACGGCCGGCAGGATGCCGCCATCAGCACCGTTCATGACATTGCCGGCAATGATCGCAGAGAGCGACACGACACCGCCGACCGAGAGATCGATGCCCTCGCGCCCACCGAGAATGACGACGTTCTGGCCGGCCGCGACGATGCCGAGCAGCGAAGCGACGATCAGGAGGCGCAGGATCTGGTCGGCCGAGGCAAAGCCCGGCGACAGGCTTTCGCCGAGGAACAGCAGGGCGACGATCAGGATGAGGGCGACGACAAGCGGCTGCCTGAAGAATGTGGCGAGGGTACTCATGCGCGGGCCCTCCGGCCGGCGAGCACGCCGGCCATCAGCACCATGAGGATGGCAAGGCCCTGGACGAAATTCTGCCATTCCGACGGCGTGCCGATGAAGAAAACCAGCGAATTGACGAGGCCGATGGTCAGCGCGCCGAAGAGCGAGCCGACGACCGTCGTCCAGCCGCCGGCAAGGGCGCTGCCGCCAAGGACGACGGCGGCGACGCTATAGAGCGTCATCTTGCCGCCGACCAGCGGATCGCCACTTGCCGTATCGCCGGTCAGGCAGAAGGCGGCGAGCCCGGAAAAAACGCCGCAGAGCAGATAGCCCTTGATGCGGATGGCAACGACCGGAAGCCCAGTCTGGTAGGCCGCCTGCTGATCGTCGCCAACGGCAAGCAGTTCTTTGACGATACGGGTCCGCGACATCAGGAAAAGCAGGACCGCAAGTGCGGCAAGCACATAAAAGACGAAGGGCAGGCCGAGCAGACGGCCGCCATAGGTGCGCCAGAAAAGGGCTGGCGCCGGCGTGCCGGCGACGGGCATCACGTAGAGCGCAAGGCCGGTGAAAAATATGCTTGTCGCGAATGTGGCGACGATCGCCTGAAGCCGGAGGGCGGCGACGACGATGCCGTTGATGAGCCCGCAGGCAAGCCCGACGACCATGCCCAGCGCCAGCGCAAGCAGGACGGCACCGGCACCACCACCCCAGCGCTCCATCAGGACGACGATCGCGACATTGACCAGCGACAGCGTCGCACCGGCCGACAGATCGATGTCACCGGCAGAAACGACATAGGTCTGGGCGATCGCCAGCATGATCAGCGCTATGTAGGTGCTGAAGAGCCCCGTGATCGAGCGGAAGCTCAGGCTGTTGGGCGAAAAGATGCCGTTCAGCGCCAGCAGTGCGACGACGATGACCAGTGCCGGCAGGAAGGGGTAGCGCTCCAGCCAGGACCTGAGGCCGCCCGCACCGGACGATCGGATATCTGTCGCGGTCGACGTCATCATGCGGCCTCGTATGCAGCCTGGTAGAGGTTGTAGCGGGTTCGGTCGTCGCCGGTCAGTTCACGCGTCACCGAGCCGCCGTTGAAGACGAGGATGCGGTTGGCGTTGCCGAGCAACTCGGCGTCCTCGGACGAATAGAGCAGGATCCCGAGGCCCTCGGCAGCGAGTTGCCGGATCAGCGTGAAGAGATCGGACTTGGCCTGGAGATCGATGCCCTTGGTCGGGTCGTCGAGCAGAAGCACGTCGGGCCGGTCGATCAGCCAGCGAGCGATGATCACCTTCTGCTGGTTGCCGCCGGAGAGCGAATTGATCGGATGAGACAGGCTTGCGAATTTGGTGCGCATCGCCTCCAGCGCCGGCATGGCCTTGCGCGTCAGGCTCGATGGGCGGGCAAGCATCAGCCGGTCGCGCAGAGCGTGGATCGGCGTGACGTTTTCGAGGATGGGTCGGCCGCTGATGACGCCGTCGCGGCCGCGGTCGCCGGAGACATAGGCGCAGCCGCTGCGGATGGCGTCGCGCGGGCTCTTCGCATGGTAGCGTTGGCCGCCGATCGTCACCTCTCCGGATGTCACGGTGCTTGCCCCGAAGATCGCGCGCAGCAGCGCCGACTGCCCCTGGCCGTGCAGGCCGCCGAGGCCGAGGATCTCACCCTCGGCCACGTCGAAGCTGACGTCGCGAAAGCCTTTGCCGGTGAGATTGCGAACTGAAATCGCTGCCTTGGCCTCGCCTGCAACGGCCGCAGGCGCGGAGGAGCGCGCGGCCGGCATATCGCTTGCCCCGCCAACCATCAGACGGATCACCGTTGCCGGATCCGTCTCTGAGAGTTTGAGCGTCTCGATCGTCTCACCGTCGCGGATGATCGTCACGCGGTCGCCGATGGCAGTGATCTCGTCCATCCGGTGTGAAATGAAGATGATGCCGCGATTTTGCGCCTTCAGATCGCGCAGAATTTCGAAAAAGCGGTCCACCTGCGCGCGGTCGAGCGCCGAGGTCGGCTCGTCGAAAATCAGGATCGGCGCTTCGCTGGCGAGCGCCTTCATGATTTCGACCAGTTGCCGCTGGTCGGCCCGAAGGTTGCCGACGAGCGCCTGCGCGTGAAATCCCTCGCCCGCAACGTCGCTGAAAAGTGCGATGTAGCGGGCCGCCCGCGCCGTCAGCACCGCCCGGTCGACAAAGAGCCCGCCCTTGACCGGCAACGCCGAGAGACAGATGTTCTCCTCGACCGACCGGTGGTTCGCAAGGCTGAGCTCCTGGTAGAAGATGCCGATGCCCGCCGCGCGCGCATCCTGCGGCCCCGAGATCGTAACCGCCTTGTTGTCGATCAGGATCTGGCCGCCATCCGGCCGGACGCTGCCGGCGATGATCTTGCACAGCGTGCTCTTGCCCGAACCGTTGGAGCCCATCAGCACGTGCACCTCTCCGCCGGCGATCTCCAGATCGCCGCGGCGTAGAGCCAGCGTTGCGCCGTAAGCCTTGCTCACGCCGTTCAGTCTCAGTTTCGACATCGGCTGTCGCCCGTCATTTGGTTGCTTGCCGCATCACATTGTCGATCGCGCCCGGCGCGGTTCTCATGCGGCGATTTTCGTGTCCGGCGGCATCGATACCCGACACTCGCCGACACCGGTTGCCGGGCAACTCGATCCGAGCTGCCCGGCGGATCGGAACTTACTTGAACAGGGCCGTCGCGTCGTCGATCGACAGCGCGCTGGTATAGGAATAGTACCCCGGCTTGCCGTCGAGCTGCTTGGCCGCGTCGCCAAGGTTCTTGCTATCGATGAACGGGATCGGCAGGTACATGGCGTTCTTGTACTGCCCGGCCGTTGCCGGTTCCTTCAGCTCCTTGCCCTGCAGCATCAGCACGGCGACGTTGAGCGCGCTCGCCATGACACCCGGCGGGTTGACGGTCGCGCCGGAGTTCAGCTTGTCCTTCATCCACAGATCGATGAAGTCCTTGCGGATTTCGCCGGTTGCGGCGATCTGCCCGGTCTTGCCGGCGTCCATGATCGACTTCCAGGCGCCGGCCGCCATGCCGTCCTGCACGACGACGCCGTTGATATCAGGGTAAGTGGCAAGGATGTTCTGCATCGCCTGCTGGCCCTGCGCCTGATCCCAGTTGGCGTTGACTTCGTTGACCACCTGGATATCCGGGAAGTCCTTGAACACGCCCTTGTAGCCGGCGACGCGCATCTCGTTGGCCGGGTGGCCGGCAACGCCGTTGATCGCGACCACCTTGCCCTTGCCGCCAAGCGTTTCGGCAAGCCACTTGGCGCCGGAAGCGCCCCAGGCCGTCTGGTCGATGCCGACATAGGTCGCGTCCGGCGACGAGACCTCGGCGTCCGTCGCGATCACCAGGATGCCGGCTTCCTTCGCCTGGGCGAAGATCGGATCAAAGGCCGTCGGGCTGTTGGGGTTGATGATGATGGCGTTCACGCCCTCGGCGATGAAGTTGCGCACATGCGCAATCTGCCCGGGCACGTCGACATTGGCGCTCTGGACCGAGACCTCGACGTCGACGCCTTTGTCCTTCCACTTCGCAGCCGCCTCCTTGGCCTCGTCGATCATCTGCGTGCGCCATTCGCTGCCGACCCAGCCATTGGACAGGCCGATCTTGAACGTCTCGGCATGAGCGAAAGAAGCGGAAATGGCGATGGTTGCGACAGCGCCAAGCGCTGCGGCGATAAATGTCTTCATAAGATCCTCCCAAATCTTGCGAAAGCTATGAAGCCAGAAAATGTAATCGATTTCAATGGGGGTTTTCAGCGAATTTTCAGAGCCGGCCTGGAGCGATGGCAAGCGGCAGGGAGGAGGTGCGCAAAGCTGTGCAGCATTCCGAGCAATGGAGGGGAATTGCGCTTGGCTCCCCTTGCCCGCTGTGCAACAGCAAGGACAGAGGCGACGACGATTCGTCAGGCGCCAACTGGAATACGATGCAGGAATGAAGCTATGACTCGAAGGCGCTGCGGGAAGGGTCCCGATTGCCGCCGCAGCGACGGGGAGCCCGTTGCTCAAATCGCAACACTTCGTTGCTTGCCGGCCGGCTAGCCGCAATTTGCCCTCAGCCCCTACTGTGAACGCTGGGCAAAGAACAACAACTGGCTCCCAACCAGAGGAGAACATCATGACCGGGAAAACCGGAGCCGCCTCGGGCGCGCTCTATCTGCACATCCTTGTGCTGGCGATCGTCATCGCCTCCGAGCTGATCGGCATTCAACGCCTCCCGATCGGCATCGGCACCGTCATCTTCCTGCCGATCCTCTACGCCTTTGCGCTCGGCATCGCCTTCAATCCTGCCATTTTCAAGGCGACCGGCAAGTTCCTGTCGCGCGATGCGGTCAAGCTTTCCGGCGCGATGATCACCGTCGCCATCATGCCGTTCATCGCCAAGTTCGGCACGACCGTGGGTCCGCAGATCTCCAAGATCATCGAGGCCGGCCCGGCGCTGGTGCTCCAGGAACTCGGCAATCTCGGCACCATCATCGTCGCCTTCCCGGTCGCCGTCTTCCTTCTCAAGATGGGTCGCGAGGCCGTGGGCGCCACCTATTCGATCGACCGCGAACCGAACCTCGCGCTGATCGCCGACAAATACGGCCTCAATTCGCCGGAAGGTGCGGGCGCGATGGGCGTCTATGCCACCGGCACGCTGATCGGCACCTTCGTCTTCGCCATCATGCCGCCAATCATCCACGGTCTCGGCATCTTCGACGTGCGCGCGCTCGCCATGTCCTGCGGCGTCGGCTCGGGCTCGATGCTGGCCGCCTGCACCGGCGGACTGGTCGCGGCCGTACCGGACCAGAAGGACATCATTCTGGCGCTCGCCGCCGCCAGCAACATCCTGACCTATGCCACCGGGCTTTATGTGGGGATGTTCGTCGCGCTGCCTTTGACCGAGTGGCTCTACAACAAGGCGCGCCCGTCCGAGCGTCGCACCGCAGCCTGATCGGAGAGAGAACAATGACCAACCAGAACACCTCCGCCAACTACGCAGACGATCTCGCGCTCAGCCCCGAGGACGAGCGCAAGCTCGACGTCGTCGGCCATGCCGGCCTGCTTTTGATCGCCTGCGCCATCGGCCTTGTCGCCAACTGGGTCGGCACCGGCACCTCGCCGCTGACGGCGCTGCCGGGCATGGCGACACTCTATGCCGCCTGCATCGTCGGCCTGGCCCTTGCCCGCTTCGTACCCTTCTATCTGCCAAGCGTCGCATGGGTCTCGCTGATCGCGATCCTGATCACCATCCCCGGCGTTCCCGGAGCTGCCTGGGTCAGCGAAAAGGTCGAGCACCTGAACTTCCTCGCGCTCGCCACCCCGGCGCTCGCCTATGGTGGCCTGGCACTGACCGCGAGCGAATTTGCGATCGCCCGTCGTTCCGGCTGGAAGATCGTCATCGTCGCGATCTGCGTGATGGTCGGCACCTATATGGGCTCCGTCGTCGTCGCCGACCTCTTCCTGCGCCTCGGCCAATAGGAGCAATTCCAGGAAAATCGCGAGGCGGTTCTCCTCGAATTGTCTAAACAGAGACCATGCGGCCGGCTCGCAAGAGCCGGCCGACCGCCCCCCGATCGACAGGACGCAAGCCATGAAACGCCACGACATCAGCCCCGAGCGCATCGAGGAAACGATCCGCTGGCGTCATCACCTACATGCCCACCCGGAGCTCGCCTTCGAGGAGCGGCAGACGGCAGCCTTCGTCGCCGGCAAGCTTGCCGAATGGGGCATCGTCGTAAGGAACGGTTACGGCGGCACCGGTCTCGTCGGCACGCTCACGCGCGGCACGTCTGAGCGGGCAATTGCCATCCGCGCCGACATGGACGCCCTGCCGATTATCGAGACAAGCGGCGTCACCTATGCCTCGAAGACGCAGGGAAAGATGCACGCCTGCGGCCATGACGGCCATGTCGCCATGCTGCTCGCTGCCGCCCGGCAGGCAAGCGAAATGGACTTCGACGGCACCGTTCACTTCATCTTCCAGCCGGCCGAAGAGGCCGAAGGCGGCGCCCGCGTCATGGTCGCCGACGGCCTCTTCCGCGACCATCCGGCCGATGCCGTCTATGCCCTGCACAACTGGCCCGCACTCGACGTCGGCTCGGTGGTCGCCCGCGACGATGCGATGATGGCCGCCTTCGGCGTCTTCGAAATCACCATTACCGGCCGCGGCGCCCACGGTGCCATGCCACACGAAGGCGCCGACCCGCTGGTCGCCAGCGCCCAGATCGTCACCGCGCTTCAGACCATCGCCAGCCGCAACGTCTCGCCACTCGAGGCAGCCGTCGTGTCGGTGACGCAGATCCATGGCGGCGACGCCTGGAACGTGATCCCGGAGAAGGCCGTGATCCGCGGCACCACGCGCTGGTTCGACAAGGCGGTCGGGGACACGCTCGAAAACCGCATGCGCGCGCTCGTGGCCGCACTTGCCGAAGGGCTCGGCTGCAAGGCCGAGCTCGACTATCAGCGGCGCTATCCCGCCACCATCAACGACCCGGCAGCGGCCGCGCTCGTGCGCTCGGTTGCCGCTGCAGACCCTCAATTGACGGTCATCGACGCGGCCCCGAGCATGGCGGCGGAAGACTTCGCCTTCATGCTCGACGAGCGTCCCGGCTGCTATCTCTGGCTCGGCGCGAGGCGCGAGGGCAAGAATCCCGGCCTGCACTCGCCGCACTACGATTTCAACGACGCGATCATCGGTCAGGGCGTAAACCTCTGGACACGGCTGATCGCGACATCGCTTGGTCGTTGACCCCGAAGGGATTCCGTCGCATCCATGACCGCCATGGACGTACTCGACGCGAAAGCGCTCAGGATCTTTATGGCGGTTGCGCGCATCGGCTCGATCCGGGGCGCTGCCGAGCATATGGGGCTGGCCCCCTCCGTCGTCAGCCGGCAGATCGCCGACACCGAGCGCGACATCGGCCTGTCATTGTTCGAGCGCACTGCCCGCGGCACGGTTCTGACCGATGCCGGAGAGCTGGTGCTCGAGCACGGCAAGCGGGTGCTTGAGGACAACGGGCTGCTGGCCGAACAGCTCGACCAGATCCGCGGCGTGCAACAGACCCGCATCCGCATCCGCTGCGGCGAAGGTTTCATGGCCGATCTGGTCGAAAACGGGCTCTCCTCGTTTTCACGGGACCATTCCTACGTGCGCTACATCGTCGAGCTCGGCAGCACCGAAGACGTGGTCGACGCGATCGCGAACAGCGATGCCGATATCGGCATCGCCTATACCCCGTTCACCGACCCGCGCATCCGCGCGCTGTCGATCGCCCGCCAGCCGCTCTGTGTCATCGTACCGACAGGTCATCCGCTGTCCGAGCGCTCCGATCTGGCGCTTGCCGATTGCCTTGCTTCGCCTTGCGCCCTGCTCGGCAAGGGCAACGGCGTGACGCAGCTGGTGGCGCGGGTGGCGGCCGATGCAGGCCTTGCGCTGGCGCCGCTGCTCGAAACCCATTCGATCGAGGTGCTGCGCCGCTTCGTCGCCGCCGGCCTCGGCGTCACCTTCCTGCCGCGCACGGCGGTCGCCGTCGAAATCGCCCGCGGGGCCATGCAGGCGATCGACCTTGCCGATCCACTGCTCAGCGAAGCGACTGCCCATCTGATGGTCCGCGCCCACCGCCGCCTGCCGCTTTCGGTCGAAAAGCTCGGCCAGCATCTCGCGAGAGAAATGCAGTCGTTCCGCGGCTGACGGCCGGTTGCGGCTGTTCTCTCGTCCTTCGTGGCTCGCCTCCCTGAACGCAGCATCGATCGACGGCGTCACGGACGTTGCCATGCCAGCAACGCATTGTACCGGACGCGCTGTCTACCGGCCCCCAAACCCGCATGCCACCTTCGTCCGATCATCATAACCGGACGAGGGAAGAGCGGATCATGACGGCGGAACGAACGACAGTGGGCGTGGTGGGATTGGGCGCAATGGGGCTCGGCATGGCGACGACGCTGGCCGCCAAGGGCTTTGCGGTCAAAGGTTTCGACCTTGCGGAAGCTCGCCGTACCCTTGCCGCCGAAGGCGATGTTTCCCCCGTCGCCTCACTCTCCGAGATCTTCTTCGATACCGATTTCATCGTCTTCTCACTGCCGACCGCCAAGGATGTCGCCGCTGTCGTCGAGACCAACATTGAGGCGCTGAAAGCGGCCGGCCGGCGCGTGGTCATCATCGACACCTCGACATCGGAGCCGGATGTTTCGCGCGATCTGGCAGCTGCCCTTGCCGGCCACGGCCACGGCTTCATCGACGCGCCGGTCTCCGGCGGCCCAGCGGGTGCGGCAAGCGGCAAGCTGACGATGATGATCGGCGGTAGCGACGCCGATGTCGCCCTTGCGGGCCCCGTCATCGACGCGATGTCGGCCAAGGCCTTGCACGTGGGCCCGAGCGGCGCCGGCAACGTCGCCAAGCTCGTCAACAACCTGCTTGCCGCCGCCCACATGGTGACAACGGGCGAAGGCCTGAAGCTGGCGCTTGCCGCCGGGCTTGATCCGGACGAGGCGCTGAAGGTGCTCAATGCCGCCTCCGGAAAGTCGATGATCAGCGAAGTGCATTTCCCGACCTGGGTGATGAACGGCCGCTTCGACAGCGGCTTCACCATGGGGCTGATGCGCAAGGACGTGCGTCTCGCCAGTGAACTTGCAGCGCGCACCGGTGCCGAGCTGCCGCTTTCGGGCGCGGTCGCCAAGCTGTGGGCCGAAAGCCCGCTCGACAACGCTGAAGACTTCACCCGCATGGGCGCTTTCCGCCCCGCCAATGACAACTGATATCCAGGGGAACGACGATGAACGACATGACCATGCCCGCCAAGGCCGAGCGCATCCGCGCCCTCTTCCACGGCATCATTCCCGGCACCCAGATCGGCAGTTTTGTCGACGGCGCGCTCGTGACCGGTTCGGGCGACGAGCAGACGCTGACGGATCCGGCGACCGGCGAAGTCTTCGCCACATTTAAGGATGCCGGTGCCGACGTCGTCGATGCGGCGATGCAGGCAGCCGCCCGTGCCCAGCGCGAATGGATCTCCATGACCGCGTCTGCCCGTGGCCGGGTGATGAACGAGATCGCCCGCAAGATCCGCGAGCGCGCCGGCGAAATCGCCGAGCTTGAGAGCCGCTCGGCCGGACGGCCGATCCGCGACATCCGCGGCGAGGCTGTTCGCGTGGCCGAGATGTTCGAATACTACGCCGGCTGGTGCGACAAGCTGCATGGCGAGGTCATCCCGGTTCCGACCTCGCACCTGAATTACACGCGCAACGAACCGGTCGGCGTCGTCGCCCAGATCACGCCCTGGAACGCGCCGCTCTTTACCGGCGGCTGGCAGATCGCGCCTGCGATCTGCGCCGGCAACGGCGTCGTCATCAAGCCGTCGGAACTGACGCCGCTGAGCACGCTCGTGCTCGGCGCGCTCTGCGAAGCCGGTGGCGCGCCGCGCGGCCTCGTCAACGTTATCGCGGGCCAGGGGCTGACGGCCGGCCAGGCGATGGTCGCCCACCCGAAGACCGCGCTCGTCGTCTTCGTCGGCTCGGCGCTCGCCGGCTCGGCCATTGCCGCCTCAGCGGCAAAGAACACCGTGCCCTGCATCCTCGAACTCGGCGGCAAGTCGGGCAACATCGTCTTTGCCGATGCCGATATCGACCGCGCCATCGTCGGCGCCCAGTCGGCTATCTTTTCGGGCGCTGGCCAGAGCTGCGTTGCCGGCTCGCGGCTTCTCGTCCACCGCTCGGTGCACCAGCAGTTCGTCGCGCGTTACGCTGAAGCCGCCGCCCGCATCCCGGTCGGCGATCCCTATCTCGACACCACGCAGATCGGCCCGATCAACAATGCCCGCCAGTGGGCCAAGATCGAGGAAATGGTCCGCCAGGGCGTTGCCGAAGGTGCGACGCTTGCAACCGGCGGCGCCAAGCCCGAAGCGCTTCGATCCTCGGGCGGCTTCTATTTCGCACCGACCATTCTCGACAACGTCAAGCCGGACATGACGATCGCTCGCGAGGAGGTGTTTGGGCCGGTCGTCGGCGTCACCGTCTTCGACGACGAGGAGGAGGCCGTAGCCCTCGCCAACGACAACCCCTACGGCCTTGCAGGCGCCGTCTGGACCCGCGATGTCGGCCGCGCCCACCGGGTCGCCTCGAATGTGCGCGCCGGCACCTTCTGGATCAACGGCTACAAGACGATCAGCGTCATGTCTCCCTTCGGCGGCTTCGGCCGCTCAGGTTATGGCCGCTCGTCCGGACGCGACGCGCTGATGGCCTATACCCAGACGAAGAGCGTCTGGGTCGAGACCGCCGAGAACCCGGCCGTCGTCTTCGGTTATTCGCCGGAAGCCTGATCGGCACCACCCTGAAACGCGAAACGGCCGGCGAAATGCCGGCCGTTTCTTTTTTGCGATTGAATTTCAGCAGTCTCAGAACTCGAAAGCGGTCGAGACCATGAAGGTGCGCGGTGCGCCGGCTGCAAGGAAGCCGCGGGCCGACGATGCCCAGTAGTTCTCGTCGAACACGTTCTGCACGGTTGCGCGGACTTCCACCGGCTTGCCGTTTTCGCGCTCGAAGGAATAGCGCGCGCCGAGATCGACCCGCGTCCAGTCCGAAATCTTCTGCGTGTTCGCCTGGTCGTAATAGGTGCTGCCGGAATAGACGAGACGGCCGGTCAGCGTCAGATCCTCGACCCAGGGCGTATCGTATTCGCCGTAGAGGCTGAACGCCACATTCGGGACGCCAGGAACACGGTTGCCATTGAACGTGACATTGCCGGTGCGGTCCGATGACTTGTCGAGCTTGGCATCCATGAAGGTGACGCCGCCGAGCAGGCGAACGCCATCGACGGGTTCGCCATAGGCCGAGAGTTCGAGACCGCGATTGACCTGGAGGCCATTGACGTCAAAGACGCTCGCCGTGGTACCAGGAGTGGCACTTGGCACGATGCTGGTAAAACCGTTTGGCTGCCGGATCTCGAACAGTGCTGCGGTCAACATCACCTCACCGAGATCGTATTTGACACCGATTTCCTTCTGCTTGTTGACAACAGGGGGATAGATCTGGCCGCTGTTGCGGGTGCCGGAAGGCGCTGACGGCCCCTCGGTCAGGGCTTCCACATAGTTGGCGTAGACCGAGAAGCTGTCGCTGACATTGAAGAGAGCGGCGACCGCAGGGCTGAACCGGGATTTATCGTAAATATAGTTCCTCTCCCCAACCGGGGCGCTCGGAATTCCGGTGCGCGTATTGAAGCCTTGCACGCGCATTTCCTGGTAGCGTCCGCCGAGCGTCAGCTGGAACCGGTCCTCGGCAAACGACAGCGTGTCCGAGATCGCAACGCTGGTTGCCACCAGATCCGAGAACTTGTGCAGGTCGTTCGATCGCGGAAGTCCGCTCGCATCCCCCCAGGAACTCGGCACGTAGACCGGGTTGTAAATGTTGGTCGTGTAGCTCCTGAACTTGAAATCACTCCGGGGATTGAAGTAGCCGCGGTTGTTCTTGTTCTGGGCCCGGCTGACGGAGACGTTGAGCTGATGACCGACCGAACCGGTATCGAACTCCGAACGAAGACCGACCTCGCCTGACATCCCCTCAATTTCCTGCGGGTTATAGCCGAACTCGGCCAGCGCATCGCCATTGGGCTTTTGAATTGTATAGGACGTGCTGAGGAAGTCCTCGCGGTAACGGCTGATGCCGCCGGCGGCGTAGATCGTCGTGTTGTCCAGAACGTCGAACTCGATACGACCGGCGACCATGTTGTGCTCGCTGTCATGGTACTCGAACGGATTGGACGTGTTGATCCGGCCGTCCGGCGCCTCCGGGATCTTGATGCCCGGGGCTGCCGCATTGAACAGCGAGGCCGGTGCATCGATGTTCTGCTTGGAATGGTTGACGTCGAGCGAGGCGCGCACCCACTCGCCGCGATAGTCGAGCCCGAGCGACAGCACGCCGATCTCGTTTTCGTTGTGATCGAGCGCGGTGTCGCCGCCGCGATAGGAACCGTTGAAGCGCACGCCCCATTCGCCTTCCGGTCCGAAGCGGCGGCCGACGTCGAGATGCGTCCACAGCTGCGAGTCCGAGAGATAGGTGGTCGTCAGCCGTGTCAGTGGCTCGTCGCTAGCGCGCTTGGGCACCAGGTTGATGGTGCCGCCGACACGGCCGACGCCGCCATTGACCAGCGTGCTCGGGCCCTTCAGGACCTCGACACGCTCGATGCCCTCAAGCGGGCTGCGGCGCGGGTTGGTGATGTAGAACAGGCCGTCATAGGCGGTATCCAGATTGGTGACCGAGAAGCCGCGAATGAAGAAGGAATCACGCTCGCTGAACGACGGCGCATCCATGCGCACCGACGGATCGTTGAGCGTGATGTCGGAGATCGTTCGCGCCTGCTGATCGCGGATCAGCTTGTCCGTGTAACCGGTGAGGCTGAACGGCGTCTCCTTGACGGAACGGTTGCCGAGCGCGCCGAGCCGGGCACCGGTCGCCATCTGGCCGCCCGCATACGGCACCGGCGGCTGGCCGATGGTGCCGGTTTCGGGCGGCTGTCCGGCGGTCGTTCCAACGGCGACGATGGGAGCGAGTTGCGTCGCGCCGGCTGGAGCGGCCTGAGCCTGGCTTTCCACCCGTTTGCTCTTCTGGGCCTCCTGAGCCTCGGCGGATCCGGCAGCCATCGCCAGCAGCGACACCCCCGCCAGAATAACACTGCCGCGCCTGCGCGAAACCAAATTGAACCTATCCCTCGCCATTCTCTAACCCCTGTATTTCCGGTAAGCGTGAAATTGTCTGCCCGTCATGGGTGCCGCTCGAATTGAACCGTCCTGGAGACAACGACGCAGGCAGCATTCCGCGTTGCGCGGCTGCGCAAGGCGGTTGGCGGGCATCGTGGTCACCGACGACTAGTTCGACCGACAGACGGGCCTGGTGCGGAGCAACTCGCTTCGGCAAAGCGGTGGCTCGATGGCCCCTGAGCGGGCCGTAAATTCGGTTGTGAACCCGCCATTCGACCGTGCGCCCATATGCCGGAAACGAAAGCGCGCACGCGCGGAAGCGGTCATGGCGCAAAGGGTTGGCACAGCGATCATCGGCCTCGGAACATCAATTATAACAACAGCATAAAACTTGATTTTCTAATTCAAGTCTTTGCACGTATAGCTGGATTCGGTCGAGCGTCCACCTGCAACCCGTGGCATTTAACGGTAAAGCGGATCTTGTCCCCAAGGGCCCATACCGCCGACGCTACGTGCGCCGGCGATCGTCGCGAGATCACGCGGCGCGCATGAGTGCCCGTCTGGGCCGGAGATATGTCTGAGGTCCGTTCGGACAGCGTACCCACGTAAGGCCGTCACAAGCGACGCGTCGGCGGCGGGATCGATTGCCCGATGGCGCTCCCGGTAACGCTCCCGGTATCAGGGCGACGCCGTCATCCTCGCCGGCTTGTCTGTCGACGAGGGAAATTTTACACGAGGGCCACAGGCCGCATTCCTGCAGCGCGTGGCCCCGGTTTCGACCTCAATCAGGCCGCGCGGCTCCAGCTTTCGCGGCCCGCCTGGGCCTCCAGCTTGAACTTGGCAAGCATCGTGCGCAGCTGCCGGCTTTCTTCGGCAAGCGTGCCGCTCGCCGCGGTCGTTTCCTCGACCATCGCCGCGTTCTGCTGGGTCATCTGGTCCATGTGGTTGACCGAGGTGTTGATTTCCTGCAGCGCGGTCGCCTGTTCGCGCGCAGCGGTCGCGATCGTGTTCACATGGCCGCTGACATTGTTGACCAGCGTCTCGATCTCCAGCAGCGCCTCGCCGGTCGAGCGCACCAGCGACACGCCGGTTTCGACTTCCGATGCCGAGCTGTGGATCAGCGTCTTGATCTCCTTGGCGGCGTTGGCCGAACGTTGCGCCAGCTCGCGCACTTCCTGGGCGACGACGGCGAAACCACGACCGGCCTCTCCGGCGCGGGCTGCTTCGACGCCGGCGTTGAGCGCGAGCAGATTGGTCTGGAAAGCGATCTCGTCGATGACCGAGATGATCTGGTTGATGCGGTTGGACGAATCCTCGATACGGCCCATTGCGTCGACGGCGCTGCGCACGATTGCGCCGGAGCGGCCGGCGCTGTCCTTGGTGGCGCGCACCATTTCATGCGCCTCGTTCGCCCGCTCGGAGGCCGTGCGCACGGTCGAGGTAATCTCGTCGAGTGCGGCTGCGGTCTCTTCAAGGGCTGCCGCCTGCTGTTCCGTGCGCTTCGAGAGATCGTTTGCGGCCGAGCTCAGTTCGGCGGAGTTGTCGTTGATGGTGCTGGCGGCACTGCGCACGTTCTGCATGGTCGAGCGCAGCGTCACCATCGTCTGGTTGACGTTCTTCTGCAGTTCGGCAAAGGCGCCGTGGAATTCGCCACGCATGGTCTGCGTCAGGTCGGCATCGGCAAGGGCGGCGATCACGCGGCGAACCTCGTTGACCGTCTGGTCGACGCTGGAGACCAGTTCGTTCACGCTCGACGCAAAGCGGTTGAGGTCGTCGTTCTCGTAGTCCTTGGTGATGCGGCCGGTGAAATCGCCGGCGACGGCCGAGGCAACCACGACGCTGATGTTCGACTGCAGGTCGCTGCTGCGGGCATGCAGCGCCGCTTCCTGCGCCTTCATCGCGCGCATGGCGATGCCGTTCTTGCGGAACACCTCGACGGCGCGCGCCATCTCGCCGATCTCGTCCTTGCGCGAAACGTCCGTCGCATCACCATCGAGCTTGCCGTCGGCAAGTTCGCTCATGGTCGACGTCAGGTCGCGCACCGGCATGACGATGCCGCGGCGGGCAACGACGAGGCTGACGCCGACGCCGAAGAGCACGCAGGCTGCGGCCGCGGCTGCAAGAATGGTCATTGCAACGGACGACGAGTTGAGGGCTTCGGCGCGGGCGGCCGCCAGCGCGTCACCGGAATAGGTGCTGTAGATCTTGACCGTCGCTGTCACCGTCTTCTGGGCCTCGAGCGCCTTGTCGAGTGCCGCCTTGACGGCACCGGCATCTCCGCCCTTGTCGGCGGCAACGGCAACCATCGCCCGGATCTCGTCGAAGTAGCTGTTGAGCGTGAGGCGGATGTCGTTCAGGAGCTTGTCTTCCGCATCGTCGGCCACGGCCTCGATCTTGGTCAGACGTCCGAGCATTTCCCCGGCGCGCTTCTCCGTCTCGGCGCCGAAATCGGCGGCTTTCTCCGGCGCCGCGGCCAGCTGGTAGGTCATGCGGCTGATGGCGATGATGTCGACGCGCAGGTCCATGGCCTCGCGCGCTGCCTCTTCGCGCGCGCCGACATCGACGATCGTTGCGCCAAGCGAGGACAGACCGCGCGCACCGGCAAGCGCGATCAGAATGGAGGATATGCCCATGACCACGACCACGAGGCCGACCTTGGTCAAAATCGAAAGGTTCTTGAAGGTCACTGCCGTGACTCCTTGGATGTCGCGATCGCGCTGTTGGGAGGACATGGTCAGCCATACCGGCGGGAGGAAGGACCGGCTGTTTGCGGCGCCGTTGCGGGAGGAGGTCGGGCGCGCACTGACCAATAAGTACTTAGTAATTTCGAATTTAAATTCGGGTTAAAAAAGCGATCGCGTCTTTTCGCATATGCAGCAAAAGCAATGGCGCATATCCCGAACGAAAAACGGGCGGACGATCGCTCGCCCGCCCGCAGACCACCGCAGCAGTCTTGGGAGATTGGTCTTTCTGGTGTTACGACCGGCCGTAACCGCCGCCGGTGGGGGTCACCACGGTAAAGGCTTCGCCGGCCTCCAGCACCGTATGGGCGCAGCCCGACAGCTCCTCCGTCCGGCCGTCATTGCGGCGCACGAGGTTGCGGCCAAGCTCACCCGGGCTACCGCCCATGATGCCAAAGGGTGCGACCCGGCGATGGCCCGAGAGGATGGCGAAATCCAGTTTTTCGCGGGCGCGGATCGTGCGCTTGGTACCGTTGCCGGCGTTCCACTGGCCGCGACCACCCGAACCAACACGAATGTGGAAGTCTTCGAGCACGACCGGGAATCGGGTTTCGAGAATTTCCGGATCGGTCAGGCGCGAATTCGTCATATGGGTATGGACCGCATCGGCGCCGTTGTAGCCGGGACCGGCCGGCGCACCGGAGCAGATCGTTTCATAGTACTGATAATGGGCGTTGCCGAAGGTCAGATTGTTCATCGTGCCTTGCGCGCCCGCCTGGCTCTGAACCGCGCCGAACAGGCAGTTCGTCACCGCCTGGCTGACCTCGACATTGCCGGCAACGACCGCTGCCGGATAACGCGGCGTCAGCATCGTGCCCTCTGGGATGACGATGTGGATCGGGCGCAGGCAACCTGCGTTCATCGGGATTTCGGCCTCGACCAGCACGCGGAAGACGTAGAGTACCGCCGCGCGGGTCACCGGTGCAGGAGCGTTGAAATTGTCGCCGCGCTGCTCGGAGGTTCCGGTGAAATCGACCGTCGCCTCGCGCTTTTCACGGTCGACGGTGATCTTGACCTCGATCTTGCAGCCCTGGTCCATCTCGTAGGAGAACTCGCCGTCGGGCAACTGGTCGAGCACGCGGCGCACGCTTTCGGCGGCATTGTCCTGGACATGGCCCATATAGGCCTCGACCACGTCTTCGCCGAACTGGGCGATCATCTTCTTCAGTTCCGCGACGCCCTTTTCGTTGGCCGCAACCTGCGCCTTCAGGTCGTTGACGTTCTGCAGGATGTTGCGCACGGGATAGCGCGCACCGTTCAGCAGAGCCTCAAGCTCGGCTTCGCAGAAGCGGCCGGCATCGATGAGCTTGAAGTTGTCGATATAGACGCCCTCCTCCTCGATGTTGGTCGCAAGCGGCGACATCGAGCCCGGCGAGATGCCGCCGATATCGGCATGATGGCCGCGGCTGGCGACCCAGAAGCGGATCTCGCGTCCGGCGTTGTCGAAGACGGGTGTGCAGACGGTGAGATCCGGCAGGTGGGTGCCGCCGTTATAGGGCGCGTTGATCAGGAACACGTCGCCCGGCTTGATTACCGGGTTCTCGCGGATCGCGGTTGCGACCGAGGCGTCCATCGAGCCCAGATGCACCGGCATGTGCGGCGCGTTGGCGACGAGGTTGCCGCGGTTGTCGAAGACGGCGCAGGAGAAATCGAGCCGTTCCTTGATGTTGACGGAATAGGCGGTGTTCTGCAGCGTCACGCCCATCTGCTCGGCGATCGACATGAAGAGATTGTTGAAGATCTCCAGCATGACCGGATCGGCGTGGGTGCCGATCGCGCTCTGCTGCTGAAGCGCCTTCACGCGGCGAAGCACGATGTGGTCCTTGGCGGTCAGTTCCGCCTGCCAGCCGTCCTCGACGACGACGGTCTGGTTCGGTTCGATGACGATCGCCGGTCCGTCGAGCTTTTGGCCGGGCGCGATTTCTGCGCGCAGCACGACCGGCGCATCGTGGAACTGCCCTTGGGAATAGAAACGCGTGCGGCGCGAAATGTCGGGCGCACCCGATGTGACGGACGCGCCCTCGCGCTCCATCTGGGCGGCACCACCGCCGACCGTCTCGACCTCGACGGCATCGATGACCAGCGCCTTGTTTTCGGCGACGAAGCCGAAGCGGCGCTTGTGCAGCTGTTCGAACTCCGCGCGAAGCCGGGCGATGTCGTCCTTGCCGGGGAAGGTCGCATCGACCGCGATCACCGTGTCGGTGCCGGCGTAGCGGATATGGGCGCGCAGATGCGTGCGGATCTCGTCGCGGGCGATCCCCTGCGCTTCGAGTTCGGCGAGGCAATCGACTTCAAGTTCGGCGCCAAGCGCCCCGAGTGCTGCCGGTGCCTGATCGTCAAGCGGGACGCCGAGCGCCTTCTGGCGTGTCGAACGGATATCGGCAAGCCCCATGCCATAGGCCGAAAGCAGGCCCGACATCGGATGCACGAGAATGCTCTTCATGCCGAGCTGATCGGCAACGAGGCAGGCGTGCTGACCGCCGGCGCCGCCGAAGCAGCTGAGCGCATAGCGGGTCACGTCGTAGCCGCGCTGCACGGAAATCTTCTTGATCGCCTCGACCATGTTGGCAACGGCGATGCGGATGAAGCCGTCGGCCACATCCTCCGGGCCGCGGCCGTCGCCGATCTCGGCGGCCATGGCGGCAAAACGGCCGCGAACGGTCTCGACATCGAGACGTTCATCCTGGTTCGGGCCAAAGAGCGCCGGGAAGAAGTCGGGCATCAGCTTGCCGAGCATGACATTGGCGTCGGTGACGGCGAGCGGCCCGCCATTGCGGTAGCAGGCAGGGCCCGGGTTGGCGCCGGCCGAATCGGGACCGACGCGGAAACGCTCTCCGTCAAAATGCAGGATCGAGCCACCGCCGGCCGCAACCGTGTGGATCAGCATCATCGGCGCGCGCACGCGCACACCGGCAACCTCGGTCTCGAACGCACGCTCGTATTCGCCGTCGAAATGCGCGACGTCGGTCGAGGTGCCGCCCATGTCGAAGCCGATGACGCGGTCGAAGCCGGCCGCTTCGCCAGTCTTGGCAAGCCCGACGACACCGCCGGCCGGACCGGACAGGATCGCATCCTTGCCCTGGAACATATCGGCCGCCGTCAGGCCACCGGATGACATCATGAACATGACGCGCGCGCCGGTGCGGGCGACATCGAGCTCGCTCGAGACCTGGGCGACGTAACGGCGCAGCACCGGAGAAAGATAGGCGTCGATGACGGTCGTGTCGCCACGGCCGACATATTTGATCAGCGGCGAGACTTCGTGGCTGACCGAGACCTGCTCGAAGCCGAGTTCGCGGGCGATCCGGGCAACGATGGCTTCGTGCTCGGGGAATTTGTAGGCGTGCATGAAGACGATGGCGACGGACTTGTAGCCCTTGCCCTTCAGGTCTTCGAGGGCGGCGCGCGCCTTTGCTTCGTCGAGCGACTTCTCGACCGTGCCATCGGCGAGCACGCGTTCGTCGAGTTCGACGATGTCCTGATAAAGCGCTTCCGGCTTGATGATTTCGGTCGCGAAGATCTTCTTGCGCTCCTGGTAGCCGATCTTCAGCGCATCGCGGAAACCCTTTGTTGTCACCAGCGCCAAGGGCTCGCCCTTGCGCTCGAGCAGCGCATTGGTGGCAACGGTCGTGCCCATGCGCACTTCGCCGATCAGGCCGGTCGGGATCGCAGCGCCGGTCGCAAGGCCGAGATGAAGGCGGATACCCTGCACGGCCGCATCTCGGTAGGCTTCCGGATTTTCGGACAGCACCTTGCGGGCATGCAGGTTGCCTTCAGGGTCGCGGCCGATGACATCGGTGAAGGTGCCGCCACGGTCGATCCAGAAGTCCCAGCTGCCGGTTTCGCGTGCGCTCATTGTCCATCCCTCTCATTCGCGAGCCGCTTCATTGTGCAAGCCCGGAAATTCATCAAAGCAGTTCGTTGAC
>NZ_DASYGZ010000120.1:0-9235 GCF_035999135.1 Ensifer sp.
ATCCAGCGAGCTCCGGGAAGACCTCCGCGCAGCAATGAAAGACTCATTGCAGCATTGCGCGGAATTTCGAGGGCGGTGAATAGTCTCGGCATGGCGAGCTCCCCGAATCTCTTGCAGATGTCTTAGCGAATCACGCATCGAGTCTGCACGCAACTGGTATTTGACGCTTACGAATATTAACGTTCTCTTAACTGTGGACGATGTCATCACTCCGTCTTATTCAACGTCGCCAGGAAACGTTCGACCACCGGCAATGCCTTGTCGACCATCACACCGACACCGTCGCCGTTCGGATGCATGCCGTCGTCGAGCTTGAGCTTTGCCTCGGTCACCACGCCGTCGAGAAAGAACGGGTAGAGTTCCAGCCCGTACTTCTGGGCCAGCTCCGGATAGATCGGGTTGAAGCGGGCGGCATAGTCGGCACCCATGTTCGGTGGCGCCATCATGCCGACGAGCAGCACGGCGACACCGCGGTCCTTGAGGCGGGTGATCATCGCCTCGATGTTCTTGCGGGTTGCTTCCGGCGCGATGCCACGCAGCGCGTCGTTGGCGCCAAGTTCGAGGATCACGCCTTTCGTGCCGTCGGGCACCGACCAGTCGATGCGGGAAAGGCCGCCCGACGAGGTGTCGCCGGAGACGCCGGCATTGGCGATCGTCACGTCGATGCCCTTGTCCTTCAGCGCCTTCTCAAGTCGTGCGGGGAACGCGTCCTCCGGGGGCAGCTGATAGCCCGCCATCAGGCTGTCGCCGAAGCCCACGAGGCTGATCGTTTCGGCACGCGCCGCCTGCGATAACGCAAATGTCATCATTGCCGCCAAGAAAAGCCGTTGAAATCCTTTTAATGCCATGGGCCTGTTCCTAAATCCCGAATGCCGTTTTTCCGTTCATCATCTCGTTTCATATAGGGTTGTTTCGTTTGGCCAGCACCATCATCGAACTTAAAAATGCGGATCTGACCCTTGGGACCGCTGCGGCCTCGGTGCATGTGCTGAAGGACATGAACTTGACGATCGAGGCCGGCCAGTCCGTCGGCATCGTCGGCCCGTCCGGCTCGGGCAAGTCGACGCTTCTGATGGTGCTTGCCGGGCTCGAGCGTCTGGACAGCGGCGAGATCGTCATCGACGGCACGCCGCTGCACCGTCTCGACGAGGACAGGGTTGCGGACTTTCGCGGACGCAATATCGGCATCGTCTTCCAGTCCTTCCACCTCATTCCCAACATGACGGCGCTTGAAAACGTCGCCGTCCCGCTCGAACTCGCCAATGTTGCCGGCGCTTTCGAGATCGCGCGCAAGGAACTCGTTGCCGTCGGCCTTGGCGAGCGGCTCAGCCACTATCCGGGCCAGCTCTCGGGTGGCGAGCAACAGCGCGTGGCGATCGCAAGGGCATTGGCGCCCTCGCCGAAGCTTTTGATCGCCGACGAACCGACCGGCAACCTCGATGCCGAAACCGGACGCCAGATCGCCGATCTGCTTTTCGCCGAACAGCGTGACCGTGGCATGACACTCGTGCTGGTGACGCATGATGCTGCCCTTGCCGACCGCTGCGTGCGTCAGGTGCGCGTGCGCTCCGGCGAGATTGTCGCCGGCGGCGAAGTCGAGCCGCTCGCGTCCATGCCGCGCCAGGATGTGGCCTCGGCATGAGCAGCGCCTCCTCCTTGCGACTTCAGCCGCTGCTTGCCTTGCGCCTCGCCTTGCGCGAGATGCGCGGCGGCCTCAGGGGCTTTTACATCTTCCTCGCCTGCATCGCACTCGGAACGGCGGCGATCGCCGGCGTCAACTCGCTGTCGCAGTCGATCACCGCGACGATCGCATCGCAGGGGCAGGCCCTCCTTGCCGGCGACATCCGCTTCGAGCTCAACAATCGTGTGGCCACCTCCGAGGAGCGCGCCTATCTCGACGGCCTCGGTCAGGTTTCGGTCTCGGCGGGGCTGCGCTCGATGGCCCGGATGCCGGACGGTTCCAATCAGGCGCTGGTCGAACTGAAGGCCGTCGACGCCGCCTATCCGCTCTATGGTGCGCTGGAAAGCGAGCCGGCACGCCCCTTGCACGATATTCTGTCGCGAGACGGCGCGGTTTTCGGCGCCGTCGTGGCGCCGCTGCTGCTCGATCGCCTCGGTGTGAAGGTCGGGGACGAGGTTCTCATCGGCAATGCCCGCGTCCGCATCGACGGCACGATCCTGCGCGAGCCGGACGCACTCTCCGACGGCTTCGGTTTTGCGCCGCGGCTGATGGTCTCGGCCGAGGCGCTCGTCGCGTCCGGTCTGGTGCAGACCGGGAGCCTCGTCGAGCATAGCTACAAGGTCAAGGTTGCCGATCCGAACCGGATCGCAGCCATTCGGGCCGATGCCGAAAAGCGTTTTCCGGCCGCCGGCTGGTCGATCCGTACCAGCGGCAACGCGGCACCTGCTCTGACGGCCAACATCACCCGCTTCTCCCAGTTCCTGACGCTGGTCGGCCTGACGGCGCTGATCGTCGGCGGCGTCGGCGTCGCCAATGCGGTGCGCGCCTATCTCGATGCCAAGCGCAGCGTGATTGCGACCTTCAAGTGCCTGGGCGCGCCGGCCTCGCTCGTGGCGATGATCTACCTGGCGCAGATTCTGATGATCGCGTCGATCGGCATTGTGATCGGTCTGGTGCTTGGCGCCCTCATTCCGTTCGTTGCGGCCCAGTTCCTGGTCGATTTGCTGCCGATCTCCACCGCCTTCCATCTTTATCCGGGTGCCCTTGGCCTTGCCGCCCTTTTCGGCGTGCTGACGGCGCTGACCTTTGCCATCCTGCCGCTTGGTCGGGCGCGCGCCATTCCGGCAACCGCGCTCTTCCGCCAGCAGGGGCTTGACCCTTCGGGCTTGCCGGCATGGCCTTATCTGCTCGGCGCGGCCGCCTGCCTTGCGGCGCTGGCGGGTCTGGCGATCTGGACCGCTTACGATCGCACCATCTCGCTCACGTTTCTTGGCGCGATCGCCTTTGCGTTCGTCGTGCTGCGCGGCGTCGCGCTTGCGATCGCCTGGCTTGCGCGCCGCAGTCCGCGGGTCAATTCGCCGGCGCTGAGGCTCGCGATCGGCAACATTCACCGTCCGGGCGCGCTGACGTCTTCCGTGGTGCTGTCGCTCGGACTCGGGCTGGCGCTTCTGGTGACGCTGGCGCTGATCGACGGCAATCTCAGGCGCGAATTGACCGGCAGCATGGCGGAGCGCGCGCCGAACTTCTTCTTCGTCGACATCCAGAGCAACGAGATCGAAGGCTTCCGTGCCGTTCTCAATCAGACGATACCCGAGGGCAAGGTCATCGAGGTGCCGATGCTGCGCGGCCGGATCGTCGCCTTCAACGGGGAGGACGTGAGCAGCCGCAACGTGCCGCCGGCAGGGCAGTGGGTTCTGCGTGGCGACCGGGGCATCACCTATGCCAAGAACAAGCCGGAGAATTCGACGCTGTCGGAAGGCGGCTGGTGGCCGGCCGACTATAGCGGCGAGCCGCTGGTGTCCTTCTCGGCGGAAGAGGCCGGCGAGCTGGGCCTGAAGATCGGCGACACGGTGACCGTCAATGTGCTCGGGCGCAACATCACCGCCAGGATCGCCAACTTCCGCAATGTCGAGTGGGAATCGCTGTCGATCAATTTCGTCATGGTGTTTTCGCCCAATACCTTTGCCGGCGCGCCGCACGCCTGGCTGGCGACGGTGATCGATCCGGGCGCGACGCCGCAGGAAGAGGCTGCCGTTCTGAAGGCCGTCACCAACGCCTATCCGACCATCACCAGCGTGCGCGTGAAGGACGCTCTCGACATTGTGAACGGTCTGCTCGGCCAGCTGGCAACGGCGATCCGGGCGGCGGCCGCCGTGGCGCTCGTCGCGTCGGTGCTGGTGCTTGCCGGGGCGCTTGCCGCCGGCAACAGGGCGCGCGTGCACGACGCGGTCGTGCTGAAGACGCTGGGTGCGACGCGCTCGACGCTCATTCGGGCCTTCAGCTACGAATACGCAATCCTCGGGGTTGCAACGGCGGTTTTTGCGCTGTTTGCCGGCGGTGTCGCCGCCTGGTTCGTCGTCAGCCGCATCATGACGCTGCCGTCGAACTTCCTGCCCGACGTCGCCATCGTGACGGTCGTCGCCGCGCTTGTCATGACGGTTGGCATCGGTCTTGCCGGGACCTGGCGCATTCTCGGACAGAAGGCGGCACCGGTCCTGCGTGAACTTTGACGGGGCCGAGTTAACCGTAAAACCCTGTCACACAAGGCCTGAATCAGCCCGGTCCCATCGAATCCGGAGGCTTCGGGTCTTGTACCCAACGGGTTTCGGCATCATATTTGTCCACAGGCATGCTGGAGCTCCGCAGCGGCGCCTGGGCGTGGAAGCAAGTCTTCCCAAGCGAAACACGCCGCCCGACACCGTAACTTCCACCGGAGCTTAAATGAGGAAACAATGGCTGATCTGAGAAACTACCAAACCCGAATGTCGCCCGCCGGCGCTCAGGCGGGTGCCGTGATCGACGAAGGCCTTCGCGCATACATGCTGAAGGTCTACAACCTGATGGCGCTCGGTCTGGCAATCACTGGTGTCGCCGCCTATCTGACGTTCCAGATGGCGTTTTCGGGTGGCCAGCTGACCGCCTTCGGTGCTGCGATCTATACCAGCCCGCTGAAGTGGGTGGTGATGCTGGCGCCGCTGGCGATGGTCTTCTTCATGAGCTTCCGCATCAATAGCATGAGCGTTTCTGCCGCGCAGACGACGTTCTGGGTCTATGCGGCCCTGATGGGCCTGTCGCTGTCGTCGATCTTCATGGTCTATACCGGCCAGAGCATCGTACAGACGTTCTTCGTGACCGCAGCTTCGTTCGGCGCCCTGTCGCTCTACGGCTACACCACGAAGAAGGACCTGTCCGGCATGGGCTCGTTCCTGATCATGGGTCTGTTCGGCGTGATCCTGGCGTCGATCGTCAACATTTTCCTTGGCTCCGCGCCGCTCGCCTTCGCGATCAACGTGATCGGCGTGCTGATCTTCGCTGGCCTGACTGCCTACGACACGCAGAAGATCAAGGAAATGTACTTTGAGGCCGATGACGGCACCGTTGCCGGCCGCAAGGCGATCATGGGTGCGCTGACGCTCTACCTCGACTTCATCAACATGTTCATGTTCCTGCTTCAGTTCATGGGCAACCGGAACAACTAAGCTTGAAACGACAGACGGAAAAGGCGGCCTCGGCCGCCTTTTTTGTTGCCGGAATCCGGCTTGATCGGATTGCGTCTCCATGGGAGTGATGGAGGACGAGCCCTCCAGATCGAGCCGGCACCCCATGTCCCTGACCCTTCGCGACGCCACCCTCGCCGACCTTGCGGCCATCACCGAGATCTACCGCGAGTCGGTCCTGAACGGCGTCGCCACCTATGAAATCACCCCGCCGTCGGAAGCGGAGATGCGAACCCGCTTCGAAACCATCATCGGCTACGGCTACCCCTACATGGTGGCGGTGGACGGGAACGGTTCGATTGCCGGCTATGCCTATGCGTCCGGTTTCCGCACGCGCACGGCCTATCGCTTCCTCGTGGAAGACTCGATCTACCTTTCGCCCGACGCACGCGGCAAGGGCGCCGGAAAGGCGTTGCTTGCGGAGCTCGTGCGGCGCTGCACTGAACTCGGCTTCCGGCAGATGGTCGCGGTGATCGGCGGCGCACATCCGGCCTCGATCGCCGTGCACCGGGCTGCCGGATTTCAGCACCAGGGAACGATGAAGGCGACCGGGTTCAAGCACGGCCACTGGCTGGACACTGCGATCATGCAGCTGGCGCTTGGCGAGGGTGAGACGAGCGATCCGCCGGAAGACGTCTACCCGGATTCACTCTACAGGGGCTGACGTCCACGCGCTGGCCGAGTTGACGGCTCAGGCCTTGCATCCTTGAGACCGGTGAGCGGAGCATGCCAAGGCGCCCAACCGTGGCACCAGGTCGGCCGCAAAGCATGCGCCGCCGCTCGTGATGGCACATGCGACAAGGATCCGGGCAACCACGCGCGAAGGATCACCTCGCGATCCGCGTCAGGTTTCCACCAGCCGCAAGACCTTGTCGAACACCTTCAGGACCTGCGTCAGCTCATGGCCGCGCTTGAGAATGGTGCCGTGGACGTTGAGGACGCTGAAGGCGCCCTGCTTTGCCGCAAGCTTCGGGTTCTTTTCGATCCGATAAAGCGGCATCTCGCCCGAGCGCTTGAACACGGAAAAGACCGCGCGGTCCTTCAGGTGGTCAATCGCATAATCCCGCCACTCGCCTTCGCCGACCATGCGGCCATAAACCCAGAGGATCTGGTCGAGTTCGCGGCGATGAAAAGTAACGGGGAGAGGGTCCTTGGCGTTCCTGTATTCGTGAAGATCGACAACCACATCCGACGTGGTGTGGCGCTGATGTCGCGCCTCGCCTTGCGGCAAGTCCGGCTCATCGGTCATCGGCAATCCGGCCTTCTGTTGTGACAGAACGATAACAGTGTGCCTGACACGAGCCGAAAAGCAAGCTGGAAGGATTGGGACGATGAGGTCATTTCTTGCCTCTGCCCCATTTCAGTCAAATCGCCGCCCCAATTCATCGCAAAACTCGCGGGCGCTGACGGACAGAGTCGTTGCCACCGTATGTCCGGTCAGATCGTCATGCTGCGAGCGTTCCACGCCCGCAGCCATGGCCGGTTCGGTCCGGTAACTTCGAACCCTCAGCCCCAGCCCCTCGATGCTGCCGGGCCGAACCACCCCCTACAGCGCCGCGCGTCTTACGAGAAGCGCATAGCTCGCTGTAGACCTTCGAATTTCTGCATGTTTCCTTAAATCGGCTGCGATCAAGGGCAACATGCGTGCCGCGGGCAGCTGCTACAGCTTGCCCTGCGGACCGGCGAGCACCGCCGTCGCACCGATGATCGCGCCCGGCGTTTCCTTGTCCTTCATCGACTGCAGCAGAATGGCGCAGCCGGAATTCCCCGGCCGTTCGGTCAGAACGGTCGCCGGAAGCGTAAAGGTCGCCGGCTTTCCATCCCACATGCCGATCGTCTGAATGTCGCGCACGGCATGCCAGTAGGGGATTTCCTTGCCGATATTCTCGCCCTTCTCCATCTTCACGACCTTGGCGCGGTCGAAATAGACGACGACGACATTGGCCTTGCCGATGCCACTGCCGATCTCGATCTTGATTTCTTCACCCTGGATCTTCGCTTCGACGGGAACGGCAAGCCCCTTGCCCTCCGCCTTCATTGCCTCGAGCCGCGTCTTGATCGCCTGAAGGTTGCCACCGTTGAGGTGATCACGGCCATTGAGGATCGCCTGTGGCGTATAGACGCCGTTGCGGCCGAGCATGCGGGCATAGGCGTATTGGCGCTCGGTGTTTTCCTTCGATGCCAGCGTGTCGGCCCAGCCGAGGTAGTTCCAATAGTCGACGTGATAGGCGAGCGCCACGACATCGCCTTCGTCGACCAGCTTCTTCAGTGCCGCATCCGCCGGCGGGCAGGAAGAACAGCCCTGGCTGGTGAACAGCTCCACGACACCCTTGATCGCTTGCCCGTCCTGCGCCTTGGCTGGCGCCCCAGCGACTGCAAGGAGCCCAAGGGCCAATGCAACGGGGCGAATGAATGAACGGTCTGCGGATGTCATGGCTTCACTTCATTGTCGGCCGGCGGCCTGCTCCTTCAAGGGGGAGTTCACTACATACGACGGCGCTCCATCAACGGGAAGTCACGTTGGAGTGAGATCGCAGGTGAGCGCCGCCGCCGACCTTGCAAGAGGCCGGCGATACCGCAGGAAAAAGCCGGGGCACCTTTCGGCGCCCCGGCTCGTCGATGTCGTCAGTTCGCGGCCGATCAGGCGGCGAGGTCGCGCAGAACCGTCTGCAGGATGCCGCCGTTGTTGACGTAGGTGACCTCGTCCAGCGTGTCGATGCGGCAGATCAGCGGCACGTCCTTCACGCTGCCGTCGCCATAGATCACCTTGGCGACACGCTTTTCGCGCGGCTGGACATTGGCGAGGTTCTCGATCGTGACGATCTCGTCGCCCTTGAGGCCGAGCGTCTCCCAGGTCGTGCCTTCCTCGAAGACGAAGGGAATGACACCCATGCCGACCAGGTTCGAGCGGTGGATACGTTCGAAGGACTGCGCGATAACGGCCTTGACGCCGAGCAGGTTGGTGCCCTTGGCAGCCCAGTCGCGCGACGAACCGTTGCCGTATTCGACGCCGGCGAAGATGACGAGCGGAACGCCCTCTTCCTTGTACTGCATGGCCGCGTCGTAGATCGACATCTCTTCCTTCGACGGATAGTGGATGGTGTAGCCACCTTCCTTGCCGTTCGGGCCGAGCATGTGGTTGCGGATGCGGATGTTGGCGAAGGTGCCGCGCATCATCACCTCATGGTTGCCGCGGCGCGTGCCGTACTGGTTGAAGTCGGCAACGCCGACCCCATGACCGATAAGGTACGTGCCGGCCGGCGAGGCCGCCTTGATCGAACCGGCCGGCGAGATGTGGTCGGTGGTGATCTTGTCGCCGAAGAGACCGAGCACGCGGGCGCCCTTGATGTCGGAAATGCCCGATCCGGACTTACCCATGCCGACAAAGTAGGGCGGGTTCTGCACGTAGGTCGAACCGTCGTCCCAGGCATAGGTCTGGCCCGGAGGAACCTGAACGGCCTGCCAGTTCTCGTCACCCTTGAACACGTCGGCGTACTTGGTCGCGTAGAGTTCGCGGGTGACGTACTTGAAGATGAACTCCTGGATCTCCTTGGAGGTCGGCCAGATGTCCTTGAGGAAGACGGGCTTGCCGTCCCTGTCTTCGCCGAGCGGCTCGCTGGTCAGGTCCTTCTGCACGGAACCCGCAAGCGCGTAGGCGACGACGAGCGGCGGCGAGGCGAGGTAGTTCGCCTGGACATCCGGCGAAATGCGACCTTCGAAGTTGCGGTTGCCGGAGAGAACGCCGGCGGCGATCAGACCCTTGTCGTTGATCGTCTTCGAGATCGGCGCCGGCAGCGGGCCGGAGTTGCCGATGCAGGTGGTGCAACCGAAGCCGACGAGGTTGAAGCCGAGCGCGTCGAGGTCCTTCTGCAGGCCGGACTTGGCGAGGTATTCGCCAACGACTTGGCTTCCCGGAGCCAGCGAGGTCTTCACCCACGGCTTGGACTTCAGGCCCCTGGCAACGGCGTTGCGGGCAAGCAGGCCGGCCGCGATCAGCACCGACGGGTTGGAGGTGTTGGTGCAGGAGGTGATCGCCGCGATGGCGACGTCGCCATGG
>NZ_DASYGZ010000138.1:0-27478 GCF_035999135.1 Ensifer sp.
GACCTGCCCCTTCTCGGGCGCAAACGCTCCGCGGATCGACTACAAGGACATCCGTCTGCTGCAGCGCTACATTTCCGAGCGCGGCAAGATCGTTCCTTCCCGCATCACGGCCGTTTCCCAGAAGAAGCAGCGCGAACTCGCTCAGGCGATCAAGCGTGCACGCTTCCTCGGCCTGCTGCCCTACGTCGTTTCCTAAGAACGGCTGACGGTCCGTCAGTCATCTGACTCCGGCGGACATCGACTCAAGGGCAAGGCGCTTTCCTTACGTAAGCGCCTTGCCCTTCCCTTCCGCGATGGGCGCGGATCGGAACCGGCGCGCAAGCGCCTAAATCCCAAGCTGGGGACAAGGCTTTCGCCATCCCCTAACTGCACGAAGCAGGACAGCGAAACGTGACGAATGTGAACAGGACATCGCTGCTGACCGGCGTTCTCGCCGGCTTTACCGCCGCCCTCTTGTCGATGGGCGCGAACACGCAGTCGTCGCTCGCGATCGTCCTTTACGCCGCTTCCGCGCTGCCGATCCTGATGGCCGGCCTTGGCTGGGGCAACGCTGCCGCGATCACCGCGATCGTCGTGGCCGGGGGCACGGCCACAGCACTCGCGTCCCCTTATTTCGCCTTGCTCATTCTCGTCGTCACGCTCATCCCGGCCGGGTGGCTGAGCCATCTTGCCAATCTCGCGCGTCCGGCCTCCGAACTCGGCGGTCCCGATGAAGCGCTTGCGTGGTATCCCCTCTCCGACATTCTGAGCCATCTCGCCGGCCTCGTGACGGTGGGTATGATCATCGTCGGCATCATCGTCGGCTACGGTTCCGACATCTCCGACCGGATGGTCGATATCGTCATTCAGGCGGTGCAGGCGCAGGATTCCGCCTACAACCCCGATGCGGCCGCAATCGCCCAGATCAAGTCACTCTTCACGCTCGCCCTGCCGCTCGTCCAGGGCGCTGTCTGGGTGCTGATGCTGTTTACCGCCTACTACCTCGCCACCCGCATCGTGCAGATGTCCGGGCGGTCGCTCAGGCCGCGCGAGGACATCCCCTCGACGCTGCGCATGCATCGCAACGCGATCTTCATCTTCCTCGGCGGCCTGGTCCTCACTTTCCTTGGCGGCGCGCCAGCCACGATCGGCGCGCTGATCTGCGGAACCTTCGGCGCGGGCTTCCTGCTTGCCGGTTTCGCATCCTTCCATTTCCGCACGCGCGGCAAGTCCTGGCGGCTTCCCGTGCTGTGGATCGCATACCTGTCGGTGCTCGTCTTCACGGTCCCGGCATTCTTCTTCCTCCTGTCCGGCCTGATCGATACGCGACGCACCATCGCGGTCACGCCGGTTGGAAAAAACTGACCAACAAATTGGATCACTGAAAGGAAACTCAACATGCAAGTCATTCTTCTCGAACGCATCGCCAAGCTCGGCCAGATGGGCGAAACCGTAAAGGTTCGCGACGGCTTCGCCCGCAACTACCTTCTGCCGCTCGGCAAGGCGCTGCGCGCCAACGCCGCCAACAAGGCCCGTTTCGAAGCTGAGCGTTCGACGCTCGAAGCCCGCAACCTCGAGCGCAAGTCGGAAGCTCAGGCTGTTGCCGAAAAGCTCGACGGCAAGTCCTTCATCATCGTCCGCTCGGCAGGCGAAACCGGCCAGCTCTACGGTTCGGTTGCTGCCCGCGACATCATCGAAGTTCTCGCTGCCGAAGGCTTCAACGTCGGCCGCAACCAGGTCGACCTCAACCAGCCGATCAAGTCGATTGGCCTGCACAAGGTCACGCTGCACCTGCACTCGGAAGTCGAGATCGCTGTCGAAGTCAACGTTGCCCGTTCGGCTGAAGAAGCCGGTCGCCAGGCCAAGGGCGAAAGCCTGACCTCGGCCGACGCCATCTACGGCGTTGACGAAGACGCTCTGAAGCCGGAAGACTTCTTCAATCCGGAAGCCGAGTTCGAAGGCGAAGAAGAATAAGCCTCAACGGCCATTCAACGAAAAAAGCCCGGATCGATGACCATCGATCCGGGCTTTTTTCTTGTCCGCCCGCAGGCACGCGGCCTTGCCTCCAAAAAATGTCAGGCGCCGGAGCCGGCAAGAGCGCTCGGGACGCCCGGGCCGGCGGCATGATCGACCACTGCCTGTGCCGGCGCATCCTTGTCGACGCGCACCACAACCGACAGGCCCGGTGACAGCATCTCGGCCAATGGCTGGCCAGGATCGACGGCGATGCGCACGCCGACGCGTTGGGCCACCTTGATGAAGTTGCCGGTCGCGTTGTCCGGCCGGATCACGCTGAACTCCGAACCGGCGGCTGGTGCAAAGCGCTCGATGTGCCCGGTCAATTCGCTCTTGTGCAGGGCGTCGACCGAAATGGTCACGGGCTGGCCGGCCCGCATGCCATCCAGTTGCGTCTCCTTGAAATTGGCGACCACCCAGACATCGTTCGGTACCAGCGCCAGAAGCTGCGATCCAGCCGTTACATATTGCCCGACCCGCGCACCGATCTCACCGAGCCTGCCGTCGCGCGGCGCGAGGATGCGCGTGTTTTCGAGGTCGATGCGCGCCAGTTCCACGGCGGCTCCCGCGCCCGTTACCGCCGCCTCCAATCCGGCGCGTGCCCCAAGCGTGGTCGCCAGCGCCTGCGTTGCGACCTGAAATCCGGCTTCCGCCTGGTTGACCGCCGCGTCCGCCTGCTCGAAACCGGCGCGCGCCTGATCGGCGTCGCTGCGCGTCGCCACACCCTTTTCCGTCAGCGGCCGGATGCGGTCCCAGGTGGAGCGGGCACGGTTGAAGGCCGCCCTGGCGCTGTCGATCTGCGCCTGGCTCGCTGCAATTCCGGCCTTGGCCGACAGTTCCTGCTGGTAGGAATTGGCAAGGGCCGCCTTCTGGGCGGCAAGCGTTGCCTGCGCCTGCGCCAGCTTCTGCGCGTAGATGCGGTCGTCGATCTTGACGAGGACTTCCCCGGCCTTGACGGTCTCGTAGTCGTGGACGGGAACGTCGGCGACATAGCCTGAAAGCTGAGGGCTCATCACCGTCACATAACCGCGCACATAGGCGTTCTCCGTCATTTCCACCGCGCTTTGGAACGGGGGCAACCGCCAAGCATAGAGGACCAGCGCGACGCCGGCGATACCCGCCATCAGGACGATCAGGGCCGTGGGGGAGCGTAAGACTTTCAACATGGTGAAACCAATCAATCAAAGGGCGGTTCGAAGCGGCGGACCAGCCAAACGCTGCGCAAACCATTTGTAGGACATGTGAACAAGCAGGCCGACGAGCGCGCCAAGGGCAATCATCGCATCGAGCAGAAAGGCGTCGTTGTAGGCCAGGATGTAAGCTTCGCGGGTGATCTGCTGCGACAGGAGGACGGCGCCTTCTCCGTTCAAAAGGGTCCTGTCGCCCACCACCCTGCCATAGGCGGCTGCGAGCTGGTTGATCCGCTGGGCGACGAGCGGATTGGAGAGCACAATCTGTTCTGCGAGGATGTTGGAATGGAACTTCTCGCGGATCGTGACAAAGGTCCCAAAGGCCGCGGATCCGATCAGGCTGCCGATGTTCTGGGTGAACAGGAAGACCACGAAGAAGCTCAGAATATAGCTCGGCCCCTTGGCAAGTGCTGCCCGAAAGCCGCTCGCCATCGCCGGCGGCAGGAAAAGCGCCGTACCGGCCGCAATCATCGCCTGGCTGACATACATCTGCTCGGGTCGGGTCAGGCTGGATGCCTGGCTGTCGAGGTAAGCGCCCGTGGCAAGCAGGCCAAGCGCCAGCATGTGCACGCGTTCGGAATGCTGCGGGCTCATCAGCACGGCGCAGAGCAGGCCACCGGCGATCGCGGCAGCCAGAATGATCCAGTAGAGTGTCGCGACCTGCTCGAACTGGAGCCCGATCTGCTGATAGAAATTCGTGGCGATCGCCGACTGCTCGGACGCGACAAGGCGAAAAATCAGGAGAACAGCGGTGAAGTGGACTACTTCCTTCGACGCGAGCCAGCGCATGTCGATCAAGGGCACTGCGCGGTTCAGCTCGATCAGAACCACGGCGGTCAGTGCGGCGATCGACACGGCCAGGAGGACGCCGAGCCAGGGCGCTTCGAACCACCAGTAAAGCCGCCCCATGGAAAGCACCACCGCGAGGCATCCGAAGCTGAAGGCGACGAGCAGGTAGCTCAGAATATCCAGGCGCTGGATGACTTTGGCATGCGGCACCGGCGTCAGTGGCAACAGGTAGATGACCGGCAACGCGATCAGCGCCAACGCCATCTCCATGAGGTAGAGCCCGTGCCACTGACCATACTCGATCAGCGCCGGAGAGATCAGTCGGGTGATCGGCGCGGAGATCGTCGTGCACGTGAGCGCCAGCGCCAACCCGGTCGTCAGCTTGCGCGCCGGCGGAAAGGCCTCGAGCATGTAGAGAAAGCCGAGCGTCGACATTGGCGCTGCGGCAATGCCGCTTATGAAGCGCACGACGATGGCCGAATGCAGATCCGACACGAAGACATTCATCAGGGAAACGATCACGAAGCCGACGATGCCGATTTCGGCAAACCGGCGCAGCCCGTACTGGGCGCGGATCTTCACGAGCGCAATCGACAGGCTGACATTCGGCGCCATGTAGGCCGCCGAAAGCCAGGCCGCTTCGACCGAGGTCGCCGAGAGCGAGCCCTGGAGCTGGTTGAGGTTGGCAAGCGCCAGGTTCATCCCCAGTCCCTGCGTCAGGAACAGGAAGGCCGAGCAAAGGACGTAGATCGCCGACTTCATCATCGGCATGGACGCCGGATCAACTGGCAAAGCGGCCTGCGGCGAAGGCACGGCCGCGAGGGCGGCTTGCGGCTCCTGTTCGGGTTCGCCATCCCCTTCCGAAAGGGCGCTCCGGTTGTCATTGGCTCCGAGGGTCGCCACGGCGCGCATGGCCGTCACTCCCGCGCCAGCGACTGAACATTGTCGGCGAGCGAACGCACGACCCTGAGCGTAACGGCAAGCTCGGCCCTATCGACGCCCTGCAACACCTCGGCCCGGATCTCGTCGGCAAGCCTCAGGATGTCGTCGGCAACCGCGCGGCCGAGGTCGGTCATGTGGATTTGCTTGGCGCGCCGGTCGGACACCTCGACACGCCGCTCGATGAAGCCCTGCTTTTCCATGCCGTCCAGCAGACGCACCAGCGTCGGCGTCTCGATGTCGAGCTCGTCTGCAAGTTCTCGCTGGTTCAAGCCATCCTTCCTGGTCAGGGCGAAGAGTGCGCGCGCCCGCGACAGCGTCAGGCCCCTCTCCTTCACCTGGGCATCAAAAACGGCCCTGAGCTTGCGATTGACCAGCGACAGGGCGTCGAACAATTCGCGGTTTACGGTGGGCTGATACATTAATATCTTTTCCATATTAGTAGCATGCTAACTATTTTCATACTATCTAATCCAAACGCGCTCGTTTTTCAAGAACGGGTTTTGAACGGACGAGCGACGGGATTAGAATTTTGCAGCTGACAGGGTGATTCGGTCCGTCAACGCCCAAGTTTGTGGCAACGGCAGAATTCGTGTTTTTGTGAACCCTGCCTGTGGATCAGTGGAACAACGGGAAAAGCGCCAGGCTCGCACGACACGCTTTGCAACTGTGTCCGCCCTGCACTTGACCCGGACGGCGGTAAGACGCAAACCGGGGCCACACCAGACAGAGGCAGAGACAGAACGACATGAACGACGCGGCGCGAAAGCTATCCCCTATCAGCAAGGATCAGGCGGACCAGCACTACCGCGAGGCGCCGAACAACCTTGAAGCCGAGCAGGCGCTCCTCGGCGCGATCCTCGTCAACAATGACGCGTACTATCGTGTATCGGACTTCCTGAAGCCGGTTCACCTGCACGAGCCGCTGCACCGCAAGATCTACGAGGTCGCCGGCGATATCATTCGCATGGGCAAGGCTGCCAACCCCGTTACCATCAAGACGTTCCTCAAGGCCGACGAGAAGGTCGGCGACATGACCGTCGCCCAGTATCTGGCACGCCTTGCCGTGGAAGCCGTATCGATCATCAATGCGGAAGACTATGGCCGGGCCATTTATGACCTGGCGTTGCGCCGCTCGCTGATCACCATCGGCGAAGACATGGTCAACATCGCCTATGATGCCCCGCTCGACATGCCGCCGCAGGGCCAGATCGAGGACGCCGAACGCCGCCTGTTCGAACTGGCGGAAACCGGCCGCTACGATGGCGGCTTCCAGTCGTTCAACGATGCCGTTGCGCTCGCAATCGACATGGCCGGCCAGGCCTTCGAGCGCGATGGCAGCCTGTCGGGCATTTCGACCGGCATCCTGTCGCTTGATGGCCGCATGGGCGGCCTGCAGCGCTCCGACTTGATCGTGCTTGCCGGACGTCCCGGCATGGGCAAGACCTCGCTTGCGACCAACATCGCCTACAACATTGCCGCGGCCTACGAGCCGGAAGTCCAGGCGGACGGCTCGTTCAAGGCGAGAAACGGCGGCGTCGTCGGCTTCTATTCGCTCGAAATGTCGTCCGAGCAGCTCGCCACCCGTATCATCTCCGAGCAGACCGAAGTCTCCTCGTCGAAGATCCGCCGCGGTGATATTTCCGAGGCCGAGTTCGAAAAGCTCGTCGCCTGCTCGCAGATGATGCAGAAGGTGCCGCTCTATATCGACCAGACGGGTGGCATCTCTATCGCCCAGCTTTCCGCCCGCGCGCGCCGCCTCAAGCGCCAGCGCGGCCTCGACTGCCTGGTGGTGGACTATATCCAGCTCATGACCGGCTCGGGCAAATCCAGCGACAACCGCGTGCAGGAAATCACCCAGATCACCACCGGCCTCAAGGCGCTCGGCAAGGAGCTGAACGTTCCGATCATCGCGCTCTCGCAGCTCTCGCGTGGCGTGGAAAGCCGCGAAGACAAGCGGCCCCAGCTCTCCGACCTTCGCGAATCGGGTTCGATCGAACAGGACGCCGACGTCGTGCTCTTCGTGTTCCGCGAGGAATACTACGTGAAGAACCTAGAGCCGCGCGACGAGTTCGATCCGAAGTACGAAGAGTGGAAGATGAAGATGGAGCAGGTGAAGGGCACGGCCGATGTGATCATCGCCAAGCAGCGTCACGGACCGACCGGTACCGTGAAGCTCGCCTTCCAGTCGGAATTCACCCGCTTCACCGACCTCGCCGATCCCTCGTTCACCCAATACGAAGAACACTAGACAGTTTCCTTGTTTCTTCGAAACAGCGAAACTGTCCATCGCTTTGAAAGACCGCAATTCCGGACGGAAAACCGTTTCACACGTTTCCTGGGATTGCTCTTCAAGTTCCGTGGGGGCGGCCGGAGCGGGCTGGGAAAAATGTTTGCGGTTTCCCAGCCCGCTCTCAATTTCTAGCGATCCGTCTGCCGCCGAGCCGACATTCGTCGCTTCAGGGCAACAACCTCAAAAGACGAGACGCAGCAGCGCCACCGAGACCACGCCGATGGCGACGGATGCGAGCAACGGCAACCGCAGGGCAGCCACAGCCGTCAAGGCCGCAGCGATCGTTTCTGCCGGCCCGGTCACGAAGGCGGTCGGCGCGATGACCGCCATCAGCACCGCCGGCGGAATGGCTTCGAGCGCCCGTTTCTGATCCTCGCCGATCGTCACGTAACGGATCAGCAGGAGGCCGCCGATACGGGTGGCAACCGTCGCCGCCGCCATGGCAAGGATCGCAAGCAGCGTGGTGAGATCGACGCTCATGCTTGCACCTCCTTGCGGCCGCCCGAAAGAACGGCGACGACGACGCCTGCGGCAGCACCGGCCGCGATATACCAGACGCCCGGCAACAACTGATGTGTGAGCACGGCGGCCGAGGCGCTGGCGGCCAACACCGCGCCGGTCCCGCGCCCTTTCCAGAACCCCATGACAAGGACGATGAAGACGGCCGGAAACGCAAAGTCGAGCCCAGTGACCTTCGGATCACCGAGGAAGGCGCCGAGCAGCGCGCCCGCGAGGCTTGTCAGCACCCAGACGCAGTAGAACGGCACCGCAAGGCCGGCAAACCAGGCGGGCGTCAGCTTCGTCGCGCTCGCGCGCATCTCCGCCATCGCCCAGATTTCGTCGGCCAAAAGCAGCATGGACAGGTAGCGGGCCGGACCCGAAAAGCGATCGAGCTTGCCGCCGATCGAGGCGCTCATCAGCACGTGACGGACATTGACGAGCAAGGCCGAAAAGCCGAGTGCTGCCCAGGAGGCAGGATGCGTCCAGATGTCCATCGCGACGAACTGCGATCCGCCGGCAAACACCAGCGCGCTCATCAGCGTCACCTCCGCCGGCGTCAGCCCCTTGCCCGCCGCCACCGCGCCGAAGACGAGGCCGATCGGCATCACCGCGACGATGAGAGGCGTCATCGCGAGCGCGGCCGACCGAAATTCCTGAAATGCACTTTTCTCCTGCAACGTCCACGTCTCCATTCGCACCATAGCGCCGCCCGTCCTTTGAAACGCACGGTCGCTCTGGCCAACGTTCTAGTCGCCGGGCTGCGGGTCGTCTTGAACGAAAGTGATCAACCGGCGCGGAATGCGCCCGGCGTAATCCCGGTGCGCGCCTTGAAGTGGCGGCTGAAATGCGCCTGGTCGGCAAAACCGCACTGGTAGGCGGCATCCACGGCCGACCATCCGTGACGCAGCAGCGTCTTGGCCGCGCGTACGCGCTTGTCGGTCAGGAACGCATGCGGGGTGATATGGAACTCCTTGCGGAAAGCGCGGATCAGGTGCGCGCGACTGAGGCCGGCGACCCTGGCCAGCTCTTCAAGCCCGACATCGTCGGCATAATGTTCCATCAGAAAGTCACGCGCGCGGTGAACGGCCGAATGTTCCCGCGTCTCGATCGGCGCAATGATCGTACTGCCGTGGCGCTCGAACATCGCTGCAAGCACGGCAAACATCTTTTCCTCGGCCTCGAGCGTGGCGCCTGCGACCTCGAGCGTTCGATGCGCCTGGTGGAAGGAAAGGGCCAGATCGGGAGCCTGGAGAACGCGCTTGGCAAAGGACGGCGTACCCTTGAAGGCGCGGCCCGTCACGTCCTCGATGATGTTCACCAGGAGCTCGGCGCTCGGGTAGACCATGCGATAGCGGTAGCCGCTGCCGCCCGGGTGGCCATCGTGGATCTCGTCGGGATTGATCAGGTAGAAGTATCCGGGACCCGCCTCCGAGCGCTCGCCCTTGATCTTGCTGATCTGGGAGCCGGCCTCGATCGCGCCGATTGAGAACGTTTCGTGCGCATGCGGCGCGAATTCATGGGTGATGAAGGTGGCGGTCAGGCATTCCATGCCCATGAAGCGCGAGTCTCGCCAAAAGCGGGTGCGCTCGGCGCCCTCGATCGGCATGACATCGATGGCCTGTTCCTGCGAAATCGTCTGCATCGGAGAACCATAGTGCCCAGGCGCGCCGGCGTCTTGCACAAAAGTGCGCGTTTGCAGGCCTGACCGCGGGCGCACCGTGATACTGCAGCATTTGCGACGCTCTTCGCTTGGCTGTATTGATCTTGGATCACCCACGCAGAGGCCCGGCATGCTTCGTCCAGACTTCCTTTCCGCTTCCAACAGGCTCACGATCGACCTTGGCGCGCTTGTCGACAACTGGCGGTCGATGAACAAGCGCTCCGGCAAGGCGCGCGCCGCAGCTGTGCTCAAAGCCAATGCCTACGGGATCGGCATCGACTGCGCCGCCCCTGCCCTTTATGCAGCCGGCGCGCGCGACTTCTTCGTTGCCAACGCCGAGGAAGGTGCTGCCCTTCGTCCGCTCGTGCCCGACGGCCGGATCTACATCCTCGCGGGCATGTGGCCGGGCAACGAAGCCCTGTTCTTCGACAACGATCTGGTACCGGTGATCAATTCGGACGAACAGCTCGCCGTGTTCATGGCAGCCCTTTCCGAGGGCGGCGATCACCCTTGCGTGCTGCACATCGATACCGGCATGAACCGGCTCGGCCTTTCGGTCGAGCATGCGGTTGCGCTGGCAAACGACCCGGCGCGGCCGGCGAGCTTCTCGCCGGTGCTCATCATGAGCCATCTGGTCAGCGCCGACGATCCCGAGCATCGGCTGAATGCGCTCCAGCTCAAGCGCTTCCACGAGGCGACCGCTGCCTATGAGGGTGTCGATGCAAGCCTTGCCAACTCCGGCGGCGTCTTTCTCGGGTCCGACTACCACTTCGACCTGACCCGTCCAGGCATTGCCGTCTATGGCGGCGAGGCGGTGGACGGGGCCGCCAACCCGATGAAGCCGGTGGTGACCGCCGAAGCGCGGATCATCCAGGTACGCGAGGTGGCCGCAGGCGGCACCGCGAGCTACGGCGCCTCCGCACGCTTTGATCGCGACAGCCGCATCGCCACGGTTGCGGTCGGCTATGCCGATGGCTACCATCGCTCCGTCTCGGGCGGCGGCGTCACCCTCAGGCGGGCAACGCCATCGGGCGCTTTCGGCTTCCTGCACGGCCGGAAAATCCCCCATGTCGGCCGCGTCACCATGGACCTCAGCCTCTTCGACGTGACCGACCTTCCCGAAACCGCCGTGCGGCCGGGCGACTATATCGAGCTTTTCGGCCGGCATATTGCGATCGACGACGTTGCGCGCGCCGGTGGGACGATCGGCTACGAGATGCTGACCAGCCTCGGCCAGCGCTATGTCAGGCACTGTATCGACCCCGTGTGACGGGTCGCCTCGGATCATTTTCCAGCCATCTCCGCTAAAATTCACCTTTTGTTCCGCTCGTCCGGGCATTATGTGACAATAGAGCTGATTCTTCGCCGCGCACGCCCATCGCGACATGCGCGGTCTCCACATGCGAAAGTCGATTTTCATGGCCAAAGCCCGCACACAATTCGTCTGCCAGAACTGCGGCACGATCCACACCCGTTGGGCCGGCAAGTGCGAGGGGTGCGGCGAGTGGAACACGATCATCGAAGACGATCCGACGGCCGGCATCGGCGGCGGTCCGTCGCGCGCGCCGAAGAAGGGCCGTCCGGTGGCGCTCACCACCCTTTCCGGCGACATCGAGGATGCGCCCCGCATCCAGACCGGCATTTCGGAATTGGACCGGGTGACCGGCGGCGGCTTCGTGCGCGGCTCGGCGCTGCTTGTCGGCGGCGATCCCGGGATCGGCAAGTCGACCGTGCTGATGCAGGCGGCCGCAGCCCTTTCGCGCCGCAACCACCGGGTCATCTATGTCTCCGGTGAAGAGGCAGTGGCGCAGGTGCGGCTTCGCGCCCAGCGGCTGGGCGCTGCCGACAGCGACGTGTTGCTCGCCGCCGAAACCAATGTCGAGGACATCCTGGCGACGCTTTCGGAAGGCAAGCGCCCGGATCTGGTGATCATCGATTCCATCCAGACGCTCTGGAGCGACATCGTCGATTCGGCGCCGGGCACCGTCACCCAGGTTCGCACCGGCGTTCAGGCGATGATCCGCTTTGCCAAGCAAACCGGGACGGCCGTCGTACTTGTCGGCCACGTCACCAAGGAAGGACAGATCGCCGGCCCCCGCGTCGTTGAGCACATGGTCGACGCCGTGCTCTATTTCGAAGGCGACCGCGGCCATCACTACCGCATCCTGCGCACCGTCAAGAACCGTTTTGGCCCGACCGACGAGATCGGCGTTTTCGAAATGTCGGACAAGGGCCTGCGTGAAGTCGCCAACCCGTCGGAACTGTTTCTGGGCGAACGCAACGAGAAATCGCCGGGTGCGGCCGTCTTTGCCGGCATGGAAGGCACGCGGCCCGTGCTTGTCGAAGTGCAGGCGCTCGTCGCCCCGACGTCGCTCGGCACGCCGCGCCGCGCCATCGTCGGCTGGGACTCCGCCCGACTGTCGATGATCCTTGCGGTGCTCGAGGCCCATTGCGGGGTAAAGCTCGGGCAGCACGACGTCTATCTCAACATTGCCGGCGGCTACCGCATTTCGGAGCCTGCCGCCGATCTTGCTGTGGCTTCCGCACTGGTTTCATCGCTTGCCGGGCTTGCCCTTCCGGCCGATTGCGTCTATTTCGGCGAAGTCAGCTTGTCGGGCGCCATCCGGCCGGTTGCGCATACCGCACAACGCCTTAAGGAAGCCGAGAAGCTCGGGTTCTCGCAGGCGGTCCTGCCATCCGCTTCGATGGAGCTGCCGAAAAACGGCGGTGGCCGATGGAGCGAGATGGAAAGCCTGCCGGATCTGGTGGCGCGCATCGCGGGATCGCGACATGCGCTCAAGGCGGCACAGGACGACGACTGAATGCGGATGCCGCAGGCGGACCTCTAAAGGCTGCAAGCAGGCTGCAAACGCCCTGAACAGGGCCGATGGCGGATAGGCTTGAGGAGACCCGGACGAACCGGGTCCGGAGTAAGGACAAAATGCCCATTACAATTCTCGACGGTATCGTTCTCGGCGTCGCCCTGTTTTCCGCAATTCTGGCCATGGTCCGCGGCTTTTCGCGCGAAGTGCTTTCGGTCGCGAGCTGGGTGGGCGCAGCAGCTGCCGCCTACTTCCTCTACCCGCACCTCCTGCCCTATGCCAAGCAGTACACCAACAGCGACACCGTCGCGCTGATCGGATCGGCGGCGGTGATCTTCCTGGTGGCGCTGATCATCATTTCCTTCATCACCATGCGGATCGCCGACTTCATCATCGACAGCCGCATCGGCGCTCTCGACCGCACGCTCGGCTTCCTGTTCGGCGCCGCCCGCGGCATCCTGCTCGTTGTCGTCGCCATGCTGTTCTTCAACTGGCTGGTCGCACCGGCGCAGCAGCCGGTCTGGGTGACCCAGGCCAAGTCGAAGCCGCTGCTCGACAATCTCGGCAACAAGCTGATCGCGCTGCTGCCCGAAGAGGCCGACGCCACCATTCTCGACCGTCTGCGCGGCAAGGACACGACCGGCGAAGGCGAAGGCGAAGCGCCGGCTGCAGCACCGGGCCAGGCGCCGACGACGACGCCAGAGCAGGCGCCCGCAGACGACGCACCGGCCACCAACGGCTGAGACAGGAACGACATGCCGACAAAGCCCGCCCCGCGGGCTTTGTCCTTTTGGGGAATAACGCTCGCAGCCGTTTTCAGCTAAGATCGCTTGAAGACTGCGGGCCCGATCACGATATGCGCACCGGTACGGAACAAAGGCGACTGTGATGACCGATCTCAGATCCATGGAAATCCACGATGAACTCGAAGGCGACGAACTGCACGAAGAGTGCGGCGTCTTCGGTATTTTGGGGCACTCGGACGCGGCGGCGCTGACAGCGCTTGGCCTGCACGCGCTCCAGCATCGCGGCCAGGAAGCAGCCGGCATCGTCACCTTCGACGGCAAGCAGTTCTGCACCGAAAAGCGCATGGGCCTCGTCGGCGACCACTACACCGACCCGGCGACGCTGGCAAAGCTCCCCGGCTTCATGTCGATCGGCCACACCCGCTACTCGACGACGGGTGAAGTGGCGCTACGCAACGTCCAGCCGCTGTTTGCCGAGCTCGAAGTCGGCGGCATCGCAGTCGCCCACAACGGCAACTTCACCAACGGCCTCACCCTTCGTCGGCAACTGATCGCCGACGGCGCCATCTGTCAGTCGACCTCGGACACTGAAGTCGTTCTGCACCTGATCGCCCGCTCCAAGCAGGCCTCGTCTTCCGACCGTTTCATCGACGCCATCCGTCAGATGGAAGGCGGCTATTCGATGCTGGCGATGACCCGCACCAAGCTGATCGCCGCCCGTGACCCGATCGGCATCCGTCCGCTCGTGATGGGCGAGCTCGACGGCAAGCCGATCTTCTGCTCGGAAACCTGCGCGCTCGACATCATCGGCGCCACCTACGTGCGCGACGTCGAGAACGGCGAAGTGATCATCTGCGAAATCCAGCCCGACGGTTCGATCTCGATCGATGCGCGCAAGCCCGAGGTCACGCAGCCGGAGCGTCTCTGCCTGTTCGAATATGTCTATTTCGCCCGGCCGGATTCGGTCGTCGGTGGCCGCAGCATCTACGTCTCGCGCAAGAACATGGGCATCAACCTCGCCAAGGAAGCCCCTGTTGAGGCCGACGTGGTGGTGCCCGTGCCGGACGGTGGCACGCCGGCAGCGCTCGGCTATGCCCAAGAGAGCGGCATTCCCTTCGAATACGGCATCATCCGCAATCACTATGTCGGCCGCACCTTCATCGAGCCGACGCAGCAGATCCGCGCCTTCGGCGTCAAGCTCAAGCATTCGGCCAACCGCGCGATGATCGAGGGCAAGCGCATCATCCTGGTCGACGATTCGATCGTGCGCGGCACCACTTCGGTCAAGATCGTGCAGATGATGCGGGACGCAGGCGCACGTGAAGTGCATGTGCGCGTCGCAAGCCCGATGATCTTCCATCCGGATTTCTACGGCATCGACACGCCGGATCGCGATAAGCTTTTGGCCAACCAGCATGCGGACCTCGCCTCCATGTGCCGCTACATCGGTGCGGATTCGCTGGAATTCCTGTCGATCGACGGCCTCTACGAGGCGGTCGGCGGTGAAAAGCGCGACCCGAAGTCGCCGCAGTTCACCGACCACTATTTCACCGGGGACTATCCGACCCGCCTCCTCGACCAGGAAGGCGCAAGCAACGTCCGCAAACTCTCGGTTCTCGCCAGCAACGGATAACCAGACAACAAAATGACGATCGATCTTAAAGGCCGGGTGGCCGTGGTCACCGGCGCTTCGCGCGGTATCGGCTATTTCACCGCTCTCGAACTGGCCAAGGCCGGCGCACATGTCGTCGCCTGCGCACGCACTGTCGGTGGGCTCGAAGAGCTCGACGACGCGATCAAGGCGGCCGGCGGCTCGGCAACGCTCGTTCCTTTCGACCTCGCCGACATGCCGGCGATCGACAAGCTCGGCGGCGCCATCAACGAGCGCTGGGGCAAGCTCGACATCCTGGTCGCCAATGCCGGCGTGCTCGGCACGATCTCGCCGATCGGCCATGTCGAGGCGAAGGTGTTCGACAAGGTGATGATGATCAACGTCAACGCCACCTGGCGGCTGATCCGGTCGCTGGAGCCTCTGCTGATCAAGTCGGATGCCGGCCGCGCGCTGATCCTGTCGTCAAGTGCCGCACACAAGTGCAAGCCGTTCTGGGGCCCCTACTCCGCCTCCAAGGCTGCCGTCGAGGCTCTGGCCCGCACCTGGGCCGGAGAAACGCAGCGCCTGCCGCTGCGCATCCTCTCCGTGGATCCCGGCGCCACCCGCACCGCGATGCGCGCCCAGGCGATGCCCGGCGAGGATCCGGAGACCGTCCCGCATCCGTCCGAAGTGGCTGCCAAGCTGCTGCCGCTGGTCGGCCCGGATCAGACCGAGACCGGCAAGCTCTATATCGTTCGCGAAGACAGGATCGTCGATTACCGGATGCCGGAATAAGCTTCGACGTAAGCCCAAACAGAAAGGCCACCGTGTCACCACGGTGGCCTTTTCTTTTGTGCAATCTGTCGACCCGGTCAATCCTTGTCGCCCGGCAGGCCATCGCCGCCGGTCGAAGGATGGACGGGCCAGTCGCCGCCATACTTGCGCTGCCAGGAGCGAGCGCCGAAGGGCAGCGTGATCAGGTAGCCGAGCGCCGTTACCGCCATCGTTTCCCAGGTGTAGGTCATCAGCGTCGCCACGTAGAAGACGACGCCCAGGATCGCCGGCAGGACGAGATCGCGGCGCACACGGCTGTTTTCCGACTTGCCCGACCACACCGGCAAGCGGCTGACGAGCAGGAAGGCGATCAGCACGGTGTAGGCGGACGCGATGAGCGCAAAGGTGCGCTCGGGCGCAAGGCCGAGAAGCCCCAGGTAAACCGGCAAAAGCACCAGCATGGCGCCCGCCGGTGCGGGCACCCCGACGAAATATTCCGACTGCCAGGATGCCTTGACCTGGCGTTCCGCCATGACGTTGAAGCGCGCGAGCCTCAGGCCCATGGCGATCGCGTAGATCAGCGCCGCGATCCAGCCGATCGAGCGCGCCTGGTCGAGAATGAAGACGTAGAGCACAAGCGCCGGCGCGACGCCGAAATTGATGATGTCGGCGAGCGAATCCATCTGCCCGCCGAAGTTCGAGGTCGCCTTCAGGGCGCGCGCGACGCGACCGTCGATGCCATCGAGAAAGGCGGCGAGCAACACCATGGCAACCGCAAGTTCGATGCGGTTTTCGAAGGCAAGCCTTATGCCGGAAAGACCAGCACAGATCGCGAGCACCGTGATCAGGTTCGGGATCATGAGCCGCAGCGGGATCTCGCGCAGCCGCGGGCCGCGCGCGGTATCGCTCGAGCCGTTGGCTTCCTCGGCCGTCTGCAGCGTTTCGGGCGGTTTTTCCTGTTCAGAGCCTTCCATGGATACTCCTTATGCGCGCCGGCTGATAACCGGGCCCTTTGCCGAACCGAACTCGGCAAGCACCGTTTCGCCGGCAACTGCGGTCTGCCCGACACTGACGCGCGGCTCGGTGCCTGCGGGCAGGAAGACGTCGAGTCGCGAGCCGAAGCGGATCAGGCCGAAGCGTTCACCGGCTTCGAGCGACCCGTTCTCATACTTCCAGCACAGGATGCGGCGGGCAACCAGGCCGGCGATCTGGACGACCCCGATCGGACCGTGTTTCGTTTCGATCACGAGGCCGTTGCGCTCGTTCTCATGGCTCGCCTTGTCGAGTTCGGCATTGACGAACTGACCGGCGCGGTAGGCGACGCGGGTGATGGTGCCGGCCATCGGCGCCCGGTTCACGTGGCAGTTGAAAACGTTCATGAACACCGAGATGCGCAGCATCGGCTCGGAGCCGAGGTTCAGTTCCTCCGGCGGCGTCACGGTTGCGATCGACGAAACGCGACCATCTGCCGGGCTGATCACCAGATCGTCGTCGAGCGGCGTCATGCGTTCGGGATCGCGGAAGAAGTAGGCGCACCACGCCGTCAGCACGAAGCCGATCCACATCAACGGCTCCCACAGGAAGCCAAGCACCAGCGACACGACGAAGAAGATCGCGACGAAGCGATAGCCTTCCTTGTGCACCGGGACGAGTGTGTTGCGGATCGTGTTGACCAGGCTCATAAACTCTACTCCAGATTATCCGTGGAACGTGAACTAGCGCGAATTGCCCCGGCGGGCAACGTCGCCCGCCCAACAGCGACAAAACGCGTCGCGCCCAGCAAAGAAAGAAACACCATCAGACGGCCGGCTCGCCGCGCGTGACGATGCCGAGATCGTCGCTCTCGCGCACGCGCTTCAACTGTTCTTCGGCCTGGGTCGCCTCGCGCTGACGGCTCCACATCGAGGCATAGAGACCGTCACGGTCGATCAGCTCGCCATGGGTGCCACGCTCGGCGATCACGCCGTCCTTGAGCACGATGATCTCATCGGCGTTGATCACGGTCGAGAGACGATGGGCGATGACAAGCGTCGTGCGGTTGCGTGAGACGACATCGAGGGCCGACTGGATTTCCTGCTCTGTGCGGGTATCGAGCGCCGACGTCGCCTCATCGAGAATGAGGATCGGCGGGGCTTTCAGGATCGTGCGGGCGATCGCGACGCGTTGCTTCTCGCCACCCGACAGTTTCAGGCCGCGCTCACCGACCATGGCCTGGAAGCCTTCGGGCAGCGTGCGGATGAAACCGGCGATCTGCGCGGCTTCAGCCGCAGCCTCGACCTCGGCCTCAGAAGCCGACGTGCGGCCATAGCGGATGTTGTAGGCAATGGTGTCGTTAAACAGCACCGTGTCCTGCGGCACCATGCCGATCACCGAATGCAGGCTCTCTTGCGTGACGCTGCGGACATCCTGGCCGTCGACGGTGATCGTACCCTGCTGCACGTCGTAGAAGCGGTACAACAGGCGCGACAGCGTCGACTTGCCGGCGCCCGAGGGGCCGACGACGGCGACGGTCTTGCCGGCAGGCACCTCGAACGTGATGCCCTTGAGGATCGGCCGCGCAGGATCATAGGCGAAGTGCACGTCCTTGAAAGCGATCGCCCCCTTGTCGATGGCGAGCTCGACCGCATTCGGGCGGTCGACCACCTCGGCCTGCACATCGAGCAGGTCGAACATGTGTTCGATGTCGGTTAGCCCCTGCCGGATTTCGCGGTAGACGAAGCCGATGAAGTTGAGCGGGATGGCGAGCTGGATCAGCATGGCGTTGACGAAGACGAAATCGCCGAGCGTCTGCTCGCCGCGCTGAACGGCAAGCGCAGACATGATCATCATCACCGCCGTGCCGGCGCCGAAGATCACGGCCTGGCCGAAGTTGAGCCAGCCGAGCGAGGTCCAGACCTGGGTCGCCGCCTTCTCGTAGCGCTCCATCGACTTGTCGAAGCGCCGGGCCTCCATCTCCTCGTTGCCGAAATACTTGACCGTCTCGAAGTTCAGGAGCGAGTCGATCGCCTTGGTGTTGGCATCGGTGTCGCTGTCGTTCATCGAGCGGCGGATGGCGATGCGCCAGTCGCTCGCCTTGACCGTGAACCAGATGTAGACCGTGACGGTGATGGCGGTAACCAAGAGATAGCTGAAGCCGTAGCCCCACCAGAAGATCACTGCCGTCAGCAGAAACTCGATCAGCGTCGGCACGCTGTTGAGGATGGTGAAGCGGACGATCGTCTCGATGCCCTTGGTGCCGCGCTCGATGACGCGAGAAAGCCCGCCCGTGCGTCGCTCCAGATGAAAGCGCAGGGACAGCTGATGCATGTGGACGAAGGTCTTGTAGGCGAGCTGGCGCACCGCGTGCTGGCCGACACTGGCAAACAGGGCGTCGCGAAGCTGGTTCAATCCGGCCTGCAGCAGTCGCGCGAGATTGTAGGCAAGCACCAGCATCACGGCGCCGGTCAGGAACTGCGGCAGGAACCCGAGCGCATCCGGCTTGCCGTTCAGGGCATCGGTGGCCCACTTGAAGGAATAGGGAACAAGGATCAGGACCACCTTGGCAATGATCAGGATGACGGTCGCCCAGATAACCCGGAGCTTGAGATCCGCCCTGTCTGTCGGCCACATATAGGGCCACAGGTTGGCGATCGTCTGCATCGGGTTGCTGGTATCGGCCGAAACGGTTTTCTTCTGGGGTGCCACGTTCTGATCCGCTCTTCCATTTGCGCGCCGCCTGGGACGCGCGTATCGCCCGCCCAAGCCGAGCCTTTGCTCTAGAGCATCCTGCCTTCAAGTGGAATCGCCTGGGCGGAAGATGCTCGAGAAATAAAGGGCCGGAGCGTCCGTTTTGCGTTCATGTGAACGCACGGCGCTCCAGACGAAGACCTGCGGCGGCGTCATCACCATTCAATGAAAAGCGGCGCCTTTCGAAGGCGCCGCCCTTTGTCGAGAGATAGGCATCCCCTGCCGCCACCGCAACGGCGGCAGCCGGTCATAGACGGCCTATTGCTCGTGTTTCATGTGCTTCTTGTGAATTTCCCGCGATTCTTCGTCCGGCAGCGCAGTGTCCGGAACGCCGAAAACCTGTCCCGGGCGAATGCGATCCGGATCTTCGATCTGGTCCGCGTTGGCAAGATAGATCGTGGTGTAGCGCAGACCAGCGCCATAGACGCGGCGCGAGATCTGCCACAGCGTGTCGCCGCGACGAATGATCACCGAGGTCTTGCTTTCCTTCAGCGGCGCCTGTTCGACGGTCTGTGGCTGGTCGGACGACGGCGCGGCCGAGGCCATCTCGGTCGCAGGCTGGGTCGCTTTGGCCTCGCCGACGACGGCGCTGCCGGCTCCAAGCGCCTTTGCCAATTCGCCCGGCGCCGGAGCGTTGCCTTCAGGAGCAGCCTTTTCGGCCGAGGCCGGCGTCGCGCTGCCACGCTCGGCGAGGACCGAGCCGACGGTCGCATCGACCTTGGCAAGCGCCGAAGCGACACTCGCTGCATCCTGCGGCGCTGCCTTCAGCGCGGCCAGCGCCCCTGCGGCAGCCTTCGACGTGCGGGCGGCAGCGGCCGCCAAGGTTTCGTCGGAGACGTCCGGCAGGCGGAAGTCCGCCAGCGACTTCAGGGCGATTTCCGTTGCCGAACGTGCAGCGGCCAGCTGCTCGCCGCTCGGCAGCTTGCCGTCGGCATAGAGCCCCTTCAAGAGCGCGAGCGCCTTGCCGGCCTCGGCGCGCAATCCGTCGAGACCTGCCGTTGCCGATGGCGTACCGGCAGAGGCGACGGCTGCGACCTGCGACCCTTCCGGGCGGTCGAAGGGGACCGAGGCGCGCATCGCAACCTTGGTGCCGTCCTCGTTCAGCATGTCGGCGCGAATGATGTGGCTGCCCACGGTCAACTCGATCCGGCCGTCGACGACGAACCGGCCTTTGTCGTCAGCCTTCATTTCACCGAGCAGTTTGTCGTCGGCATAGACCCGCACAAGGGCGCCCGGCCTGGCGCTGCCGGCGACGAACATCTTTGCACCCTCGATTTCGACAGCGCTCACCTGCAGCCCGGGCACGCCGGTGGGCGTTGCGGTTGCCACACCTGTCGTCGCAGGGGTCTCGATCGTCGTCGAGGCGACCTCCGCCGGCTTTGCTTCGCTCGTCGGCTTTGCCGTCTTTGCGGCCTCCGGCGTCGTGATCAGCCGGCTTGCTTCGCCCGGCTTGGAAACCATGGCCAGCAGCTGACCGGACGGATCCTTCGGAACAGATACGGTCGCCACTTCCTGCGAACTCTTCACCGCGCCGTCTTCGCCGGTGCTGCGCAGGGTCAGCTGATAGTCGCCGGCCGGCAGCGGATTGTCGAACACCGCAGCGAAATCGCCGGTGGCGCCAACATCGGCCGTTCCGACCACCTTGTCGCCGCTCAAGATTTCAAGCTTGGAACCGGGCTCGGCGTGTCCGGCGATCACCGTGGAGCCGTCGGGCTCGACCCGCAGCAGATCAAAGCCCGGAATGGCCGGGTCGGCGGCGGGCGCATTCGTCACCGCCGCAGCCGTCGAGCCTTGCTGGACCTCAGGCGTCGCCTCGGTCTTTGCAGCCTCCGTCGCCTTGGTCGCGTCTGCGTCGCCCTGCGTCGCCTGCGGTCCGCCGGCTGCCGGCGCCGCCTCGGTTGACGGCTTGGCGCTGCCTGCGGCCTTGTCATCGGCCGGCGTCTTGCTGTCACCGCGCAAGTTCGGTTGAACCACGAAAACCATCAACGCTGTTGCTGCCGCAAGGACAGTAAGGGCCACCCAGCCGGCCTTATTCTTGATCATGCCACTCTCCACACGGAGCGGAGCAACGCTCCGCGCATGCCCTCTCATCGGCCTGCGGTGCGGGCTTGCGCCTGTCATTATAGCGCAACAGCGAGCGAACCGTCCGATTTCTTCAATCAATCACTGAAATTGCTAGCGATTCGCGATTCGGCATACAAGCAGCCGACGGCGCGGCAACCCGCAGAAAGCCGGCTTTCCCCTCATTTTTCTTGACCCATGCTGCGCTGCAATGTTTTTTGAGGGCATGAGCACCGAAAACACCCCGATTCGATCCATCTGCGTTTACTGCGGCTCTCAGCCCGGGCGCGACCCGGCCTACATGGAAGCGGGCCGCGCGCTCGGCCGCTCGATCGCCGATCACGGCCTGCGCCTCGTCTATGGTGGCGGCACCCGCGGCATCATGGGAGCGGTCGCCAGCGGCGTGCTGTCCAACGGCGGCCAGGTCACCGGGATCATCCCGGAATTCCTGATGGACAAGGAAGCCACCCGCCATTCGCTCGGCCAATTGAACGAGCTGATCGTGACGGCCGACATGCATGAGCGCAAGCACACGATGTTCGAGCGCGCAGATGCGTTCGTGGCGCTGCCGGGCGGGATCGGCACGCTGGAAGAGATCGTCGAGATCATGACCTGGGCGCAGCTCGGGCGTCACCGCAAGCCGATGGTCTTCGGCAACACCAACAATTTCTGGCGGCCGATGCTGGACCTGCTCCAGCACATGCGCGAGGAAGGCTTCGTGCACACGGCGCATCTGGTGCAGCCGCTCGTCGTCAACGACGCCGCCGACATCGTCCCGACCATTCTCGCTGCCGCCGGTGGCGGCAACGGCCGTGAAGGCGAGGCCGAGATCATTTCCAAGCTCTGATCACGATCAGCCCGGATAACAAAAAAGGCGCGCCTCACCGGCGCGCCTTTTTTCGTTTGTCCCAGTGGGCTGGCCTTACTCGGCCGGGCTTGCCTGCAAGGCCGCGCGACGGGCGCGGCTCTCGGACAGCATCGCGCCGGTATAGATCACCAGCGCCGCCCAGATCAGCCCGAAGGCAATGAGCTTCGCCGTGCCGAAGGGCTCGTGGAAGACGAACACGGCAATCACGAAGATCATCGTCGGGGCAATGTACTGCATGATGCCGATGGTCGAGAGGCGCAACAGCTTGGCGCCGTTGGCATAGATCATCAGCGGCACCGCCGTGACGATGCCGCAGGACAGCAACCAAAGCACGTCGGTCATGCCGGTGTCGCCGAAATGTCCCTGCCCTGTTGCTTCCAGCCAGATGATGTAGCCGATCGCCGGGATGCTGAGCAGCAGCACTTCGAGGAAGAAGCCCTGGTTCGGACCGACCGGCAGGGTCTTGCGGAAGAAGGCGTAAAAGCCCCAGGAGAGGCAAAGGCCGATCGACACCCACGGCAGGCCGCCCGCATCGAAGGCAAGCACGGCGACCGCGGAAGCCGCGAGCGCAATCGCGACCATCTGCGCCGGATTCGGCTTTTCCTTCAAAAGCACCGCGCCGAGGAAGATCGAAAACAGCGGGTTGATGTAATAGCCGAGCGCCGTCTCGATCGCCCGACCGGCGCCGATCGCCCAGACATAGATGCCCCAGTTGATGGTGATCAGCACGGCGGTCAGCGCTGCCATGCACAACATGCGCGGCGAGCGCAGCGCCACCTTGATGTCATCGGTGCGACCGAGCCAGAGAAGAACCAGACCCGCGAGCGGAACCGACCACACGATCCGGTGCGCCACCACCTCGGGCGCCGGGATATGGGCGACCGCCTTCATGAAGAAGGGCAGGAAGCCCCAGAGCAGGTAGGCGGTGAGCGCGAAGGCGAAGCCCTTCGCGGAATCGGTATTTTCGGCGGGTGCTTTTGGCTCAGCCATGACATTTTTCCTGGTGTGTTTTGCCGGAGAGCCATGACGGCAAAAGGCGCTCTCCAGCTGCAAGGGAAGGCGCGGCTTACGGGCCCCGCGAAGCTTCCCATTGGTGCGTCCTACTCCAACGCCCGGGAATGCACCAATTCATTTCCGTGAAGGGACGGTGAGTTTTGCTCATCATCCCACGGCAGCGGGACCTCACGCCTCCGACAAACGGCGTCACTCGGCCGCAATCAGCCCGACATGGTCGCGGTTCTTCAACAGCTTGTAGACGATGCTGTCCATCAGCGCCTGGAAGGAGGCGTCGATGATGTTGTCGGAGACACCCACGGTCCACCAGCGCGCGCCCGTGCCATCGGTCGATTCAATCAGAACGCGGGTGATCGCCTCGGTCCCGCCATTGAGGATACGGACCTTGTAGTCCGCCAGCTCGAGATCTTCGATTTCCGCCTGGTACTTGCCGAGATCCTTGCGCAGCGCCAGGTCGAGCGCGTTGACCGGGCCATGCCCTTCGGCGACCGACATCATCGTTTCACCGTCGACGATCACCTTCACCACCGCTTCGGACACCGTTTTCAGATTGCCGTTGGCGTCGAAACGGCGCTCGACCATCACCCGGAAGCTCTCGACGTGGAAGAAGTCCGGCACCGTGCCGAGGATGCGGCTGGCGAGCAGCGCGAAGCTTGCATCCGCGCCTTCATAGGCATAGCCGGTCGCTTCCCGCTCCTTGACGATGGCAATCAGCTTGTCGAGCTTCGGATCGTCCTTGCTGACGACAATGCCGCGGCGCTTCAAGGCGTTGATGAAATTGGCCTTGCCGCCCTGGTCCGAGACCATGACCTTGCGCAGGTTGCCGATGCTTTCGGGCGCCACATGCTCGTAGGTGCGCGGATCCTTCAAGAGCGCCGAAGCATGGATGCCCGCCTTGGTCGCGAACGCGGACGCCCCAACGTAGGGAGCCTGCTGGTCCGGCGAACGGTTCAAGAGTTCGTCGAAGGAATGGGCAAGCTTCGTCAGTTCCAGCAAGCGGTCGGCGTCGATCGCCGTTTCGAAGCGGCTGGAATAGGTCTCCTTCAGCGCGAGCGTCGGGATCAGCGTGACGAGATTGGCGTTGCCGCAGCGCTCGCCGATGCCGTTCAGCGTTCCCTGGATCTGGCGCACGCCGGCTTCGACGGCCGCCAGCGAATTGGCGACCGCCTGGCCGGTGTCGTTGTGGGCGTGGATGCCGAGATTGGCGCCTGGCACGCCAGCTGCGATCACCGCTGCGACGATCTCGCGGATCTCGGGCGGCTGCGTGCCGCCATTGGTGTCACAGAGCACCACCCAGCGGGCGCCGGCCTCGAAGGCCGCCTTGGCGCAGGCGAGCGCATAGGCGGGGTTTGCCTTGTAGCCATCAAAGAAATGCTCGCAATCGACCATCGCCTCGCGGCCGGAGGCGACGACGGCTGCGACCGAGGCACTGATGTTGTCGAGGTTTTCCTCGTTGGTACAGCCGAGCGCCACCTCGACGTGATAATCCCAGCTCTTGGCGACAAGACAGATTGCGTCGCTTTTGGCAGACAACAGGGCCGCAAGACCAGGGTCGTTGGACGCCGAAACGCCGGCGCGCTTGGTCATGCCGAAGGCGACGAAAGACGCTTTTTGCGTCCGCTTGCGGGTGAAGAACTCGGTGTCGGTCGGGTTGGCGCCGGGGTAGCCGCCCTCGATATAGTCCACGCCGAACTGGTCGAGCAGGCCAGCGATCGCAATCTTGTCCTCGACCGAAAAGTCGATGCCGGGCGTCTGCTGCCCGTCCCTGAGCGTCGTGTCGAAGAGGTAGATGCGTTCCCTGGTCATGGCCTTGTCCAAATGCTCTTTGCGTTTCGCGTCTTACTCGGTCTTGCCTGCGTACCGGTCGGTCGCCCGGATCAGCCGGTCGAGGATGCCGGGCTCGGAATAGGCGTGCCCCGCGCCCTCGATCAGGTGGAATTCGGCCTCCGGCCAGGCCTTGTGCAACTGCCAGGCATATTTTGCCGGGCACGGCATGTCGTAGCGCCCGTGGATGATGACACCTGGAATGCCGTGAAGCCGGTGGGCGTCGCGCAGCAATTGTCCGTCGTCCATCCAGCCGGCATTGACGAAGAAGTGGTTCTCGATCCGTGCGAAGGCGTCGGCGTAGTCGTCGTCCGCAAAAGGCGCGCTCGTCGAAAGTTCCGGCAAAAGCGTGATCGTCTCGCCTTCCCAGATGCTCCAGGCTTTGGCGGCGGCAAGGCGCGTTGCCTTGTCGTCGCTCGTCAGCCGGCGATGATAGGCGTGCATCATCTCGTGGCGCTCGGCTTCAGGGATCGGCGCGATGAACCGCTCCCACTTGTCCGGGAACATTTCCGAGACGCCGAACTGGTAGTACCAGTCGAGCTCGGCCTTGGTCAGCGTGTAGATGCCGCGCAGCACCAGTTCCGAAACCCGTTCGGGGTGTTTCTCGGCATAGGCGAGTGCGAGCGTCGAGCCCCAGGAGCCGCCGAACACCAGCCATTTCTCGACCCCCGCCATCTGGCGCAGCCGCTCGATATCGGCAACGAGGTGCCAGGTGGTGTTGGCCTCAATCTCGGCTGACGGCCTCGACTTGCCGCAACCGCGCTGGTCGAACAGGGTCACGTCGTAAAGCGCCGGATCGAACAGGCGGCGATGGTTCGGCGAGATCGTGCCGCCAGGGCCGCCATGCAGGAACACGGCGGGCTTGGCGCCCGGCGTGCCGACCCTTTCCCAATAGATCACGTGCCCGTCGCCGACATCGAGATGGCCCGACGCATAGGGTTCGATTTCCGGATAGAGCGTACGCAGAACAGTCGTCATCTTCAGTCTTTCGTGAGCGGCCAGTGCACGGTGTCGTAGTCGGGATGCTGGCGGTTTGTTTCAAGGACGATCAAATGCCGGGTCGCCGACACCTCGCTGCCGTCATCGGTTTCCTTTTCCCTCAGCCCCGCAAGCCTCGAGAACCATATGACGCGGGCTTCGACGCCGGACTGGTAGACGGGCTGCACATCGTCCGGGTCATCGAGCGAGCCGAGCGTGATATTGATGAAATCCTCGTCCGGCATGTCATAAAACAGCGGCGTGCCGCAGGCGCTGCAGAAACCGCGACGGACCAGGTGGGAGGAGCTGAACCAGGACGGCTGCCCACGCGTGATATCGAATTTGTCGCGCGGCGCATTGGCGAGCGGCATGAAGTAGTTGCCGGTCGCCTTCTGGCACATGCGGCAATGACAGATGTGCGGATCGGCCAACGCGCCCTCGACGCGGTAGCGAACGGCGCCACACTGACAGCCTCCGGTATAGATGCGTGCGATCGTCACTTGAAAGCTCCCGAAGGATGCCATTGCTCGGTCTCGTGATCCGGATGCTGGAAGGAGATGATGCTCTCCTGCCGCGCGTAGAAGTCCTGGTCTTCAAGAACCGGCTGCTCGAAGATGGTTTCGACCCACGGCAGTCGCGACCCGTGATTGACCTGGATTTTCGGCGCGAGATCGGAGCGATCATCAAAGGTGCCGATGGCAATCTCGAGACCGCCAGGGTGCCGGTAGGTCATCGGCGTGCCGCACTTGGCGCAGAAACCACGGTCGATGTTGACGGAGGATTGGAAGTAGCTCGGCTCGTCGCGCACCCATTCGACGCCATCCTTTGGCGCCGTCACCAGCGCCGAGAAGAACGAGCCGAACTGCTTCTGGCACATGCGGCAATGGCAGATCGACGGGCGTCCGAGCTCTCCCCGGATCCGGAAGCGGACGGCACCGCACTGGCATCCACCTGTACGAACGTTCTCTGTCATCGTGTCTCCTCCGGGGGCCAGGTCTCGGTATCGTGGTCGGGATGCTGATAGGAAACGAGTTTTTCCAGGAATTCCAGGGCGTCCGGGTCTTCCATCGTGTGAACACCCGGCAATTCGGGGACATGATCGGCATAGGGCAGTTTGCTTTCGATGCCCCATTGAACCGTCGGCGTGATGCCTTGCGGTTCGTCGAAGGTGGCGATCGCGAGCGCCATGCCGTCGGGCGCCTCGTAGGTGAGCGGCGTTCCACAGTCGCCGCAAAAGCCGCGCCAGCCGAAATTGGAGGACTGGAAGCGCTTCCGTTCGCCCCGGGTCCAGGTGACAGTCGCGCCGCGCACCGAAACCAGCGGCAGGTAGAAGTTGCCGCTCGCCTTCTGGCACATGCGGCAATGACAGACGGACGCATCGCCCAGCATGCCCTCGACGCGAAAGCGCACCGCGCCGCACTGGCAGCCACCGGTGTAATAGGGCTTGTTGTCGAGACTCATCACGACCCTGCCCCGGCCGGCGCATGGCAGACCGCTTCAATGTTGTTGCCGTCAGGGTCCAGTACGAAGGCGCCATAGTAGTCCGGGTGGTAGTGCGGTCGGAGCCCCGGCTTGCCGTTGTCGCGCCCGCCTGCCGCAATCGCCGCCTCGTAGAACGCATCGACTTCGGCCCGGCTTCGCGCCGCAAAGGCATAGTGGCGGCCGGCGCCTGCCGCTGCCTCATGCAACCAGAAGACCGGCCGTTCC
>NZ_DASYGZ010000176.1:0-1829 GCF_035999135.1 Ensifer sp.
ATCGCCATCGGCAAGGCGGCCAAGGCCGGACGCAAGACCATCGACGGCCTGCTGGATTTCGGCAGCGTCACGCGCCTTCTGCGCTTCGCGCTCGAGGCGCTCGCGTTCCGACAGCGACCGGTTGGCGTCCGCTTCGCTTTCGAGCTGCATCTTGGCAATGGTCGCATCGCGCAGAACCCGCAGTGACCGGGCGAGATCGCCGATCTCGTCCTTGCGCTCGGCTTCCGAGAGGTCAACGTCGGTCTCGCCGGCAGCGATCTGGCCGGTAACACCGATGACATTGGCGACCCGCTTGCGGAAGCGGCTGGCAAGCGTCCAACCGACGACGATCATGATGGCGGCCGCAACGGCGATGACGGCGATCGAGATCATGGCAAGCTGCGAAAGGCCGGCAAAGACCGTTGCCTCGGGTACCGAGACGACGACATACCAGACGGTATCCGGCAGAAGGTTCACGGGCACGGCGACGGCGAGGTGTTCGGTGCCGTCGGTGTGTTTCAGCGCGAAGGCATGGCCGGTGCTGGCCAGCAACTGCCCCCAACCCTCCCCTTGCAGGGGCGTGTCCTTCAGCACCTTGCCGAGAACATTGCTATCCGGGTGGCTGATGATGCTGCCGTCCTTGCTGATCAGGGACACAAACCCGGTGCCGAACGGCTTCAGCTTGCCGAGTTCGGTCGAGAGCTCGCCGAGCGCCATGTCGACGCCGACAACGCCGGTGAAGGCGCCATCCTTTTTCAACGGCACCATGATCGAGGTCATCAGCACGTCCTTGCCGTTGATCGGGTAGACGTAGGGCTCGGTGACCATGTCGAGGCCGGTCTTCTTCGGGATCTGGTAGTAGTCGCCGGGACCCGGCTTGTCGTAGTCGGCGAGCGCCTCGTGGATCACCTTGTCGCCGGAGCGGGCGATGTAGGGAACGAAGCGGCCGGTCGCATCATGGCCGGGCTTGCCGACATAGTCGGCGTCCTTGCCGTCAAAGGCGTTCGGCTCCCAGCCGGTGCTCATGCCGACGGCCAGCGGATTGTCGATGATCAGGCGCTTCATCAGCGTCTCGATCTCGGCGCGCGAGGGAGCGCCGGTCCCCTGGACGGCGTAAAGTGCGGAGCGGATGTTGTTTGCGAGTGTCTTGCCCTCGGCAAACTTCGTCTCGACGCTGCGCGCACTTGCCGAGGCAGCATTGGTCATTTCGGCAATGCTGCGTTCGCGCAGTTGCTGATAGGAGAGCCAGAAGACGACGGCGGCCGTGACCATCGAGGTCACGAGCCCGGTCATCACGATGGCGAACATGTTTCTTGCCGTTGCAGTCTTTAGGATCACCGTACGTCTCCCCTCGCGCTTCAACCATTCTGGTCGTGCGCGGCCAAAACATTCATTGCGAGCATCGGGACAGGTGTCTGGAACACATCGCGAGACGGATCTGGAGGCGACGTGCGGAGCGAAGTCATTTCGCGGCGAAGAAACGGTATGCGCGACCGCTTTATCAAAGCTTAAGAAACAAGGGCATGACTCACGATCTTGCAGTGAAAGACGAGAATCCTGATGCAGTGCGCAAAGAAAAGGCCCGGTCTCCCGGGCCTTTTGCATGATCGACTGGCGGCGAGAATTACGCTGCCCGGCGGCGGTGATGGGTCGCTGCCGCGTAAACCCCTTGCGTATCGCCGAGGTTGAACTGGGCGAGCAGCGCGTTGAGCGAGGCAGCCTCGGAGGCAAGGCCGTGGCTTGCCGCCGTCTGTTCCTCGACCATCGCTGCGTTCTGCTGCGTGCCCTGGTCCATGGTGTTGACGGCCGTGTTGATCTCCTGGAGACCGGTCGACTGTTCGCGGGTCGCC
>NZ_DASYGZ010000234.1:0-2243 GCF_035999135.1 Ensifer sp.
CTCAACGACAGGTCTTTTACCGATACGCTGACGTTTTGCATGTTGTTACCCTTTCACTGCGCCGGCGGCGATGCCGCGGACAAAAAGCCGTCCGGAGACGAAGTAGACGAAGAGCGGCACGGCGCCCGTCAGGATCGTCGCAGCCATGTTGACGTTGTATTCCTTCACGCCCTGGACCGAGTTGACGATGTTGTTGAGCTGAACCGTCATCGGGTAGTATTCCGGCCTTGTGAACACGACGCCGAACAGGAAGTCGTTCCAGATGCCGGTGACCTGCAGGATCATCGCCACGACGAAGATCGGCAGCGACATCGGCAGCATGATCTTGAAGTAGATCGTCCAGAAGCCGGCGCCATCGACGCGTGCCGCCTTGAACAGTTCCTCCGGCAGGCCGGCGAAATAGTTGCGGAAAAGCAGCGTCAGGATCGGCATGCCGAAGATGGTGTGCACGAGGATGAGCCCAGTGAGCGTGCCGTAGATGCCCATTTCCCTGAGCACGATCACGATCGGATAGATCATCACCTGGTAGGGAATGAAGGCGCCGACGATCAGGATGGTGAAGAACAGCTCCGCCCCCTTGAAGCGCCAGTTGGCGAGCGCATAGCCGTTGACCGAGGCAATCGCGATCGAGACGATCGTCGAGGGAACGGTGATGCGCACCGAGTTCCAGAAGCCGCGCGAAAGCCCGTCGCAGTTGAGCCCCGTGCAGGCGCTCGCCCAGGCCTTGACCCAGGGCTCGAAGGTAATTTCGACCGGCGGGGCGAAGATGTTGCCGAGACGGATTTCCGGCATGCCCTTGAGCGAGGTCATGACCATCACGTAAAGCGGCAGCAGATAGTAGAGCGCCACGACGATCAGCGTGCCGTAGATCATGATGTTGCGGCCCGAGAGCGCCCGGCGCGGCTTGGCGCCGCGGGGGCCGGCAAGCACCCGTTCGGCCTGCACCGTGGATGTGGTCTCGTCAGCCACAGAGTTGAATGCAACGATATCAGACACGCTTGCGCCCTCCCCCGAATTCCAGATAGGCCCAAGGCACGATGATGATGGCGACGGTGATGAGCATCATGGTCGAGGCGGCAAATCCCTGGCCGAGGTTCTGTGCCTGGAACATGTAGTCGTAGACATACTTTGCCGGCACTTCCGACGCGATGCCCGGGCCGCCGCTCGTCTGCGCCACGACCAGGTCGTAGACCTTGACGATGCCGCTGGCGATGATCACCAGCGTCGTGACGAACACGCCGCGCATCATCGGGATGACGACGAAGATGTAGGTCTTCCACATCGGAATTCCGTCGACGCGCGCGGCCTTCCAGATGTCCTCGTCGATGCCGCGAAGCCCGGCGAGCATCAGACACATGACGAGCCCGGTCCCCTGCCAGAGCGCGGCGATCAGGATGCCGTAGATGACGATGTCGGCGTTGTAGAGCGGATCGAAGGTGAAGGTTTCCCAGCCGAGCGAGCGCACCACCGACTGGATGCCGAATTCCGGATTGAGCAGCCATTGCCACACCAGGCCCGTCACGATGAAGGACAGGGCGAAGGGGTAGAGCATGATGGTGCGGAAGGTGTTTTCGAAGCGGATCTTCTGGTCCATCAGTGCGGCCAGCACGAAGCCGATCACCAGACTGAAAATCAGCGAGAAGACGCCGTAGATCGCAAGATTCTGCACCGAAACCAGCCAGCGCGGTGCGTCCCACAGCCGCTCGTACTGGTCGAGGCCGACGAAGGACAATCGCGGCAACAGCTTGGAATTGGTGAAGGAATAGACGACCGTCCAGATCGTGCCACCGAGAAAGATCACCACCGCCGTCAGGATCATCGGGACAGAGGCAATCTTCGCGTTCAGGTTCCGCAGCCACTGGTTCGGTCTGCCCGAACTCCGTGTGTGACCCGCCATGTTTCGTTCCTCCGGAACTGCATTGGGTTTCGGACGATGGGCAGCGCCGCACGGTCGAAACCGGCGTCGTGCCGCATCAGGGCGACAACCGCTCCCCTGGGATACCGCGCAAAGGCGAGCTCACACGCGGTCACCGGCGCGGACATGCCACACCGAAAGGGAGGCCTTGACCGACCCCGCCCCAATGGAGCGAAGCCGGTCAATCAGGCAGTTGCGGTTACTCCGCCGCGGCGATGATGTCGGCGAAGCGCTTCTGCGCGTCTTCCGGCGTGATCGACGGGTTGGCGAAGAATTCGGAGAACAGGTCCTCCTTCTGCTTCTGGCTGTCGGCCGAAAGCAGCTGGTC
>NZ_DASYGZ010000236.1:0-41915 GCF_035999135.1 Ensifer sp.
AGCGCGTCGGCGACCGGGCGCTTCCGCTTTTCGATATCCTCAAGAACCTCAATGGCTCCAGCGAGCCTGCCGCCCAAACGCATCTTCGATCAACTCCTTTTTCGCCGTGGTAACGGCGATGGCATCGAAGAGCAAGACGGCCGAGAAGATTAACCGCTAAGAAAGGTCTTTCTCAAAGTAAACCCGCGCCGCGACTGGCGCGCGTTCAGTATTTCAGGATCAGGAATTGACGACGCGATAACAGACGCTGGCGGTGCCCGAGCGGACCATGCCGATCTGCGACGCCGCAGCCTTGGACAGATCCATGACGCGTCCGCGGATGAAGGGCCCGCGATCGTTGATGCGAACGATGACGCTCTTGCCGTTGCGCTTGTTGGTGACCTGAACCTTGGTCCCGAACTTGAGGCTGCGGTGGGCGGCGGTCAGGTGGGCGGCATTCATGCGCTCGCCGGACGCGGTCTTGGAACTCAGCGCGTACCAGGAAGCGCCGCCACAGGCGGCGCCGGCTGCGTGGCTATCGGAAACCGACAGGAGACCGATCGTGGCGGTGAACAGCGCTGCGGCAGCAGCAGTCTTGAGCTTCGCTGGCGTCAAACTGGCGATCCCCTCGGTCAATGCTTGGTTAAAAATCTTCTGGGAACCGCTAATTGGGGCGAAACATGGCAAAAACGTGCTTCAACCATTTACGATCTATTAGGGTTTATTAAAAAACAACGAAATTTCAAAAACGAAGATTGTTTGAAATAGTTTAAAGATCGCCCGGAAGTTCTTTGGAATCAGCGGTTGAGCGCGCAATGACTTCCGCACGCGAGCGCAGCTCAGGCGTAAACGAAAAAAATCATTAAAAATTTCGATTTGGACGAAATTTCCGGATTCACGATGGTCGAAAATCGCATACTAGCGCACAGGTTGTATGACATTCGCCAAGTATCGAACGAATATCCAGAGAATGTCACAATTCAGATGGCGCAGCCGTCGTCGTTACTGACGGACTGACTGTCAACGTTCTATAAGCACAATGGGTTATGCTATCCGGCGCCGGACGCGTTGCGTTTCACTGTCGGCGCCAGGCGCCGGACTGCCAGAGCTGTGCAAGCGAGACGCGATAATCCGGATAGGCAAACTCAAACCCCGTGGCACGCATCCGAGCGTTCGAAACCCGCTTGTTTTCGCCATAGAAGGAGCGTGCCATGGGCGACAGCTCCGCCTGTTCGAACGGGGTTTCCGGCGGCGGCTCGACACCCATCAGCCGGGCGGCTTCCGCGACCACGTCCTGCGGCGGCGCCGGCTCGTTGTCGGTGATGTTGAAGACGCCGGACGTGCCGTGATTGGCAAGATAGAGGGCCGAAGCGCCGATATCCTCGACACGGATGCGGTTGAACACCTGGCCGGGCTTGATCAGGCGGCGGGCGGTGCCATTCTCCAGATTGCAAAAGGCGTTGCGACCGGGGCCGTAGATGCCCGCGAGCCGGAGCACGGCGACCGGAACATTCTGCCTTACGCCAAAGGCGATCCAGGCGTCCTCCGCCTCCACGCGCTCGACCGAACGGGCTGACACCGGCTTGCGCAGCATGTCTTCGCTCACCCACTGCCCGCCATGGTCGCCATAGACGCCGACGGTCGAGAGATAGCCGATCCATTTAAGGTTCGGTGCGAGCGTCGCAAGATCCGGGCTCGACGCCCGGAACATCGGGTCGCCGTCCCGTCCCGGCGCGATCGACTGGATCAGGTGGGTGGCCTGGCCAAGGGCGGCGGCGAGCGCGTCGGAGATCGTCTCGCCGTCAAAGAGGATCGGCTGGACACCAGCTTTTTCCAGCTGCGCAGCCTTTTCCGCGGTGCGGGTGGTTCCGGCAACGCTCGTTGCCGTCGGCCCCATCGCCCGTGCGATTGCCAGGCCGGAGTAGCCGGCGCCAAGGATCAGGACATGCATCGGTTCACTCCCGCCATCTGCCATTCGTTGAGGACGTCTTCGTCGGCCTCTGGCTCGCATTGTTCGGCGATTTGCGCAAGCGCCGCCGGCGCGACCAATCGCGACAGCGCCCAGACCGCCATGGCCCGCACCACCGGCGAACAGTCTGCGAGCCGACCCCGGACTGTCGGTACGAGCGCCGCGTCACCGGAGTTGCCGGCCGCGATCAGCACGTTTCGGATAAAGCGATCACGCCCGATGCGCTTGACCGGCGAGCCCGAAAACAGGCTGCGGAAGGCCGGATCGTCCAGGTCGAGCAAAGCTTCGAGCGATGGAGCCTTGAGGTCCTCGCGCGCCTTCAGCTTCATTTCGGAAGCCGCTTGCGCGAACTTGTTCCAGGGGCAGGCAGCGAGACAGTCGTCGCAGCCATAGATGCGGTTGCCCATTAGCGGCCGGAGGTCGGCGTCGATTGGCCCCTTGTGCTCGATCGTCAGATAGGAGATGCAGCGCCGCGCGTCGATCCGGTAGGGTGCCGGGAAGGCGTCGGTCGGGCAGGCGTCGAGACAGGCGCGGCAGGAGCCGCAATGGTCCCTCTCCGGTTCGTCGAAGGCAAGGTCTGCCGTCGTGAACAGGCTGCCTAAAAACAGCCACGAGCCGAATTCGCGGCTGACCAGGTTGGTGTGCTTGCCCTGCCAGCCAAGGCCGGCCTGTTCGGCGAGCGGCTTTTCCATGACGGGGGCCGTGTCGACGAAGACTTTCACGTCCTCGCCGGCGCGGGCGGCAAAACGGGTCGCGACTTCCTTGAGCTTGCCCTTGATGATGTCGTGATAATCGCGGTTCTGGGCGTAGACCGAGATCGCGCCGCGATCGGTCTGCGCGAGGATGCCGCGCGGATCGTCGTCCGGTCCGTAGTTCATCGCGAACATGACGACGGAGCGCACCTCGCTCCAGAGCGTGCGTGGGTCCGAGCGGCGATCTGCCGTTTCGGCCATCCACTCCATCGTGCCGTGGAAACCGTCGTCGAGGAAATCCCTGAGCCGGGCAGGTGCTTGCGGAATGGCGTCGGGCCGGGTCACGCGACAGAGGTCGAAGCCCTTGTCGGTGGCCTCGGCCTTCAGGAACGCCGTCAGCTTCTGCCGCCGCCGTTCCTCACTCTCCGCCTTGGCACTGATGCCGGGCACGGTTTTCGCCTCAGAAGTCGAGATCCGCATAATGCGGAACGGGGGTCACGCCGCGGACGCGCTCGGCAAGCAGCGGCCGGAACGAGGGGCGGGACTTCAGCCGCTGGTACCATTCCTTGGCGGTCGGCGCGTCCGACCAGTCGATCTCCCCGAGATAGTCGAGCACCGACACCGTCGCTGCAGCCGCGAGGTCCGCGTAGGAAATGCGGTCACCGGCAAGCCAGGTGCGCGAGCCCGCAAGCCAGGAGAGATACTTCATGTGCTGGCGGATGTTGGCGCGCGACGTGCGCAGCACCTTGCTGTCGGGCGCGCCGCCGCCCTGGTCGGGCGTCATCTGCAGCTTGTAGATCCGCTCGCGCACCAGCGGTCGCGTCACGTCGGCCTCCATCTTCTGCAGGAACCATTCGGCGAGCCGGCGGATTTCCGCCCGCTGGAACGGGTCCTCGGCCAGAAGCCGCCGATCCCGCTTCATGATGCCGTTCGTCTCGTCGAGATATTCCGAGATGATCGTGGCGCCACAGAGCGCTCTCATACTGTCGTCAACATAGACGGGTAGCGTGCCGGCCGGGTTCAGCGCCAGGAAGTCGCGCCGGTTCTCCCAGGGCTGCTCCTCCGTCAGTTCCGTCTGATAGCCGTATTCCGAAAGGATCAGGCGAACGAAGCGTGAAGCGGCGGACATAGGGTGGTGGTACAGTGTCGGCATCGATGATCTGGCTTCTCAGCTTTTGCTTGGGGGCATCAGCGTGGCGGCGCAAGCGTCTGGCCACGGCTCATGTGTTAGAGCTATAGAAATTTGTGGTGGCAAACACAAGCGAATCAGCCTTTTCCTCCCACTCCAAAACTTGTCAGGAAATTCTCATATATGGCGGATCAATCGATCATCAGCGCGCTTGTCCTCGGTCTGATCGAGGGCCTGACGGAGTTCATCCCCGTCTCGTCGACAGCGCACGTGCTTCTCGCCGGCCACTTCCTCGGCTTCAAGTCGCCCGGCAACACCTTCGCCGTCCTCATCCAGCTCGGCGCCATTCTGGCGATCCTGCTCGTCTATTTCCAGAGGCTTCTGTCGATTGCGCTGGCGCTGCCGACCAGTGTCAAGGCGCGCCGCTTTGTCGTCTCCGTCCTGCTCGCCTTCCTGCCGGCCGCGATCATCGGCGCCATCGCCCATGACTTCATCAAGACGGTGCTGTTCGAGACGCCGGTGCTGATCTGCATCGTGCTCATCGTCGGCGGCATCATTCTTTACGCGATCGACCGGCTGCCGCTTCAGCCGCGCTATACCGACGTCATGGACTACCCGCCGTCGCTGGCGCTGAAGATCGGCCTGTTCCAATGCCTGGCGATGATCCCGGGCACCTCGCGCTCGGGCGCGACCATCGCCGGTGCGCTGCTCATGGGCACCGACAAGCGTTCGGCTGCGGAGTTTTCGTTCTTTCTGGCGATGCCGACCATGCTCGGCGCCTTCACGCTCGATCTCTACAAGAACCGCGACGCGCTTTCCTTCGACGATTTCACCCTGATCGCGGTCGGCTTCATCGCCGCTTTCGTCGCCGGCATCTTCGTCGTGCGCTCGCTTCTCGATTTCGTCTCGCGGCGCGGTTTCACGCCCTTCGCGATCTGGCGCATCATCGTCGGCACGGCTGGCCTCATTGGTCTCTGGCTGCTCGGCTGAGCAGGGTCAGCGATCTTCAAAACCAAAAAAAGGCGCGTTTCGGACGCGCCTTTTTCTTTTATCGCCGCCGTTGGTCCGCGGAAAAGTCGGTTCTCCCGGGTCGCTGTCGTTTCTTCCATTCAAGCACGTTTGCCGCCAACGGGTGCGCGTCCGAGCGTCCGTTGTCTGAAATATATGCGTCGCGCATAGACATTTTGATCGGGTCGTGTATTTATATGCGCAACGCATGTAAATTGCGCGATGGCAATCAACAAGGAGCCTGACAATGAGCGTGCCTTCATTTTCAGTGGCCAGCAAAAGCGATTCCCCGGCCTGGGTGTTGGTAGCCGGTCGCCTCATCGCACTCGCCGGCGTGTTCCTGCCGCTCTTTCTGATCGGTATTCTGAAGTTCACGCAGGTCGAGATCGACGGATTGAAGCCGCTGGTCTCCGGAACGCCTTGGCTTGCCTGGCTTTGCGCCGTGTTCGGATTCGCCGGCACGAGCTATCTGCTTGGCGTCGTCGAGCTGGTGACGGCGGTTCTCTTCATGCTTTCGGTGTGGTCGCCCCGCGCGGCGATTGCGGCCGGCGCCCTTGGCGCCCTGACCTTCGCGACCACGGTTTCCACCCTGGTCGCGCTGCCGGTCTGGGAAGACTCGTCGGGCGGGTTTCCGTTCCTCAACTTCCTGGGATCGTTCCTGATCAAGGACGTGGCCTTGCTTGGCGTCAGCCTGGTCGTTCTCGGCGAAGGCCTGCTGCGGTCCAACGCCAGGACGCCCTGAGGCCCTGACCCTGCAAAACCCGATTGCGGCATGAAGGCAAACCGGCGCTCGGTCGCGAGGGCCGGGGCCGCGAGACCGTTCGCATTCATTCCGGCAGGATCTGGGTGACGATGATGGACGACGCTTCCAGTGTCCGGTGCACGGGGCAGCGATCGGCAATCCGCAAGAGATCCTGCGCGACGTCGTCGGATATCCCGCCCTTGACGCGAATGCGGCGCTCGAACCGGTCTATCTTGCCGTCGCCCAGCGGCCTGTCGACGCATTCGGCGCAATCCGTCGCGTGAACCTTCTGGTGATCGACCTCGACGGAAATCTGATCGAGCGACAGTCCCTTCTTCTCGGCATAGAGCCGCAACGTCATCGACGTACATGCTCCAAGGCCGATTGCGAGAAAATCATAGGGCGTTGGGCCGGTATCCGTGCCGCCGTAGCTGTGCGGCTCGTCGGCGATCAGCCTGTGGCCATGGGCGTCCACTCTTTGCTGAAACTTGCCTTCGCGGGTTTCGGTGACGAGGACCGCACCCGTCTGCTGTGGCTGAGCGGCAACCTGCGCCGGGCTTATGTAGCGCGATGCCCATCCGGCTATGACGCTTGCCGCATATTCGGCATCCTCAGCCCGGGTCAAAAGGTGATCCGCGCCGTCGAGCGAAACGAAGCTCTTGGGATGTTTCGCCGCGGAAAAGATCTGCGCGGCATTGTCGATGCCGACAGTTTCGTCCAGCGGCGCATGCAGGATCAGCAAGGGTTTGCGCATGGCGGCGATGCGGGTCGAAAGATTGGCGGCGCGTGCGTCTTCGACGAACTGGCGCTCGATGGTGAATGTGCGGCCATTCAGGCAGACGCGGGCGCTGCCGGCATGTTCGATCTCGGCGATGTCGGAGCCGAAATTGTGCAGCACATGGGCGACGTCTGCGGGCGCCCCGATGGTCACCACGGCTTTAACGTCGGCGATCTCACCCGCCGCAGCCAGCACCGCGGCCCCGCCGAGCGAATGGCCGATCAACAGGCGCGGCCCGCCATGCGTCTGCCTGAGGCGGTCGCCGGCAAGCTTGAGATCCTCGATGTTGGAGGAGAAATTGGTGGAGGGAAACTCGCCCTCCGACGCGCCGAGACCGGTAAAATCGAAACGCAGAACGCCGATACCGTGGCGCGCAAGCGCAGTTGCAATGCGCCTGACCGCCAGAAGGTCCTTCGAACAGGTGAAGCAATGGGCAAACAAGGCGATGGCGCGGACCTCTGCATCCGGCAAATCGAGCCGCGCCGCGATGCGGCCGCCGGCGTGCCCGGCAAACTCCACTTTCTCCGTCCTCATCGCATTTGCCTCCCGGTTGTCGCCATTCCTCGGTACGCCCACCGTCGGCGGTCGGCGCGTCATTTACGAAAGAACAGGCGTACTGGACCGACGACAACTCCATGTCGATCAGGATGGTGACAAGGGTCGCGTCAGGCGAAGCCGAAAGGTCCGCTGCAGCAACGAACTTCCAGCGTCGCATCGCGCTCAAGGATGTGGCATTTTGCGGTTGCTGTCTATGCGCGACGCATATAATTTCGCGCAATGGAAAAGAAGACAGAAAATGTGGTCGGCGCGCTTGTACTCGGTCTTGCGGACGCAGTCCTTGATGAGGCCGGGAACCACGCACCGGAAAAAGGCCAGGCGGCCGCCGCGATAGCACTGCTGCGCCACGAGCCCGGCATGACCATCGAGCAGTTGCGTCGCGCGCTCGGCATGTCGCACCCGGGCGCGGTGCGGCTGGTTGATCGGCTTGCGGTCGATGGTCTGGTCGCGCGAAGGCCGAGCGTCGCGGACAAGCGTGCGGTGGCGCTGCATTTGACCGAGGCGGGCGACGAAAGCTGTAACGCGATCCTTGCCTCGCGCTACCGGCGGATCGCAAGGGCGCTCGAGGTTTTCGACCCGCATGAACGGGAGACGTTCCGCTTGCTTGCCGAGAAGCTGCTGACGGCTTTCGTCGAAGACGTCGACCATGCCTATTCCGTCTGCCGCCTTTGCGACACGAGCGCCTGCGTGGATTGTCCTGTCACCTGCAGCCTGCTGTCGCGGCAAGGCGGCGCGCCCACGGCCGCTGGATGAGCGGCCAAGGTCCACCAAAAACAAAGCCGCGTGCGTCTCAAGGAGAAACGCACGCGGCCACTGGCCCCCGCCAATAACTGATTTACCCCGCGAGAGGGTGCCGGCTTAGTTGCCGGAAAGGTCGATCGACGCGGTCGTGCACGGATCGACGCCATAGGCCGGAGCACAATCCTTGCCGCTGCTCGCGACCGTGTTCGGCGCGATGAATGAGCCAGCCAGAATGATCAGTGCCGCACACGCAAAAAAGATTGCGATCGACTTGCCCATGGACGCTATGCCTTTCGAGATTGATGCTGCCGCCGCCTTACTTGGGATCGTGGCGCGAGGCGGTGTTTATTCGCTGGATATGACATGATCAATATCACGACATGTTGAATCTGCGGTAAATGCCATTCGCTTTTGCAACTGCGGCAGAACTGCAACGCTGTTGCCCCGATACAACAGAAAACGGCCGCCGGAAGGTCCGGCGGCCGCTTCAAAAAGGGCAATGGATCGCAGCTGTCAGGCAGCGCGTCCGCTGCGGGTGTACTGGCCCTGCGGGCGATAGCGCACCAGATAGGTCGGCAGGATCGGCTCGAGCATGGTCGGTTCGATGCCGATGCCCGAGAGCGTGCGTCCCTCCGAGACGGCCTTTGCCGAGACGACATTGTCGGATTTCAGCAACACCACCTGGTCGGGAGTGATCGGCGGCGCGACGAACGGGATCATGGACGCGACGCTGCCCATGAACGACGCGACGCCGAAGGGCAGCGAGACGAGTGTGCGCTTGCGGTCGATCGTGTTGAGGATGATCTCGAGACAGTCGCGGAAGCTTAGGACATCCGGGCCGCCAAGTTCGTAAATCTTGCCCTTGGCGATCTTGCCGTCGACCGCGCGCGCCACGGCTTCGGCAACGTCGGTGACGTAGACCGGCTGGAACTTGGTCTCGCCGCCACCGATCAGCGGCAGGAACGGCGAGAACCGCGCCATGTCGGCAAACTTGTTGAAGAAGCCATCCTCCGGTCCGAACACGATCGACGGGCGCAGGATGATGGCTTCGGGCAGCGTCTGCTGGATAGCCGCTTCGGCGCGTCCCTTGCTGCGGGCATAGGCAGAAGGCGAGTTGGCATCCGCGCCGATCGCCGAGATGTGCGTCAGCGTCGCGCCGACCCCGAGGGTTGCTTCTGCCACGGCACGGGCGCCGAAGTCCTGGACGGCATCGAAGGTATTGCGGCCGCTTTCGAAGAGAACGCCGACGCAGTTGATGACGTGGTCGGCGCCCTCGACGGCGCGGTCGACCGATTTGCGGTAGCGCAGGTTCGCCTGGACGAAGGAGATCTGCCCGACATTGCCGAGCGGCTGCAGGTGGCCGGCCAGGTCAGGCCGGCGAACAGCGACGCGGATGCGATAGCCGCGCTTGGCGAGCGCGCGCACCACATGACGGCCGACGAACCCGGATCCGCCGAAAATCGTCACCAGCGGCGGAAGGTTGGACAAGGTCATGGGATAGGCACTCCTGATCGCAGTGAGAAGAATTGATTGCTACATAGCCGAAGTGCCGCGAGAGGTGAAGGCCAATCCACGCAGCACTCCGATCTGGCCGGACAGGTGATCGCCCGGCGGTCAGGCGCCTTCGACGACCACCATTTCCGCATCGGCGACCTGCTGGCGGATCGCAGCGGCAATCTGGTATTCGGGCGAGTTGTAACAGTCGATCGCTGCCTGCAGCGACGGAAATTCGATGACGACGTTTCGGGCGCGCACATTGCCCTCGAGCCGCTGATACGCGCCGCCGCGTGCCAGAAAATTCGCGCCATACTTCTCGAAGGCCGGCTTTGCGGCCGTCACATAGTCCTTATAGCGTTCGGCGTCGCGGATATCGACCCGCGCGATCCAGTAGCCCTTGGCCATAGTCAACTCCTCGTCCTTTGCACTTCGGCTGACGGGAGTGTTACTTCCGGCATATTTTGGCCAAGGTCAAGCCGATCGCACGGGAGTGGCGTGGCCGACTGATTCAGGGCGTCAAGGCGCCGTTCATTTCCGCAAGAATGGCGCGGGCGGCGGTGAGCGGATCGGCGGCTGCGACGATTGGGCGCGCGACGACGAGATGGCTCGAACCGGCCTTCAGCGCCTCGGACGGCGTCATCACCCGCTTCTGGTCACCCTTGTCGGCGCCGGCAGGGCGGATGCCGGGCGTCACCAGCGCCATGTCGGGGCCGATGATCTTGCGGACCGCGGCCGATTCCTCGGCCGAGCAGACGATGCCGCCCATGCCGGCGGCGCGCGCCTGTTCGGCCCGGCGCAGCACCAGCGTGTGCGGATCGTATTCGTAGCCGGCATCGATCACGTCCTGCTCGTCCATCGAGGTCAGCACCGTGACGCCGAGCAGGCAGAGATCGGAGCCCCTAGCGGCCTCGACGGCAGCCCTCATGGCCTTCGGGTAGGCATGCAGGGTCAGCATCGACATGCCCATCTTGACGATGTTCTCGACGCCCTTGGCGACGGTGTTGTCGATATCGAGCAGCTTCATGTCGAGGAAGACGTTCTTGCCGCTTGCGGCAAGGTCGCGCGCGAATTCAAGGCCGCCGGCAAACACCAGCTGATAGCCGATCTTGTAGAAGGAGACGTCGTTTCCGAGCGTCGATACGATCTTTTCCGCATCGCCGATCGTCGGAAGGTCGAGGCCCACGATCAGTCTGTCGCGCGCGTTTTCGGTCATGTCGAGATCCCCTGCCAGTGTTCCATCGGGGTCCAGTCGCATGCAACCGTCCGATCCGCAAGGCGGAAAGCAAAGACATTGCCGCCACCGCCGCCCTTCTGGTCGGCGGCGCGCGAGATCGGCACCCCAAGCAGCCGGCACTTCAAGAGGGTCCCGACGCCGCCATGGCCGACGAAGGCGATCGGGACCTTCGGATCGTGGTCATCCAGGACCCGCATAACCGCGTCCGAGATCCGTGCCTGCGCGTCGACCGCGCGCTCCCAGCCCTTGAAGCCCTCCGTGGGGTTGGCAAAGAACCAGTCGGCCGCCTTCTCGAACTCGGGCGGCGGCAGGAAGCCTGTGGCGGAGCGATCGTTCTCGCCCATGTCGTGGTGGACGTCCACGCCGACGCCGGCGGCGTCCGCCAGCAGACCGGCGGTTTCGATCGCCTTGGTTTCGTCGCTCGAAACGATCCGTCCGAGTGCGCGCGCCCAGGGCAGAGCCGCGGCCGCGGCTGCACGCTCACGGCCGATATCTGAAAGTCCCCATCGGGGAACCGGCACGTCCGGATCAATCCGGACCTGCGGATGGGTGACATAGACGGCGAACATGTGGTCAGTGCGCTCGCCGGTAGACCCAGAGCTGCGCCGGCGGGATGTTGCGCACGACGAAATCGAGATGCTGGATGCTGTAGCGGTCCGGCATGGCGACAACCGGCGACAGCGGCCCATAGGAAATCTGCACCACGGGGCGCCCGACCGGAATGCGCGACAGCAGGTCGTCGATCAATTCGACACGTCGATGCATCGGGAAATTGAGCAGCGGCACGGCCGAAACAACGCTGTCGAAGGTCTGATCCTTCAGCGCCCCGAGCGTGTGCTCCAGATCGAAGGCGTCGCCGTTGATGAAGTTGACGCCGTTGAAGTTGGACCTGAGCTGATTGAAGAAATCCGTCGAATATTCGATCGAGACCAGGCTGGACGGCTCAAGGCCGCGTTCCAGAATTGCCTTGGTGATGACGCCGGTGCCGGGACCAAGCTCAAGGACCGGCAGGCCGGACGCGGGGTTGATGACGCTCGCCATCCGGCGCGCGGTGATGGAGGAGGTCGGCAGGATCGCGCCGACAGCCTTGGCATTGCTCATCCACCCCTTGAAGAAGCGGATTTCCTCATCGAACTTCCGCCCGAGCCGTTCCTTCACCTTTACGCGCAAATTCATTGAACCCCTCAAAACCGTTGTCCTCTCCTCGCACGGGCCGCCCGCTGCATCTCATCCCGGTGATTCGGGCTGGACGGGGCGACGGTTGTAATAATGTGTCCCCATCTGCGGCAAAAACAAGTCTGTCTGCGCCTGAAAGCGTTCTCTTATCAACAGGCTCCAAACGAAAGCGACAACAAAAAACCCGCCACGCGTGGGCGTGACGGGTTCGCATTTCGCGCCGCGTCAGGCCCGTCAAACGCGCATCGGCATCAGCACGTAAAGTGCGTCTTCAGCCGCCAGGTCGCGCACGAGCGTCGGCGAGCCCGGGTCGGCCAGCATGAAGATCGCGTCGGTGCCGGTCAGCTGCGAGGTGATGTCGAGCAGGTATTTGGCATTGAAGCCGATTTCGAGCGGATCGTGGTCGTAGCCGACGGGCAGTTCTTCGGTCGCGCTGCCGGAATCCGGATTGTTGACCGTCAGCGTCATCTGGCCTTCGCTCAGCGCCAGCTTGACGGCGCGACCGCGCTCCGACGAAATCGTCGACACGCGGTCGACCGCCTGGGCGAAGGACTGGCAATCGACGCGCAGTTCCTTGTCGTTGTTGGCCGGGATAACGCGCTGGTAGTCGGGGAAGGTGCCGTCGATCAACTTGGAAGTCATGACGATCGAGCCCATCGTCAGGCGGATCTTGGCGTCCGAAACCTCGACCGAGACGACGAGATCCGGATTGTCGAGCAGCTTCTGCAACTCGCTGACAGTCTTGCGCGGGATGATGATGCCCGGCATGCCCTCGGAGCCTGACGGCGCCTCCACGTCGGCGCGGGCGAGACGGTGCCCGTCGGTGGCCACCGCGCGCAGCTTCAGTTCGCCCTTGCTTTCCACCGTGTGGATGAAGATGCCGTTGAGATAATAGCGGGTTTCCTCGGTGGAGATCGCAAACTGGGTGCGATCGATCAGCATCTTGAGGTCGGTCGCCTTGAGGCGGAAGGAGTGCGAGAAGCTGCCGGCGGTGAGATCCGGGAAGTCGGATTGCGGCAGGCACTGCAGCGAGAATTTCGAACGTCCGGATTGGACGGTCATCGCCGTGCCCTCGGCATTGGTGGCGAGCAGCACTTCCGAACCGTCGGGCAGCTTGCGCACGATGTCGTAGAGCAGGTGCGCCGGCACGGTGGTCGCACCCGCCTGTTCCACCTGCGCCGGCGTCGCCTCGGTGATTTCGAGGTCAAGGTCGGTCGCCTTCATCTCGAGGCTTGCGCCATCGCAGCGCAGGAGCACGTTCGAGAGGATCGGGATGGTGTTTCGCCGCTCGACCACGCGGTGAACGTGGTTCAGCGATTTCAGGAGGTTGGACCGCTCGAGAGTAATGCGCATGGGATGCTACCGCTTTCAACCGTTGCCCGGCGGACGAGGCGCCCGCCCGAGCGTCAACTGCGAGTGTCCCGGCCGACGGACCGGAAAGATATGGACCGGCAAAATGGCAGAAACCGCGCCCGGAAAGCAAGGGGTTTGAGGTGTTCTGTCCCCAGAAGCGGCGCATCGGCGCGCGGCGCGACCCTTGCCCTGTCATGAAGGCTCACTCATAAAGACCGAACCGGCTTATCGGTGAGTGTGATCAGGGCGTTACAGGTGGAAAAGCAGAAAACAACCGAACCATCAGACGGACAGAAGCAGCGCAGCTTCCGTCTCAACAATGCAAGCGTGCCCGCCCGCCCGCTCGATGCGGCGCTCTATCTGGTGGCAACCCCGATCGGCAATCTGGGCGACATCACGCTTCGGGCGCTGGAGACGCTCGCCGGCGCCGACGTGCTTGCCTGCGAGGACACGCGGGTGACTCGTGTCCTGCTCGACCGCTATGGCATCACCAACCGTCCCTACGCCTATCATGAGCACAATGCCGACGAGGCAGGGCCGCGCCTTTTGGCAGCGCTTGCCGAAGGGCGCTCGGTGGCGCTGGTCTCCGACGCCGGAACGCCGCTGGTCTCCGACCCCGGCTATCGCCTGGCGCAGCTTGCAATCGAGGCCGGTCATCGCGTCGTCCCGATCCCGGGTGCTTCGGCGCCGCTCGCAGCGCTTGTCGGCTCCGGCCTGCCGAACGACGCCTTTCTCTTTGCCGGTTTTCTGCCGACCAAGGACAAGGCCAAGCGCGATCGTCTGAGAGAGTTCGAACGCGTGCCGGCGACCATCATGTTCTTCGAATCGCCGCACCGGATCGCGGCCACGGTCGCGGCGGCGGCCGAGGTGCTGGGCGAGGGCAGGCGTGCCGCCGTCTGCCGTGAACTGACCAAGACCTTCGAGGAGTTCCGCCGCGGCACACTCGGCGAGCTTGCCGCCCATTATGCGCAGGCGGGCGCGGTCAAGGGAGAGATCGTGCTTGTCATCGGTCCGCCGGATGCCGCACCCGAGCCGGAAGCAGCCGACGTCGACGCGCTGCTTTCCCGTCTTGTTGCCGATATGCCGGCCGGCAAGGCGGCAACGGAGGCCGCACGCCAGACCGGCCTGCCGCGCAAAGAACTCTATGACCGGCTGCTGCAGCTGAAGGAGCGCCATGGCGAGTGATGGTGGCGACAAGCGGCGGCTGAAGGCGGTAAGGCGGGGACAACTCGCGGAGTACCGCGCCGCACTCTGCCTGTTGCTCAAGGGCTATCGCATCGTCGCCATGCGTCATCGCACCAAACTGGGCGAGATCGACATCATCGCCCGTCGCGGCGATCTCATTGTTTGCGTCGAGGTCAAGGCGCGCCGCTCGGCCGAGGATGGCGTGTTCGCGGTGACCGCCACCGCGCAAAGACGCATTCGCGCCGCCAGCGACCTCTGGCTGGCCAGGCAGCCGGATTTCAGCAGGCTTTCCGTGCGCTACGACATCGTCACCGTGACGCCCTGGGGCTGGCCGCGGCATCTGCCGGATGCCTTCTGAAATGCACAAAATGATTGCGGCGTTCCAGTTGGGTGCCCCGTTGGAACATATTAGCGAATTTGTAATCGTTCCGACACAAAAGCGTTAAGGGCCTGTCATTGAAGGTCACTAGTCCACTGCCATCCGCAACCCGGTGGAGAGGATCAGTCATGTTCAAGAAGTTTTCGCTCGCAGCCCTTACCTTTGCTTTTTCCGCGACCTCGTCGTTTGCCGCAACCAACATTACCTGGTGGCACGGCATGGCCGGCCGCAACGGCGAAGTCATCAATGAAGTTTCCAAGAAGTTCAACGAAGCCCAGAGCGCCTGCGCGCTGACCCCGGTGTCCAAGGGCACCTATGAGGAAGCGCTGGCTTCCGGCATCGCCGCTTTCCGCTCGGGTGAACAGCCGAACATCCTGCAGGTCTTCGACGCCGGTGCCGCCACCATCATCAACGCCAAGGGCGCGGTCATCCCGGCCGAAGACCTGATCATCAAGGCCGGCCACAACTTCGACCGCAACGCCTTCATCGACGGCGTGCGCTACTTCTACGCCGACAGCCAGGGCAAGTTCGTCGGCATGCCGTTCAACTCCTCGGCGCCGATCATGTACATCAACGACGAAGCGCTGAAGAAGGCCGGCGTCGAAGCGCCGAAGACCTGGGAAGAGTTCGAGGCCGCTGCCCCGAAGCTGAAGGAAGCCGGCTATATCCCGCTCGTCCAGTCGCAACTGACCTGGCAGTTCACCGAGAATTTCTTCTCGCGCAACAACATCCAGTTCGCCACCAACAACAACGGCTATGACGCGGTCGTCGACACCGAGCTCAAGGTCACCGACCCGAACCTCGTCATGATGTTCGACAAGCTCAAGGCCTGGAAGGACGAAGGCTATTTCGCCTTTTACGGTGCCGGCTGGAACGACAACCAGAAGGTCTTCGAAGAAGGCAAGGCTGCCTTCTGGATCGGTTCGTCGGGTTCGTTCGGCGGCCTGCAGAAGACTGCCCAGATGCCATTCTCGGCAACCTTCCTGCCCTATTGGGGCTCGATCAAGGGTGCGGGCACCAACTCCTTCATCGGCGGCGCGGCTCTCTTTGCCATGTCCGGCAAGTCGGATGAAGAAAACAAGTGCGTTGCCGACTTCTTCCAGTTCCTGACCTCGCCTGAGATCCAGTACTTCTACCACAAGGCCACTGGCTACGTGGCCATCACCAAGGCAGCCTACGAGCTTGCCCAGAAGGACGGCTACTACAAGGAAAAGCCAGTTGCCGAAGTCGGCATCAAGCAGCTGATGCTGCCGGCCGGCGAATGGTCGAAGGGCTACCGCCTCGGCTTCTACCCGCAGATCCGCGAAATCATGGAACGCGAATACGGCCGCATCTTCTCGGGCGAGACGACCGTCAAGGACGCGTTCGACACGATCGAGAAGGAAGGCAACGAGCTGCTCGCCCGTTTCGCCAAGACGGCCGGCTGATCTCGATGTCGACCGCGACAGATCTCCTCCCCGCACCGCGGGGAGGGACCGCACAAAAGACCGGGGGGCGCCACTTCGGCGTCTTCCGGCTTTTCGGTGGCCAGTCGAACAGCGGAGAGGAAAGCGCTCAAAAGCGCGTGCAGTTCTCCTCGCCGTTCCTGCCCTACCTCTTTCTCGCGCCGCAGCTCGCGATCATTTTCATCTTTTTCTACTGGCCGTCGGTCCAGGCGATCCAGTCGTCCTTCTATCTGGAAGACCCCTTCGGCTTCGGCTCGACCTTCGTCGGCATGACCAACTACACCGACGTCTTGAAGTCAGGCGAATATCTCGGCATTGCCCGCTTCACCGCGGTCTTCACGGCACTCGTCACCTTCTTTGCGCTGTCGATCGGGCTTTTGCTCGCCGTCAAGGCCGACGGTGTCATCCGCGGCAACGCGGCCTACAAGACGCTGCTGATCTGGGTCTACGCCATCGCCCCGCCGGTCGCGGGCCTCATCGGCATGATGTTCTTCGACCAGCATATCGGCCCGATCGTCGAGCTTGCGCGCTGGTTCGGCTGGGACATCAAGGTGGGCCTGAATTATTTCGACACCGCCTTTTCTATGGTGGTCGTCTCGGTCTGGAAACAGATCCCCTACAATTTCATCTTCTTCCTATCGGGCCTCCAGGGCATTCCGGTTTCGGTGCGGGAAGCTGCGGCGATCGATTGCCGCTCCGGTTTCCGCCGCTTCTGGACGGTGATCCTGCCGCTGCTGGCGCCGACCGCCTTCTTCCTTCTGATCATCAACGTCACCTACGCGCTGTTCGACACCTTCGGCGTCATCGACGTGATGGTGAAGGACAAGGCGGCGAACAATCCGATCACCCTTGTCTACAAGGTCTATATGGACGGTTTCCGCGGCAACGATCTCGGCGGCTCTTCGGCCCAGTCGGTGATCCTGATGCTGATCGTCTTCGTGCTCACCATCTTCCAGTTCCGCTTCATCGAGCGGCGCGTGCACTACAACTGAGGTGGGGCCGATGTATCGCACCAAGATTTTCGACCACGTCATCCTCATGTTCGGCGTCTTCATCATGGTGGCGCCGGTTGTCGTCGCCTTCATGACCTCGACCCACGAGGCTGCCGACATTCACCGCAACGGCCTCAGCCTCAGCTGGGGCGGCCATTTCGTCGAGACCTACCAGACGGTGCTGACGCGCGAGGGCGGCTTCACCGGCAAGATCACCGGGTTCAACATGATGCTGAACTCGATGATCCTGGGCTTAGGCTTTGCCGTCGGCAAGATCGTCTTGTCGATGCTGGCCGCCTATGCGCTGGTCTATTTCCGCTTTCCGCTGGCGACCTTCTTCTTCTGGGTGATCTTCACCACGCTGCTTCTGCCGCTCGAAGTGCGCATCCTTCCCTCCTACGAGGTGATGAACACGCTGAAGCTGACGAACACCTACACCGGCCTGATCGTGCCGCTCTTGGCGTCTGCCACCGGCACCTTCTATTTCCGGCAGTTCTTCAAGTCGGTGCCGGATGAATTGCTCGAGGCGGCACGCATCGATGGCGCCGGGCCGTTCAAGTTCTTCATCGACGTGCTGGTGCCCTTGTCGCGCACGATGATGGCGGCGATCTTCATCATCATGTTCGTCTATGGCTGGAACCAGTATCTCTGGCCGACGCTGATGACGACCGACGAAGGCTTCTTCACCCTGGTGCGCGGCATCAAGCAGATCCTGCTCGTCTGGGTCGGCTCCAACATCCCCGATTACAACGAGGCCTTTGCACTGGCGATCCTCGCCATGCTGCCGCCTGTGATGATCGTGGTGATCTTCCAGCGCTGGTTCATCAAGGGCCTGACCGAAAGCGACAAGTAAGCGGAGCAGCGGCGGGACAAACGTTCCGCTTGCTCCTGAAACGACACCAAATTACGGAGGCAGCCATGGCGGCCATTACCATCGCCGAGGTCTCGAAGATCTATCACGGCAATGTCGAGGCGGTGAAATCCGTGTCGATCGATATCGAGGACGGCGAGTTCATCGTGCTCGTCGGCCCATCCGGCTGCGGCAAGTCCACGCTCCTGCGCATGGTTGCGGGCCTCGAGGGCATCTCGAAGGGCACGGTGACGATCGGTTCGCGCGTCATCAACGAGGTCGATCCGGCCGAGCGCGACATCGCCATGGTCTTCCAGAACTACGCGCTCTATCCGCACATGACCGTCTACGACAACCTCGCCTACGGCCTGAAGAACCGAAAGACGCCGAAGGCGGAGATCGACGCCCGTGTGGCCGAAGCCGCCCGCATGCTGGAGATCGAGCCCTATCTCCAGCGCAAGCCGCGCGCGCTTTCGGGCGGCCAGCGCCAGCGCGTCGCCATGGGCCGCGCCATCGTGCGCAAACCGGCGGCCTTTCTCTTCGACGAGCCGCTTTCCAACCTCGACGCCAAGCTGCGCGTGTCGATGCGCGGCGAGATCAAGCGGCTGCAGAAGCGACTCGGCACGACCTCGCTCTATGTCACCCACGACCAGCTCGAAGCGATGACGCTCGCTGACCGGCTGGTGGTGCTGAACGGCGGCCGCATCGAGCAGATCGGCCGTCCGCTCGATGTCTATCACCGCCCGGCCTCGACCTTCGTTGCGAGCTTCATCGGCTCGCCGGCGATGAACCTGATCAAGGCGGAGATCGATGGCAGCAGCCTGCAGATTGGGCTCTACAGGATCGCACTCGGCAACCGCGCCCCCGCCGAAGGCCCGGTCACCGTGGGACTTCGCGCCGAGGATCTGAAGCTCGCCGGTGTCGGCGAGGACGCCATGCTGTTCCAGGTCGACTATGTCGAGGAACTGGGCGCCCAGCGGTTGGTGCACGGCAGCATCGAAGGCCAGGCGCTGACCATCGCGCTCTCGCCGGAAATGCCGCTGTCCGGCGATCTCGCCGTGACGATCGCGGTCGACCGCCTGCACTTCTTCGCGCCGGACACCGGCAAGCGGCTCGAGCGCGGCACGTCCTTTGCGAGCGAAGCTCCGGTTGCAGCGTCGCATATGGAGACGGCATCGTGATCTTCGAAACCGTCGAACAGCTTGCTGTCCCGTCGCTCGAAATCCGTGCCGGCTTTGCCGACATCGTCCGCACCATCGCAGCCCATGACGCAGCCATGGCCGCTCGCCCCGAGATGAACAGCATCGAGGTCGGCGGTGCGCCGTCGTCGGCCATGCCGCTCACGTTTCCTTTCACCGTCGCTGCCTGGAACCTGGAGCGCTGCCTGTTTGCGGCTGAAAGTGCTGCCCACCTCGCCGCGACGAAGGCGCCGGTCGTGCTGCTTTCGGAAATGGACAACGGCATGGCCCGCACCAGCCAGCGTCATCCGACAGCCGACGTCGCTGACACGCTCGGGATGCAATACGCCTATGGCATCGAGTTCATCGAGCTCGGCCTCGGCTCCGACACCGAGCGCGAATTCTGCGAGGACGACTTCAACGCCAAGGGTTTTCACGGCAATGCGCTGATGGCCTCGGTGCCGCTCGGGCGACCCTTCATGGTGCGCCTCTGGGGCGAGCGGCTCTGGTTTGCCGATGGCGAACAGCCGCGCCTCGGCGAACGTTTTGCCATCGGCGTCGTGATCGACACGGAGGCCGGTCCCTTCGTCGCAGTTTCCACCCATCTCGAAAGTGCAACGACCGCCGCCTACCGCGAGCGCCAGGTCAAGGAATTGATCGATGCGCTCGACGAGGCCTTCCCAGGAATGCCGGTGCTGATCGGCGGCGATCTCAACACCGGCAATCATGCCGGCGGCGATTTCGAGGCCGAAGGGCTCTTTGCCATGAGTGCGGCACGCGGCTTTGCCCGCCACGGTGGGCCGCTCGACGTGATGACCACGCGCCCGAGCCTGATCACCCGCTGGCCGGAGCGGGCGATGAAGCTTGACTGGTTCCTCGCGCGCGGGCTGAAGATCGGTGAAACCAGGATCATTTCGTCGCTCGATGAAACCGGCCGCCCGCTCTCGGATCACGATCTCATCACCTGCGTCGTCGAAGGCTTCGAATAGGCGCGCGTCTCCTTGCCTAAGGCCCGTCCGCATTCTACATGTCGAGGGCTTTTCCGGTACGGGAGCGGGCGCGGTTTTCCTGTCCTCTTCCGTTCCGGCGCTTTGAAATCGATCGCGCATGGCCGCGATGCAGAGGGGACGGAAGATGGCGAAAATCGTCAATGTCGGGGTCCAGATGGACCATGTGTCGGGCATCAACATTGCAGGGGACTCCACCTTTGCCATGAGCCTCGAGGCACAGGCGCGCGGCTACCGGCTCTTCCACTACACGCCGGAAAAACTGTCGCTGCGCGACGGCAAGGTCTATGCGAGTGCACAGCAGATGACGCTGCGCGACGTCAAGGGCGACCACTACACGCTCGGTGAGCCGGAGCGCGTCGACCTTTCGAGCATGGACGTGATCCTGCTTCGCCAGGATCCGCCCTTCGACATGGCCTATATCACCTCGACGCATCTGCTGGAGCGCCTGCATCCGAAGACGCTTGTTGTCAACGACCCAGCCTGGGTACGCAATTCGCCGGAAAAGATCTTCGTCACCGAATTTGCCGACCTGATGCCGAAGACGCTGATCACCCGCGATCCCGAAGAGATCGCGCGCTTCCGCCAGGAAATGGGCGACATCATCCTGAAGCCGCTCTACGGCAACGGCGGCGCCGGCGTTTTCCACTCGACCCGTGATGATCGCAACATGTCGTCGCTGCTTGAAATGTTCGGCCAGATGTTCCGCGAGCCCTTCATCGCCCAGGAGTACCTGCCGGCGGTGCGCAAGGGCGACAAGCGCATTCTGCTCGTCGACGGCGAGCCGGTCGGCGCGATCAACCGCGTTCCGGCCGAGCACGACGCGCGCTCCAACATGCACGCCGGCGGCCGCCCCGAGCCGACGGAGCTGACGGCGCGCGAAAAGGAAATCTGCGCCCGCATTGCCCCGGCCTTGAAGGCACGCGGCTTCCTGTTCGTCGGCATCGACGTCATCGGCGACTACATGACCGAGATCAACGTGACCTCGCCGACCGGCATCCGCGAAGTCAAGAAGTTCGGTGGCGCTGACGTCGCAAGCTTGCTCTGGGACGCGATCGAGCGCAAGCGCGCCTGATCGATACGCCGGGAATGGCGTGGCTGCGGCCCGCGGCCAACCGTTCGCTTGACGGCCACCTGAGCGGTTTGCTCAAAAGCCGTTGATGACCGCGTCGAGCACGACGCGCAGTCGGCGTAGTCGCTTGAGGTCACCGTGATAGCCCGCCCAGACATCCCGCGCCGGTGGTGCGGGATCAATGTCGATGCGAACCAGACCGGCGATCTGCTCGGCCAGAAGGTTGGGCAATACGGCGATGCCGGCGCCGGCAAGAACCGCCTTTGCCTGCACCTCGCGATTGTTGCTGCGAAAGCCGATGCTCGCCTGCGGAAAGGTTTCGCGAAGCCAGACGGCGTCCGGCAATGTCTCGAACGCATGGTCCATCGTCACCAGCCTGACGTCGGAACCCGCCGTCGCCCTTGGATCGGCCGTACTGGAAGTCCCAAAAAGCCCGTAGTCGAGCCGACTGAGCTTGCGCTGGATCACGCCGCTCTCCTTGAACGGGGCGATCCGGAACGCCAGGTCCGCTTCGCGCCGGGCGAGGCTGAAAATGCGGGCATCGGTCAGAAGCTCGATCGTGAGCCGCGGGTGATCGGCAACGAACTTCGCCAGGATCGGCGTCAGCACATAGGTGCCGAACCACTCCGAGCTGGCGATCCGCACCGTGCCTTCAAGCTGCTTGGCCTTTCCATCGAGCTCACGCTCGAACGAAAGAGCCTCTTCTTCCATCCGCTCGGCATGCGAGAGCACTGCCGAACCTTCATCGGTGAGGACGAAGCCCTCGCTCGTTCGCTGGAACAGTGCGTGGCCGACCGCCCCTTCCAGCGCCTTCAGGCGCCGGCCCATCGTTGGCTGACTTTGCCCGAGGGCGCGGGCGGCGGCACCGAGCGTGCCGTTCCGCGCGATTGCCAGGAAGATCTTGACGTCGCTCCAGTCCATCCTTCGATCCATGCATTTTTGAATGATAATCAGTCAAAGCCGTAAGTTTCAAACGGAAGCATCTGCGCCCATCCTCGCTGCGTCAACAGCACGACGGAGATGGAAAAATGTCCAGGACGCAAACCACGATGCGGGCAGCCTTGCTCGATGCCCATGGCGGACGATTCAGGCTGGCTGAGATCGCCAGGCCGGAGCCGGGCCCCGGCGAGGTTCTGGTGCGGATCCGCGCCAGTGGGGTCAACCCGCTGGACATCAAGATCCGCGCCGGCGCTGCCGCGCACGCCCGGCATCCCCTGCCGGCCATTTTGGGGATCGACCTTGCTGGCGTCGTCGAGGCGGTCGGCTCGGATGTGACGGCTTTCCGCCCTGGCGACGAGGTCTATGGCATGACCGGCGGCGTCGGCGGCATCCAGGGATCGCTTGCCGAATACGCTGCGGTCGACGCACGGTTGCTTGCCCGCAAGCCGGGTCATCTGAGCTTCCGCGATGCGGCCGCTCTGCCGCTCGTCCTCATCACGGCCTGGGAGGGGCTCGTCGATCGAGCAGGCGTTCGCGCCGGGCAGAAGGTGCTGATCCAGGGCGGCGCCGGAGGCGTCGGCCACATCGCGATCCAAGTCGCTCGCGCCTTCGGGGCTCAAGTCTACGCGACCGGCAGCGCCGGACAGCGGGAGACGATCGAAGTGCTCGGGGCGACCGCGATCGACTACCGCGCGGAGCCGGTCGAGGCCTACGTCGCCGCGCATACCGCCGGCTTGGGCTTCGACATCGTCTACGACACCGGCGGTAGCGCCATCCTCGATGCGTCTTTCGCGGCGATCCGACGCTTTGGCCATGTCGTCAGTTGCCTCGGTTGGGGCGACCACGCGCTGGCACCCCTGTCGTTTCGAAACGGCACTTACTCCGGTGTCTTCACGTTGCTGCCGCTGCTGACCGGCATCGGCCGCGAGCATCACGGCACTATCCTGGCTGACGCGTCCCGCCTGGTGGAGGAGGGCAAGCTCGCGCCGATCGTTGATCAAAGGGCATTTTCCCTGGATGAAGTGGCGGCCGCGCATGCGGCCATTGAGGACCGCAGCGCGCGCGGCAAGATCGTGGTGGATGTGGCTGACTAGGGCGGCGTTCAGGTAACGCGGCATGCACCATGCTATCGTGCAGACATTGATCCTTTGGATGTTCTGTAATTGTTCTTGTTTTTGTGCGTGAACCGTGCAAGGCTCCATCCTGCAACCCAGGGCGGTTGCGGCGGCCGCGCGTGTCGGCTGCTCGGGCGAGGGAGCACTCATGGTCGCGCGCGTCAGCACGGTGGCATTTCAGGGCATCGAGGGTCTGCCGGTCGACGTTCAGGTGATGGTCGCGCCCGGCAAGGTAGGCATGCAGATCGTCGGCCTGCCGGACAAGGCGGTGGCCGAAAGCCGTGAGCGGGTGCAGGCCGCCCTTCATGCTTCGGGCCTGGCGCTGCCGGCCAAGCGCGTCACCGTCAACCTGGCGCCTGCCGATCTGCCCAAGGAAGGCAGCCATTTCGATCTGGCGATTGCACTTGGCCTGATGGCAGCGCTCGGCGCCATCCCCGGCGATGCGCTCGCACCCTATGTGGTCATCGGCGAACTCAACCTCGACGGCACCATTGCCGCCGTTGCCGGTGCATTGCCGGCGGCGATCGGTGCCAATGGGCTCGGCAAAGGGTTGATCTGCCCGGCCGAAAGCGGCTCCGAGGCTGCCTGGGCCGGCGCCGAGATCGACATTCTGGCCCCCCGCAGCCTGATCGCGATCGCCAACCATTTTCGCGGCACGCAGGTGCTCTCCCGGCCCGAGGCCGCGATCCGCTCCGGTGCTGCCAACCTGCCCGACCTCGGCGACATCAAGGGCCAGGAAAGCGCCAAGCGGGCGCTCGAAGTCGCGGCCGCCGGCAACCATAACCTGTTGATGGTGGGGCCGCCGGGCTCGGGCAAGTCGATGCTGGCTGCGCGGCTGCCCTCGATCCTGCCGCCGCTCAATCCGGCCGAGCTTCTCGAAGTCTCGATGATCCATTCGATCGCAGGCCAGCTTCCGGGCGGCAAGCTGTCGGACCGGCGTCCGTTCCGTACGCCCCATCATTCCGCGACCATGGCCGCTATGGTCGGCGGCGGCTTGCGCGCCAAACCCGGAGAGGCATCTCTCGCCCATAACGGCGTTCTGTTTCTTGACGAGTTTCCGGAGTTCACGCCACAGGTGCTCGATGCGCTGCGCCAGCCGCTGGAAACGGCCGAGTGCATCATCGCCCGCGCCAACCATCGCGTCAGCTACCCGGCGGCGATCCAGCTCGTTGCCGCCATGAATCCCTGCCGCTGCGGCATGGCGGGCGAGCCCGGCCGCGCTTGCGCCCGCGGACCGCGCTGCATGACCGATTATCAGGCGCGTATTTCCGGCCCGCTGATGGACCGCATCGATATCCGCATCGATGTGCCGGCCGTCAGCGCCGCCGATCTGTTGAAGCCGGCCGCCGCCGAAAGCAGCGAGGTGGTGGCCCGTCGGGTCGCCCGTGCCCGTGCGCTGCAGATCGACCGTTTCGCTGCCCTTGGCCATCCGGACCTGACCAGCAATGCCCGCGCCTCGACCTCGCTGATCGAGAAGATCGCAGCGCCCGATGCGTCGGGCCTGCAGCTCTTGAGGGACGCCGCGGAGAAGATGAAATTCTCCGCCCGCGGCTATCATCGGGTACTAAAGGTCGCGCGAACGCTTGCCGATCTCGATGGTACGCCGACGGTCGGCCGCATCCATCTCGCCGAAGCGATTTCCTATCGTATTGCAGGGGAACGACTGCAGGCGGCGGCCTAGAAAACGCCGGCGCAACCGCGCTCAATCCATGCGGCCTGTCTTGCGAGATGTTGCTGAAAGCCGGTGTCGCGATGAAGGGGACCGATGATTTTTGCGCGACGCGGCGCCGCCGGAAACCAAGCGCGCCGGATTTCGGGTTGGGCCTTGGTTCTGTCTCGCACACGAGAAGCTCGTTCCCTCCCACGAAGGGAGCATGCCTGAGGACGGATTCGAAGCAAAAAGGGCGCCTCCGGGGGCGCCCTTTGCGATTGTAGCGATTGCAGCCTGATTAGCTGCCCAGCCCTTCGAACAGCGCTGTCGACAGGTAACGCTCGGCGAAGGAGGGGATGATGACGACGATGGTCTTGCCGGCGTTTTCCTCGCGCTGGCCGATCTCGATCGCCGCCGTCAGTGCCGCACCGGCGGAAATGCCGACAGGTACGCCTTCGAGCCGGGCGACGAGGCGGGCGGCCTCGATTGCTTCACCGCTGCTGACGGTGACGATTTCGTCGTAGATGGAAGTATCGAGGATGGCCGGCGCAAAGCCGGCGCCGATGCCCTGGATCTTGTGCGGGCCGGGCGCGCCACCGGAGAGAACAGGGGATTCCTCGGGCTCGACGGCGATCACCTTGATCGAGGGCTTGCGTGCCTTCAGCACCTGGCCGGCGCCGGTGATCGTACCGCCGGTGCCGATACCCGACACGAAGATGTCGACGGCGCCGTCGGTGTCGTTCCAGATCTCTTCGGCCGTGGTCTTGCGGTGGATTTCCGGGTTGGCCGGGTTTTCGAACTGCTGCGGGATGATGGCGTCGGGCAGGGTCTCGACCAGCTCCTGCGCCTTGGCGATCGCGCCCTTCATGCCCTTGGCGCCTTCGGTCAGCACCAGCTCCGCGCCAAGCAGCGCCAGCATCTTGCGCCGCTCGACCGACATGGTCTCCGGCATGGTCAGGATCAGCTTGTAGCCCTTGGCGGCGGCGACGAAGGCAAGGGCGATGCCGGTGTTGCCCGAGGTCGGCTCGACGAGCGTGGTGCGGCCGGGTGCGATCTTGCCCTGGGCCTCCAGGCTCTCGATCATCGCCACGCCGATGCGGTCCTTGACCGAGGCGATCGGGTTGAAGAATTCGAGCTTGGCGAGCAGGTTCGCCTTCACGCCCTTTTCCTTGGCAAGCTTGTCGAGCCGGACGATCGGGGTGTCGCCGATCGTCTCGGTGATCGAGGAATAGACGCGGCCGCGGCCGGGCTTGCGTGTATCGGGCATGGGCTTCTCCCTTGGGCGTGACGTTTTATGTCTACGAGAATAGGGATTATGCCCGCCCACTTCCAGAACGGCAAACACGGCCTTGCGATCGGCGTGAGGAAAAAGCACCGGCGAAGTCATTGTTCGGGAAAAGTTTTTTCAGTTCGCGCGAACGGCGATGTAGACGGCCGTGCCGGCGAGCACGCTGGAAGCAACCCGGTTCAGCGCCTTCAACGCTCTCGGTTGCTTCAGGAGCAGGCGCGCCCGCGACGCGAGCAGCATGTAAGGCACGAGCACCGTCAGAAGCACCAGGAAGGTTGCCGTCAGAAGCAGGCCGTAGTCGCCAGCGCCGATCGTCTGGATGTCGATCAGCGTCGGCACCAGCGCCACGTAAAACAGCATGGTTTTCGGATTGCCGAGCGTGATCAGCAGGCCGGAGAGGAAAGACATGGCGGCACTCGTGGACGGCTTGGCCTTGATGTCCTCCGGCAGCAGGCCGGCGCTCCAGAGCTTCCAGGCGATATAGCCAAGATAGAGCACGCCCGCAAACTTCAGGACCAGAAAGGCCGTGGTGAAGGTCTCAGCGATCAGCGCCAGCCCGAGGATGACGGCAGTCAGATAGACCATGTCGCCAAGTGCGATCCCGAGGCCCATGAAAAACGTCTCGCGAAAACTGGAACCGAGCGCCCGTGCGACGAGCGCGGTCACGCCGGGGCCCGGGATCGCCGCAGCGATGAAGAGTGCGCCGCAATAGGCGACAAGAGCCGCGAGCGTCATGAACGGTCCTTCCGATGAGATACAGGCTTTTATCGCAAAAGACTAAACAAGGGAACATGGGCGATCGATGCCGCATCCTCCTTCGAACCTTCGTCGATTTTGAGGAGGAATGCAGCCATCAAGGGTGCCGCAGTCGACAATTCGCGCCAAGGGCGTAGATTGGCTTGCACGCTTGGGCAAAATTGATCCGGTGACAAGTCCGCGATTGCCCCGTGGCGTCGGCTGGTGAGAGCTTGCGACCGAAGAAGATCGGGGGACGTTTCCATGCCTGAACTGAAAGACATGATCGGCTTTGCGCTCTTGGCCCTCGGCATGGTGCTGACGCCGGGGCCGAACATGATTTACCTGATCTCGCGCTCGATCAGCCAGGGGCCGGTCGCCGGGTTGATTTCGCTTGGCGGCGTGGCGCTCGGCTTCGTCGTCTACATGGTCTCGGCGGCACTCGGCATCACCGCGCTTTTGATTGCCGTGCCCTTCGCCTATGACGCACTGCGTTTCGCCGGGGCTGCCTATCTGCTCTATCTCGCCTGGCAGGCGATCAAGCCCGGCGGGCGCTCGCCCTTTCAGGTGCGCAATCTGCCGAAGGATGGGCCAAAGAAGCTGTTCGTCATGGGCTTCCTGACGAGCCTGCTCAATCCCAAGGTGGCGATCCTCTATCTCTCGCTCCTGCCGCAGTTCATCCGGCCGGAACTTGGCAACGTGCTCGGGCAGTCCATGGTCTTCGGCTCGATCCAGATCGCCACCAGCGTTACCGTCAATGCGATGATTGCGCTCGCCGCGAGCGGCATTTCGGCGTTCCTCGCCGGACGGCCGCTGTTCATGGTGGTGCAGCGTTGGGCGATGGGCACGGCGCTGTTCGGCTTCGCCCTCAGCATGGCCGCCGAAGCGCGGCGTTAATCCGCGCCCGGCCAGCCCTTGGCGCTATTCGAAGACCGGACGCATGAAGCTGCGCTCGTAGCTCAGGATGCAGCGGGTCTTTTCAGCATAGGCAAAGGCTTCCTGGCACTCCGGATCTGCGGCCATTTTCTGTCGATAGACCTCGTACTCGGCAAGGTTCGGAAAGCTGAAGAGCGCAAGCGCGATATTGTTTGCCCCCTCATGCGGCATGAAATAGCCGTGATGCGTGCCGCCGAGACGGTTGACGAGCGGGATCCAGAGCTTGGCATAGTGCTCGAACTCGGCCGCCTGATAGGGGTCGATGACGTATTTCAGGTAGCAGGTGATCATGCGGTTCTCCCTTCGCGTTGCCGCTTGATAGAAGAGGGCAGGCGAAGTTTCCATCCCAGATTCATGCCGGCGGCGGCAAAGAGGATCGCGATCGAGCCGAGGATCTGGATCGGCTGCAATTGATGGCCGAAGGCGATGCGGTCGACCACGATGGCGGCGATCGGGTAGACGAAGGAGAGCGCCCCGGTCATGTGCGTCGGCAACCGCTGGATCGCACCATAGAGCAGCACGTACATCAGCCCGGTATGGATGACGCCGAGCGTAACGAGGATCGACCATTGCGCTGTCCCCGTGGGTGCGGGGGCGGCAAGCGCCATCGGCGCCAGCATCAAAGTCCCGGTGATCACCTGGATCAGCGCAATCAGATGCGGTGGCGTGCCCTTGAGCAGCTTCGTCGCAATCGCGGCGATCGCGTAGAAGAACGCAGCGCCGATCGAGAGCGCAATGCCGATCAGGTACCTCTCCGGCGCGAAACCGTCACCCGGCTTGGCCGCGACGATCGCCAGCATGCCGGCAAACGAGACGGAGAGCCAGAAGATCTTGGTTGCCGTGATCTTCTCGCCGAGGAACAGCGCACCGAGCCCGAGCAGCATGAAGGGTTGGACGTTGTAGACCATGGTCGAAATCGAGATCGAGGCATGGGAATAGGCGGCAAAGAGCATGAGCCAGTTGGCGACGATCGCGATGCCGCCGGCGATCGACAGCAGCAGCATGCGGGCGCTGAAGTGGCGACGCTCGAGCAGGCCGAGAAACCAGGCGATGGCGACGAGTGTGATCGCACCGAAAACGCAGCGCCAGAAGACCACGCTCGTCACCGGCTGGCCCGATTTGAGCACAAACCAGCCGATCGTGCCCGAGATCAGCATCGCCGCCGTCATCTCGACGCTGCCGCGCCTGAGTTCCGAATTCATGGTCACCACTCCCTGTTTGATGGCCAGAGAGTACTCGGTCGCCCCAGCGATTTCTATGGATTGAAAAAGGTGTTTGTGCGATAATGCCTAATCTTCGAAGCTACAATTGCCGTTTCGGCTTATGGTGTCGCGATGTTGGACGAGATCGACCGGCGAATCCTCGATATTCTGGCGGCCAATGCGCGGGTGTCGCTGAAGGAGCTGGCGGAGCAGGCTGGACTGTCCTCGCCGAGTGCTGCCGACCGGCTGCGCAAGCTGGAAGAGCGGGGCATCCTCGATGGTTTCACCATCGCGCTCAACCCGATGAAGCTCGGCTATCCCTTGCAGGCGGTGATCCGTGTGCGTCCCATGCCGGGCATGCTGCACATCGTTGAGCGGCTGATCCAGGAGACACCCGAAATCGTCGAATGCGACAAGGTCACCGGCGACGATTGTTTCATCGCCAAGCTCTATGTGCGCGACATGGAACAGTTGGACACGATCCTCGACCGCATCGCCGAGAAGTCGCAGACCAACACCTCGATCGTCAAATCGTCGCCGGTCAAGCGCCGCCTGCCGCCGCTACTTTGATAGGATGAGGCTCAGACCCCGGTCGAGCCGAAACCGCCGGCGCCGCGCGCCGTCTCGCTGGCATTGTTTGTCTCGCAAACGGCGACCTGCGTCACCGGTGCGATCACCATCTGGGCGATGCGCATGTCACGCTCGACGATGAAATCCTCGTCGCCGAGATTGACGAGCAGCACTTTCACTTCGCCGCGGTAGTCGCTGTCGATCGTGCCGGGCGTATTGAGGCAGGTGATGCCGTGCTTGAAGGCGAGGCCCGAGCGCGGGCGGATCTGGGCTTCATAGCCCGCCGGAACCTCGAAGATGAAGCCGGTCGGCACCAGTGCGCGCTTGCCCGGCATCAGCATCAGTGGGCGATCGCCGGGGACGGCGGCGCGCAGATCCATGCCGGCAGCACCTGATGTTTCGTAGGCGGGCAGGTCCAGGCCTTCGCCATGCGGCAGGCGAACGAGGTTGAGCGTCGGGCGGGATTGTGAGGTCGATGTGGTCATGGCCCCATAAGCCGGGCGGCCCATCCCTCGGTCAATTGCATAATCGGGCCCGAGCCTGTAAAGGACGCGGCAACTCACAGGATTTTACGACATGGCCGAAACTCTCGCCGAGGCGGTTTCCCGCCGCCGCACCTTTGCGATCATTGCCCACCCGGACGCCGGTAAGACCACCCTCACCGAAAAGTTGCTGCTGTTCGGCGGCGCTATCCAGCTCGCCGGTGAGGTCAAGGCCAAGAAGGATCGTATCCAGACCCGTTCGGACTGGATGAAGATCGAGCGCGAGCGCGGCATCTCGGTCGTCACCTCGGTGATGACCTTCGAGTATGGCGGCAATGTCTTCAACATTCTCGACACCCCCGGTCACGAAGACTTCGCCGACGACACCTACCGCACGCTGACGGCGGTGGATGCGGCCGTCATGGTCATCGACGCCGCCAAGGGTATCGAGCCGCGCACGTTGAAGCTCTTCGAAGTCTGCCGCATGCGCGACATCCCGATCATCACCTTCGTCAACAAGATGGACCGCGAGAGCCGCGATCCTTTCGAGATCCTCGACGAGGTCGAGGAGAAGCTGGCGCTCGATTGCGCGCCGGTCACCTGGCCGATCGGCCGCTCGAAGACCTTCTGCGGCTCCTATCATCTCGCCAACAACACCGTGCGCGGTTCCGACACGCAGGAAATCCCGACCAAGGTCAACGGCCCGGAAATGGCATCGCACCGCCTGCCGGAAAACGAGCGCGAGGCCTTCACCGACGAGCTGTCGCTGGCGATCGAAGCCTGCAAGCCCTTCGACAAGAAGGCCTTCCTCGAAGGTCACCTGACGCCGGTGTTCTTCGGTTCGGCGCTGCGCAACTTCGGTGTGCGCGACCTCATCAACGCGCTCGGCGACATCGCCCCGCCGCCGCGCGACCAGGTGGCCGACATCCGCACCGTGCATGCGACCGACGACAAGATGACGGCCTTCGTCTTCAAGATCCAGGCCAACATGGATCCGAACCATCGCGACCGCATCGCCTTTGCCCGTGTCTGCTCGGGCAAGCTGGAGCGCGGCATGAAGGCGCGCCTGTCGCGCACGGGCAAGCAGCTGGGCCTTAGCGCCCCACAGTTCTTCTTCGCCTCGCAGCGCCAGCTTGCCGACACGGCTTACGCCGGTGATGTCGTCGGCATTCCGAACCACGGCACGCTCAGGATCGGCGACACGCTGACCGAGGGCGAAGCCTTGGTGTTCCAGGGCGTGCCGAACTTCTCGCCGGAAATCCTGCGCCGCGTGCGGCTGGAGGATGCGATGAAGGCAAAGAAGCTGAAGGAAGCGCTGCAGCAGATGGCGGAAGAGGGCGTCGTGCAGCTGTTTTCGCCCGAAGACGGCTCGCCGGCGATCGTCGGCGTCGTCGGCGCACTGCAGCTCGACGTCTTGAAGGAACGCCTGCAGGGCGAATACGGCCTGCCGGTCTCCTTCGAAATGTCGCGCTTCTCCGTCTGCCGCTGGATCTCGTCCGATCAGCCGGCCGAACTCGACAAGTTCGTCACGGCCCGTCGTGGCGACATCGCCCGCGATCTCGACGGCGATCCGGTGTTCCTCGCGCAGGACAGCTTCTCGCTGCGCTACGAGGCAGAGCGCTATCCGGCGATCAAGATGGTCGCCATCAAGGAATATCACGTCGCCAAGGCGGCCTGATCAGCTGATCGTACCGGCCGGTGAATAGAGCACCGGCCGGCCTCCCGGCGCACGAGCGCCGCATCCGGACGAAATCCCTAAACCGAAAAATCGAAACGCGGCGACGCGCGATCGAGCATTGTCATGCCCTGGCGAGCGCCCCAGGCATGTTCGATCGCTTGCGACAGGGACACGAGCAGCCGCCCGATATCCTCCCGAGCCGTGTCGTGCAGCGCCTCCGTCACGATCAGTGCGCGCGCCGTCTGCGGCCTTATCGCCGACAGTCCGCTCTGCCGGTTGGTCCAGCGCCGGGCGTGAGCTTGGCCCTCTGCATCGGCGAAGATCACCTCGCCAGGCTCCGGGTTTTCCGTCTCCCCCGAAAACGTCAGATAGGTCTCGCGGCCATGCGCCCGGCGGACATGAAGGTGTCCGCTGACACGCGCGAGGTCGAACACGGCGATCGGGATGGCGAAGGCGAGCGAGGCGGCGTTGCAGAGATCGATCAGGGGATGGATCGACGGCAGGCTGCCCTCCTTGCGGAAGCGCCTGAGCAGCGCCTCGGAGGCCGAGCGATACTGCGTCGGCTTCAGCCCCATCTTCGCGAATGTCCGCCGCCAGGCCTGGATTTCCGGCAGGTCGCTTTCCGTGCCTGCGCCAAGGCGGTCGCTGGCGAGCGCCTGAAACGACGCGATCGCATCGGCAATCGAAACATCGGCGTGCATGGCGTCGACGAACAGCGCTCCGGCGCTGAGCTCGGGAAAATCGCGCCAGATCTCGTCTGCGTGTTGGAAGTGCATGGGGTCCTCGACAATCATGATGGCTCAAGCCTTCCGTGGCGAAGGCGGCAGGATACTGGCCTGCTTCCTGTTTGAGAGTATCTGGGGCAGGCTCAGCCCAAGAACAGCGGCCAGCACGCAGCCGATCCCTGCCATCTGCGAGAGTGTGACCGGCTCGCCGAGGAGCAGGAAGGCGAAGGCGACGGCCGAAACGGGCGCGAGCGCCGTGAAGACGGAAGCCTCGGTTCCGCTCACGCGCGCAGATCCTGCGTACCAGAGCAGGAAGCCGGCGACCGTTGGGACGAGGGCGTAATAGAGAACGGCCGTGATCGCATCCGTTTCGGGCCCTATGTCAAAGGGAGCCTCGAAGAGGGCGGGCACCAGTGCCACCGCCAGGCCGAGGCCGGTCATCAGCGTCGAGAGCGCGAGCGGCGAGATCTCGGTCTTCACGCGTTTGTTGATCAGGATGAACAGTCCCTCGCAGACGACAGCGCCGAGGATCAGCGCAATGCCGAGCGGAGAGTGGGCAGCACCGTTACCGGGCGCGACGACGATCGCCAGTACACCGAAGGCAGCAAGCGCGATCGCTCCCAGCATCCGGCGATCCGGGCGCTCGCCGAGAAGCAGGATGGCGATGGCGGCAGACACGATCGGCAGAGTGCCGATGACGACGCCGGCATCGGTTGCCGATGTCAGGCCGAGGCCGGCGATCAGCAAGGTCGTGTAGCCGACGCTGCCGGCGCCGGCCTGTGCAACAAGGATGAGCCAGTCGCGCCGTTCGAGTTTCGGCCAGCGCGCTCCCGTCAGCCGCATCAGCACGAGGAAGAGCGGAAAGGCGACGGCGAAGCGCAGTGCCGTCGCCGAAAACGGCGGCAGGCCGGTGGCGATGATCTTGCTGGCGATGACCGTGCTTCCGACCAGGATCATCGCCAGCGACAGATAGAGATATCCGAGAACCTTTCCCGACATGTCCGTTCTCCATTGGAGTGCGCACGCGAACGCGCAGTTGGCGCAGCAATGCGCCGGAGAAGGCTTCGGGTCTTGAACGGAATTGCGGGTGCTACTTCCTGGCCTCGGCATAGGCACCGGGCGAAAGCCCGTACTTGCTGACGAAGACCCGCGTCATGTGGCTCTGGTCGGCAAAACCTGCGGCGAAAGCGGCTTCTGCAAGCGGCACGCTTTTGCCGATCAGGCGGCGGGCAAGTTCGATGCGGCGCTGGACGATGTAGGCGTGGGGTGTCAGGCCGACTGCCTTTGCGAAATTGCGCACGAGCTGGAAACGGCTGAGTCCGGCTTCGGCGGCGAGATCGGCAAGCGTGATGGCGACGGTCGGGTCGTCGTCGATCATGGTCTTGGCCGACGCGACCGGCGCTGGGCTTTCCGGGCGTTGCGTCTTGCCTGTGGCGAGCAGGTTTCCGAACAGCAGCAGGAACAGTTCTTCCCGGCGGATCGCTTCGTCCGGAGCCACGGGGGCGGTGATCGCTGCGAAGAGGGCGCGGAATTGGCTAGCGGCATCTTCATCGCGGAATGCCGGGGCGGTAAACTCGCCTTCCGACGAGCGCCCCTGGCTGATGTCTTCGGCGGCAGCGGCGACAACGGAAGGATCGAGGTAGAGCATGCGCCAGCCGCGGCCGGCGTCCCCGATCGGTGCGCCATCATGCACCTCACCGGGATTGACGCTGATCATGTCACCGGCGGTGGCCTCGACCATGCCGCGGCCGCTCAGTGATTTCTGTGCGCCCTGGTAGATGAGACCGATGCCGAATTGATCGTGCGTATGGCGGGCAAAGCTATGGCGCGTTTCAGCTTCGACCGCGTCTATGCCGACGGTCGCGCTGCGCAGGATCCTGAATTGACCTTTTGCCATGCGTGCGCCCGATGCGTTTCCCGTCACACTTCTACATCGTGGGCTTGCAGCCGACCATCCTCTTGTTGCCGTGTCTGGCCTCTTGTTGCCGTGTCTGGCGCATAAGTGACGTCGCGGACGCACTCTGAAGGTCAAGGGCCAGCCACCGTTGCAATCACGAGCCGCATGCGTAACTTGCCGCCACGATGTTGACGACGAGAGAGATTCGCCATGCTGGACCTGCGCGTTCACTTCCTTGAAGCCGATGGACCGCTCGCACCCTGGCGTGAACAGATCCTTTGCGTGGTCCGCGAAACGGCGGAGCGCGTCGGTGGCCGGATGTCCGTCGCAGAGGCTGCAGCACCCATCGATATCGTCGTCGAACGACGGCCGGATGAGGTGATACCCGAACTGGGTCTTACCGGAGCCTGCTATCGCCGCGGGTTGATCTGGCTGACGCTCGATCCCGACAACGACAATTTCGAAGCCAGCCTTGCCGGCGGCGATCTTTTAAAGACGCTGACGCATGAACTGCATCATTCCTTCCGCCACGCGACCTGCGGCTATGGCGTCCGCCTGGGAGAAGCCCTGGTCACGGAAGGTCTCGCGGATGCCTTTGACGACGAGATCAACGGCGGCGATGGCCGCCTGTGGGGACATGCGATCGCCGCCGGCGAGTGGCCGCAGGTGCTGGAGCGCGCCGAACGGGAGCTTTGGTCGGACACCTATGATCACGAGGGCTGGTTCTACGGCTACGATCGCGCCCTTCCGCGCTGGGCCGGCCACACGATCGGCTATCACCTTGTCAAAACCTATCTTGCTGCGAACCCCAAGGCGCGGCCGTCGCAGATGACGGCAACGCCCGCTTCCGTGGTGATCGGTGACGCCTGGGCGCCGCTGCGGAAAAGTCTGCTGGCGGTGGCGTGAGCGGGCAAAACGTGAGCCACCCTGGCGCGTTCCTCACGCATAGGGCGCCTCGTCGCGATCGCGGCCCGGCAATTGCCTGACGTCACCGATCCACGGCAGTGCCGAGGAACACCAGATCTGCGACCTGGGCTTGAGCTGCTGGCGCTGGTTGATCGTGCCGACCCGGATGCCCACTTCGAGCGCATCCTCGTCGGTGCCGGTCGTGTAGACGGGGGAGCCGCAGTCCGGGCAGAAGTACTGCAGCCGCTTCCGGCCATTGGCGCCAGTCTTGGTGTAGAGCTTGGGCTCGCCGCCGGTGATCCTGAAGTTCTCGCGCGCCGTTCCGGCGGTCACCCGATAAGCGGTCCCGGTCAGTTGCTGGCAATCGGTGCAGTGGCAGATCGCGACATCGGCCGGATCGATCTCGGCCTCATAGGTCACGAAGCCGCAATGGCATTGGCCGTCGATGCGCATGAGACGCCTCCCTGAAAGCAGAGAAGCTAGGGCGCGACTGGAAAAAGTGTATGCGGTTCTCCCTCGTTCTGATGCCGTTGGGTCGGGATCGGCTCGAAGGCCGCCGCAACCCCTTTGCCAGTCGCACAGCAAACGGGCACGGAGCTTCGGAGCGTCTTTGTTCGCTGCCGCTTACACGCCGGTGAACAGCCACGCGTGTTCGGGAGCGTTGTGGAACTTCCAGACGCGCTTCGGCCCGGCCATGACGTTCAGGTAATAGACGTCATAGCCGTGCACGGCGGCAACCGGGTGATACCCCCTTGGCACCAGCGTCACGTCGCCGTCCTCGACCGCCATGGTCTCGTCGAGCGAGCGGTCGTCGGTATAGACGCGCTGCATGGCAAAACCCTGCGGCGGGTTGATCCGGTGATAATAGGTCTCTTCCAGGTAGCTCTCGGCCGGCAGATCGTCCTGGTCGTGCTTGTGCGGCGGATAGGAGGAGGTGTGACCGCCGGGGGTGATCACCTCGACGACGAGCAGCGACTGCGCCGAGCCGTCGTCCTCGGGCATGATGTTGGTGACATAGCGGGTGTTGGTGTTCTTGCCGCGCGTCATCTGCGGATGGGTGCCGGGCGTGATCACCTTCGCCTTGAAGCCATCGCCGCCAGGCGCCGAGCAGATGGCAAGGTCGAGGTCGCACGTGGCGGTCGCCTGCCAGTGGCTGCCCTTCGGCACATAGACGGCATAGGGCTGTCCCTCGAACGGCGTCATGCGCTCGCCGAGTTCGCCAAAGCCTTCGCCGTCGACGGAAACCTTTGCCTTGCCGGAGACGAGCACGAGGCAGACTTCCTTGTCGCCAGTCTCGCCTTCGGTCGTTTCACCCGCCTTCAATCGCTCGAGTGCAAAGCCGACATAGGTCCAGCCGGCGCTCTCCGGTGTGACGTTCTGCATCAGGCCGGACTTGGCCTTCGGTTTGACGAGCAGCTTGGACATGTCGATCTCCTGAATTCTTTGACGGCGGCTGCGCTTTCGGCGCGCCCTCACCCTAGCCCTCTCCCCGCGGACGGGGAGAGGGGATTTCTCGCGTTCGCGGCGCGCGCTCAGCCAAGCATAGAGAGGATCGAGCGGTTGCAGCATATCCCTTCTCCCCGCGAGCGGGGAGAAGGTGGCGGCAGCCGGATGAGGGGCGTACTCCGAAGCACACCCGGCAACCGGATGGACGCGCTTACTTGTCGAGGCCTGCTTCCTTGGCAAAGGCCTTCAGCGATTTCAGTCCGAGCGACTGGTACTCGAACGGGTTGCGCACGGCCGAATCCTGTTCCGCCTCGATCACCAGCCAGCCGGAATAGCCGTGTTCGGCGGCAATTTTCAGAACGGGAAGGAAGTCGACGCCACCTTCGCTGTCGCCAGGAACGGTAAAGACGCCACGGCGCACGCCTTCAAGGAACGAAAGGCCCTCGCCCTCGACGACCTTGCGGACGGACGGGCGAACGTTCTTGGCATGAATGTGGCGGACGCGGTGCATGTACTTTTTCGCCACGTCCGCCGGGTCGGATCCGCCGAACCAGGCGTGGCCGGTGTCGAGCAAAAGTTTGGTCGCCGGGCCGGTGTTCTGCATCAGGAGGTCGATTTCCTCGCCGGTCTGGACGATCGTGCCCATGTGGTGGTGGTAGACGAGGTCGATGCCCTGGTCGGCGCAATATTGAGCGACCGCTTCGAGATCGGCGCCGAACTTCTTCCACTGGTCGGCCGGCAGCACCGGCTTGTCGTTGGCGACCGACTTGGTGTCGTCGCCATGGATGGCGTTCGAGGTCTCGCAGACGATCGCGACCTTGCAGCCATTGTGCTTCAGAAGGTCGAGATGCGGCTGGATCGCCTTCTTCTCGGCCTCGACGTCGTGGGTCAGCAGGTTGGTCGAGTGCCAGCCGGAGACGAAGACGAGATCGTAGGAGCCGAGCTTCTGCTTCAGCGCCTCCGGATCGGTTGGCATCTTGTGGCCCTTCTCGATGCCGTCGAAGCCGATCTTCTGGCAATCGGACAGGCAGTCCTCGAGCGTCAGATGCGCGCCGATCGAATGATCGTCGTCGTTGCTCCAGGCGATCGGGTTGGTTCCGTAGCGGATCATGTCTTTCACTTTCTGTCTGCTGAAGCGGTTGCTTCGTCGTTGTCTGTCTTTACCACCCAGGCGGCCCCCTCATCCGGCTGCCGCCACCTTCTCCCCGCAGGCGGAGAGAAGGGATGTGCCGCGCCGCGGTGCACCCATATCGAGCTCCCGGTGGGGCACTTCCCCTATCCCCGCGGGCGGGGAGAGGGTTAGGGTGAGGGGCAATTGTCAACCTCTGATTCCTCCGGGGCGTCGCCCGACATGCAAAAGCGCCCGCGCAGTAAACGCGAGCGCTTTGTTCTTGTTCAGCCGAACCGCTGGGCGTTAAGGGCCTTTTCGTAGCCCTTGCGCGCGTCGTTCACTTGACTGCGGTCCGAAACCTCCGGCACGGCCACATCCCACCAGTGGCCGCCGGCTTGGGTGGTAATCAGCGGGTCGGTGTCGATGACGATGACGGTCGTTCGCGTCTCGCCCGCCGTTTCCTTGAGCGCCGTTTCGAGCTCGGAGATCGAGCCGACCTTGCGGGTCACGGCGCCCATGGCGCCGGCATGGGCGGCGAAGTCGATCTGCGGCAGCTCGACGTGGTGCGTGTCCGTGAGCAGATTGTTGAAGTTGGCGCCGCCGGTGCCCATTTGCAGCCGGTTGATGCAGCCGTAGCCGGCATTGTCGAGCAGCACGATGGTGAACTTGGCGCCGAGCATGATCGACGAGGCGATCTCCGAGTTCAGCATCATGTAGCTGCCGTCGCCGACCATGACGATCACGTCGCTCTCGGGCTTGGCGAGCTTGACGCCGAGACCGCCGGCGACCTCGTAGCCCATGGTCGAGAAGCCGTATTCCATGTGGTAGCCGCCGGGCTCTTCCGCCTGCCAGAGCTTGTGCAACTCACCCGGCAGACCGCCGGCAGCGCAGACGAGCGTCGTGTTCCTGGCTCCGCGGGCGCGCTGGACGGCGCCGATCACCTGGGCATCGGAGGGAAGGGCGGCATTGGTCGTGGCCGTCGCCTTGTCGGCCACAGCCAGCCATTCGGCCTTGCCGGCCTTGGCCTTGGCAGTCCAGCTCGGATCGGCCTTGTGGCCGCCAAGACCGCCGGAAATGCGGTTGAGACCGGCGCGGGCGTCGGCAATCAGCGGCAGGGCGTTGTGCTTGCCGGCATCGAAGGGCTGGACGTTGAGACCGATGATCTTCAGGCCTTCATTCTTGAAGAGTGCCCAGGAACCGGTCGTGAAGTCCTGCAGACGCGAGCCGACGGCGAGCACCACGTCGGCATCCTCGGCAAGCGCGTTGGAGGCGGAGGTGCCGGTCACGCCGACCGAGCCCATGTTGAGCGAATGCGAATGCGGCAACGCCGACTTGCCGGCCTGGGTCTCGACGACGGGAATGCCATGCCGCTCGGCGAAGTCTGCAAGGTCCTTGCTTGCTTCCGAATAGAGCACGCCGCCGCCGGCGATGATGATCGGCTTCTTGGCTTCCTTCAGTACCGCGATCGCGGTTGCCAGTTCGTCGAGATCGGGTTCGATCCGGCGCGGCACCCAGACCTTCTCGTCGAAGAAGTTCTCCGGATAGTCGTAGGCTTCCGCCTGCACGTCCTGGCAGAGCGACAGCGTCACCGGGCCGCAATCGGCAGGATCGGTCAGCACCTGCATGGCGCGGCGCAGTGCCGGGATGATCTGCTCGGGCCGGGTGATGCGGTCGAAATAGCGCGACACCGGACGAAAGCAGTCATTGGCCGAGATCGTGCCGTCGCCAAAACTTTCGACCTGCTGCAGCACCGGATCGGGGCGGCGGTTGGCAAAGACATCGCCGGGCAGGAAGAGAACCGGCAGGCGGTTGACATGGGCAAGCGCCGCCGACGTCACCATGTTGAGCGCGCCGGGGCCGATCGAGGTGGTGCAGGCCATGAAGCGGCGGCGGAAGCTCGCCTTGGCAAAGGCGATCGCGGCATTGGCCATGCCCTGCTCGTTCTGGGCGCGGTAGGTCGGCAGCGTGTCTTTGATCGCGTACAGTGCCTCGCCGACGCCGGCGACGTTGCCATGGCCGAAGATGGCGAAGACACCGCCGAAGATCGGTACTTTCTTTCCGTCGATCACGGTCATCTGGCGGGTCAGGAACCGCGCCACGGCCTGGGCCATGGTCATGCGCACGGTCTTCTGGCTCATTGTCTGTTTCCTCCTCGTGGGCGAAATCGTCCCGTTCCACCCTGCTTGATGCATTGTCCGACGCTTGGGCGCCGATCCTATGCCGCTTTCGTTTCACCCAATTGCAGCCAGAGATCCACCAGCGCCTTGAACTTGCCGGCCATGTCGGCGATCGCTTGGTCGTCTGTCATCGTGCCGCCAAGCCAGGCCTTGCCGGCATCGGCGAAGATTGTGCGGCCGACGGCGAAGCCCTTGACGGTCTTCGAGGTGCGCGCGGCCGCAAATCCGTCCTTCAACTGCTCATAGGGCGCCTCGAGGCCGAGCAGCACCACGCCGCGGCAGAGCGGGTCACGCGCTTCGATGACGGCGTCGATCGCTGCCCAGGCGCTGCGGCTTGCCTGCGGCTCGAGCTTCCACCAGTCGGGCTTGAGGCCTGCGTCGTAGAGTTCGTTAAGGGCGCGTGGAATGGTCTGGTCGTCGAGCTTGCCGTGTTTGCCGGCGATGATCTCGATCAGGATTTCACGCCCGACCTTGCGGGCCGCCTCGAAGGCCGAACGCAGCTTTGCCACCTGCTGTGACTTGAGTTCGGCCGGATCATCCGGATGGTAGAAGGAAAGCACCTTGATGCAGTGGTCGACCGGCCAGTCGATCAGCCGGCTGCCGAGATCCTGGCTGAACTCGAACTGCAGCGGACGCGAGCCCGGCAGCTCGATCGGCTTGCCGATCCAGAAGTCGCGGTGGGCGCCGGTGGCATAGAGCGCATCGCGGCCATACTTGTCGTCGATCAGCATGCCGAAGCCGGAGCGACCGGCGGCGACCTGGGCGGCCGCCTTGACCGCCAGCACCTTGAAGGCGGGAATGCGGGCAAGCAGCGCCGGATCGCCGGCGGCTATGTCTTCGAGCTGGCTGCGATGGTCGATTGCGAGCGCCATCAGAAGCGGAATGTCGCGCCGGCGCGTCGTTGCCCAGTGCACGTGGTTGATCGCCTCGTCCTTGCGCAGCGCCCGTTCCTTGCTGCCGTTTTCGAGGAAGAACTTCAGTTCCGTCCAGGTCGGGATTTCAGGGGCGCAGAGCAGGCGCGAGACGGCGAAGGCGCCGCAGGCATTGGCCCAGGTGGCCGACGTTGCATGCGGCTCGTCACGCAGCCAGCCGCGCAGGAAGCCGGACATGAAGGCGTCGCCGGCGCCAAGCACGTTGTAGACCTCGATCGGAAAACCCTTGCCGACGATGCCGTCTTCCAGATTGTCGGAGATCGGGCCGTCATAGACGATGCAGCCCATCGGTCCGCGCTTCAAAACGATCGTCGCCGTTGAAAGTGCGCGGATCGTCTTCAGCGCCTGAAGCAGGTCGCTTTCGCCGGACGCGATCAGCACTTCCTCTTCGGTGCCGACGATCAGGTCGCAGTCGGAAAGAACGGTTTTGAGGTGCGCCGAGACGCGGTCTGAAGCGATGTAGCGGCTCTCGCCGGCGTCATGACCGGCAAGACCCCAGAGGTTCGGGCGGTAGTCGATGTCGAAGACGATCTTTGCGCCGCTTTCCTTGGCAAGGCGCATCGCCTTGCGCTGGGCGGCGTCGGTGTTCGGCTTGGAGAAATGGGTGCCGGATACGAGGATCGCGCGGGCGGAGCGGATGAACTCTTCCGAAACGTCGTCTTCGCAAAGCGCGTTGTCGGCGCAGTTGTCGCGATAAAAGAGCAGCGGAAAGGACTTGTCGTTCTCAACCGCGAGGATCGCAAGCGCTGTCAGTCGCTCCGGATCGGTGACGATGCCGCGGGTCTCGACGCCCTCGCGGGTGAGCTGCTCGCGGATGAAGCGGCCCATCTGCTCGTCGCCGACGCGGGTCAAAAGCGCCGATTTCAGGCCGAGCCGGGCCGTGCCGACCGAGATGTTGCAGGGGCAGCCGCCGACGGACTTCGCAAAGCTCGAAACGTCTTCAAGCCGCGTGCCGATCTGCTGGCCGTAGAGATCGACCGAGGCCCGGCCGATGGTGATCAGGTCGAGCGGCTTTGCTCGCTGTGCCGAAACGTTCTGGCTCACTGCTTCCTCCCCGCGGACACCTTGGCGGGCCCGACCATTTTCGTACTGTGGGTGATGGCGGTATGAAACATAAATTCCGACGTTTCGTCAATATGGAATTTTCATTCTATCTGTTCC
>NZ_DASYGZ010000010.1:0-39050 GCF_035999135.1 Ensifer sp.
TGTTTTTGCTGTCTTCCAGCGGTATCACTACGCCCACACCGGGACTCCTGTTTTCATTGTCGCTTTCGACAATAGGAAGGGGTGTCCCGTGCGGCAAGAGGCGAATTGTCCCGCTTGCTGAAATAGGACAGGAAAAACCGCTGGATGAGGGAATTGATCCGTACCAACGATGCCGTCGTGCTCTCCTTTGCAGAAAGCCTGATGAAGGACGCCGGTATCGCAAGCCTGATCGCCGATCAGGGGATGAGCATTCTGGAAGGCTCGCTCGGCCTGTTGCCCCGCCGCTTCCTGGTCGCCGAAGAGGATGCGGATGCGGCGCGGCGGATCTTGATCGACGCCGGACTAGAGGCGGAGTTGCGACCTTGAGCACTGCCCCCATGTCGGCTGTCGCGACCGAGACCGTTGACGCCTTTCATCGCGGCAAGTTCCACGTTGTCCAGCCGCTTGGTCAGGGGCACCGGTCCGGCATGGACGCGATGCTGCTTGCATCGCTCGTGGCATCGGACCGTCCCTGCCGCGTCGCCGACCTCGGCGCGGGGGCGGGGGCGGCCGGGATGGCCGTCGCCTCCCGCATGGAAAATGCTGAGGTTGTGCTCGTCGAGCGTTCGCCGGTCATGGCGGAATTTGCCCGCCGCAGCCTGGCGCTTGCGGAAAATGCCCGCTTTGCCGGGCGCGTCTCGGTGCTTGAGGCTGACGTTTCTCTCGCCGGCAAGGCGCGCGTCGCAGCGGGTCTTGCAGACGACAGCTTCGATCACGTGATCATGAACCCGCCCTTCAATGATGCGTCAGACCGCAAGACGCCCGATAGCCTCAAAGCCGAGGCGCATGCCATGAGCGAGGGGCTGTTCGAGGTCTGGGTGAAGACATCAGGTGCGATCATGAAGCCGGGCGGGCAGTTGTCGCTGATCGCCCGGCCGGAATCGATTGCCGAGATCATCGCTGCCTGCGGCCGGCGCTTTGGCGGCATCGAGATCACAGCACTTCATCCGCGGGTCGGCGAAAACGCCGTTCGCATCCTGGTGACCGCGATCAAGCAGAGCCGCAAGCGGCTGGTTCTGCGCGCACCGCTGGTCATGCACGAGGAAGGCCATCGGTTTGCAGATCACGTCGATGATCTCAACAACGGCCGCTCCGCCTACCGTCGTCGCTGATTTACCGTATGCGGCATTGTGTTTGCCGCACCAGTGCATACATGGGCATTTAAGGGCCATCACATGGCCATCTGGACGGGACGGGGGAACGCGGTTTTCCACCATTCCGCTCAGAACATGATCGAGCAGGCAGGAGTTGACATGAAGGCGTTCCTCAGACGGATGTTGCCCAGGCGGTTTCGCAAGGAAGGCGTGACGATCCCCGTCATCCGGCTGCATGGCGCGATCATGGCCGGCGGCGGGCAGTTCCGGCCCGCGCTGAACCTCGCGACCGCAGCGCCGCTTCTGGAGAAGGCCTTTGCGGTGAAGGAGGCGCCGGCCGTGGCGATCTCGATCAATTCGCCCGGCGGCTCGCCCGTCCAGTCGCGCCTGATCTATCAGCGCATCCGCGATCTGGCCCAGGAAAAGAAGAAGCGCGTGCTCATCTTCGTCGAGGATGTCGCTGCATCCGGCGGCTACATGATCGCCCTTGCCGGCGACGAGATCATCGCCGACCCGACCTCGATCGTCGGATCGATCGGCGTCGTTTCGGGCGGCTTCGGTTTCCCGGAACTCCTGAAGAAGATCGGTGTCGAACGGCGTGTCTATACTTCCGGCGAGAACAAGGTGATGCTCGATCCCTTCCAGCCGGAAAAGGAAGGCGACATCGTCTTCCTGAAAAACCTGCAGGTCGATATCCACGACACCTTCATCCAGATGGTGAAGGCGCGCCGCGGGCAGATGCTCGCCGACGATCCGGATATCTTTTCCGGGCTTTTCTGGACCGGTCGCCGCGGGTTGGAGCTCGGTCTCATCGACGGCCTTGGCGAGCTGCGCGGCGAGATCAAGAAGCGTTATGGCGACAAGGCGCGCCTCGAGCTCATCCAGCCGGCACGCAGCCTTTTCGGCCGCCGGCAGGCAGGGGCCTCGGTTGCCGGCGCAATCGCAGCCCCCATGGCCGCCTCGACTGCGGCGGGGCTTGCCGAAGCAATCGAGGAAAGGGCATTGTGGGCGCGGTTCGGGCTTTGAGCCCGAGCAGTTCCAGCAGGCGCAGATCCGGCGAAGGGCAAAGCGGGTTTGCGTCCGCAATGGCATAAGTAACAAGATCTAGAGTGTCTCGCCCGCGCGCACTGGCCCGCGCGCACTGGGAGGAAAAATGCCGCAGCTCATCCTGCTCCTGATTGCAGGTTTCATCTTCTGGCTCGGATACCGCAAGTTCGTGGCCGACGCCCAGCGGCTGACCCGTCAGCGCGACAAGGCGCGCCGCGAAGAGCGGACCGGTGCGCAAGGGACGCTCGTTCAGGATCCGGAAACGGGCGAATACCGGCTGAAGCGCGACGACGAATAGGCGCCGTCGCGCCGTAGCGCTTGACCCCTGTCATCAGGCGTGGCACCTGTCCGGCTCATTTTTCTGCAAGACATTCGGACGCGATCCATGACCACTCTGCCTGATCATATGAACCCGAAGCGCTCGTTTCAGGCTCTGATCCTGACGCTGCACAACTATTGGGCCGACAAGGGTTGCGCCGTGCTGCAGCCCTACGACATGGAAGTGGGCGCCGGTACCTTCCATCCGGCAACGACCCTGCGCGCATTGGGCCCGCGTCCCTGGCGCGCGGCCTACGTGCAGCCTTCGCGCCGCCCGACCGACGGCCGCTACGGCGAAAACCCCAATCGTCTGCAGCACTACTATCAATATCAGGTGCTCTTGAAGCCCAATCCGTCCAACCTGCAGGAGCTTTACCTCGGCTCGCTCGAAGCGATCGGCCTGGATCCGCTGTTGCACGATATCCGCTTTGTCGAGGACGACTGGGAGAGCCCGACGCTCGGCGCCTGGGGTCTCGGGTGGGAGTGCTGGTGCGATGGCATGGAAGTCTCGCAGTTCACCTACTTCCAGCAGGTCTGCGGCATCGAATGCTCGCCGGTCTCGGGCGAACTGACCTATGGTCTCGAGCGCCTGGCGATGTATGTGCAAGGCGTCGACAACGTCTATGACCTGAACTTCAACGGCCGCGAAGGTGCGGAGAAGATCAGCTATGGCGACGTCTTCCTGCAGGCCGAACAGGAGTATTCGCGCTACAATTTCGAATACGCCAACACGGCTATCCTGCATCAGCACTTCATCGATGCGGAAGCCGAATGCCAGGCTCTTCTGGCTGCCGGCGCACCGGGCGATCACAGCAACAACCACCTGCACAAGTGCGTCTTCCCGGCCTATGACCAGTGCATCAAGGCGAGCCATGTGTTCAACCTGCTCGATGCCCGCGGTGTGATCTCGGTCACCGAGCGCCAGAGCTACATCCTGCGCGTGCGCACGCTGGCGAAAGCCTGCGGCGAGGCCTTCCTGCTGACCGACGCAGGCGGTGCCAACCTCAACCGGGACGCCGCTTGACCGCTGGGCCCGCAAGCCTTGTCATCCACATCAACGGCTGGCCGGGATCCGGCAAGCTGACGATCGCGCGCCATCTGGCCGAAAGGCTGGGCGCGCGGCTCGCCGACAATCACACGCTGATCAATCCGGCCGAGGCACTGTTTGCGCGCAGCGACCCGCTCTATCGCTCGCTCAGATCCGCGGTTCGCCAAAGCGTGTTCGAACATCTTGAAAAAGCGCCGGGCGAACAGTCCTTCGTCTTTACCGACGCGCTTTCGGACGACGCTGCCGACACGCGCGCCTTCGAGGACTGCGCCGCACTCGCACGAAAACGCGGCGCCCGCTTCGTTGCGGTCGTGATCGATTGCGATGTCGAGGAAAACCTCAAGCGGTTGACACGCGCCGGCCGGCGCAAGCTGCACAAGTTGACCGATCCCGACGTTCTTTTGGGGTTGCGGCGCGCGCACCGGCTGTTGCGCGGCAAAAGCGACCAATTGATCGAGATCGATGTGACCGCGCTTGGTGCTGACGAAGCGGCAGCAGCAATCGCGCAGCGGATCGCTGAACCTTCCGCGGTTAGATGATGAAGGTCGTGCCGGCGACGTTCTTGCAATACGGCTTCATCGTGGGGTAGGCGCCGGTGTAGACCTGACCGGAGTAGGTCTGGAGCGCGCGGCGAACGCCATTCGGACGTTCCGGAGAGTGGGCGCTCGCATAGGCAACGAAGAGCGCCGTAAAGGCGATCACGTTGATGAGAGTTGCGAGCGTTTTCATGATCTTCATTTCGTTTCCGGGGTTGTTCGATAGGTTGACTATCGCTGATTGTCCGTCAGGCCGCCGTTACCATTGGAACAGGATCCGCCGCGTCAGGGCGCCGAGACGGTTCGCGGCGGGAAACACAGCGTTCACCGGAGTGCTTAGGAACTGGGGAGGAGCAGGTTTCTCTGGTCAAAAGCCGCAGAAAGCGCTTTGAAGCTGAGAAGCGAATGCTAATCTCTGCGCGAGTTTTTTGGAGGGTACCCTATGATTGGCCTCGCAATCGGCGTCGTCGTGATCCTGTATCTGGTTTTCGTCTATAACGGTCTCGTCAAGGCGCGACAGGTGGCCGAAGAGGCGTGGTCCGGCATCGACGTGCAGCTGAAGCGCCGCGCCGATCTCATCCCGAACCTGATCGAGACGGTGAAGGGTTACGCCGCGCACGAGAAGTCGACGCTCGAGGAGGTTATCGCCATGCGCAACCGGGCGCAGGCGGTGCCGGCGGGCGACGTCGAGGGACGGGCGCAGGCGGAAGGAGCGCTGTCCCAGGCGCTCGGCAAGCTGTTTGCGCTTGCAGAAGCCTATCCGGATCTCAAGGCCAACGAGAATTTCGCCGAACTGCAGCGCTCCCTGGAGACGATCGAAGGCGAGATCCAGATGTCGCGCCGCTACTACAACGGCGCTGCCCGCGATCTCAACGTCAAGGTCGAGAGCTTCCCCTCGAACCTGATCGCCAATGCCTTCCGTTTCGTCAAGGCTGGCTATTTCGAGATCACCAACGAGGCCGATCGCGCCGTGCCGCAGGTCAAGTTCTGATCCATTCCCGGCCTCGACCCTGAGCGCCGCCAACCTTCCACGCCGCGGTTTCCGCGGCGTCCATCGCATCAAGAGACCCCATTCGATGACCACCGATAGCATGAAGAAGCTGACCATCCTGCCGACCGACCATCCGCTGACCGGCCATGTCCGTCCGCCGGGCTCGAAGTCGATCACCAACCGCGCACTGCTTCTGGCCGGTCTTGCCAAGGGCACGAGCCGGCTGACGGGCGCGCTGAAGAGCGACGACACCCGCTACATGGCCGAGGCACTGCGCGCGATGGGCGTCGAGGTCAGCGAGCCCGACGACACGACCTTTGTCGTGACCAGCACCGGTAAGCTGCTCCCACCGGCGGCCCCCCTGTTCCTCGGCAACGCGGGAACCGCGACCCGCTTCCTGACGGCCGCCGCCGCCCTCGTTGACGGTACCGTCGTCGTCGACGGCGACCAGCACATGCGCAAGCGGCCGATCAGGCCACTGGTCGACGCGCTCGGCACCCTCGGCGTTACGGTGTCGTCCGAAACCGGCTGCCCGCCGGTGACCGTCAAGGGCACGGGCGGTTTCCCGGCCGGCCGCGTCGTGATCGATGCCGGTCTCTCCAGCCAGTATGTCTCGGCGTTGCTGATGGCAGCACCGGGCGCCAAGGGTCCGGTCAGCATCGAACTTGCCGGCGACGAGATCGGCGCGCGCGGCTATATCGATCTGACGGTTGCGGCAATGCGCGCCTTCGGCGCCGAGGTCGAGCAGGTGAGCCCGTCGGTCTGGCAGGTTGCCCCGACCGCGTATCGCGCGGCGGACTATGTCATAGAGCCCGACGCTTCGGCGGCCACCTATCTCTGGGCAGCCGAAGTGCTCACCGGTGGCGCCATCGATCTCGGGGTTCCTGCGAACGCCTTCTCGCAGCCCGACGCGCGCGCTCACGCGGTGATCGCCAGCTTCCCGAACCTGCCCGCCGTGATCGACGGCTCGCAGATGCAGGACGCGATCCCGACGATCGCGGTGCTTGCCGCCTTCAACAACACGCCGGTGCGTTTCGTCGGTCTGGCAAACCTGCGCGTCAAGGAATGCGACCGCGTGCGCGCGCTGTCCTTGGGTCTGACAGCGATCCGGCCCGGCCTTGCCCATGAGGAGGGTGACGACCTGATCGTCTCGTCCGATCCGGCGCTTGCCGGCCAGACCTTGCCCGCCTCGATCGACACCTTCGCCGATCACCGCATCGCCATGAGCTTTGCGCTGGCCGGCCTCAAGATCCACGGTATTGCCATCGAGGATCCCGGCTGCGTCGCAAAAACCTACCCGGCCTATTGGGATGCGCTTGCCTCCCTCGGCGTCGAATTCACCGGCGACCGCCCGTAACGCCCGCAATTGAAAGTCAACGACAGGAAAGCATGATCCGCATGACCCGTCTCGCTGCCGCATTTGCCTTCCTGGTCTTCTTGCTGGCGACGACGGGCATCGGGCGGGCGGAGGAGGTCTTCTCCGCCTACCGCTCCGTCATCGATCTTGCCAAGGACGGCACGATGACGGTGACGGAGACGATCACGGCGACGGTCGAAGGCAACAAGATCCGCCGCGGCATCTATCGCGATCTGCCTTTGACCTTTACCGACGCCAGGGGCAAGCGCAGCAAGGTCGATTTCAAGCTGCTGTCGGTCGAGCGCGACGGCGAAGAAGAGCCCTACCGCACGGAGACGATCAGCGGCGGCATCCGCATCTATACCGGTTCGGCCGAGGTCTTTCTCGATCAAGGCGAACACACCTTCCAGTTCACCTATGAGACCGGGCGGCAGATCCGTTTCTTCGACGACCACGACGAATTCTACTGGAACGTCACCGGCACCGAGTGGGATTTCCCGATCGATGAGGCGAGCGCGACGGTGACCCTGCCGGAGGGCGTGAGGGCAGAAGCGCTCGACTACTTTACCGGCGGCTATGGCGCGACCGGCAAAGACGCCCGCGCCTCGCGCGATGGCCAGGAGATTTTTTTCGCCACCACCCGCCGTCTCGATCCGCGCGAAGGGCTGACGATCGCCATCAAGATGCCGAAGGGCAGCATCGACAGACCGTCTTCTAGCCAGGAGAATGCCTGGTGGCTGCGCGACCATCTCGCACTGATCATCGCCGGTGCCGGGCTCGTCGTCGTCCTGCTCTTCTACAGCCAGGCCTGGCTGCGGGTCGGACGTGATCCGGACCGCGGCGTCATGGTGCCGCGCTGGGACCCGCCCGAGGGCATCTCGCCGGCGCTGGTCAACTACATCGACAACAGGGGATTTTCCGGCGAAGGCTGGACGGCACTGTCGGCGGCAGCACTCAATCTAGCCGTCAAGGGCCACGTGGTGCTCGAAGACCTCAAGAACGCCATCGTCATCGCCGCGACCGGAAAGGGGAGCAGCGACAAGCTGCCGACCGGCGAGGCGGCTGTCATGAAGGCGGTCAATGCCAGCGGCGGCAAGCTCACGATTGACCGCGCCCATGGCACCCGTGTGCAGGCAAACGGCGCCGATTTCCGCAACGCCATGGAGCGCGAGCATCGCGGCAAATACTATCACGCCAACAGCGGTTACATCGTCGCGGGCGTCATCCTGTCGGTGCTGGCGATTGCCGCGGTGTTCATTTTCGGCGATCTCAGCGAGGATAGCCTGCCGCTGGTGATCGTTCCCGTTGTCATCGCCTTCTTCGTCTCGATCCTCGCCGTCGCCTTCGGCAAGTCGCTGCGACGCGAAAGGAGCCTGATGAGCCGGATCATGTCGATCGTGGTCGTCGCCTTCATCGGCTTCGTCGCCTTCACGATCTTCTCGGCGATCCTTGCCGCCGTGTTCTACGAGGCGGCCGAAACCGACGAGCTGCCGCTTTTGTTCGTGATCGGCGCCATCGTGCTCGCCAACGTGCTCTTCTTCTTCCTGATGGGTGCACCGACACCGCTTGGAACACGGATGATGGACGGCATCGACGGGCTGCGCCAGTACATGACGCTTGCCGAGAAGGACCGGATGAACATGCAGGGCGCGCCTGAAATGTCGCCCCGGCACTTCGAGACGCTGCTGCCCTATGCCGTGGCCCTCGGTGTCGAAAAACCCTGGACCGCGACCTTCGATCGCTGGCTGCTTGCCGCTGCGGCGGGTGCTGCCGCGGCGGCTGCCTATCAGCCCGGCTGGTACCACGGCGACGGCTTCGGCTCGAGCACCTTCGGCGACCGCATCGGCGGTTTTGCCGGATCGATGGCCGACACGATGACATCGTCGCTGCCACCCCCGCCGAAGTCGTCCTCATCGGGCTTTTCGACCGGCGGTGGCTTTTCCGGGGGCGGTGGCGGTGGCGGCGGCGGCGGTGGCTGGTGATGCCAGCCGCTCAGACCGCCAAATTCATCGCCGGGCTTGGTGACATTTTTGCCAGAGCTTGCTAAGTCCGCCGCAACCGTCAGGAACAGAAAAAGTCACTCCCATGCCCGATCTTCTTATCGAACTCCGCTCCGAGGAAATTCCCGCCCGCCTGCAGCGCAAGGCAGCCGGCGATCTCAAGAAGCTGCTGACCGATGCACTGGTCGAGGCGGGCCTGACCTATGAGGGCGCGCGCGAGTACTGGACGCCGCGCCGGCTGACCCTCGACATCCGCGGCCTGAACGCCCGCTCGGCCGACATTCGCGAAGAGCGCAAGGGCCCGCGCACCGACGCCAACGAGAAGGCGATCGAAGGCTTCCTTCGCGGCGCAGGCCTTTCGTCGATCAACGAGGCGCATGTCCACAGCGACCCGAAGAAGGGTGACTTCTACGTTGCCCATATCGTCAAGCCGGGCCGCGCCGCCGAAGAGATCATTGCCCAGGCGATGCCGGATATCATCCGCAATTTCCCCTGGCCGAAGCCGATGCGCTCCGGCGTAGCGTCCGCCAAGCCCGGTGCGCTGCGCTGGGTCCGTCCGCTGCAGTCGATCGTCTGCACCTTCGGCTCCGAGACGGACGAGACCAAGGTGATCCCGTTCGAAGTCGACGGCATCGTCGCCTCGAACGTGACCTATGGCCACCGTTTCCATGCGCCTGAGGCGATCACCGTTCGCCGCTTTGCCGACTACGCCGAAAAGCTCGAGAAGGCGAAGGTCGTCCTCGACGGCGAGCGCCGCAAGGAGATGATCCTTGCCGACGCGCGCAACGTCGCTTTCGCCAACGGCCTGGAACTGGTCGAGGACGAAGGCCTGCTTGAAGAGGTCTCCGGCCTCGTCGAATGGCCGCAGGTGCTGATGGGCAGCTTCGAGGATGCCTATCTCGAAATCCCCTCGGAAATCATCCGTCTGACGATCAAGACCAACCAGAAGTGCTTCGTCACCCGCGCGCCGGGGGCAGACACGCTCTCCAACAAGTTCATCCTGATCTCGAACATCGAGGCGAAGGACGGCGGCAAGGAGATTGTGCACGGCAACGGCAAGGTCGTGCGTGCGCGGCTCTCCGACGCCGCCCATTTCTGGCACCGCGACCAGGGCAACCTGCCGGATCTCGAAACGCTTCAAGCGTCGGCCACCAAGTTCGCTCTCGATCTGAAGAAGCCGCTCGACCAGCGCATGGCCAAGCTCGATGCCTTGAACGTGACGTTCCATGCCAAGCTCGGAACGCAGGGCGAGCGCGTTGCGCGCATCCGGGCCATTGCAGCCGAGCTTGCCAAGGTGACCGGTGCGGACGCAGCATTCGTCGACCGCGCCGTCGTGCTCGCCAAGGCCGATCTGCGCACCGAAGCTGTTGGCGAATTCCCCGAGCTTCAGGGCGTCATGGGCCGCAAGTACGCGCTGCTGCAGGGCGAGAACGGCTCTGTCGCAACGGCAATCGAAGACCACTGGAAGCCCAACGGCCCCTCCGACCGCGCGCCGACCGATCCGGTGGCGGTAACGGTGGCGCTTGCCGACAAGCTCGACACGCTCGTCGGCTTCTGGGCAATCGACGAGAAGCCGACCGGCTCGAAGGACCCTTACGCGCTGCGCCGTGCAGCATTGGGTGTCATCCGCCTGATCCTCGAAGGCAAGGCGCGCCTCGCGCTGCTTCCGGCATTTGAGACGGCACTCGTTGCGCTTCGCGCGCAGAAGCCGGAACTTTCGGCCGACGTCTCGGCCGATCTGCTCTCCTTCTTCCATGACCGTCTGAAGGTCTATCTGCGCGACCTCGGCGCCCGTCACGACCTGATCGATGCGGTGCTGACGGCGGATGCCGACGATCTCTTGATGATCGCCCGCCGCGTCGAGGCGCTGACCGCCTTCATCTCGGACGAGGAGGGCCGCAACCTGCTTGCCGGCACCAAGCGCGCCACCCAGATTCTCGCCGCCGAGGAAAAGAAGGGCACGACCGTCGCCGACGCCGTCGATCCCGGTCTCTTCCGTCTCGACGCGGAAAAGGCGCTGCACCAGGCTGTTCAGGCCGCTTCCGGCGAAGCGGGCGACGCGATCGCCAGGGAGGATTTCCGCTCGGCGATGGAGGCGCTTGCAAAGCTGCGCCAGCCGGTCGACCAGTTCTTCAACGATGTGCTGGTCAATGATGACGATGCGGCGATCCGCGCCAATCGCCTGGCGCTGCTCGGTCTGATCCGTTCGGCCATCGGCAAGGTTGCCGACTTCTCCAAGATCGCGGGCTAAGACATTTCGCCTGCCGCCGGATCTTCGGCGGCATCTGAGGTCCCCTCACGCACGAACGTTCAAGCGGGTTGCCGCCGCGCGCCCTATATCCTGTCTCCATCAACACGATGGAGACAGCCGATGGACAACGCACCGACGACCCGCAAGCCGATCAATTTCGCCGAAAAGCTCACGCTCTTCAGCGATCAGTGGCAACCGCGCGTCATTGCCGAACTCAACGACTACCAGTTCAAGATCGTGCGCATCGAGGGCGACTTCATCTGGCACGATCATCAGGACACCGATGAAGCCTTCATCGTCCTTGAGGGCACCTTGCGCATCGATTTTCGCGATGGCGCCGTGACGCTCGGTCCCGGCGAAATGTACGTCGTGCCGAAGGGCGTCGAGCACAAGCCCTATGCGGAACGCGAGGTGAAGATGCTACTGATCGAGCCGCGCGGCACGCTCAACACCGGCCATGAGGGCGGAACACGCACCGCGGAAAACGATCGCTGGATCTGATGCGCCTGCCTACCCATGTCACCATCGCGCTTGAAGGGAACGAGACCTCGGAGTAGGAGGGACACATGCCTGCAAAAATCCTCGTCAGCGCCTGTCTCATGGGTCATGCCGTCCGCTACGACGGACAGTCGAAGCCGCTCGTGCATCCGGCGATCGATCGCTGGCGCGCCGAAGGCCGGCTCGTGACTATCTGTCCCGAAATGTCGGCGGGCATGCCGGTGCCGCGGCCGCCTGCCGAAATCGCTGCCGGCGCCGTCGGCAAGGATGTGCTGGCCGGCCGGGCGAAGGTGGTCGAGGTCAACGGCCGCGACGTTACAGGGGACTTCGTCCAGGCCGCCGAGAACGCGTTGAGGCTAGCCAGGGAAACGGGCTGTCGCTTCGCGCTGCTGATCGATGGCAGCCCGTCCTGCGGGTCCGGTTTCGTCTATGACGGCAGCTTTTCAGGCGCCCGCCATCCGGGGGAGGGCGTGACCGCAGCGCTTCTTTCGGACAATGGGATCGAAGTCTATTCCGACAGGCAGATCGATGGATTGGTGGCGCGGATCGACGCTCTGGACGAGCGCTGACGGCCTCACAAAAAGATTGCGCCCCCGCTTCTCTCAGGGGCGCAATCTCTCGCTGTGCAGCGAACGCCCGTCAGCCTTGGTTGCAGGGGACAGCTGAGCGGGGCAGGGAACTTTCCCGATAGAAGCCTATTTTAGCCGAAGTTCGAGAGCGGACGGATCAAAATCCTGTGAGCCTTCCTCGATCACGGGTGCGCTGGAAAGCGAAGCGCCGACCGGCGTGACCGCCGCCGTCTTGGAAGTGTGGTCGACCCGGAGCATTTTCGGATCGTCGGCAACCGCGTTTTCGACATCGGCGTTGGTCGCAAGCGTTACCGTTTCGGAAGGGTCGGCTTCGGGTTCGGCCTGGGCGATGACTTCTCGCGACGGCTTGCTGACGAAGACCACCGGCGAACCGCCGAGCCAGGCTTCGGTGCGCACCACCTTCATCTCGCCGTTGATCTTCTTGAGCTCGATCGTTTCGTCGCCAGCGGCAATCGTCGGCACGACATAGGTTGATTTCTTTTTCGATTGGAGCGGTGGGCAGGCGGTGCAGGAGACCGTTGCGACGCTGTTGTTGGGCGTCGTGCCGGAAGCAATCGTGTCGATGGAGGACGCCTGCGCGTTGCCGGCGGCAAGGCCGAGGATGGTGGTGATCAGCAACAGGCGCATCGGTTCTCTCCCGCGTTGTTGGCGGCAAGAATATGCGCTCTCCCTTACTTTCCCGTCAGGAGAATTGGTAAAAATTGAATGATCCGGGCAGGTTGCGCGCGGTCGGATTACGCCTTTTCGCGGGCAACCGCGCGCCAGCCGATATCGTGCCGGTAAAAGCCGTTGTCCCAGGAAACGGCCGCAACCGCCGCATAGGCCCGGTCCTTGGCAGCACCTGCGGATTTGCCGGTTGCGGTGACGTTGAGCACGCGGCCGCCGGTCGCAACGAGGGCGCCGTCCTTCAGCGCTGTGCCGGCATGAAACACCTTGGTGGTGTCGGAGGCGTCGGGAACGGCGGCGATCGGCGTGTTCTTGGCATAGCTTCCCGGATAACCTTTGGAGGCCATCACCACCGTCAGCGCCGTCTCGTCATGCCACTCGATCGCCATGCCTGCGAGCGTTCCGGTCGCGGTGGCATGGAGCAAGGGCAGGAGATCGCTCTTCATGCGCATCATCAGAACCTGGCATTCCGGATCGCCGAAGCGGACATTGTATTCGATCAGTTCCGGACCCTTGGCGGTGATCATCAGGCCGGCAAAGAAGACGCCCGAGAAGGGATGTCCGCTTTCGGCCATGCCGCGCATCGTCGGTTCGATGATTTCCTTCATCGTGCGTTCGATCATCTCAGGCGTCATGACCGGAGCCGGGGAATAGGCGCCCATGCCGCCGGTGTTCGGCCCTGTGTCGCCGTCGCCGACGCGCTTGTGGTCCTGGGCGGACGCCAGCGCCAGTGCCGTCGTGCCGTCGCAGAGGCAGAAGAAGCTCGCTTCCTCGCCGTCGAGATAGGCCTCGACCACCACTTCGGCGCCGGCAGCGCCGAAGGCGCCGGCGAAGCAGTCGTCGACGGCCGCGAGCGCCTCGTCGAGTGTCATGGCAACCGTCACGCCCTTGCCGGCAGCCAGTCCGTCCGCCTTGATGACGATCGGGGCGCCCTGATCGCGCACATAGGACTTCGCGCTCTCGGCATCGCTGAAGCGGCCATAGGCACCGGTCGGGATGTCGTAGCGGGCGCAGAGATCCTTGGTGAAGCCCTTGGAGCCTTCGAGCTGTGCCGCGGCCGCCGAGGGGCCGAAGACGGCGAAACCGGATGCGCGCAGCACATCGGCGAGCCCCGCGACCAGCGGACCCTCGGGTCCGACGACAACGAAGTCGATCGCCTGAGCTTTGCAGAAGTTCGTGACGGCTGCGTGGTCCTCGGTGTCGAGCGCAACGATATCAGCTTCTTCGGCGATACCGGGATTGCCCGGCGCGGCATAAAGCTTGGTCAGTTTCGGCGACTGCGCGATCTTCCATGCCAGCGCGTGTTCGCGCCCACCCGACCCGATCAGAAGAACCTTCATTGCAGCCCCCGACATCCCGAAATTGCTGCGCTGCGGTTAGGACGACAGGGCGGCGAGGTCAAGCGGAAACGGGACTTGAGGCGGCAAATCCCGCAATTGACCGGGTTCAGGCGATGGCTTGACGGTTGTGCGTGTCGTCTTGCCCCTCATCGCCGGCGTAACGGGCCGTGCGTGTCAGAGCCCAGATCGCGAGATCCTCGATCGGCAGCGGCTTGCTGATAAGGTAGCCCTGGAACAGGTCGCAACCGGCGGCCGTCAGCATCGAGAGTTTTTCCGGCGTGTCGATGCCTTCGCCGACGACGGCGACATCCTTGGCGTGGCAGAGCGCAATCAGCGCCCTCAGCACCGGCAGCGACTGCGAAGCCGTCAGGTTCGACACCAGCGCCCGGTCGAGCTTGATGGTGTCTGCCGTGTATTCGATGATCTGCTGGACGGACGTATAGCCCGCGCCGAAATCGTCGATCGACAGGCGGAAACCCCTCTGTCGCAGCGCGTCGATGTTGCGTCGCAGCTGGTCGCTGAACTTGATGGCGAAGGTTTCGGTAAGTTCGATCTCGATCGATCTCGCCTCAAGACCGTGCCGCTCCAGGCATTCGGAGAAATGCTCGGCGATCGCCTTGGAGTGCAGTTCGGCGGAGGATATGTTGATCGCCAGCACTGTTTCCGGGCCGAAGAGGGCCTTCAGCTGCCCGCAATCCGACATCGCCTGGTTGATGACCCACCAGTCGATCTTGGTAAACAGGCCGGAGCTTTCGGCGATCGGGACGAATTCATCCGGCGTGACGTTGCCGAGAACCGGGGAATACCAGCGCAGCAGCGCTTCGCAGCCCGTCACACGGCCTTCCGTGTTCACCATCGGCATGTAGACCAGGTGGAACTGCTCGTCCGGATCGAGAGAACGCAGCTCGTCCTGGATCTGGCGCAGCCGGGTGCGCTTGTCGTGAAGGGCGCGCGAGAAGCGGGCGGAGCGGTTCTTTCCGCTGACCTTCGCCTGGTACATTGCCGCATCGGCATTCGAGATCAGTTCGGCAAGATTGGTCGCATCGTCAGGGCAGATGGCCGCGCCGATGCTGGCCGTGACCGGATAACGCTTGTCGGTGACCTCGAAACCGTCCTCGAACAGCGAAAGGATGGCGCCGGAGATTTCCCTGACCGTGCCGTCGCCCGGCCGCGAGCGCACCAGCACCGCGAATTCGTCGCCCGAAAGGCGCGCAAGAATGGCGGGCTTCTGTCCGCGCCGTTCGGTGATGGCATCGACGCGCTCGGCGATGCGGGTCGCCAGCGTCTTTAGGAGTTCGTCGCCGATCTCGTGGCCATGCTTGTCGTTGACGAACTTGAAGTTGTCGATGTCGATGAAAAGCAGGCTGCACTTCTCGCCGGCTGCGATCGCCTCGCGCACAGCGCCAGCCGCAAGCGCATTGAAATGCCCGCGGTTGCTGATGCCCGTCAGGGTATCGGTCCAGGAGCTGCGCTGCACAAGCTTCAAGGACTGCACCGACTGGCGGTGCAGCTCGCGGATATTCTCCGTCAGCCGCCCGATCTCGCCCTTTTCGTCCATGTTGCGGATCTCGTCGCGCGCACCAACCATGACTGCCATCACATTGGCGTCGAGGGTGGCGATCGGATCGGTGATGAAGCGGCGGATCAGCATGATGATCAGCCAGATCGAAAACAGGCTGAGCGCGACGGCGCCAAGCCCCAGCAGAAACCGCTGGCGGGCCATCAGCTGTTCGAAATGGTCGCCCGAAACGGTGAGCGTGGCGTAGAGGGACGGCCCGAGATAGACGCTTGCCGAAAGGTCGTCGGTGATCGCGAGCGGCCAGGGCTGCAGAACGATGTCGGAGCCGTACTCCTTCTTCAGCGCCTGCTGCATGTCGAGGAACCGGTCCGGCTGGATGGCGACCTGCACGAGCAGCGCGCTTGATTTCTTGCTTGGCAGCGGGCGGGTGAAGGCAACCGGGTCGAGGAAGAAGGAATAGACGATGCGCGGCCTCTGGCCGGCATCATAGAGATAGGTCCAGTCGGCGAGCTTGTCTTCGCGGATCAGGCGACGGGCGAGGTTGAGCTGGGCTTCGTCGATCTGGGCGAAGGGATCCCAGCTGTTTTCGAAATAGTATTCGGATTTCAGATCGGAGCTCAGGAGCGAAAGCGAGACATAGTCTGTCGGATCGTCGAGCAGCGACTTGACGCTCTCCTGCAAGCGCACGCCAAGCGCGTTGGCGCGGTAGCTCGCATCCGTTTCGGAAACATACTGGCGCAGCGAATTGCCATTGAGAAGGGCGTTCAGGAAGCCCTTGCTTCTGCCGATTTCGTTCTGGAAGACGGCGGCCGCATGCTCGAGGCGCTGCGACAGCTTGGCGTGTTCGAGCGCGCGGATCGAGCGGCTCTGCGTGACGTGGACCGAGACGGCCGCCAGCAGATAGCCGGCAAGCACCACGGGAAAGATCAGGATGAGCGCGCGTTTGCCGAGGTTCACTGGAAATTCGCCAATGTGCTGATGATGCGTCGGCGCAGGAGCACCGACTCTGTGGACAGTTCCTGCTGGTACTGGCTCTTGGCCAGGATATCGGAGGGCGGGTAGATTGCGGGGTCTGCGCGGACGGCTTCGGGCAGAAGCTTATAGGCCGCCTTGCTGGCCGTCGGCATGTTGAGGGCGAGCGCATTGGCGGCGGCACTTCCGGGCGATCCCAGATAGTCGAGCAGCGCCAGCGCCCTGTCCTTGTTTTGAGACTTTGCGACCACCGACATGCAGTCAAGCCAGGAGAGCGTGCCTTCCTTCGGGACGGCGTAGCGCCAGACGCCGGGCGTGCCGGCCTTGTCGTTAAGGACGTGCTGGTCGCCGCTGTAGCCGAGCGCCATGTAAATGTCCTTGCTGACCGCCGGGTTCTGGATCGAGCTGATGATGTATTCGTAGGTCAGAACCGAGGGTGCCTGTTCCTTCATCAACGTGAAGGCGGCCTTCAGCGTGGCGCTGTCATTGGTGTTGATCGACTGGCCGAGCAGCATCAACGGGGCGACGAACGCCTCGTTGTGATCGTCGTACATTGCGACATGCTTGGCGAGTGCGGCAGTCGGGCGCATCAGGTCCTGCCAGGAGGTCGGCGGCTGAGAGACGACGTCCGAGCGGTAGAGAATGCCCATCGTGCCCCAGAGATAGGGCAGGCCGCTGCCGGAGCAGCGCTTGCGCCAGGTTTCGTCGTAGTCCCTGAGCGATGCGACGTTGGTCTCGTCGACCTTTTCGAGCACGCCTTTGCGCCCGAAAAGCGCGGCGCTGTTTTCGCCGGTGACCACGAGGTCGACCCGGCTGTTCGGGTCGGCCAGCACCTCGTCCCGGGTGTCGCCGCTGTCGTAGTAGACCTGGTGGACAGCGACGCCGGTGATCGACGACCAGCGGTCCAGGATCTTCTGGTCGATGTAGGATTCCCAGATCAGGAGATTGAGCGTCTCGGCCCTCGCCGCCGTCGCAAGAAGCAACGTCGCCAGAAAGGCGGAAATCGCCGTTCGCCCCTGCATAGTTTCACCCCTGCCAAGCCCCGATGGACGACCGTAGCGCGCAAAAATTGATGAATGATTACGTAGGGCTGCGAGGAGGATGCGGGTGCTGTCCACCGCTCAAAAAGGCAATGAAAAACCGGGCGCCGCGTCCGGCGCCCGGTGGAGGTTTAGTCAGGAATTTCTGCCCGCACCGGCTACTTTGCCGGAAGCCTTGGCAAGAGGATCGTCAGGATGCCGAGCAGCGGCAGGTAGGAGCAGATGGTGTAGACGAACTCGATGCCCTGCCTGTCGGCGAAGATGCCGAGCACGGCTGCACCCATGCCGCCGAAGCCGAAGGCAAAGCCGAAGAAGACGCCTGCGATCAGCCCGACGCGTCCAGGCACCAGCTCCTGGGCGAAGACCACGATCGCCGAGAAGGCCGAGGAAAAGATCAGGCCGATGACGACGGAAAGCACGCAGGTCCAGAACAGGTTCGCATAGGGCAGCATCAGCGCGAAGGGGATGACTCCGAGGATCGAGAACCAGATCACGAAGCGGGCGCCGTAGCGGTCGCCGATCGGGCCGCCAAGGAAGGTTCCAGCGGCCGCAGCCCCCAGGAACAGGAACAGCATCAGCTGTGCCTGCTGCACCTCGACGCCGAACTTCTCGATGACGAAGAAGGTGAAGTAGCTGGAGATGCTCGCCATGTAGACGTTCTTGGTGGCGGTCAGAAGCACGAGCACCGCAACGGCCCAGATGACCCGGCCCTTCGGCAGGGGAAGCGCACGGCTCGGGGCGGAGCGGCTCATGGTGGTGCGGCGGTGGCGGACATACCAGGTGCTGACCCAGGAGAGCACGAAGAAGCCGACGATCGCGACGATCGAGAACCAGCTGAGGCTGCCCTGGCCGAAGGGAATGACGATGAAGGCGGCGAGCAGCGGCCCCATGGCGCTGCCGGCATTGCCGCCCACCTGGAACAGCGACTGCGCCAGGCCGTGGCGACCGCCCGAGGCGAGGCGGGCGATGCGGGAGGATTCCGGATGGAAGATCGCCGAGCCGACGCCGATCAGGCTCGCCGCGACGAGCAGCACCCAGAATTCATGGGCGTTGGCGAGCAGGATCAGGCCGCTGCAGGTCGACAGCATCGCAAGCGGCAACGAATACGGCAGCGCCCAGCGGTCGGTGATGATGCCGACGGCGGGCTGCAGCATCGATGCCGTCAGCTGGAAGGTGAAGGTCAAAAGGCCGATCTGCACGAAATCCAGCGAGTAGTTCGCCTTGAGCAGCGGGTAAAGTGCCGTCAGCAGCGACTGCATGATGTCGTTCAGCATGTGGCAGAAACTGACGGCGAGGATGACGGTGAAGGCCGTCTTTTCCGGGGTGATCCCCGTGGTTGAAGTCACTGAAGACATGGATGTTTCCCTGCCGTCTGAAAAGGATGTGGGCGGCGTGGGCTATCTCTACTTGGCTTGCGATTGGCCTGCTTTTGTGATGTGGTCGAATTCTTTCGTGAGTGGGCCAAATGCCGATCCGCCGATTTCCTCTGCCGCAGCTGCCCGACGACGACCATTTCCGCAATCTCGACTGGGTCGAGACGGGCAACGCCCCGGTGCTTGCGCTCGGTCGGGATTACAATGCGGGCCTTCTCGTGCCGTTCCACAAACACACCCGCACGCAGCTCTGGTGGGCGCGCGGGGGCGTCGTGCTGATGCGCACCGCGCGCGGCCGATGGATGGTTCCGCCCGGCCATGCCCTGCTGATCCCGGCCGGCATGGAGCACTCGGCCGAGATGATCAGCGACGTGCGCATGCACTCGATCTATTTCGCCCCGGATCTCTTGCGCGCCGAGCGTCCGATGGTCATGGAAATCAACCCGTTGGCCGGCAGCCTCGTCGATGCCCTGGTCAGTGTCGAAAACGAGACGATGTCGGAGCGGCGCGAGCATCTGATCACGGATCTGCTGCTCGAGGAAATCGGCCGGCTTCAGGAGCGGCCCCTTGGTCTGCCGTTCCCGCGCGACGAAAAGCTTGCGGCGCTTTGCCGTCACTTCATCCAGGCGCCCTCGGCGGCCGCAAGCATCGACCAGTGGGCGGATCGCATGGGTCTCAGCCGGCGCTCGTTCACCCGGATGTTTCGCAAGGAGACGGGGGTCAGTTTCGTCACCTGGCGCCAGCAGGCCTGCATCTTCGCCTCGTTGCCGCTCCTGGCCGATGGCGAGCCGATCACCAACGTGGCGCTCGATGCCGGTTACGAGAATGTGGCGGCCTTCACCACCATGTTTCGCCGCATGCTCGGCAGCCCGCCAAGCGCCTATCTCAAGACCTATCTCGGACAGTGAGCATGGGCACGATCGGCCACATGGGAAACGAAGGCTGAATTGACCTGGTTAACGGAATCGTAGGAACAAGGGACAATAAATCGCCCGTGTCGCTCCTGCCCACGTCCCCCACGGCCGAGCGTCACGATCTTGCTTCGCCCCGGCGAATGATCTTTCCGGAGTAGTTTCTTGCGTATCCGTTCTCTTTTCCTCCTATCTGGAACTCTTTTGCTGTCGGCCAATGTCGCCTCGGCCGGCGACGGCCAGTATTTCTGGTCCGGCGACTGGTATCTGAAGGTCGGCGCCACAGGCTTTCTCGGCCCCAAATACGAAGGCGCCTCGAAGCGCATGTTTCAGGCCGCACCGCTGATTTCGCTTGGCAAGAGCGGCAGCACCGTGCGGTTCTCCTCGCGCAACGACAACATGTCCTATGCGCTGGTCGACCAGGGCAGCCTGCGTGCCGGTCTCGTCGCCAAGCTGATTTTCGAGCGCGATGCCGGGACGTCGAGCGATCTCAAGGGGCTCGACCCGGTGAAGTTCGGCGGTGAGGCCGGTGGTTTTGCCGAGGTCTATCCGACCGACTGGCTGCGCGTGCGCGCCGAGGTCCGCCAGGGCATCCGCAGCCACCACGGCATCGTGGCCGACGTGACGGCGGACGCCTTTGCCGATGTCAGCAGCAATGTCCGCATTTCCGGCGGTCCGCGCCTGACTGCTGCCACCAGCGACTACTATTCGGCCTATTACGGCGTGAACGGCCGCGAGGCTGCAGCCTCGGGTCTCAGCGAATACAACCCGCATGGCGGCATCGGCTCCGCCGGCGTCGGCGCCGCGATCACCTGGCAGGCAACGGAGAAGCTCGAGACCAGCGCTTATGCCGAGTACAAGCGCCTGCTCGGCCCGGCTGCCGATTCCAGCCTTGTTCGGGAACGCGGCAGCCGCAATCAGGTCCTCGTCGGCCTTTCGGCGACCTACCGCTTCGACTTCACGCTTCCCTGATCCGGGCGCCCGCCCACTTTCCTGCATCGATCCTTCGTCGCGCTCGACCAAGGATCGGACACATCCAGGAAGTCAGAGCGCCTTAGCGACCTTTGCGCGTCTTGTCAGACGTGCGGCGCTGTCGGTCTGCGGCGATCTCGCCGCTTGACCGGCAGGGACTGCGGCGTCAAACAGGGACATGAACAACACGATCTCCGCCGATTCCGGGCGCGTCCAGGACGCGCCATCCAACAACTGGGTCTACCGCGTGCTTCCGCGGGCCCTTTGGCCCTATGCCCAGCTTGCCCGCTGGGACCGCCCGATCGGCTGGCAATTGCTGCTTTTGCCCTGCCTCTGGTCCGCGGCGCTGGCTGCCGGTGCGGCGGCGGGATCCGATCCGTCCGCGTTCGGCCGTTTCCTGTTCCATTGCTTCCTGTTTTTTGCCGGATCGGTTGCCATGCGCGGTGCCGGCTGCACCTACAACGACATCGTCGACCACGACATCGACATGGAGGTTGCCCGCACGCGCTCGCGGCCGCTGCCGTCGGGTCGCGTCTCGCGTCTTCAGGCCAAGGTCTTCATGGTCCTGCAGGCGATCGTCGGCCTCATCGTGCTGCTGCAGTTCAACAGTTTCGCGATCGTACTTGGCGTCCTGTCGCTGGCGGTCGTTGCTATCTATCCCTTCGCCAAGCGCTTTACCGATTGGCCGCAGTTCTTCCTCGGTCTTGCTTTTTCCTGGGGCGCACTGATGGGCTGGGCGGCCGAATTCGGCGGCGTGTCGCTGGCGTCCGTGCTGCTTTACGCAGCAGCCGTGGCCTGGACGATCGGCTATGACACCATCTACGCCTATCAGGACAGGGAGGACGACGAACTGATCGGCGTGCGTTCGACGGCGCGGCGGTTTGGTGGCAATCCGCGCCCGTGGCTGATCGGCCTCTACGGCGTCGCAACGCTCTTCATCTTGCTGTCATTTCTTGCGGCCGGGGCGGGCCTCGTCGCCTATGTCGGTCTGCTCGTTGCGGCGGCGATGCTGACCTACCAGATCCTCGTCCTCAATATTCACGATCCTGCCCAGTGCCTGGCGTTGTTCAAGTTCAATGGGATCGTCGGTCTGATCATTTTTATCGGGCTGGTGCTGGCGCTGCTGATCCGCCTGATATGAAAAATCCTCCGTCATGGCGGAGGATCGTCTTCATCTTTCAAATTCCGTCGGCTCGCTGTCGCGAGCGGTAGCGCCTCAGGCCCAGCTGATCGCGCGGGCGGCCTTGCGCTTCCGCGCCTCGCGACGCGCATGAAAGCCGGACAGGACGACGGCGACAATGGCGGCGATGTGCTTGCGCATGACTTTTCTCCTTCTTCGTACCTTGGCTATGGAGGTCATATGGCATGAAGAAGGCGGCGCGACCGTTTCCGCGGGAACATCGAAATAGCCGGCGCGCGAACCCCAATGACGAAAGCCGGCCGCAGGGAACGGCCGGCTTTCGCACTGGAGGTATTCAGGCAATCAGCTGCGGGCGATGATCTCGCGCCCGTCGATCTTCATGTGGACGCCGAGCTTGCCGGTCGAGCGGCGCACCAGGAAACGTGGCCGGCGCTCGGCAAAGAAGGAATGGCGACGCCGCGGTTTGAGCGGGGCCGTGCGCACATCGCCGAGATGCTCTTCGAGCGGCCTTGCCACGCCATCGGCTTCCACCATCAGCATGGGAATGCGGTAAGCTTCTGCCCAGGCGCGCCAATCGGCGGCGATGTCGGACAGATCGTGTGCGACGAGCAGCGGGACACAGAGGTCCGGGTCGTCGTGATGAAGTTCCAGCGTCACTGTAACGTCTCCGTCGCCGTGATCGATCGCGCGAGCCGCGACCCCTTTGAATGCCCGCGCCGGCAGTGCGATCGAAAGCGGCAGGCCACTCGATGGTAGCACCTTGCGCAGAACTGCGCCACGCTCGTCCAGGCTGATCGTGACATTACCCGTATGATCGCGCAATGCGTAGCTTGCCTGCTGTGGAAAGCGCTTCGGATCAAGACGGAGCGTGTTTTCGACCCATGCGGGTTGAGAGAGAGTGTTGCGCATTTCAATCGCCCTTGTTTTCCTTGAGAGCCGGTTTCCGGTCTTCTCGTCGGGACTTTTCGTCCTCTATGGCGGGAGAATAGGCGGCCCCCTTTCCGAACGGCTTAAAATTCGCGGTTAAGAAAACTTTGCGTTTTTCGATGGTTAGCAAAAGCCGACCGGCCAAGGTTTCCGTTTCGTCAACGCAGCGGACGACATTGTTTCGATCCGGTTCCTGTTGCGAGATCGAGCCGGCAGGCGAAAAGCCACACACAAGCCAGTCCTGCAATCATGGCGCGTCAGAATTCTGTTTCGGGGTCGATCTTGCCCCTCTCCACGTAATGAGGCGCCAGGCATGGTATCGACCTATCTCGACTACAGTCGCATCACACGGGACATGCGGGGCAGCCTTGACCGGATCGCCCAGCAGCCGCAGGCCGCGCGTGAGATCGAGTATTATAAGGAGAACATCGGTACGGTGAAAACTGTCGAGGAGTTTCTCGACGACTACCGTCTCTACTCCTACGCGATGAAAGCGCATGGTCTTGAGGACATGACCTATGCGAAGGCCTTCATGAAGAAGGTGCTCGAAAGCGACCTGTCGGACGACAACAGTTTCGCCAACCGTCTCAACGATGAACGCTACCGGAACTTCGCGCAGGCCTTCAGCTTCTCTTCGTCAAAGCCAGTGGCCCAAACCAGTGCACAGCAGGATGCGCTGATCGGTCTCTACAACGACCGGATCAACAACATGGACACGGTCATGCGTGGCGAGATGGCCTATTTTGGCGCTGCCATGGATCTGGTCACCGATGTCGACCAGTTTCTCGGTAACGCGAGGCTCCGCGAATTCACGTTTCCGCTATTCGACCTGAACCCGAAGACGTTCTCCTACACCGAAGTTCGCAACGCCCTGACCAGTGACCCCGCGACCTTGACCGCGAACCGCACGGCCGTCCAGACACGGCTGACCGACGTGACGAAACAGCTGGACGACCTCGGCGCACGCGACACGGCGTTGACCGAGATCGACAAGCTGACAGCGCAGCTTGCGGCAGCGCCGGCTGCCGACAAGCCGGCCATCCAGGCAAAGATCGACGAGCAGAACGCGATTGTTACGGATCTCGACGCCCGGCTGCCGCCGCGCAATCAGGCGCCGGCGATCAAGGCGCAGCTCTCGGCGGAATACCAGTCGCTGCAGAGCCAGAACAACAGTCTCAAGATCTATATCGAGCTCGCTTCGACCTTCAATTTCAACGCCGACGGCACCGTGCCGACGGGCGAAAAGGCGATCAGCGATGAAAAGAAGAAGCTTCTCAACGAGGCTTATGTGTTCACGCGTCCCGGAAAGACGCCACTCGGCGCGGACCGCCTGACCGGAGCGGGCGCGCTTCTCAACAAGGAATATTACGAAAGCAAGATCGGCAGCATCACGAACGTTACTGATCTCGTCAATGACAGCCGGATCTACAACTATCTGGTGACGGCCTACGGCCTGAACCCGTCGACGACGGTTCGCTCGACGATCGAGAATATCCTCACGAGCGACATCAACGACCCCAACAGCTATGTCAACAGGTACGGGGTCGGGGAGAACGCCGCCTACAAGGACCTGTACGCCGCGTTCAATTTCCAGGCCGACGGCACGTTGCAGGCCGGGAAGTCCGCACAGGACGCCGAGCAGATGAAGAAGACCTCCGACGGCTACATGGTGCGCTACAACGACAAGGGCGACGCCGAGGATGAAGCCCAGGTCAAGAGCTTCAAACTGCTGGTCAATACGATGACGTCGGTCGACGACCTGCTCAAGAACAGCGCGATGACGAAATTCGCGCTGCGTGCCTTCGGGCTCGAAAACGAGGATCTGAGCGCACGAACGCTGAAGCGGATTTTGACGAGCGACCTCAACGATCCCAAGAGTTACGCCAACACGCTGCGCGACGAGCGCTACGTCAACCTCGTCAAGGCGTTCAACTTCAATGCGGACGGATCGCTGGGCGCCCCGAAAGTGGCGCAGAGCGAGGCGGACGTCATGAACACCGCCAAGTCCTATGTCATCGCCATGTCGCGTTTCGGCACGGACGAGGAGAAGAAGGTCGCCAAGGAGAAGGCGCAGGAGGAAGCGAAATATTACGCCGCCGAGATCGAGAAGGTCGAGACGGTCGACGATTTCCTGAAGAACCAGCGGCTGGTCAATTTCGTTCTCGTCGGCTCCGGCATCGATCCCGAGACGGTCAAGACCGATTATCTCAGGGACATGTTCACGTCCGACCTCAACGATCCCAAGAGCTTCATCAACACCGATCCGAACGGACTGAAGTATCGCGAGATCGTCTCGGGCTTCAACTTCGACAAGGATGGCAGGATCGTCCGGGGCGAGGCCGGCCAGATCCAGACCCGGCGCGGGTTGGTCACAACAGCCGATCTCTTCCTCAACCAGTCGCTTGAGGAAAGCGAAGGTGCGGACAACGGCGGCATCCGGCTCGCGCTCTACTTCAAGCGCAAGGCGTCCGAGATCAACACGGCCTACGATATCCTGGCGGACCGCGCTTTGTTCGAAGTGATCAAGACGGCCTACAGCATGCCCGAAGGCCTGCAGAACGCCAAGATCGACGCGCAGGCCGCCTATCTCGAGCGCGCCGTCAATATCAAGGAGTTGCAGGAGCCGGGCAAGCTCGAGAAGCTGCTGCAGCGCTTCACAGCGCTTTATGACGTTGAAAACAACACGGATGTCTCACCCGGCCTTGCCATCCTCACCGGCGGCGGCGGTGGCGGGGTCAGCGCCGAAACGCTCCTGTCCCTTTCGCAATTGCGGTCGGGTGGTCGCTAAAACGCGGGCCTGACAAGATCGATCTCGTGCCTGCCGCACGCAATGGCGGCAGGCGTCAATCCGCGCGCAGCACCTTGTCCGGGTTCATGATGCCTGCAGGATCAAAGGCGTGTTTGATCCTTTGCATAAGTGCGATCTCGATCGGTTCCCGGATCGCGGCGAGTTCGTCTCGCTTCAGCTGCCCGATGCCGTGTTCGGCCGAGATCGAGCCGTTATACGCAAGCACGATGCCATGCACGATCGCGTTGATTTCGCGCCAGCGGTCGAGGAAGGCCTGTTTGTCGGCGCCCACCGGCTGCGAGATGTTGTAGTGGATGTTGCCGTCGCCCATGTGGCCGAACGAGCAGATGCGCGCGCCGGGGATCGCTTTCATCACGGCGGCGTCCGCCTGCCGCATGAAGGCGGGAATGCTGGACACCGGCACCGAGACGTCGTGCTTGATCGAGCCGCCCTCGGGTTTTTGCGCCGGGGACATGCTTTCGCGCATGTGCCACAGCGCCTTGCCCTGCGTCTCGCTGGCAGCGATCACGGCATTCTCGATCAGGCCGGCGGCAAAACCCTGTTCCATCAGGTCCTGAACCATCCGCTCGGCGCTTTCGGCCGAATCGGATGTCGAAATATCGATCAGCGCGTACCAAGGGTGGACCGTATCCATCGGATCGCGAACGCCGGGGATGTGTTTCGTGGTGAACTCGACGCCAAGCCGCGGCATCAGTTCGAAGCCCGTCAGCGCCGGTCCGCAAAGGCTGGACGCCTTTTCGAAGAGCGCCAGCGCGTGCTCGACGCTGCCGACGCCGGCAAAGGCCACCTGGTGTCCGAGCGGCTTCGGAAAGAGCTTGAGCACGGCGCCGGTAATGACGCCGAGCGTGCCCTCGGCGCCAATGAAGAGGTCGCGCAGGTCGTAGCCGGTATTGTCCTTCTTCAGGCGGCGCAGCCCGTCCCAGATCTCGCCGGTCGGCAGCACCACTTCAAGCCCGAGGCAGAGCTGGCGCATGTTGCCATAGGCAAGCACCGCGGTGCCGCCAGCATTGGTGGAGAGATTGCCGCCGATCCGCGCGGAGCCTTCCGAACCGAGCGACAGCGGGAACAGCCTGTTGTTGTCGTCCGCCGCTTTCTGGATGTCGGCGAGAATGCAGCCGGCGTCAGCGACGATGACGTTGCCGACCGGATCGACGTCGCGGATGCGGTTGAGGCGCTCGAGCGAAAGCACGATATCCGCCTTGCCCTCGCGCGGGATCTGGCCGGCGACGTGGCCCGTGTTGCCGCCCTGCGGTACGATCGCCGTGCCGGTGGCGCTTGCGAGCTTCAGGATGCGCGAGACCTCCTCGACCGAGCCCGGTCGAAGCACCATGGGCGTCGTGCCACGGTAGAGCCCGCGGGACTCGACGAGATAGCGGGCCTTGTCCGCCTCTGACGTCAGCGCATTGGCGCTGCCGACGATGTCGATAAAGGAGGCGATCAGTTCGGGGGAGGGGAACGTCGTCATGGGACTGCCTTCGTGTCGCGCCCGTGGCGCACTGTCTGCTTTGGACCCAAGATGACCCGCTGCTGTTGCTATCGCAACCGGCGCTGTCGTCGCGGCGCTTGGGCTCGACGCTCGACGGGCGCTGCCATGCGCCTCATTCTCGGGGGGCGGCTGCCCGCTGCAACCGGTCGAGGATCGCTTCTCCCAGTCCGTCGGACGGCATCGGCCCGAAAGCGATCGTCCGGGCGCCGCTGGCGTCGGCCCGCTTCATGTAGTCGAACAGATTGGCGGCCGCTTCGCGCAGATTACCATCAGGGCTGAGGTCGAGCACGATCGTCGCCAGTTCCTCGCCCGCAATGGGGCGGCCGCCGAAGCGGATCAGCGCTTCGCCGGCAGCGACGTCGACGGCGTCGAGCCGGACCGCCGCGCCAGGCGCATAATGCGAGGCCAGCATGCCCGGCGCCTCGATCGTCGCACCGGCGGCTTCCAGTCTGATCACCGGCCGGTTCAGCAGCTCTTCGATCGCGGCCGCGTCGAGCCCGCCGGGGCGCAGCAGACGCACCGCGTCGCCCTCGACCTTGACGATGGTCGATTCCAGGCCGATTTCGGCCGCGCCGGCATCAAGGATCAATTTCAGTTTTGCCCCGAGATCGGCCTCGACATGGGCCGCACTGGTCGGGCTGATCTTGCCGGAGGTGTTGGCACTCGGAGCGGCGAGAGGCCGGCCGAAACGGCCGATCACCCGGCGCGAAAACCCGTCGGGCATGCGGATGCCGAGCGTGTCTAGACCGGCCGACGCCAGCGCATGGACCGTACTCTCGGGCCGCTGCGGCAGGATCAGCGTCAGCGGTCCGGGCCAGAAAGCCTCCGCCAGTTGCCGGGAAAGCGGATCGAAGGTCACGTGCGCTTCGGCCATCGCCATGTCGGAAACATGCGAGATCAACGGATTGAAGCGCGGGCGCCCCTTCATTTCGTAGATGCGGCCGATCGCCTCGGGATTGGTCGCGTCGGCGGCAAGCCCGTAGACGGTTTCGGTCGGGATTGCGACCGGTTCGCCTTCGGCAAGAACCGCACAGGCGCGTTCGATCGCGCGCTCCGGTTCGCTGCCCGTGTCGATGATCTCAGCCATGCCGTTTCCTTTCGACGCTTCCTTAGCGGACGCATCGGCAAAACAGAACGGTTTTCTTCGGATTATCGCGCCGTGCGATCAGAGACTGCGGATGATGCGGCGCAACGCATCGTCCTTGGCGCCGAGCAACAACACGTTTTTCAGCGCGACCTTCGGATCGTCCGTGCGAAACAGGAGGCCATTGTCGCGAAAGCTGCGGTTGACGACCATGTGTCCGGCTTCAGCGTCCGGCTCGATCGCGACCGCGAAGTACATGCGCGCAAAACCGCTCTGGATACGGTCGAAGAAATGCGTCTCGTTGCCGAGTTCGCTGAAGAAGTTGGCAAAGTAAAAGGACCAGGTGATGTCCTTGGAAGGAGTGACGGGCGTGCGCGCCGCCGTCACGTGGCAGTACCCGAGATGCGGCCGGCCGACGAGGGTGCGGTGAAACACCATTTTCGGGAACTGGATCGATGTGTGGAAGCCGTTGATCCGCTTGTGGGTCGTGTCGCCGGCCGTGGTGAGCTTCTTGCCCGTCCTGTCCGCAACTTCCTCGTAGCTCAGGTACCGGCGCTCGCTCGGCACCCATTGCCGGCGGTTGATCCTGCCTGTGCGCAGGAACTCGGTATGAACAGCCGCCTTCGGCGGGATTGCCGGCGCCTTCTCGGCCGCCGCGTCGTAGTATCTCAACTTTGCCATTGTTGTCAGCGCGCCATCTGCCTGCCTGCCGGACCTCTCGTCCGCCGGCTAGGCTAGCGGTTCATGGTTAATGAAAGATTTCGTCCGGCCGCGCCGCACATGTCTCTCGTCTTCTTGCATGTCGCAAACGGGCGGCGCCTTCGCGCATCTGCGCCGCCCCCGCCGCAAAAATCATCAAATGCTCAACTTGTAAGCTATCTATATGTTTGTAATGTGAAAATTCGACGACAGCGCGTGCTGTCAGTACTTTTGGCCGTGTCGTCATTCCGGAATTGGATGTCGCTATCCGGCAGCTCCTGACCGGGCATCTGCGCTTACATATTCTTACTCAAGGTGCCGCCTTAAAAGAGGTGGAGAATTGGGAAGCCGGTCAAAACCCGGCGCTGCCCCCGCAACGGTGGTGGAGCGAAAGCCTCGGCAAAAGGCCACTGGACGGGTTCGTCCGGGAAGGCGCCGGGCTGGTCCTTCAAGGACGGCTCCTGAGCCCGGAAACCAGCCTTGATAGACATAACCGTAACGGGTTGCGGCGGGCAGCCGGATCGGAGCCTCAAACGCATGGGCGTGCGCCCGTGCGGGTTCCTGTCCTGCCTCTCCGAAACATGGCGCATGAGGACAGGACATGGACACCAGGAACGATATGCTGCGCAGGCTGAAGGGCAAGCGCGACGGCTACAGCCTCGATCGGGCCTTCTACATCGACCCCGATTTCTACCGGCAGGATCTGGAAAACATCTGGTACCGGGACTGGCTGTTCATCGGCCATGATTGCGAGATCCCGCGGGCTGGCAATTACTTCACCGTCCAGGTCGGCGATTACCCGGTCGTGATCACGCGCGACCGTCAGGGCATGATCCGCGCGCTGCACAATTCCTGCCGCCACCGCGGCTCGCGCGTCTGCCAGCAACAAAAAGGGTCGTCGGCAAAGCTTGTCTGTCCCTATCACCAGTGGACCTACGAGCTCGACGGCTCGCTGCTCTTTGCCCGCCAGATGGGCGAGGATTTCGACAAGGCGGCCCACAGCCTGAAACCGATCCACTGCGAAACGGTCGGCGGCTACATCTTCATCAACCTGTCGGACAAGCCGATGGATTTTACCGCCTTCCGCGAGCTGGCCTTGCCCTATCTGGCACAGCACCGCCTCGGAGAGACCAAGGTCGCCTTCGAAAGCACGATCGTCGAGAAGGGCAACTGGAAACTCGTCTGGGAAAACAATCGCGAGTGCTACCACTGCGCCGCCAACCATCCCGAACTCTGCCGCACCTACCCGGAAGCCCCGAGTGCGACCGGCGTCCAGGGTGCCAAGGACGATCCTGTCATCGCCGCCCATTGGGCGAAATGCGAGGCCGAGGGGCTTCCGAGCGAATTCAGGATGTCGCCGACCGGCCAGTTCCGCGCCGCCCGCATGCCGCTCGTCGACGATGCAGAGAGCTACACCATGTCGGGCGCGCGCGCCGTGAGGCGGGCGCTTTCGGCCGATGTCCCGCAGAGCCAGATCGGCACGCTCTTGATGTTCCACTATCCGACGACCTGGAACCATGTGCTGGCCGACCATGCCATCACCTTCCGCGTGCTGCCGCTTGGTCCGGAACTCACGCAGGTGACGACGAAGTGGCTGGTCAACAAGGATGCGGTCGAGGGCGTCGACTACAACCTCGAGGAACTGACGCATGTGTGGACCGAGACCAACGACCAGGACCGCCAGATCGTCGAGGAAAATGCCTTCGGCATTCGCTCGCCGGCCTATGAGCCCGGCCCCTATTCACCTGACCATGAGGGCGGTGTGATGCAGTTCGTCGAATGGTATTGCAAATTCATGGAGCAGCGCCTGCAGGGCGAGACGGCTCCGCTTTCAAGGGTCGCCTGAGATGCAGATGGCCTCTTCGTTTCATCATTTCGATGCGCTGCACGTCTGGATCGACCGGCAGCAGATGCTCGAATGCACCTCGGCGGTGATCGAGACCGCCGATGTCATGACCTTTACCTTCCGGGCGGAAAAGCCGGCCTGGTTTCGCTATCTTCCCGGCCAGTTCGTGACGCTTGAGCTGCCGGTCGCAGCGGACGAGCCCGTCATGCGCACCTACACCCTGTCGTCGACGCCGTCGCGGCCACTGTCGATCGCGGTCACGGTGAAGGCGCAGTCAGACAGCATCGGCACCCGCTGGATGTTCGACCATCTGAAGCCGGGCATGAAGCTCCGGGCCTTCGGCCCGCTCGGCGATTTCAGCTTCGTGCGCCATCCCGGCGACAAGTACCTTTTCATCTCCGCCGGTTCGGGCATCACGCCGATGATGTCGATGACGCGCTGGATGGCCGATTGCGTGCCGGAAACGGACGTCACCTTCATCTCCTGTGCCCGCCGCCCCGATGACCTTCTGTTCCGCTCGGAGCTCGAGGTGCTGGCCACCCAGATGTCGGGGCTCAACCTCGGCTTTATCGTCGAGGGACACGAGGCCCGCCACGGCTGGCACGGCCTGCGCGGCCGTATCGACGGCGCCAAGCTGCCGCTGCTTGCACCCGACTTCCTGGAGCGCACGGTTTTCTGTTGCGGTCCGGAACCGTTCATGCGCGGCGTGCGGGAGATGTTGAAATCCGCGGGCTTCGACATGAGTCGGTACCACGAGGAGAGTTTCCAGCCGGCTGCAGCGCCCGCGGCGGAAGAAATCGCCGTTCGCGCCGGCGCCGGCGACGAGGGGGAGGCACAGGCCGCCAAGATCGCCTTCACCATGAGTGGCAAGGAGATCGAGGCGAAGCCCGGTCAGACGATCCTGCAGGCCGCACGTGCCAACGGCGTCAGGATCGGTGCTGCCTGCGAGGGCGGCATCTGTGGCACCTGCCGCGTGATGAAGGTCGCAGGCGAGGTGGAGATGAACCACAATGGCGGCATTCTCGACGACGAGATCGACGAGGGCTATATCCTCGCCTGTTGCTCGCGTCCGCTCGGGGATATCCAGATCGAAGCGTGACCGGGCAGTCGTTGATCGACCCGGCCCCGGCGCGCCCTATTGGGCGTTGCTGCACAAGGGCAGCTTGACCGCGACGAGCCGCAGGCTGTCGGTACCCGTGGCCACTTCGGCGCATTCATGCGCCTTGACGTCGTCGGCAGCCGTTGCCAGGTGCAAGGCCGGCGCCTCGCTGGGGCCGAGCACGATCGAGCCGGTCACCATTGTGTCGACGCCGCTGCCGGCGCCGCCTGATGCCTCGGCACGGCTGACGAGCAATGGCGCCGGTTGGAATGTGGCGCCTGCCCGGGCGGCGGAGGCCGCGCCCGCCCCTTGCTCGGCCTTGGCGACAAGCAGCAGCGGCAACGGTTTTTCGGGAAGCAGCGCGCCTTGCGCCCAGACCGTCTTCAAGGCGAGCGGCGACATCGCCGCGACATTGACGTCGATGTCGTCGAGCGTGCCGGGGACGCGATAGGGGCAGCGCCGCTTGCCGCAGTTGACGCCGGAGGAGAACTGCCAGAGCGCGTAGCTGTCCCAGTTGCCCATCGGGAAAACCTGGCGGATATCGGGCTTGTAGCGCGCGTACCAGAGCGGCAGCCGCGATAGCAGCCGATACTTCGCCCGATGCGTCGCGATGTATCTGGCCGTGACGTGGTTGGTGTAAAGTATCGGGTAGCGCCCGGTGCGCGTCTTGATATGGCCGGCAAAGATCGCGGCATCCTCGAGCGACATATACTTGTCCGGATCCAGGCCCTCGAGGTCGAGCACCATCACCTCGTCGTCACGCGGTTCGGCATAGTCGAGGAAATGGTTCGCCTGGTCGACGGGGTTGCCCGGGCGGGCGAGGTGGTAGGCGCCCCACAGCAGCCCGTGCGAGCGCGCGATCATCCGGCGCGTCTGGTAGAGCTCGCGGCTGACCGCGTATTTGCGCCACATCGTCTTGCAGTGGTTGAAGGTGTCGCCGTTGTGGTCGCCCGTGCAGGAGAAGCTTTCGGGCAGCCCATCGGAGGCCTTGGCGATGAAGCCGGAAATACGCTTGTCCTCAAGCATCGTTTCCCAGTCGATGCTGTTCATTTCATAGGCATCGACGATGATGGCGTTGGATTTGGTTTTCCAGGGCTCCAGTTCACCGGCGCGAGCCGTCGCCGCCGCGAAAACCAGACCCAGGAGGGTCGCGAGGCGCAGAATCATCCCTGAGGTCGAGATATGCCGCTTTGCCATTCTCTGAGATTGCCGACTGTATCGTTAATGTACCGTAAACCCCAGCCCTGACGCGGGACTGTAGCGGGCGAGACGCGAAAGTATACCGATCTGCGGCTGTATATGAGGCGTTGCTGATGTGGTTCATTGTGTCGATCCGCTGGCCGCGACGCGTGCGAAGGGCTACTCGGCTTTGCCTGGGCGGTACTTGGATGCGAAAGGGACCAGCCGCAGGCATCCGGAAGATGGAACAAAACCGGAGGCTTATGCGTTTTCCGACGATTTCGGATTTCCCGGCTGAGGGGCATCCCCGGAATGCGCCTTGATCCGGGTGAAATCATGCAAAGGTTGAAATGATCTCGCTTGCCCGGGATCCTCGGGCTCAGTTCGAGCATGTTTTCGGTGATGGAGGGATTTGATGACGAGTTTGCTGAAGACCAGAACGAAGACGTGGCTCTGCGCGCTGGTCGCCGCGGCGACGATGATGACGTCGGCCGCTCCGTCGCAGGCGTTCACGCCGGCGCCGCCGCGTGTCGAGCAACAGGGTGATGCGGTCAACGTCCAGTATCGCCGGCCCGGCATGGAGCGTCGCGGCGGCTATTACTATTACAACGGCTACCGCGGCTATAACTATCGTCGCCCTGGCTACCGTTACTATAACGGCTGGTGGTATCCGATGGCTGCTTTCGGCGCTGGCGTGATCATTGGCGGCGCAATCGCCCAGCCGCCGCGCTACGAGCGTCCGGCCCCCGTTTACGGCAGCCGCCACGTGCAGTGGTGCGCCAATCGCTACCGTTCCTACAGGGCCTACGACAACACCTATCAGCCCTATGGCGGCCCGCGCCAGCAATGCTATTCGCCCTATAGCTAAGGGGTGAACAGGGCCGGGGACTTTCGTCCACCGGCCCTTTTCCGTCTGTGAGAGCCAGCGTCAGAGGATGCCGATGCGCCTCAGGATCCACCAGGCAAGCCCCATCGAAAGCGCGATGAACAGGGCGGCATAGAAGGTGCCTGTGCCGTCTGAAAATGGCAGAGCCCCGGTGTTCATGCCGAAAAAGCCGGTAACCAGTGTCGGTGGCAGCAGGAAGGCTGTCATCAGCGACAGGATATAGAGGTGGCGGTTGGTCTCGGAGGAGATCTTGCTGTCGATCTCTTCGTGCAGCAACCGCGCCCGCTCCTGCAGCGCAAAGACATCGCGATCGACCGCTTCTAGCCGGTCGGACAGCCGCTCTGCAGCGTCGATGAAGCCAGGCGGCACCTCGTCCTCGTCCGAAGCGGCGGCGCGTCTCAAGAGCGCGAGGATCGTGCGCAGATGCCGGTGAAGCCGCACGACGGTGCGCCGCAGCGGCGCCAGTCCAGGCTGCTGGCGATGCCCGGCTTCGCCATAGACATGATCCTCGATGATGTTCAGGTCCTCGGTCAGTTCCAGAACCAGCGAAATCAGCGTGCGCTGGAATTCGATGACAATCATCTCGAAGAGATCGATCGGGCGTGTGCATTTCACGCTCTTTTCCACCGCCGCCTTGACCCGGTCGATGCTGCGCAACGGATGCAGCCGCGTGGTGATGATGATCCGGTCGCTGACGGCGAAATGCAGCCAGCCGATCGTCTTGGTCACCGCGTCGAAGGTGCGCTCGAAATCGACGAGCGTGCCGTGTACGATATCGTCCGAAACGGTGATTGCGGCCTGTGTGTCGTGGCTGGTCAGCGTCGCGACCGCAAGCGGCGGCAGATTGCCGATCCGCTCGATGAGCGCGGGCGTTCGCGCATCGGAAAGAGCCAGATGAACCCACACCCATCCTTCGCCGGAAAGCAGGCTGTCGATCGAGGCGTCGGTGGCGATGCGCTGGCACCGGCTTTCGCCCGGCAGGAAACGATAGGCCCAGACGATGCCGGGTATTTCAGGGGAAATCAGGTTCATCTGAACGCCTTGGCGGATGCCGTGTGCCTTGGCTTCTATGCCCCGTTGATGACAGTTTTGTTACAGGCCGCGGCGCCCAGGGCTCAGGGGACGATGACCGGATTGACGTTGACGTTTACGTAAAAATCAATAGTGTTCGGCGCAACAGGAAGCGCTCTCGCGTGACCTGGCTATCTGGGAGGATCATCATGTACAAGGCACCCGTCGACGAGATCGCGTTCACGCTGAAGCACGTGGCAGGCATGGGCGAGGCGCTCGACTCCGGCGCGCTCGGTGACCTCGGCGAAGACCTGGTCGATGCCATCCTTTCGGAAGCGGGCCGCTTTGCGACCGACGAAGTCGCGCCGCTCGGCGATGTCGGCGACAAGCAGGGCTCGCGCCTGGTCGACGGCAAGGTCGAGACGCCGGACGGCTGGCGTGACCTCTACCACAACTGGATCGCAGGTGGCTGGAATGGGCTGACGGCGCCGGAAGAATTCGGCGGCCAGAAGCTGCCGCACATGCTGCACGTCGCTGCGATGGAAATGTGGAACGCCGGCTCCATGGCCTTCGCGCTTGGGCCGACGCTGACAATGGGCGCCGTCGAAGCACTGGAAAAGCACGGTTCCGAGGCGCTGAAAGCGACCTATCTGCCGAAGATGGTCTCGGGCGAATGGACCGGCACGATGAACCTGACGGAACCGCATGCCGGTTCCGACCTCGGTGTGCTCAAGACCCGCGCCGAGCGCCGCGACGACGGCACCTACCGTATCTTCGGCCAGAAGATCTTCATCACCTGGGGCGAACACGACTTTACCGACAACATCGTTCATCTGGTGTTGGCACGCCTTCCCGATGCGCCCGCCGGCACGCGCGGCATCTCGCTGTTCCTGGTGCCGAAGTTCCTGGTCAACGCGGACGGTTCGCTCGGCGAACGCAACGACCTCTTCTGCCATTCGCTCGAGCACAAACTCGGCATCCACGGTTCGCCGACCTGCACGATGATCTATGGCGACGGCAGGTTCGGCACGGAGAAGGGGGCGATCGGCTACCTGATCGGCGAGGAAAACCGCGGCCTTGCCTGCATGTTCACGATGATGAACAACGCCCGTCTCGCCGTCGGCATGCAGGGCGTCGCCATTGCCGATGCCGCAACCCAGAAGGCCATCGCCTTTGCCAGGGAGCGCACCCAGGGCAAGGCGCCCGGATGGACCGGGCAGGGCATGAGCCCGATCATCGAGCACCCGGATGTCGCCCGCACGCTCCTGACGATGAAGGCGCTGACCCAGGGCTCGCGCGCGATCTCCTATGCCTGCGCCCACGCCGTCGACATGGGGCACGCGGTCGAAGGTGAAAAAGCGAAATTCTGGCAGGAGCGCTCCAGCCTGCTGACCCCGATCGCGAAATCCTTCTCCACCGACGCCGGTGTCGATGTCGCCTCGATGGGTATCCAGGTGCACGGCGGTATGGGCTTCATCGAGGAAACCGGTGCCGCCCGCTACCTGCGTGACGCCCGCATCGCCCCGATCTACGAAGGCACCAACGGCATCCAGGCGATCGACCTCGTCACCCGCAAGCTGCCGCTCTCCGACGGCGCGCATGTGCGTGGCTTTATCGCCGAACTGCGTGCGATCGCCGAAGCAGTCCGCGCCTCCAACCGCGACGGGTTCGGCGAAACCGCCGCCCGGCTCGATGCTTCGCTCGACGATCTCGCAGCCGCGACCGAATGGCTGATCGCGGCCGTCGCCGGCGGCAAGCTTGCCGAGGCGCTGGCCGGCGCCACCGCTTACCAGCGTCTCTTTGGTCTGGCGCTGACGGGTGCCTATCTCGCCAAGGGTGGCCTTGCAGAAGCGGGCGATGGCCGGGAAAACCAGCGCATTGCGCTCTGCCGCTTTACTGCGGAAAACCTTCTCGCGGAAACCGCCGCCCTGAAGGATCGTGTCGTCAACGGTGCCGACAGCCTGGCTGTGGCCCGCGCCGTTCTGGCCTGAGAGGAATATCCATGACCGACCACGTGCTCATCGAACGGCCGGAAGCCCATCCCGGCGTCCAGGTGATCCGCTTCAACCGGCCGGAAAAGAAGAACGCCATCACCCGCGACATGTACGCGAAGATGACCAAGGCTCTGACGGTCGCCTCAAGCGACCCGGCGGTGCGCGCCACGGCATTCCTCGGCACGGACGGTTGCTTCTCCGCCGGCAACGACATGGCGGATTTCCTCGCCTTTGCCATGGGCGGCTCCATGGGCATGGAAGTCATGGAGTTCCTGAAGGCGCTCGCCACGGCCACCAAGCCCGTCGTCTCGGGCGTCGACGGCCTGGCGATCGGCATCGGCACGACCATTCATCTCCATTGCGACCTGACGATTTCCTCCGAGCGCTCTGTGTTCAAGACGCCCTTCGTCGATCTGGCGCTGGTGCCCGAAGCCGCCTCGAGCCTGATCGCGCCGCGCATCATGGGCCACCAACGCGCCTTCGCGCTGCTGGCAGCCGGCGAGCCGCTCGATGCCAGGGGTGCGCTCGATGCCGGGCTGATCTGGACGATCGTCGCCCCGGAGGCGGTTGAAAGCGAAACGCTGGCTGTTGCCGCCCGGCTCGCCAAGAAACCGCCGGAAGCGCTTCGTATCGCCCGCGAACTTGTTCGCGGTGACCGCAGCGACGTGCTGGCAAGGATCGACGAGGAGGCCAAACATTTCGCGGCACAGCTGAAGAGCGCCGAAGCGCGGGCCGCCTTCGAAGCCTTCATGCGCCGCTAGGCGAGCCGAAACTGGAAAAGCCTTGCATAGGTGATTTCGGGCGCTCCTGTGGCGCCCGTTTTCGTGTGCGGGGGCGCGGTCTTAGCCGCCCGACCGTAAAGATCGCGTTGCCGTGGGCATCGCGAACTTGCATATGTCAATTTTAATCGCTTCTTAAATAGCGATCGCTAGCGTCCTGCGCGATAGGCCTATCCTCTTTCGGATGGCTCCAGCCGCATGAAGCATGGCTGTTTCCGCCTTCTGGCATGTTCCACGTTTTCCCGTGAGCCTTGTCGCTCCGCCCTTCCGGCGGACGAACGATGCTGCGCGAAAATCATTACGAGCTCATGTCCGGCGGTCGCCGCCGGCACCCATTGGGAGCCCATCTTGTCCAAGCGATCGAACCTCATGACGCGCATTCTCGTTGCCGCGTCCTGTGTCGTCGTCGGCGCCTTTGCCGGCTTTTCCGTTTACATCGACACGCTGCAGCGTGCCACCACCACCAAGGCCGTCGAGGAGAACATTGCCTCCTCCGGCACGCAGGCGGCCCAGAGCGTTGCCAAGTGGCTGAACGGCCGCGTCACGCTGACGGCAATGGTTGCAGATGCCACCGGCAATGTCGCTGACGACAGCGCCATCCAGCCGATCCTGAAGAACGACGTACTGACCAGCGAGTTCATGTCGACCTATGTTGGCAATGAGAGCGGCAAGTTCATCACCTGGCCGGATAATCCGATGCCGGCCGGCTACGACCCGCGCCAGCGCCCCTGGTACCAGCAGGCGGTCAAGGCTGACGCCCGCGTCCTCACCGAGCCCTATGTCGACGCTTCCAGCGGCGCGCTGATCATCAGCGCCGCCGTGCCGGTCAAGCGCGACGGCAAGCTCTATGGTGTTGCCGCCAGCGACTTCTCGCTCGATACGCTTGTGTCGATGATCAAGGGCGTCGATGTCGGCGGCGAAGGCTTCGCCTTCCTCGCCAGCAAGGACGGCCAGATCCTCGTTCATCCCGACGCCAAGCTCGTCACCAAGTCGCTCGCCGATGCCTTCCCGGTCGACACGCCCAAGATCGGTACCGGCATCATGAACACCGAGCTCGGCGGCAAGCCGATGCTGGTGAGCTTCGTTCCGGTGCAGGGTCTTCCCTCGGTCGAGTGGTATGTCGGCTTCGTCATCGACGCCGACGCCGCATACTCGGCGATCGACCAGTTCCGGATCGCTGCCACCATCGCCACCATTCTGGCGGTCGGCGTCATGCTCGTCTTCCTCGCGACCTTCCTCAACCGTCTGGTCATCCGTCCGGTCACCGACATGACCGGCGCCATGGAAAAGCTCGCTTCGGGCAACCACAACGTCGAAATCCCCGGCGAAGAGCGCACCGACCAGATCGGCTCGATGGCTGCCGCTGTCGGCGTATTCAAGGCCAACGCCGTCGAACGTGCGCGTCTTGAAAGCGAAGCGGACGCCAACCGGTCGCTGTCGGAACGCGAGCGCCTCGAGCGCGAAGCGCAGAAGGCGCGTGACGCTGCCGAAATCCAGCAGGCCGTCGATGGTCTTGCGTCCGGCCTTGGCCGCCTTGCCGATGGCGAT
>NZ_DASYGZ010000014.1:0-8564 GCF_035999135.1 Ensifer sp.
CCCCTGGTGCAATCGGCGCGACGACCAATGGGGCGGTTCGCTCGAAAATCGTACACGGATGTCGCGGGAGATCCTGACGCGGATCAGGCAGGTCTGCGGTCCAGACTTCATCGTCGGCCTTGCCGTCAGCGACGAACCGGATGTGAAGGTCGCGCTTCAACGCGACGAACTTGCCGAAATCATCCGTCTGCACGACGAGCTTGGCCTCATCGACTACGTCACCTGTGGCTCGGGCGGCTATCTCGATTTCTACAAGCTGATGCCGACGTTCCTCTATCCCGAGAAACTGGGCGCCGACCTCGCATCCGTCCTGAAGGGTGTCGTCAGGAATGCTGTGGTGATCGCCGAAAGCCATATCCGCACCCCGGAAAATGGCGAAACGGTGCTTGGCGAAGGATCAGCCGACCTCGTCTCGATCGTACGTGGCCAGATTGCCGACCCCCATCTGGCGACCAAGGCGGGCGAGGATCGGCCGGATGACATCCGCGGCTGCATTTCGTGCAATCAGATGTGCTGGGGACGCCGGTCGCGGGACTACTGGATCAGCTGTCTCATCAACCCCTCGGTCGGGCGCGAAGCCGAATGGAACGGCGACCGCTTTGCAAAGACCGGCGATCCGAAACGCCTGCTGGTGGTCGGCGGCGGACCGGCCGGGCTGGAGGCGGCCCGGGTGGCTGCGGAACGCGGACACAAGGTCGTGCTTGCGGAAGCGTCGAGCCGTCTCGGCGGCAATTTCCTCTTGGCGAGCATGCAGCCGCGACGGGCACAGATCCTCGACCTCATCGCCTGGTATGAACGGCAACTGGACAAACTCGGCGTCGCGGTTCGCCTGAACTCCTATGTCGAGGCCGGGGACATCGACGTTGCCGAATTTGACCGCGTCGTCGTTGCCACCGGCTCCTATTCCCCGGAGACAGGCTTCCAGAAGGCGCTGCCGTCGGTCGAGACGATGCCGGGCCTGGAGAACGGCAATGTCTTCACGGTCGAAGCGGTCATGGCGCGGCAGGCGAGACCGGGCAAACGCGTGCTGCTCTTGGATGAAGGCGGCGGCTGGCGTGGCTGCGGCACCGCCTGGAAGCTCGCCGAAGAGGGCCACCAGGTGACAATCCTGACGCCCGATCCGTTCGTCGGCAAGGAACTGCAGAGAACCGCGGCCGATGTTCCCATGCGGCAGGCGCTGAGGAAACTCGGAGTTGCATGGATCGTCGAGGCGAGCGTCACCGAGTGGCTTGGCAACGGTGCAACGATCATCGATCACACGACGGGAGAGTGCCGCTTCGTCGAGGCAGACGCTCTTGTCACGGCCACCACGAATTCCCCGGCGGACTGGCTGATGCGCGATCTCGCCGAACGCGATATCGCTGCACGCCCGATCGGTGACTGCGCCGCGCCGCGCCAGGCGCCCTATGCATTCTACGAGGGCCGCAAGGCGGGACTGGAGATCTGACATGGAAGAGATCGAACTCAGCGAGAGAGAGGCACGGGATCTGGCGCTGAGGGCCTGCCTTGGTGCCGGCGCCAATCCGGCGAGCGCCCGATCGCTCGTGGATGCAACAGTGTCGGCCGCCCGATTCGGCCCGAGTGCGGTCGGGTTTCCGCACCTGGTCGATTATCTGAACAGTTTTCGCGAGGGGCGCATCAATTGCGATCCCGTGCCGGTCGCCACTCGCCCCTTCCCCGCTCATCTCGCCTGTGATGCCGACCGGGGCATCGCGCAACTCGGCTTCGACCTCGCCTTCCGCGACTTCGTGGATGCTGCCCGCAACTTCGGGATTGCGCTCTTCACCCAGAAGAACAGCTATACGACGGGAGAGCTCGGCTACTACGTGCGCCGGCTTGCGCTGGAAGGCTTGAGCGGACTTGCGGCGACCAACGCCAACGCCATGGTCGTTGCAAAGGCGGGTGGGCCGGCCGTCTACAGCACCAACCCCATCGCCTTCGGATTTCCGCTCGGCGACAACGAGCCGCCGCTCGTCGTCGACCAGTCGTCGAGCGCGACTGCCTATGTCAACATTGCCGCTGCTGCCGCAGAAGGGCGGCAAATTCCGGAAGGGTGGGCGGTCGATGTCGATGGCGCAGATACGCTGGACGCTGAAAAGGCGCTTTCAGGCGCCCTTCTGCCTTTCGGCGGCCGCAAGGGCGCGAATGTCGCGCTGGTCGTCGAAATGCTGTCGGCCGGCCTCTCGGGCGGGTCGTGGTCGCTCGACACGCCAAGCTTCCGATCGGGCGAAACCTCTCCCGCGGTCGGCCTGACAGTGATTGCGATGACGCCCGGTCCGGCAGGCAGCGATCACGTCGCCCGTGCCCGCGACCAGATCCAGCGACTGATGGAACTCGGGGTGCACGTCCCGGGCGTCAGCGGCAGGCCGCCTGTCTCGATGGAGCGACCATTGCGCATGCCCCGCGCTGTCTTCGACGCCATTGATCGTTTTGGACGCGCGTAACCCGGCGACGAAGGTCCCGCTACACGCCGAGAGAGATCGCCATCCCTTCCGGGGCGGCATACATCGCCATGTTCTTGCGCGACAGATCGAGGTGTGCGCGGATCAACGCCTCCGCCCGGTCAGCATCGTGGTTCGCGATTGCATCGATGATCTCGTCGTGCTGGCGCGACGCCTCATGCAACTCCTCCAGCATGCGCGCGTTGCTCGGTCTGTAGAAAATCTTGCCGATACGCGCGTGATCGATCAGCAGCCGGCGAAGGCTTGGAAGGATGTACGCATTGTTCGCGATCTCGCCGATCCGAAGGTGAAATTTGTCATTGTAGAAGACGCGCCCGTCGACGTCATTGCTGTGAACCGCGTCGCGAAAGCTGTCCTGTATTTCGCGCAGGCCCGCGATATCTGCCTTCGACGCGTGTTCGGCGGCCAGCCGCGTTGCCGCGACGTAGATCATCGGCGCGATCAAGAAGAAATCCCGAAGCGATTGGTAGCTCATCGACGTCACACGGGCCGGCCGGTTCGCCTCAAGTTCGATGAACCCTTCCCCGGCAAGCTGCCGCATCGCTTCGCGCACCGGAGGGCGGGACAGTCCAAATTCCTCGCTCAGGGCGACTTCGTCCAGAACCGATCCCGGCGCGATCTGCATCGTCAGGATGCGGTGGCGCAAGGTGTTGTTCAGCGCAGCCTTTCGATCCGGGCCAACGCCTGCTTCAGGTGAGCTTTGATTGTGCGCCATGACAAACTCCTTCTGCGGGCATGATGTCTACAAAAAGTAGACCGGTCAACGCATTTCGATTTTCGTCGACTCTGCCCTGCGAAAACGCGGCCCCTTTTGCCTCCTCTTCAATCGATGTGCAAGGCCCGGCCGGCTCCACTCGCGAGCTAATCGCCATCGCGTCTTCGGTTGTGAACTCTCGCTCCGCAAGAGGACCCGCCGTGCTGCCTTGCCATCGCGATTCACGTGTCTATTGACAGTAGATCAAATGTCTATCTATTGTATTATGAGAAGCACACGAGACGGCCGACAGGAGCGTCGAGCCAGGTCGAGCGTCGCGGACGGTTTTCGAATTGATTGGGAGCAGGCGAATGACGGAACTTCTGACCAGGGCGCAATACGAGCAAATCGCGTCCCGACTATCCCTCCCTTCAAAGGCCATCATCGACGGCCGCTCGGTCGAGGCGAAAACGGGACGCACATTTCCAACGACCAATCCCGCGACGGGCGAGAAGCTCGCGGACTTGCCCGCCTGCGGCCCGGAGGATGTCGACGCGGCGGTTGCCAGTGCGCGGCAGTCTTTCGCCGACGGCCGCTGGGCAAAGCAGCATCCCGCAGCCCGCAAGCAGGCGCTTTTACGCCTTGCCCAGCTCATCGAGGACAATCTGATCGAGCTCTCGGTCATGGAGAGCCTCGACAGCGGCAAGACCATCCTCGATTGCCAGACGGTCGACGTGCCCGAGACCGTCAACTGCCTGCGTTGGCACGCCGAAGCGATCGACAAGATCTACGACCAGGTCGCGCCGGCCTCGAACGACCACATCGCGCTTGTCGTTCGCGAGCCCGTGGGTGTTGTCGGGCTCGTCCTGCCATGGAACTTCCCGCTCCTCATGCTCGCCTGGAAGATCGGCCCGGCGCTTGCCGCCGGCTGTAGCCTGGTGGTCAAGCCGGCGGCCGAGACGTCGCTGACGGCGCTTCGCGTGGCTGAACTGGCGCTTGAGGCCGGCATCCCGGCCGGCGTCTTCAACGTGGTGACAGGCTCGGGCTCGCAGGTCGGCGAGCCGATCGGCCGGCACATGGACGTCGACGCCGTGTCGTTCACGGGCTCGACCGCGACAGGGCGGCGCTTCCTCAACTATTCCGCCGAGTCCAACCTCAAGGAAGTCGTCCTCGAAATGGGCGGGAAGAACCCCTCGATCGTCATGGACGACGCCGACGACCTCGACGCGGTCGCAGCCCATATCGTCAACGGCGCCTATTGGAACATGGGCGAGAATTGCTCGGCCATCTCCCGGCTGATCGTCCATTCTGCCGTCAAGGGGAGGCTGCTCGACAAGATCGTTGCCGCCGTGAAGAACTGGCACGTGGGCGACCCGCTAGATCCCGACAACCGTGTCGGCCCCCTCGTCTCCGAGGCGCACTACCGGAAAGTCGCGAGCTATCTCGGCGATGGCGTGAAGGTTCTTCACGGCGGCGAAACCAGCAAGGGGCGCTTCGTTCACCCGACCATCGTCGAGGTCGAAAGCAACGCCGCCCGGCATGCCAGGGAAGAAATCTTCGGTCCGATCCTGACGGTCATCACGGTCGACAGCCTCAAAGAGGCGGTCGCGATCGCCAACGAGACGGAGTACGGCCTGACGGCCTCCGTCTTCACCGGCAACGGCAAGCACGCCATGCGAGCCGCCCGCGCTCTTCGTGCCGGCACCGTCACCGTCAACTCCTTCGGCGAGGGCGATATCACCACACCGTTCGGCGGCTACAGGCAGTCCGGTTTCGGCGGGCGCGACAATTCCGTCCACGCCCACGACCAGTACACCCAGCTCAAGACCATCTGGCTCGATCTCAACGACGACGAAACCGCGGATCTGTAACCATGAACAACTTCCCGTTTCCCGGCCTGAACCTCGCAATCGCAACGCCCTTCGACGCGGAAGGCCGCATCGACTACGCCAAGCTCGAGCAGAACATCGAGCGCTACCTCGCGCTCGGCGTACCCGGCTTCGTGTTGAGCTCGGGCACCGGCATGCATGTGTACCTGACGAATGAAGAATCGAAGGAGCTCGTACGGCGCGGATCAAGGATCATCAACGGCCGGGCCAAGGTGATCGCCCAAACCTCGGCGCTGCTGACGGCCGACGTGGTCGAGCGGACGAAGTTCGCGGCCGATTGCGGCGCCGACGGCGTCATGGTCCTGCCGCCCTTTTTCGAAGGGCCGACGGACGATGAAGGCATCATCGACTTCTACACGGAAGTGGCGGCCGCCGGTCTTCCGGTCATCGGCTACAACGTCCCACACGCCGTCGGCGTGACCGTGACGCCGGAGCTTCTCAAGGAGCTTTGCGCGATCCCGAACTTCTGCGCCGTCAAGGACTCGAGCGGCGATCTCGGCAAGCAGGCATCTCTCATTCGTACCGGCCTTCCGGTCATGAACGGCGCCGACCATCTCGTGCCCTTCGCTCTCTGGTCCGGAGCGAGCGGCCTCATCTGGGGCGGCGCCAATTTTGCGCCGCGCACCGCGCTCGCGCTGGTCGCGGCTGCCACCGCCGGCGAATGGGGCAAGGCGCGCGACATCTGGTCCCTGCTCGAACCGGCAATGTCGCTCATTTGGGAAGGCGACTATGTGCAGTCGGTTTATGCCGCCGCGCAACTCACCGGCTTTGGTGCCGGCGCACCGCGCAAGCCGCTCCGTCCGCTCTCGACAGATCGCGTCGCAACCATCCGCGCCGCTCTCGGCAGCCTGATCGAACGGGAAGCCTGAGCCGTGAACTCGCCCTCGAAAAAGGTCTTTGTCGCATCGAGGCTCCCGAAGAACACGGGCGTTTCCGGGTGGGTGGCGATGCTCCCTCCCCGCCAGGCAAAACCCCGGCTCGAGGGCCATATCACCGCCGACGTCGTCGTCATCGGCGGGGGCTTCGCAGGTCTTTCCGCAGCCCGCAGGATCATGGAGCTCAATCCGACACTCCATGTCGCCGTCCTCGAGGCCGGCGTCATCGGGGAGGCTGCGGCCGGACGAAATTCCGGCTTCATCATCGACCTGCCGCATGAGGTCTCGTCCGAAGATTACGGTGGAGACTCTCTCACCAAAAGCCGCGAGGCCATCGAGATCAGCCGCACCGCCATCGCCCTTGCCAGTGCCGTTGCACAGGAACGGGGCTTGGGCCGCGAGGTCTTCGATCCGTGCGGGCGCTACAGCGTCGCCATCAGCGACGAGGGCGACCAGCATCTCATCGACTATGCCAAGGGACTGGTGAAGCTTGGCGAAAAGCATCAGCTGCTCAATGCGCGCGAAATCGCCGACGTGACGGGCACAAACACCTATACGTCGGCGCTGTTTACGCCTGGAACCATCATGGTGCAGCCGGCGGCCTATATCCGCGGCGTCGCAGACAGCCTGCGCGAACATGTCAGGGTCTATGAAAATACCCCTGCCGTGCAGTTGGAAAACACTGGTCGCGGATGGCACGTCAAGACACCGCAAGGTTCGATCAGCACAGACCGGATCATCCTTGCCAACAATGGCCATGCGGAGAGCTTCGGCTTCTTCAGGAGCCGGCTGCTGCACGTCTTCACCTTTGCCTCGATGACGAAGGAGTTCGAACCGAGCCTGTTGCCGGGTCAGCGCAAATGGGCCGCGACGCCGGCCCTTCCAATGGGCACGACTGTCCGGCGCATTCAGGGTCAGGCTGGCGACCGGATCCTCATCCGCTCCCGCTACACCTATCACCACAACATCGAGGCGAGCGAAGGAACCCTGCGGCGCGCGGGTGCGAAGCACGACCAGAAATACCAAGCCCGCTTCCCCCAGTTGCCGGATGTGCCGATGGAGTTTCGCTGGGGCGGCGCCATGGCGCTGACATGGAATTCGGTGCCCGCCTTCGGTGAGATCGAGCCCGGCCTGTTTGCGGCCTGCGGCTGCAACGGCGTCGGTGCCACGAAAGCCACGGCAAACGGCATTGCAGCGGCAGACCTGATGCTCGGCATCAGATCACGACTGACCGAAATCTTCGCGCGCTTCGACGCACCGAAATCGCTGCCTCGCCAACCGTTTCGGACGATCGGCGCCAAGGCGAACCTCGCATTCCGCGAATGGCGTGCTGGTGGCGAGTAGATAGTCGCCGCGAACAGGCGCGGCAGATCCTTTCGATGACTGAAGCCGGTGCTCGCGGCACTCCGGTTTTGATGGAACACGCCGCCAAAAGAGGGAACGGAAAAATGAAAAAACTGCTTGCATCGACCTGCCTGATGTTCGGCCTGGTTGGCGGGGCATCGGTATCCAATGCCGCCGAATGCGGAAGCGTGACCATCGCCAGCATGAATTGGCAGAGCGCCGAGGTGCTGTCGAACCTCGACAAGTTCATTCTCAATGAAGGCTATGGCTGCAGCGCCGAGATCACCATCGGCGACACCGTGCCGACCATCACTTCGATGGCCGAGAAGGGCCAGCCGGACATCGCTCCGGAAGCATGGATCGACCTTCTGCCCGATATCGTCAAAAAGGGAACGGATGAAGGCCGGATCATCAAGGTCGGCTCTCCCCTGCCCGATGGCGGCGTGCAGGGTTGGTGGATCCCGAAGTATCTCGCCGACGCCCACCCGGACATCAAGACGATTGGCGATGTGCTGAAGCATCCGGAACTCTTCCCCGATCCGGAAGACGCGAAGAAGGGTGCCATCTTCAACGGGCCGCAGGGCTGGGGCGGAACCGTCGTCACGGCCCAGTATTACAAGGCGTTTGAAGCCGAGAAGGCCGGTTTCACGCTGGTCGATACAGGCTCGGCGGCGGGCCTCGACGGCTCCATCGCCAAGGCCTATGAGCGCAAGGAAGGATGGGCCGGCTACTACTGGGCGCCGACTGCGTTGCTTGGCAAGTATGAGATGGTCAAGCTCGACGCAGGCGTGCCGCTTGATGCCGCCGAATGGAAACGCTGCATCACCGTTGCCGATTGCTCGGATCCCAAGCCAAGCGCCTGGCCGGTCGATACGATCGTGACGCTGGTCGCCAAGCCGTTCTCCGAGAAGGTCGGGCCCGAGGTGATGGACTATCTCAACAAGCGCGCCTGGAGCAACGATACGGTCAGCAAGCTGATGGCCTGGATGACCGACAATCAGGCGAGCGGCGAAGAAGGCGCCAAGCACTTCCTCGAAGAGAACGAAGCGGTCTGGTCGAAATGGGTCTCGCCGGAAGCGGCCGAGAAGATCAAATCGGCCCTTTAAGCGTCGTCCGGGTGCGGTGAGCCCAGGCAAATCGCACCCTTTGCCAAAATCGAAAACTTGCGCCGGCTTCTTCAAAAAGGAGGAACCGAATGGAATGGCTTTATGAATTCCCACACATGAACGACGACGCTCTTCGCGCGCTGAAGAAAGCGATCGACGAAGGTTTCCGGTCGTTCACGCGCGCCTATGGCGAC
>NZ_DASYGZ010000023.1:0-17444 GCF_035999135.1 Ensifer sp.
GTGACAGCATGGCAAATATGCCACAGTCGTCACCGCCCCTTATAATATAGTGAACACTTCACTAACAAGGTCTAAACGGCGGTGACGGAATAACACGGCTAATGAAGAGTGAATGCGTCGATTTTAAGCCGCCTCTCTCAACGGGTTATCGGGATCGATGCCATAATCCTTGAGCTTGCGGTAAAGGGTCGAGCGGCCGATACCGAGCTTGCGCGCCACCTGACTCATCTGCCCGCGGTAGAATTTCAGCGCAAAACGAATCAGTTCCTCTTCCACTTCCGCAAGCTTGCGCACGTCCCCGCCCTCGTCGACACTGGCGATCGCATTGTCGAGCCGCGGGTCATGCGGCGCCTCGGGCTCCATCGATTTCTGGGCGCTGGCAAAGTCGGGATAGACGTTCGGCACCTGATCGCCTGCCCCAGTGCGTTCCGGACCGGATTCGCCCCAGGAAAAGCCGGAACGGTCGGAAATCACGTAGCCGGGTATCTGCGTGGCGATCTGCGGGAAGTCCTTGACCGTCAGCTCGTTGCCCTCGGCAAGCACGACCGCCCGGAAGATCGCGTTTTCAAGCTGGCGAATGTTGCCCGGCCAGTCATAGGCGGTCAGAAGCGCCAGCGCTCCGGACGTCACCATCAGCGGCTGGTTCAGCCGCTGCTCGGCGGCGAAACGCTCGACGAAGGAGCGCACGAGAACCGGGATGTCCTCCTTGCGACGGCGCAACGCCGGAATGGTGATCGGGAACACGTTGAGGCGATAGTAGAGGTCCTCGCGGAACCGTCCCTCGCGCACCTCGTTGATCAGGTCCTTGTTGGTGGCCGAGATCAGCCGGACGTTCACCTTCTGGGTGTGGCGTGCGCCGATCGTCTCGATTTCGCCCTGCTGCACCGCGCGCAGGAGCTTTACCTGGACCTCGAGCGGCAGGTCGCCGATCTCGTCGAGGAACAGCGTGCCCCCGTCCGCATCCACGAACTTGCCCGTATGCTTTTCCGTTGCCCCGGTGAAGGCGCCCTTCTCATGGCCGAAAAGGATGCTTTCGACCAGATTGTGCGGGATGGCGCCACAGTTGACGGTGATGAAAGGCTTGCCGGTCCGGTCGCTTGCCGACTGGATGGCGCGCGCGACCATTTCCTTGCCGACGCCGGATTCGCCTTCAAGCACGATCGGGATGTTGGACTGCGCGGCACGGCGCGCGAGGTCGATCACCCGGATCATCGCCGGGCTTGCCGAGACAATGTCTTCGAAACCGACGGCACCGCCGCGCGGACGGCGCGAGGTTTTGACCTTGCCGTCGCGGCTCGCCATCTTAAGCGCGTTGCCGATCGCAACCGACAGCCGCTCCGGGGACACCGGCTTGACCAGGAAGTCGAAAGCGCCCGCCTGCATCGCGTGCACAACGGTCTCGATGCCGCCCTGTCCGGTCTGGACGATGACGGGCGTGTCGACCCCCCGTTCGGCGAGCGCCTCGAGGAACCCGTGACCGTTCATTTCCGGCATCAGCAGGTCGAGAAGGATGACATTGATCATGCCGCCCTTCCGCTCCAAAAGCTCCAGGCCGCTGCGGCCGTTGTCGGCCAGATGCGCGACATGACCGAGACGCTCGATCATGTTCGTCAGCAACCGGCGCTGCACCGGATCGTCATCAATGACCAGAATGTGTGATGTCACGGAAGCCTCCTGCTCTGGACACGCGGTACTCTTTGGCCAACCTCATGTGCCAAATCACGTCAGGCATCTGTGCCATAAAGGGCTGAACATCATGTTTTGAGAAATGCTTGCATTTTATCCATTGCCGGCGATAGCAATGGAGACCATACCGCTTGCCTCTTCCTGTCACGAACGAGAGAAATCCGACGATGACCTTCAGCCCCTTCGCCCCCGATCAATTCGTTGCCCGCGCCGCCGCCGGACATGTCCATGGCGCCGCTGCGGATCTCGGGGACCTGCCGTCCTGGCGGCTCGAAGATCTCTATCCCTCGTCGACATCCGATGCGTTTCTGAGCGACCTGAAAAAGGCCGATGCCGGTGCCAAGGCCTTCGAAGCCAGATGGAAGGGCAAACTTTCCGAGGCTGCGCAAAAGAGCGGCGACGAAGGCATCGGCGCTGCCGTGCGTGAATTCGAGGCGCTCGAAGATGTCATGGGCCGCATCGCCTCCTTTGCCGGACTTACCTATTTCTCCGATACCTCCAAGCCCGAAAACGGCAAGCTCTACGGCGACGTGCAGTCGAAGCTGACCGACATGTCGGCGCATCTCCTGTTCTTCTCGCTGGAACTGAACCGGATCGACGATGCGATCCTCGACAAGGCGCTCGAAACCGACGCGCTCGCCGCCCACTACAAGCCCTGGCTGACGGACCTGCGCAAGGACAAACCATATCAGCTCGACGACAAGCTGGAGCAGCTGTTCCTCGAAAAGTCGATGACGGGTGCCGCGGCGTTCAACCGCCTTTTCGACGAGACGATGGCGAGCCTCACCTTCACCATCGACGGCGAGGCGCTGCCGCTCGAGGTGGCGCTGAACCTGTTGCAGGATCCGGCAACCGAGGTGCGCAAGAAGGCGGCGATGGCCCTTGCCGAAACCTTCAAGGCCAATATCCGCACCTTTACGCTGATCACCAATACGCTCGCCAAGGACAAGGAAATCTCCGACCGCTGGCGCGGCTTCGAGGATATCGCCGACAGCCGGCATCTGGCCAACCGCGTCGAGCGCGAGGTCGTCGATGCACTCGCCGAAGCCGTCAAGGCGGCCTATCCGCGGCTGTCGCATCGCTACTACACGATGAAGGCCAAGTGGCTCGGCATGAGCGAGATGGATTTCTGGGACCGCAATGCGCCGCTGCCGGAAACCCCGAACGCGCTGATCTCTTGGAACGAAGCCAAGGAAACCGTGCTTTCGGCCTACAATGCCTTCGATCCGGAGATGGCGGCGATCGCCCGCCGCTTCTTCGACGAGCGCTGGATCGATGCGCCGGTGCGCCCCGGCAAGGCGCCGGGCGCCTTCGCCCACCCGACCGTGCCCTCCGCCCATCCCTATGTTCTCGTAAACTACATGGGCAAGCCGCGCGACGTGATGACGCTCGCTCATGAACTCGGCCACGGCGTGCATCAGGTGCTGGCCGGCGGTCAGGGCGCGCTGATGGCGTCAACGCCGTTGACGCTGGCCGAAACCGCGTCCGTCTTCGGCGAGATGCTGACCTTCCGCGCCCTCCTCGACCAGACGAAGGACAAGCGCGAGCGCAAGGCGATGCTGTCCCAGAAGGTCGAGGACATGATCAACACGGTCGTGCGCCAGATCGCCTTTTACGAGTTCGAGCGCAAGGTGCACACCGCCCGCAAGGAGGGCGAGCTGACGGCGGACGACATCGGCAAGCTGTGGCTGTCGGTGCAGAACGAGAGCCTCGGCCCGGCGATCCGCATTTCCGAGGGCTACGAGACCTATTGGGCCTATATCCCCCACTTCATCCATTCGCCGTTCTACGTCTATGCCTATGCCTTCGGCGACTGCCTGGTGAACTCGCTCTATGCCGTTTACCAGAACGCCGAGAAGGGCTTCCAGGAGAAGTACTTCGAGCTTCTGAAGGCCGGTGGCACCAAGCACCACTCCGAGCTGCTCGCCCCCTTCGGCCTCGACGCCACCGATCCGTCGTTCTGGGCACAGGGACTGTCGATGATCGAGGGCCTCATCGACGAACTCGAGGCGCTTGATAACGCCTGATCCGGCACAGGTCCGGAACACGGCGCGATCGACAAGACGACTGCATGAGCGACACTGCACCCTATGTGCTGTTCCGGGATGACAGCGAAAACCGCACCACGGTTTTCGCTGAGCCTTCCCGCATCATCACCGCGCGCACCAGGGCCGAGTTCACCCGCGGACTGGCCGAACTCGAGCGTGCCCACAAGGCAGGCAAGTGGATTGCCGGTTTCATGGCCTATGAGGCCGGCCATCTCTTCGAAGAGAAACTCGCGGGCTTTGCCGAGGAAGGCCGCGAGACGCCGCTGATGTCTTTCGGCATCTTCGATGCGCCTGCGGACGACCATCCCCTTGCCGAGCCGCAGCGCCGGACCGAGAACGAACCCTTCCTGAGCGAACCCCGCGCCGGCTGGGATTTCGAGACCTATCGGACGCGCTTTGACACGCTGCACCAGCATCTTCGCCAGGGCGATTGCTACCAGGCCAACCTGACGATGCCGATCCGCGCCCGCTGGTCCGGCGACCCGCGCGCAGCCTTCTGGTCGCTGATCGACCGCCAGCCGGTGAAGTACGGTGCGCTCGTCGCACTCGACGGGCCTGTGCTTTTGTCGCGTTCGCCGGAACTCTTCTTTCGCGTTGATGCCGACGGCTGGATCGAAACGCATCCGATGAAGGGTACGGCGAGGCGCGGCGCATCGGCAGCGGAAGACGCCGAAATCATCGCCGCCATGCGCGCCGACGAGAAGACGCAGGCCGAAAACCGCATGATCGTCGACCTGCTGCGCAACGATATCTCGCGCATCACCGAAGTCGGCACGCTCGATGTGCCCAAGCTCTTCGAGATCGAGACCTACCCGACGGTGCACCAGATGGTAAGCCACGTCCGCGCCAAGCTTCTGCCGGACATCGGGCTCAGGGACATCTTCGCCGCGCTATTTCCCTGCGGCTCGATCACCGGCGCCCCGAAGATCCGGGCCATGGAAATCCTGCACGACCTGGAGGATGGCCCCCGCGACGCCTATTGCGGCGCCATCGGCTTCATCGCCCCGAGCGGGGTGATGCGCTTCAGCGTCGCGATCCGGACAATCTCGCTTTTTGAGAATGGCGAGGCCGTCTTCAATGTCGGCGGCGGCATCGTCTTCGACAGCAACGCCCCGTCCGAATACGAGGAATGCCTGCTGAAGGCCCGCTTCGCCGTCGGCGACGGATCGATCGCGCTCGGCGACGCTGCTGTCGCGCCCGATGACGATGGGATCGCGCGATGACGGATTTTTCGCTGATCGAAACCCTGCGTTACGAGCGCACCAGCGGTTTCGTTCGGCTGCGCCTGCATCTCGCCCGGCTGCGGCGTTCCGCCCGGCGCCTGGGAATGTCCGGCGTGGAAGGCGCCGAAGCGGCATTGCACGAAGCGGTGGGAAGGGCAAATTGCACCGACCAGGCTGCAGCACTGCGCGTTCGCCTTGAGCTTCTCCCCGATGGCCGCATCGAGGTGAAGACCGCCCCTTTCATGCCCCTGGCGGAAGACGCGGTTTGGCGGGTTCGGATCGCCGCGGAGCGGTTGAATTCCAGCAATCCATTGCTGCGCTACAAGACCAGCCGGCGCGCGGCCTATGAGGCGGCGCGCGCCGAATTCGCGGCTGATGAGGCCGACGAGGTTCTGCTGCTGAACGAGAAGGATGAGGTTTGCGAGGGCACCATCACCTCGATCTTCCTTGATGACGGCAGCGGCGCCCTGAAGACGCCGCCCGTCGCCTGCGGCTTGCTTGCAGGCGTCCTTCGCACCGAACTGATCTGCCAGCGGCGGGCCCGTGTCGCCCGGCTTTCGCCCGTCGACCTCGCACGCGGCACGCTCTATGTCGGCAACTCGCTAAGGGGCCTGATCCGGGTGAACCTCCTGGTCTGAGCCGGGAAGCGTGTGGCGCCTGACCTGGTCCCTGCCATCGCGCTTGGCAAGGTAGAGCGCCTGATCGGCGCGGGCGTAGAGGTCGCTCACCGTGTCGCCGTCGCGATACTCCGCAACCCCGACCGAACAGGTGTAGAAGAACTCCGGGATATTTTCGAGCGGGCGGGAATTGCGCACCCGCTCGAGCAGGCGGTCGAGAATGCGGTGGCCCTCGCTGATGGTGGTATCCGGCAGGATGAGCATGAACTCCTCGCCGCCGATCCGGCCGAAACAATCCGAGCGGCGCACGAATTCCTGCATCTGGCGCGCGAAATCGAGCAGAACCTCGTCGCCGCGCTGGTGCCCGTGGCGATCATTGATCGCCTTGAAATAGTCGATGTCGATGATCGCCACGCAACCCCACATATGCGGGTTTTCGGCGCAATTGGCGACAAACTCGGTGAGCCGTCCCATCGTGTAGCGACGGTTGGGAACGCTCGTCAGTTCATCGACCTGGGCCGCTCGCAGGGCGAAGTCGCGGTCCTGCCTGAGCTCGCGTTCTTCCGCATGGATCGTCGTGACGTCGACGGCGATGCACAGCATGCAGCCGTCCGCGTCCACCGTCTCCGTCATCCACATCCAGCGACCGTCATGCAGGTCGGTTTCCATGGCGCGGAACGGAACCTTGCCGCGCCGATGCATCGTCGAGGCGATCCAGGCATCGATGTCTTCGGTCTTCAGGATCGTTCCGTGGCCGGCGGCATGGTTCCGGCGCATGATTTCCTCCCAGGTCGGGCTTTCATCCGGGCCGACATGGTAGGCTGTGCGGAATGCCGGATTGGCAAAACGCAATCGATCGTGCTGATCGTAGAGTGCGATCAGCACGGGTGTTTTACTCTGTAGGGCCGCAAGGGCCTTGAGATGACTACCGGTCACGGTCTGTCACGCCTCCGGGAACTATCAATCATGGCGCGAAGCGAATGCTTCTACCCTAGCTATAGCACGAACCGCTTGTGACAAGCGTTTCACCGTGCGAAACGATAGGGAATATGGTTAAATCGCAACCTGGACCGGCCGCCGAGCATGAAGCATACGCCTTACGACGGTTCTTCCAAGCCTTTCACCATCGGCCTTGCGCAGCTGGATCCCGATCGCTGGATCGAGCCTGACCACCTTCTGCAGCACTATCTCGATGAAAAGAAGCGCCTGTTGAAACAGGACCGCAACGTGGTTTTCGCCGCCGCCCACGACAGCATCGACGCGCAGCGCGAATTGCTCGCCCTCATCGTGGACCACCTCCCGGCGCGGTATCCCGAGATCTATCGGCGCGACGGTGATACGATGATCGCCGGCAGCGGCGAGCGCGTCGCGCTCGACGGCGACGTCCCGCTCGTCGTCGCCGGGTCCCTCGTTCAGGACGATCTGGCGATCATGATGAAGACGGGCGACGGATGGCGGCTCGAGGCCGGCTATGTCGCCTTCCCCTCCTCCTGGTCGCTCGCGGAAAAATACGGCCGCACCATGAACGAGATTCATGGCCCCGTTCCCGGTTTCGAAGAGGGCACCCGCAATGCCGATCTCATCGCCCGCATGTTCGACAACCTTCCACCCGGCCGTTTCGTCGAGCGCTTCAACTGGGCGGTCAACATCGACGGTGGACTGCATCTGCCGAAATCGAAGTCCGAGGGCGTGGCCGCCGAAGCAATCGCGCTGACGGAGGAGCGCACGTTCATTCGCATCGAGCGGCAGACCTTGCGCAAGCTGCCTGAGACCGGCGCAATCGTCTTCACGATCCGGATCTATTCCGACCCGCTGTCGATCTTGAGAAGCCGGCCCGACGCGGCGACGCTGGCGCACTCTTTCGTCGAGCAGCTGCGCGCGCTCACCTTGCCGCAGGCGGCCTACAAGGGCCTTGTCAGCAAGCGGGATTCGTTGATTTCATCACTCATTTCGATCGCGGGTTAAGCACACCCTCAAATAGCGGTTGACCTGCCGGCTCTTTATTGTGACAGCAATCTATGCTCTACAGCGCCCGCGTGCCTTCAAAAGGCGCCAACGCCGCTGCGGCACATTGATCAAGCCGGAACAACGGCGCCAGCCGATTCCTCATGCTTCGTCACCCACCCTCACAGGGAAGTTTTCTCAGGAGTAAGACAAAAATGGCAGATACCACCTACCCGGTTTACGGCGAGATCACCGGTCCGATCGTCATGATCGGTTTCGGCTCGATCGGTCGCGGCACCTTGCCGCTGATCGAGCGCCACTTCAAATACGACAAGAACCGGTTGATCGTGGTCGAGCCCCGTGAGGATGCTGCCGATAACGAGATCTTCGAACGCCACGGCGTGCGCCACGTCCGTGCTCACGTGACGAAGGACAACTACAAGGAACTCCTGAAGCCGCTCCTGACCGAAGGCGAAGGCCAGGGCTTCTGCGTCAACCTGTCGGTCGACACCGGCTCGGTCGACCTGATGCGGATGTGCCGCAAGCTTGACGTTCTCTATATCGACACGGTCGTCGAGCCGTGGCTCGGCTTCTATTTCGACAGCGAAATGGACAATGCCGACCGCACCAACTACGCCCTGCGCGAAACCCTGCGCAAGGAAAAGGAAAAGAACCCGGGCGGCACGACCGCGGTTTCCACCTGCGGCGCCAACCCGGGCATGGTGTCCTGGTTCGTCAAGCAGGGCCTTCTGAACCTCGCAAACGACCTGGGCGTCAAGTATGACGAGCCACATCAGGACGACCGCGAAGGCTGGGCCAAGCTGATGAAGAAGGTCGGCGTCAAGGGCGTTCACATCGCCGAGCGCGACACCCAGCGCACCAAGAACCCGAAGCCGTTCAACACCTTCTGGAACACCTGGTCGGTCGAAGGCTTCATCTCTGAAGGCCTGCAGCCGGCCGAGCTCGGCTGGGGCACCCATGAGAACTGGATGCCGAAGAACGCCAAGAAGCACAAGAAGGGCTGCAAGGCGGCGATCTACCTGGAGCAGCCGGGCGCCAACACCCGCGTGCGCACCTGGTGCCCGACCCCCGGCCCGCAGTACGGCTTCCTCGTCACCCACAACGAGGCGATCTCGATCTCGGACTTCTTCACCGTTCGTGACAAGGACGGCGAAGTGAGCTACCGCCCGACCTGCCACTACGCCTATCATCCGGCCAACGACGCCGTTCTGTCGCTGCACGAGATGTTCGGCAACGGCGGCAACGCCCAGCCGGTGCACCACGTGCTTGACGAGAAGGAACTCGTCGACGGCGTCGACGAACTCGGCGTGCTGCTCTACGGTCACGACAAGAACGCCTACTGGTACGGTTCGCGCCTGTCGCTCGAGGAAACCCGCCGCATCGCTCCCTACCAGAACGCCACCGGCCTGCAGGTGACCTCCGCGGTTCTGGCCGGCATGGTCTGGGCGATCGAGAACCCGAAGTCCGGCATCGTCGAAGCCGACGAGATGGACTACAAGCGGTGCCTCGAAGTGCAGCTGCAGTACCTCGGCCCGGTCGAAGGTCACTACACCGACTGGACCCCGCTCGATGGCCGCCCGGGCCTCTTCCCCGAGGACATCGACACCAAGGACCCGTGGCAGTTCAAGAACATTCTCGTTCGCTAAGCTTTTGACGTAAAACGTCATCCGGCCCGGGGCGCAGTCGCGCCCCGGGCTTTTTCATCGAGATGGGAAAAGGCAGAGGCCGAAGCCGGCCGCTCTTGCTTTCAACTCATGATCGCGGCATGGTCATGCCGGAATTCAGCAATCCGCTCGGCCCAATGCGGGGGAAATCGCCTATGAAGCCATTCGCAGTCCTGACCCTACTCGCAACCGCCGCGGCCCTGGCCTCCTGCCAGTCGTCGCCCCGGGTCTACGATGGGGGCGGCCCGCCGGCGCAGCAGGCAAGCGGTGTCGAAGGCTCCTGGGTCGATCCAAACGGCATCGTCTCCACATTCGCGGGCGGAACCTTCTCGACCCGCACGACCGACACCAATCAGCTGCTCGCCTCGGGCAACTACGTCAAGACGAGCCCGACGCTTGTCGAGATCAACATGACCTCATTGGTGCGCAACACCCAGTCCAAGGTCGCTTGCGCCCTGGTCACCCAGAACCAGCTCAACTGCACCACGGACGCCGGTGCGCAGTTCTCGCTGGCGCGGCGCGGCTAATACAGCAAGCAGGAAACTACAAAAGCCTCCGCCCGGAGGCTTTTTTCGTTTCAGCGCCACGACTTAACCTTAACGGTAAACCCGACACCCAGAGCATGGTTTTAGCGCTTGAAGTCGCCTCCAAGTGATGAAACCATCCGCCCCGGCAAAGCCACCCCGACCGTGGGGACCGGATCCTCTTGGTGGGTGCGGATACGGTCGGCAGACAACAGGCGAAAACAGGAGAACATCATGATCAGACACGTGAGGACCGGCCTGATGACCGCGTCCATTCTTGCCCTATCTTCGGGCGCGGCCTTCGCCGATTATGAGTTGAACATCCTGCATATCAACGACCTGCATTCGCGCATCGAATCGATCAACAAGTTCGATTCGACCTGCTCGGCCGAAGAGGAAGGCAAGAACGAGTGCTTCGGCGGCGTTGCCCGTCTGAAAGCCCTGATCGACCAGAAGCGCCAGGAGCTCTCCGGCAAGAATGTGCTGCTCCTGAACGCCGGCGACAATTTCCAGGGTTCGCTGTTCTTCACCACCTACAAGGGCCTGGCAGAAGCCGAATTCCTCAACCTGATGAAGTTCGACGCGATGACCGTCGGAAACCATGAGTTCGACGAGAGCGAAGATGGTCTCGCCGGCTTCCTCGACAAGATCCAGTTCCCGGTCGTGACCGCCAACGTGCTTCCGAGCTTCAAGTCGAAGATCGGCGACCGCATCAAGCCGTCGATCGTGCTCGATGTTGGCGGCCAGAAGGTCGGGATCGTCGGCGCGGTTGCCAACGATACGCCGGAACTCTCTTCGCCCGGCCCGGATATCCTGATCGGCGACGATGTCGCAACCACGACCGCCCAGGTCGAGGAACTGAAGAAGCAGGGCGTCGACAAGATCATCGCGCTCACCCATGTCGGCTACCCGCGCGATCTGGCGGCAATCGCCAAGATCCCGGATGTCGACGTTGTCGTCGGGGGCCACTCGCACAGCCTGTTGTCGAACACCGATGCGAAAGCCGAGGGTCCCTACCCGACGATGGTCGACAACCCCGGCGGCTACAAGGTCCCCGTCGTGCAGGCCGGTTCCTATTCCAAATATCTCGGCGACCTGGTCGTCACCTTCGACGACAAGGGCGTCGTCAAGGCCGCCAAGGGCGATCCGATCCTCGTCGACTCGTCCGTCAAGCCGGATGAAGCGGTGCTCGCGCGTGTTGCCGAACTCGGCAAGCCGATCGAGGAACTGCGCAACAAGATCATTGCCAAGACCGAAGCGCCGATCGACGGCTCGCGCGACAATTGCCGCGCCAGGGAATGCGAAATGGGCAGCCTCCTGACCGACGCCATGCTCGACCGCGTCAAGGGCCAGGGCGTGACGATCGCCATCACCAACGGCGGCGGCCTGCGCGCTTCCATCGATGCGGGCGACGTTTCGATGGGCGAGGCCATCACCGTGCTGCCGTTCCAGAACACGGTTGCGACCTTCCAGATCAAGGGTGACGGCATCCGCGAAGCGCTGGAAAACGGCCTTAGCAAGCTCGAAGAAGCCGGTGGCCGCTTCCCGCAGGTGGCCGGCATGAAATACGCCTTCGACAAGTCGAAGCCGGTCGGCAGCCGCGTCGTCGCGGTGGAAGTCAAGGAAGGCGAGACTTACGTCCCGCTCGATCCGGCCAAGACCTATTCGCTGGTCACCAACAACTACATGCGCAATGGCGGCGACGGCTACGACGTCTTCAAGACGAAGGGTGAAAACGCCTACGACTACGGTCCGGGCCTCGAAACGGTGCTTGCCGATTACCTCGCGGCTCACCAGCCGTTCAAGCCCTACACCGATGGGCGCATCACCGAGGTCGCTTCGGCCGCAGGCGCTGCGACGACCGAGCAACCGGCAGCCGAGGCAAAGCCGGCAGCCGGCGCCACGGCAACGCAGCCGGCTGCGACCGCCGGCGGCACGACGGCTGCAGCCAGCGGCCCGCAGAAGCACGTGATTGCCAAGGGCGATACGCTCTGGGACCTCGCCAAGGCGTTCTACGGCGATGGCGCGCTCTGGGCGAAGATCTCCGCAGCCAACGGCAAGCCGGCGCCGCGCCACCTGCATGTCGGCACGGAACTGGAGATTCCGACAAAGTAAGACAATTTGCCTCTCCTTTCAGGGCCGGCGCGGGCTTCCCCGCGCCGGCTTTTCTTTTTAGAAGGGTTTGAAACCGAAAGCAGTGTTCCGATCGAACGGGACCGACGAGGACCGAGATGACCGATCAGCCTGCCGTGAGCACCCCTGCCAACCACCCTTCCGTCGACTCCGGAAAGGTCGGTATTCTCCTGGTCAATCTCGGCACGCCCGATGGCACCGACTACACCTCGATGCGCCGGTACCTGAAGGAGTTCCTGACCGATCGCCGGGTGATCGAATGGTCGCGGCTGTTCTGGTACCCGATCCTGTTCGGCATCGTGCTCAACACCCGCCCCGGCAAGGTCGGCAAGGCCTACGAGATGATCTGGAACAAGGATCTGAACGAGAGCTATCTCAGGACCTACACCCGCAACCAGGCGACGCTGATGGCAAAGAGCTTTGCCGAACAGCCCAACGTGATCGTCGACTGGGGCATGCGCTACGGCCAGCCGTCGATTGCCTCGCGCATGGAAGCACTGCAGAAGGCCGGGTGCGAGCGCATCCTCGTCTTCCCGCTCTATCCGCAATATGCGGCGGCGACCACGGCAACCGTCAACGACAAGGCCTTCGAAGCGCTTTTGAAGATGCGCTGGCAGCCGGCGCTGCGCACGGTCCCGCCCTATCACGACGACCCTGTTTACATCGACGCTCTCGCGACCTCGATTAAACGCCATCTGGCGACGCTCGACTGGGAGCCGGAAGTGGTGCTCACCTCCTTCCACGGAATCCCGAAAAGCTATTTCGACAAGGGCGACCCCTATTATTGCCAGTGCCAAAAGACCGCGCGACTTTTGCGCGAAAAGCTCGGCTGGTCGAAGGAGAAGCTGCAGGTCACCTTCCAGTCACGCTTCGGCCCCGAGGAATGGCTGCAGCCCTACACTGACAAGACGGTCGAAAAGCTCGCGCAGGACGGCGTCAAGCGCATTGCCGTCCTCAACCCAGGCTTCGTTTCGGACTGTCTGGAAACGCTGGAAGAGATCGCCGAACAGGCGGCCGAGAGCTTCCATCACAACGGCGGCGAGAAGTTCGCCCACATCCCCTGCCTCAACGACAGCGCCGAAGGCATGGCCGTGCTCGAGCATGTCGTACGCCGGGAACTCGCCGGCTGGCTTTGACCCCCTCATTGCGACACCCGCTTGAAAACCGGCAGGCGATCACCACCTCCAGATGAAGGAACGCCGCCGTTGCGGCGTTCTAACATTTTGAATCTACGCGTAATCCACTGAAACCGATTCCGCCGGCAAACGGAATGCGCTAGAGTGCAGCCTCAGGTCGCAGTTGCAATTTAAGGGGGTATATCTTGGGCGGGATGGATATCGTCGTCATTGGTTTCGCAGTTCTGATCATCCTGGTCCTCTTCATGGGGATCAAGACGGTGCCGCAGGGCTACCGCTATACGATCGAGCGCTTCGGTCGTTACACCAAAACGCTGGAGCCGGGCCTCAACCTGATCGTTCCCTTCATCGACCGCATCGGCGCCAAGATGAACGTGATGGAACAGGTGCTCGACGTTCCGACCCAGGAGGTCATCACCAAGGACAATGCCAGCGTCTCGGCCGATGCCGTCGCCTTCTATCAGATCCTGAACGCGGCGCAGGCCGCCTACCAGGTCGCGCATCTGGAAAACGCCATCCTCAACCTGACGATGACCAACATCCGCTCGGTCATGGGCTCGATGGATCTCGACGAGCTGTTGTCGAACCGCGATACGATCAACGACAGGCTGCTGCACGTCGTCGACGAAGCTGCCAGCCCCTGGGGCATCAAGATCACCCGCATCGAGATCAAGGATATCGCGCCGCCGAAGGATCTCGTCGACGCCATGGCCCGGCAGATGAAGGCCGAGCGCGAAAAGCGCGCGCAGGTGCTCGAAGCCGAAGGCGCCAGAAACGCCCAGATCCTGCGCGCCGAAGGCGCCAAGCAGTCGGCGATCCTGCAGGCCGAGGGCCAGCGCGAAGCAGCTTTCCGCGACGCCGAAGCCCGCGAGCGTCTCGCCGAAGCCGAGGCAAAGGCGACGAAGATGGTCTCCGAGGCCATTGCTGCCGGCGACGTACAGGCGATCAACTACTTCGTTGCCCAGAAGTACACCGAGGCGCTTGCCTCGATCGGCACCGCCAACAACCAGAAGATCGTGCTGATGCCGATGGAGGCCTCGGCGCTGATCGGCTCGCTCGGCGGTATCGGCGCCATTGCCAGGGAAGTCTTCGGCGACAGCTCAGGCCCGGCCGAGCGTCCACGCCAATCGGCCCCGCGCACGACGCCCGCCGTTTCGAGCGATCCTTCGCGAGGGAAGTAAGCGATGATCAAGAGCGCCATTCAAGAACTCGGGCCCTGGAGCTGGTGGGTTCTGGGCTTCGTGCTGCTCGCAGCCGAACTCGTCGCTCCGGGCGTGTTCCTGATCTGGATCGGCCTTGCCGCACTCATTGTCGGCATCCTCTCCCTGTTGCTGTGGGACGTCGGTCTCTGGACGTGGCAAGTGCAACTCGTGCTCTTCGCGCTGTTGTCGGTCGCCACTGTTCTGCTCGGCCGCCGTTTCTTTCTTTCTTCGTCGGAGGTCAGCGACGAGCCGCTCTTGAACCAGCGCGCCGAAAGCCTCGTCGGTCGCACGGCCGTGCTGGAAAAACCGATTGCCGAGGGCCGCGGCCGCATCCGGCTCGACGATACGTTCTGGATCGTCGAGGGCCCCGATCTGCCGGTTGGCGCAAGAGTGCGCGTCGTTTCCTCCCATGGCCGCAACCTGACGGTCGAGAGCGTTTGAACCGCAAGCGGCTGATGCCGCGAGGTTTTTCGCTGTTGGAAACGATTGCTTAACCACGTCGCTTTACGATTGCGAAAGGATTGCAATCAGGCTCGTGGACAAACGGCATATGGTGCCAGGCTCATTTCGCTCGACCAGGGGAGACGCGCGGCGTTCGACGTCGCTGGCGCTGCTGTTGGCCGGCACCGCTCTCCTTTTTCCCGCGCCGCTGAGCGCCCAGACGGCCCCGACGCCGACGACCACCTACGGCACGGTCGCCGGCACGGGCACGGCGCCGACGGCCACAGCAACCGCGACATCGGCCACGACACCCGCAATCACCGATCCGCAAACCACCGGCGCCGTCAGCAGCGACGACCTGACACCGGCCTCGAACGAAGATTACCTCCGCCAGAACCAGCGCGAGCCGACGATCGACGGCCTCAGGCTGCGCAGCTACAATCCGGAATACGACCGCGCGCCGGGCGTGCGCATCGGCACCTTCACGCTGCGCCCTGAAGTCAGCGAGACGATCAACCACGAATGGCGCAAGGACGGCGATACCAAGACGAACCGCGGTTATCTCGAGACGGGCATTCGGGGCACGCTGACCTCGGACTGGTCGCGCCATCAGCTGACCGTGACCGGCGAAGGCGTGCTGCAGAACAACATCTCCGGAGAGGGCGAGGAAGAGCCACGCGCCGATGTCGACGCCGAACTGCGGCTGGATCTGTGGGACGAGACGGTCGCGCGACTGCGCGCCGGCTACAGCTTCGAACGCGAGGACGCCGACGATCCGAACGCGATTTCGAACGCCAAGGACCAGTCCGCCGTCAACACCTACCGTCTTGGCGCCGCCATCGAGCGCGACTTCGGCCTGATCCGCGGCTCGGTCGGCATCGACTTCGACCGGCGCACCTATGGCGACGTCGAGCTCGAGAACGGCACCAACCTCTCGGTCAAATACCGCAACCGCAACACCGGCACGCTGACCGCCCGCGTCGGGTACGAGCTTTCTCCGGCATTGATCCCCTTCATCGAGGGTTCCGTCGGCAAATCGCTCTATGACCTGCGCGAGGATCCGCTCGGCTTCGAGCGCTCCTACCAGACCTATGCCGGTCGCGGCGGCATCGAGCTCGACCTCGGCGAGAAGCTTTATGGCGAGCTTGGCATCGGCTATGAAACCTACAATTTCGAGGACGGCCGGCTTGGCGATATCAGCGGCCTTTCGGTTGATGGCCGCCTCAACTGGTCGCCGCAGCGCGGCACCGACGTGCTCTTCGCGATATCGACCGACCTCAACCCGTCAACGACGCCGGGCGATGCCGGTTCGATCGACTACAACCTCACCAACATCATCACCCACCAGATGCGCTCGGATCTGGTGGCGCGCCTGACCAACAACCTGACCCTGCGCAACTATCCCTCGGACGCCCGCTCGTCGGACGAGACCACCTGGCGCACCGGCGCGGGCCTCACCTACGACATCAATCGCTACCTCGCACTGACCGGCGACGTCAGCTACGAGCGCACGACACGGGACCGCGGCGATACGACCGATATCACCCGTATCGGTGTCGGGCTGACCCTGCGCCGCTGAGGCAATCCGCTATTCCGGGTACGAAAAAGGCCGCGCCCGATGGACGCGGCCTTCCGACCTTTGAGAAGAGATCGGTTACTTGAGGCCGGCGAGCAGCGACTTCAGCGGACCTTCAACGGTCGGGCGGATGTCGCCCCGCTCAAGCGCGAAGGCGACGTTGGCCAGGATGAAGCCGTCCTTGGCGCCACAGTCATAGGTATCGCCGCGGAAGTGATAGGCGGCGAATTGCTGATTGTCGGAAAGCTTCAGCATGCCGTCGGTCAGCTGGATCTCGTTGCCGGCGCCACGCTCCTGCTTTTCGAGAATCGGGAAGATTTCCGGCTGCAGGATATAGCGGCCGTTGATGAAGAAGTTGGAGGGTGCGGTGCCCGGTGCCGGCTTCTCGACCATCTTGGTGATCTTGAAGCCTTCGCCCACCTTGTCGCCGACGCCGACGATACCATACTTGTGGGCCTGGTCGGGGGCGCATTCCTCAACCGCGATGACGTTGCCGCCGCTCTGCTCATAGAGCTCGACCATGCCCTTGAGGCAGCCCTTCTCGCCCTTCATGATCATGTCCGGCAGGAGCAGCGCGAAGGGCTCGTTGCCGACGAGATCACGGGCACACCAGACGGCATGGCCAAGACCGAGCGGCGCCTGCTGGCGGGTGAAGCTGGTCGTTCCCGCCTTCGGCAGGATGCGGTCGAGCAGTTCGATCTCGATCTTCTTGTTGCGCTCGCGCAGCGTCTGGTCGAGTTCGACCTGGATGTCGAAATAGTCTTCGATGACCGCCTTACTGCGGCCCGTCACGAAGATCAGATGCTCGATACCCGCTTCCAGCGCCTCGTCGACCACATATTGAATGACCGGCTTGTCCACCACCGTCAGCATTTCCTTCGGCACGGCCTTTGTCGCCGGCAGGAAACGTGTGCCCAGGCCTGCGACCGGGAACACGGCTTTGCGGACTTTACGCTTGTCGGTCATCGATACCTCCTTGAAAGGATTTCACTCATCAGTCTTGTCAGTCTTGCCGAATGATCCCGGACCTCAATCTGCCCGAAACCATACAGCGGTCCGTAATGGAGCCGCAATCTCTATGCCGTCACCTGAACACAGCATGAACCGACGAAACAAATGCATATGCGAACTCCACGACCAAGGCTTGACATTTTCTGCAGCCGAAGACGCCACCACAATTTCATGGTAAAGGGTTTGTTGACCACGTTTCTGTAGATTCGTTGCAATCC
>NZ_DASYGZ010000025.1:0-3848 GCF_035999135.1 Ensifer sp.
GTCGATCTTCTTGAGGTCGTTGGTGAGCTCGATGCCGTCGACGACGATCTTGCCCTTCTGGTGCTCTTCAAGGCGGTTGATGCAGCGGATCATCGTCGACTTGCCGGAGCCCGACGGGCCGGCAATGACGATGCGCTCGCCACGCATCACCTTCAGGTTGATGTCACGAAGGACGTGAAAGTCCCCGTACCACTTGTTCATTCCAGTGATTTCGACCGCAACATCCGTGGCCGAAACGGTCATTTTGGAAGCAGTGGCTGCGTTTGCCATGCGATCCTCCCCTCATTTTATCGTTTATGGGCCGTGTCGAGCACGCGTTCCATGAAGCCTGAATAGCGCGACATACCAAAGCAGAAAAGCCAGAATATGAAGCCGGCGAAAATTAGCCCCGAGATCGGCGTGACCGACGAGGCCCAGTTGGCATCGGTGAAGTTGAAGCGAACGATGCCGAGCAGGTCGAACATGCCGATGATCGACACCAGCGACGTGTCCTTGAAGAGGCCGATGAAGGTGTTGACGATACCCGGGATCACCAGCTTCAGCGCCTGCGGCAACACGATGAGGTTCATCTTCTGCCAGTAGCTGAGGCCGAGCGAGTCCGCGCCTTCATATTGCCCCTTCGGAATGGCCTGCAGGCCGCCGCGCACCACTTCGGCCATGTAGGCGGACGCAAAGAGCGACACACCGATCAGCGCCCGCAGCAGCTTGTCGAAGGTGACGCCCTGCGGCAGGAACAGGGGCAGCATGACGCTGGCCATGAACAGCACGGCGATCAGCGGGATGCCGCGCACCAATTCGATGAAAGCGGTGCAGAGCATCTTGATGACGGGCATGTGCGACCGGCGCCCGAGCGCCAGCAGAATGCCGAGTGGCAGCGACACCGTGATGCCGACGTAGGACAGGATGAGCGTCACCATGAGGCCGCCCCAGAGCGGCGTCTCGACGAAGGTCAATCCAAACCAGCCGCCCGGAAGCAGGATCAGCGCGATCACCGGCAGGACGCCAAAGAGCAGGATGGCGTTGAGGCCCTTGTAGGGAACCTTCGGCATGGCCATGGGAACGAGGAAGAGCACGAAGAGGATGCCGACCAGGGTCGGCCGCCAGCGCTCCTCGATCGGGTAGCGACCGTAGGCGAACTGATCGATCTTCGCGTTGACGAAGGCCCAGCACGCGCCGCTCCAGCCTTCCGGCTGCGAGCCCCCTTGCGCCACGGTCGCGCAGACCCCACGCCCGCCGCCGGTCCAGGCGGCGTCGACAAACAGCCATTGGATGGCGGGTGGCACCAGCCATGCCAAAAGAAGCAGGCTGATGATGGTGAGAACGGTATCCTTCGGCGTGGCGAAGAGATTTGTGCGCAGCCACTGGAAGAGGCCGCCTTCTGCGACCGGCGGTGCGGAACCCTCGATCATCGAGGTTCGGACAAAAGTTGCCTGGTTCATCGTCTTATCTCTCCACCAGGGCCATGCGGGCATTGAACCAGTTCATGAACAGTGACGTCGCAAGGCTCAGCGACAGGTAGACGATGATCCAGATCGTCACGACCTCGATCGACTGGCCCGTCTGGTTGAGGATCGTGCCGCCGACGGCCACGAGGTCGGCGTAGCCGATCGCGACAGCAAGCGACGAGTTCTTGGTCAGGTTCAGGTATTGGCTTGTGAGCGGCGGAATGATGATCCTGAGCGCCTGCGGTACCACCACGAGCCGCGTCGTCAGGCCCGGCCTGATCCCGAGCGCATGCGCAGCCTCGGTCTGCCCCTTGGAAACGCCACGTATACCGGCGCGCACGATTTCGGCGATGAAGGCGGCCGTATAGAACGAGAGCGCGAGGTAGAGCGACAGGAATTCCGGTCCGATGACCGAGCCACCGGTAAGGTTGAATTTGCCGGCCACGGGAACGTCGAAGGTGATCGGCGATCCGCTGGCAAGGAATGTCAGGACCGGCAGACCGATGACGAGGCCGAGAACCGTCCACAGGAGCGGGAAACGCTGTCCGGTGGCTTCCTGCTTCCTGCGCGCATAGCGCGCAACGACGAAGCTGGCGACGATCGCGACGACGAAGGCCAAAAGCGTGTACTGCGAGCCGTCGCCAAAGATCGGTTTGGGGAAGGCGAGGCCGCGGTTGTTGAGGAACATGTTGAACGGCAGGGCCGCCGATTCACGCGGCTGCGGCAGGATCGCGAGAACGCCGCTGTACCAGAAGAAGATGACGAGCAGCGGCGGGATGTTGCGGAACACTTCAACATAGGCGAGCGACAGCTTGGCGATCAGCCAGTTGTGCGACAGCCGGCCAATGCCGACCGCAAAGCCGATGGCGGTGGCCGTCACGATACCGCAAACGGCAACGAGCAGCGTGTTGAGCAGACCGACGACGAGGGCGCGCTGATAGGTGGAATCGCTGGTGTAGGCGATCAGCGACTGGCCAAGGTCGAAGCCGGCGCGTCCTTTCAGGAAGTCGTACCCGGAGGCGATATTCGCCCGTTTGAGGTTCTCGATCGTATTGGCGGCGACCCAATAAACGAAGGCCGCGAGTACGATGACAGTGATAACCTGGTAAAAGATCGCCCGTACTTGCGGGTCGTTGATGATCGACCCCGACGGTTTGCTTTTCTCAGGCGCAGTTGTGACGCCAATCGCCATGCAATGCCTCTTTCCCCTTTTCACCCTTTTGGGTGTTTTTATCGTTGGGATGGGGAAGCGGTGGCCCGCTTCCCCGGTCTTGAAACAGTCGCTTAGCGGACCGGCGGAGCGTACTGGATGCCGCCCTTGTTCCACAGCGCGTTGAGGCCGCGCTCGATCTTCAGCGGGCTGCCGGCGCCGATGTTACGGTCGAAGACTTCGCCGTAGTTGCCGACGGCCTTGATGATGTTCACGGCCCATTCGTTGGTGAGGCCGAGGTCGGTGCCGATCTTGGTGTCAGCTTCGACGCCGAGGAAGCGCTGAACGTCCGGGTTGGCGGACTTCTTCATTTCTTCGACGTTGGCCTGGGTGATGCCGAATTCTTCAGCCTGGATCAGGGCGTAATGGGTCCAGCTGACGATATCGAACCACTTGTCGTCACCCTGGCGTACGGCCGGGCCGAGGGGCTCCTTCGAGATGATTTCCGGCAGGATCATGTGATCGTCCGGCTTCGAGAGGGTCAGGCGCAGCGAATATAGGCCCGACTGGTCGGTCGTGTAGACGTCGCAACGGCCAGCGTCATAGGCGGCGTTGACCTCTTCGAGCTTTTCAAACACGACCGGATTGTACTGAAGGTTGTTCGCCTTGAAATAGTCGGCCAGGTTGAGTTCGGTGGTGGTGCCGGTCTGCACGCAGACGGCTGCGCCCGAGAGTTCGAGGGCCGATTTGACGTTCAGGCTCTTGCGAACCATGAAGCCCTGGCCGTCATAGTAGTTGACCGGGCGGAAGTTGAAGCCGAGCGCGGTGTCGCGGTTGATCGTCCAGGTGGTGTTACGGGCAAGCACGTCGACTTCGCCGGACTGCAGCGCCGGGAAGCGTTCCTTGGCCGAGGTGGGCGTGTATTTCACCTTGCTGCCGTCAGCAAAAATCGCGGCGGCAATCGCCTTGCAATAGTCCACGTCGAAGCCGCTCCAGTTGCCCGAAGCGTCCGGTGCGGCAAAGCCGGCAAGGCCGGTGTTCACGCCGCATTGGACAAAGCCCTTGGCCTTCACGTCATCAAGGGTGCCGGCAGAAGCCGCCTGTGCGCCAATCCCCATGACAGCAGCGCCAACGAGAGCTGTCAGAATTCTTTTTGCCATTTTTAGAACCTTTTTCTGTTGTCGTTAGTTCCCGTCTGCAGCAGCGCATCCCAGGCGCGTGCAGCCTCCGCCACCCTCCTGGCGCGAGTGCCG
>NZ_DASYGZ010000027.1:0-9791 GCF_035999135.1 Ensifer sp.
GACCTCAACGCCAACTCGTTCCAGCACCAGCCCTATCTCGACAACCAGATCGCCGATCGCGGCTTCGAGATCGTCAGCGTCGGCACCACCATCACCACGCCGATGGGTGTCTATTCGCAGAAGGTGAAGAGCCTCGACGAAATCAAGGACGGCGCGACGATCGCCATCCCGAACGACCCGACCAATGGCGGCCGCGCGCTGCTCGTTCTCGCTTCCAAGGGCCTGATCAAGGTCAAGGAAGAAGCGGGCCTGAAGGTGACCCCGTCCGACATCACCGAAAACCCGAAGAACATCACCTTTGCCGAGCTTGACGCCGCCCAGCTGCCGCGCTCGCTGCAGGACGTTGATGCCGCCGTCATCAACACCAACTACGCGATGGAAGCCGGCCTGCATCCGAAGAAGGACGCGATCGCCATCGAAGGCGAGAAGTCGCCCTATGCCAACGTCATTGCCGTGCGCAAGGCCGACAAGGACGCGCCGTGGGTGAAGACGCTGGTCGAATCCTACCACGACGAAAAGGTGAAGGCGTTCATCAACGACACCTTCAAGGGCGCGCTGATCCCGAGCTGGTAAGCGTCTCTGTCGAAGAGAAACACGGACCGCGCGCTGCAATTGCGGCGCGCGGTTTTTCTTTGACCGCAAGGCGCGCTTGGCTATCCTCCTGACGCTTCGAGGAGGACGAACCATGGTCTTGAAAGGCGGATGTCTCTGCGGTGCAATCCGGTATGAGCTGAACAGTGAGCCTCTCTTTTCCGGTTTCTGCCATTGCCGCGATTGCCAGCGCACGACCGGAACCGGCCATTGCTGCTATATGATCTTCGAGCGGGCGGATGTGACGTTGTCGGGCACCGGCCGCGGTTACGAGACGCGCGCCGAAAACGGCAATCCCTCGATCCGGTACTTTTGCGAGACCTGCGGCAGCCAGGTCTATGGCTCCGGTCCGCCTGATGATCCGCGTGTGTCGATCTATGCCGGCACGCTCGACGACCCCTCGGTGTTCCAGCCGACTGACGCGATCTTCACCCGCAGCCGCCATGAATGGGACCGCAGCGCGCTGGCGCTTGACGAATGCGAGGCGTTGCCGGGCTGACTGCGTTCGCGAGTGAAACCGCCCCTCACCCTAACCCTCTCCCCGCAAGCGGGGCGAGGGGACGTGCCACGCTGCGGTGCTCTCTGTGCCCGGGGACCGCCTGCAAGTCGCAGCCGAAAGCTGGAGTTAGCTTTGTGGGCAGGGGCGGGTGCCGCAAGTCCCTGCCGGCAGGCGGATGAGGGGCAAATTCTTCGGAAGCCGCATTAGCTTCCGAGGTGGCGTTCGCCGCGCTTTTTGGCAAGGTCGATCTGCTTCTGGCGCTGGCGGTAGCGCTCGCGGTCCTCGTCGGTGCGGACCTCGTGGCAGTGGATGCAGGAGACGCCGTCCTCGTGGTGCGGCGAGGCGAGGTCGGCCGTTGTCAGCGGCTGGCGGCAGGCGTGGCAGAGGGTGTGCTCGCCTTCTTCGAGGCCATGGGTGACCGAGACGCGATCGTCGAAGACGAAGCAGGCGCCTTCCCACAGGCTCTCTTCCTGCGGAACTTCCTCGAGGTATTTCAGGATGCCGCCCTTGAGGTGGAACACTTCGTCGAAACCCTGCTCCTTCATGAAGGCGGTCGCCTTCTCGCAGCGGATGCCGCCGGTGCAGTACATGGCGATCTTCGGCTTGTTGTGCAGGCCGGTATGATTGCGCACCCAGTCCGGGAACTCGCGGAAGGTCTTGGTCTGCGGATCGACCGCGCCCTTGAAGATGCCGATCGCCGTTTCATAGTCGTTGCGCGTATCGATGACGATCGTATCGGGATCGGAAATCAGCGTGTTCCAGTCCTTCGCCTCGACATAGGTGCCGACGATCCGGTTGGGGTCGATGTTCTCGACGCCCATGGTGACGATTTCCTTTTTCAGCCGGACCTTCATGCGCAGGAAGGGCATGGAGGAGGCGCGGCTTTCCTTGTGCTCGAGCGCGCCAAGCTCCGGCTGTGCCCGCAGAAACGCAAGCACGGCCGCGATGCCGGCGTCTGTTCCGGCGATCGTGCCGTTGATGCCTTCATGGGCCAGAAGCAGCGTGCCCTTGACGCCGTTTTCGTCGCAGACGGCCTGCAGCGGTTCGCGGAAATCGGCGAAGCGCTGAAAGCGTGCGAAATGATAGAGCGCGGCGACCAGAAACTGGCCGTGGGTCTCACCATGGGTCTCAGGGCGCGAGGTCGAGGAAATGTCGGTCATGGCCGCTGCAAATACAGCTTTCGCGCCGCAAGCGCAATCTCAGCGGCAACGCGAGTGCGGATCTGTCGCGCTTGACGGCCGGCAGGGCCGGGCTTTGCCTCAGCGCGCGGCGTCGAGCCAGAGCAAGCGGATCGTCCTGCTTTCATCGTCGGGCTCTTCCTGGAAGACGAGGGCGGCCAGATCGAGCGCGTCCTTGCGCAGGCTTCCCTGGCGGTCGATGACGGCGGCGATCAGGTGCGCCTGGTCCTGGCTGTTGCCGGCAAGGCCCGGGTCCTCGTTGATCAGCTGGGTCATGACCGCGAGGTCGTTGAGATGGCCAAGCGTGTCGACCAGGGCCTTTGCTTCCGTGCGCTTGGCCTGCATGGCCGAGGGCCAGACCGCGCGCATCAGGCCGAGATGCATGCGGTAGTCCTGCGACCGCTTGCGCAGTTCATGGAAAGCTGCCGCCTCTGCGGTCGCGTCGCACGCCTGCCTGGCGCGCTTGGCACGCTTCAGCGTGCGCCGCCATCCCTTCGTCAGCCGGTCTGCGGTCCTGCGGCGTCGGTCGTCGAATGTCACGTGGCTCAGGGCCTGCAGCGCCTGCTCGCAGCGCACGATGGTGCCGGCCACGCGATCCTCGATGTCGGTCGCGCTTTCCGCGATACGGTCGCGCCGTGTCGTCAGCCGCTCGCAGACATGGGTGAGCGCCCTTTCTTCGTCCTCGTTGCACGCGGCCGCCTTGAGGTAATGGGCGTTTTCGACGAGCGCCGCGGCGTCGCGCATGGTCGAAAGACTGCGGGCCATGTCGCGAATGCGTCCGTTTTCCTGTTTCTGAAACAGCGGTGCATCGGCCGCAACGAGCTGGTAGAGCGCGCGCAGGCGCTTGAAATTCTTGCGGGCGTCGTGGATCGCCTCGTGCACGCCGTCGCGCTGCTCCTCAAGCGTCGTGACCGCCTGGCTGAGCTGTTCGGCGGCGATCGCACGGAAGTCCTCTGAGAAAGGCCGTCCGGGCTGGAAGGCGTAGGTCATGATTGCGGTTCCATCAGTCCTTCGATGGCGAGAGACTGGTTGGAATAGCGCCGGTCGCCGGTGATCTCGCGGCCGATCCAGTGGGGCAGCGCCGGCAGGTCCGTCTCCCGCTTCATCTCCACTTCGGCAACGACAAGCCCTTTCAACGCCCCGTCGTAGACATCCACCTCCCAGGTGAAGCCCTTGTAGGGAACGCGATACCGTCGCTTCTCGATGACGATGCCGACCGCCTGCGTCAGCATTTCGCGGGCGTCGTCCATCGGCAGGTCGTACTCATATTCGTTTCTGACGAGTGCCGACTTGCCGATCTTGATGGTGAGGCGCGCCCATTTGTTGCCGTGGATGCGCACGCGCAGCGAGCGGTCGTCCATGGTGACGACATAGGCTTGCCTGAGGTCTATGCCCCGGTCCGCCTGTTCCTTCCAGCCGTCGGAGGCGACCAGGAACTTGCGCTCTATTTCCTTCGCCATGGAATACCCGCCATTTCGAGAGGCTCGACCGCGATCAACCTATAGCTTTCCCGCGAAGGCTCAAGCCATCTGTCTGTTGCCGATGTTATTTTATACTTATCTTATATTCGGCGCGACTGTCTTGCAGCCGTCGGTCTCGACAAGTGCCGTCGAGCGGGGTATGCGGAGGCATATTCAATCGTTTTAAAAAGGACGATCGGCATGAGTGCGAAATCCGACAAGCTTCTTTCAACCCTCAAACTGGCGCCGGTCGTTCCGGTGCTGGTGATCGACGACGTGGCGACGGCCGTGCCTCTGGCGCGCGCGCTCGTTGCGGGCGGCTTGAAGGCGATCGAGATCACGCTGCGCACGCCGGCGGCACTCGAAGCGATCCGCGCCGTTGCCAACGAAGTCGAAGGTGCCGTCGCCGGCGCCGGCACGATCCTCAACGCCGCCCAGTTCGAGGCGGCGATCGAGGCCGGCTCGAAGTTCATCGTCAGCCCCGGCACGACCCAGGAACTGATCGATGTCGCCAACGACCACGACGTGCCCCTTCTGCCGGGTGCGGCAACGGCCAGCGAAGTCATGGGCCTGCGCGAAGAGGGCTATGACGTCATGAAGTTCTTCCCGGCCGAGCAGGCCGGCGGCGCCGCCTACCTGAAGTCGCTGTCCTCGCCGCTTGCCGGCACGCTGTTCTGCCCGACCGGCGGCATCTCGCTTTCCAATGCACGCGACTATCTGTCGCTGCCCAACGTCGTCTGCGTCGGCGGCTCCTGGGTCGCGCCGAAGGAACTGGTCGCCAAGGGCGACTGGGCCGGCATCACCAAGCTTGCGGCGGAAGCCTTCACGCTCAAGGGCTGAGACATCTCTTTCGACAGACGAAATCAGAGGCCGGACGCAAGTCCGGCCTTTTTGCGTTGGTCCTGCTGCTTTGGCGCGAATTTGTATTTTCCCTGCAACGTTCCTATGTCTCACTCCATTCGACGGCGGGCGCGCGGGCGGCGCACCCTTTCGTTTGCCTTCCTCCGCCTGGAACCGACTATCCAAACCGACAAGGAGCGAAACCCGATGTTCGACGCGAAGAAATTGCTGGACCAGTTTCTGGGATCGCAGGTGCCCGGCGCCGGCGGGTCGGTGCGCGATCGCGCGGGCCAGGTGACGCAGCTTGCCAAGGACAATCCGCTCGCGACCGGCGCCATTGCCGCGGTTCTGCTCGGCACGAAATCCGGACGCCAGCTGACGGGCAATGCGGCCGTTCTCGGCGGGCTTGCCGCGATCGCGGGTCTTGGCTACCAGGCCTACAAGAATTACCAGGCCGGCACGACGCCGGGCGGCGCGACGGTTGCCAAGGGCGAACCGGAGCTTCTGCCGCCGCCGGCCGATTCCGGCTTTGCCTCGGCACCCGAGGCCGTCAGCCACGACTTCGCGCTGACGCTGGTCCGGGCGATGATCGCCGCGTCCCGCGCCGACGGCCACATCGACGACGCCGAACGCCAGCACATCATGGACAAGCTGTCCGTCTCTGGCCTCTCGGCCGATGCTGCCGCGTTCCTGGAAGGCGAGCTTGCCAACCCTGTCGATATCGATGCGATCGTCGGTGCGGCGAAGACGGAGGAGGAGCGGGTGGAGGTCTACACCGCGTCGCGCCTGACGATCGAGCCGGAAACGCGGGCGGAGCGCGGTTATCTCGACCTGCTCGCCGGCCGCCTCGGCCTCCCGGACGCACTGGTCGACCATATCGAGGCGACGGTTTCGGCGGCCAAGGTGCCGGCCACGGCCTGACAGCCCTCAGGGCGCTCATGGGTTCATCACCAGTTTGAATTTGTGTCGGCCGCTCGTCTCCTGCATGTTTCCCTGGACCTGTCGGGTTAAGGGCAAAACATGTGAAGAGGGGAGCGGCCAATGCGTGATCTGAACGACTGGAAGGGATGCCCGGCGCCGAAGGGCGTCGCGCTCGAAGGGCGGTTCGTCAAGCTCGAGCCCTATGAGCGCGAGCGGCATCTGCAGGACCTCTGGGACGGCCTCGGGGGTATGGCGATCAATCCGCTGCTGAAGTATTTCGCGCAGCCGGACTTTTCAGGCATCGAGGACTTCGACGCCTGGCTGACGGCGGCGCAACAGAAGTCGAGCTGGGTCACCGAGGTCTTCCGCGACCAGGCAACCGGCATCGTCGTCGGTATGGCCAACTACATGCGCCCCGATCCGGCCAATGGCGTCGTCGAGGTCGGCTCCGTGGCGCACGGCGCCGCGATGGCGCGTTCGCCGCTTTCGACCGAGGTCCACTACCTGATGGCAAAACATGTCTTTGAGGATCTGGGCTACCGTCGTTACGAATGGAAGTGCAACAGCGAGAACATGGCCAGCCGTCAGACGGCGGCGCGCCTCGGTTTCACCTTCGAGGGCATTTTCCGGCAGCACATGATTTCCAAGGGCGGCAACCGCGACACGGCCTGGTTCTCGATGATCGACAGCGAGTGGCCGCTGCTCAATGCCGCATTCGAAACCTGGCTCGCAGCTGATAATTTCGATGCAGATGGTCGCCAGAAGCGGCGACTTGAGGATATACGTGCGGAACTGGAGCATCAGGCGTCGAAGTAACGCCCGAAGCCCCTGCTGCGCCAGACAACGGTTAAGGGACCATGCAGACCAAGGAAAAGTCGCCGGCGATCGCCGCAGCAATCATTCTCGTCCTGGCGGGTCTCGGCTTCTTCGTGCTGCCGTCGATCATGCTGAAGCTTGGCGAGATCTCGCCCTGGCTTGCCGCGGCCTTCGGTGTGATCTTCGTGCTCGGCTTCTTCCTGCTGTTCTGGCTGAGGGCGCGTTATCAGCGCAAGCGCGGGCTCTGAGTCCGCTGCATCTGACCTTTGATCTTAGCGATTAATGGACAAGAACGTGCAGCAATTCAAAGTGCTACAGCGTCCTTTGCGCGTCCGACAGGGCGCGCGGCGCTGAGCGTCAGCTCTGCAGAGCCGCGCCGAGCAGGATCAATCCCAGAAGCAGTACGAGCAGCGCGCCCGCAATCTCGATGCCGTTGGAGATGCGGGCGGCCGACGCTGTGCTCGACGCATAACGCAGGGCGACGCCCTTGGCTGTCACCGCCATGGTCGCAAGGATCGAGACGGTGATCGCCGTGCCGATCGACATGGCAAGGACCGAGAGCACGCCGCCGAGATAAAGGCCGTTCAGCAGCGCGAAGGACAGCACGATCAGGGCGCCCGAGCAGGGGCGCAGGCCGACGGCGATGACCGCCGACCAGGCCTCGCGGAGCGCGAAACGATCGCCCTTGAGCATCGACGGGTCAGGCGCGTGTGCATGTCCGCAGCTGGCGCAAACTTCGCCGGGGCCATGGTGATGGGCGTGGCTGCCGTGGTCATGATGATGGTGCCCATGCGCATGGTGGCCATGCTCATGGTGACTGTGATCGTGGTGGTCGTGGACGTGGAGTGCGGGCGCACCGCCGGCCGGGGCAAGGGCAACGGCCGGACGCCACATCGAGCGCAACTTGCGCAGAAGCAGCCAGCCGCCGAAGGCGGCGATCAGCGCGTAGCTGGCGATTTCCAGCGAGCGGGTCGCATCGGTCATGCTGATCGAGGTGCCGCGCAGGATGAGATAGACGGCGCCGATCAAAAGGATCGCGACGACGCCCTGCAGGATCGAGGACAGAAACGAGAGCATGACGCCGCGCTTCAGTTCGGTCTCGTTGGCAATCATGTAGGACGAGATCACCGCCTTGCCGTGGCCGGGGCCGGCGGCATGCAGCACGCCATAGGTGAAGGAAAGACCGACCAGCGACCACAACTGCCAGGGGTTTTCGCGCATGCCCTTGAGTGCGTTGGTCATCAGCCGGTAGAAGCCCTGCTGCTCCATGTTCACCCAGGCAAAGAAGCCGCCGAGGAAGCCCTTGGTGCTGAAGGCCGGCTCTGCGGTGCCGATGCCGAGCGGCGACTGGGCGGCTGCAAGGGTTGCCGAGAGTGCGGTGACGACGAGTGCAGCTGTCACCAGGCGGCCGATCTTTCGGGCGTTCAGCATGTGACCTCTATCCGGGTTGCAAACAGCTTCGACATGTCCGTGCCGGTCGGATCGCTCCAGAAGGCATCGGTGAGCGTATCCTTGTTTTCGGCGAGAACTTCGTCCGGATCGGGGCGGACGACCTTGTGGGTGCAGGCACTGATCTTGTCACCGACGACGGTCAGGTCGTCGTCGGTCGCAAAATCCATCGCCGTATACATCGTCGGATCATAGACTCCGAAGGAGAGCTTGCCCTTGAGCGGCATCGGCTCGGCCGGCTTGACGGCGAACATCATCAAGAGCTGGCCGTCCTTGTAATCGACGGTGATATGGTCCGGTTTGTTGACCTTGATGGTTTTGCCGTTGTCGAAAATCGTCGTATAGTAATTGTACTCGGACAGCGATTCCAGCACCGTCTGGCCGACCTCCGCCAGTTCGTCTGGGTCGAGCGTCGCGTTCGAGTTCTTGTCGAAGTCGAGCACCACGCTTGATGAGAACAGCTCGTCGAAACGCCAGACGTTCCTGAGCTCGCTGATCTCGTCCTTGTCATCGGAAACCACCTCGAGCCGCGCTTCCGCGAAGATATGCGGATGGGCAAAAGCCAGGGTTGGCGCAAGCAAGGTGGCAAGGCCGGCCATGACGAGGCGGTTCAATCTCATGAGGCGGCAATCCTTTCGGTCGGGGCGCGGGCTCCCCTGCGATTCGTTTCCGGGAATGTACCGGAAATGGGACGGAATTGGGACTTTGCGCGGCAGCCGCGTAGGGGTTAGCGCGGCTTGCGGAACCAGGCGTGCAGGAAATCGACCAGGGTCCTCACCTTGGCCGGCAGATAGCGACGGTGCGGATAGATGGCATAGATGCCGCGGTCGCGCGGCAGGAAGTCGTCAAACAAGGTCACCAGTTCGCCGGATGCGATTTTCGGGCGGGCGATGAAATCCGGGATCACCGACACGCCGAGGCCGGAGACGGCGGCGCGCAGGGCCGCGAGCGGACTGTTGACCTCGATCGGGCCGCTGACCGGAACGGTGAAGGCGGATCCGTCCGGCTCGACGAAACGCCAGTTGGAATAGGAGCGGCCATTGGTGTCGAGAATGCAGGGCACCTTGGACAGATCCGTCGGGTGTTCGATCGGTCCGGCTTTTTCCAGGAACTCGGGTGCTGCGCAGATCAGCACCTGGAAATCATCAAGCTTGCGGGCGATCAGCGTCGAATCTTCGAGCCGCGTGATGCGGATGGCGACATCGAAGCCTTCCTCGACGAGATCGACGAAGCGGTCGTCCGAGATGATTTCGAGCGAGAGCTCCGGGTGCTGCTTGCCGAAGTCGACGAGCGACTGGCCGATGTCGGCGTCGACGAAGGTGCGGGGGGCGGTGATGCGCAGCCGTCCCTTCAGGTCCGAATTGTTGGCCCGCACGAGGTCGGCAAGGTTGTCGATCTCCTTCAGGATTTCCGAGGCTGTACGGTAGTAGGTGTGGCCGGCCTCGGTCAGCGAGAATTGCCGCGTCGTCCGGTTGAGCAGCAGCGCGCCGAGTTCGTCCTCGAGTTCGCGCACATATTTCGAAAGCAGCGCCTTCGACCGGCCGACGCGCCGCGCGGCGGCCGAGAACCCCTCGGCGTCCACGACGTCGATGAAAGCGCGGATGCGGGTGAGTGTATCCATGGCGGTCTTTCTTTCGTGCTCTCGAAGACGTCCCGGCGAATCGCTTGCGACCGCCTCTTTCCGCCCCGGTCTTGAAGGCGGTGGATTGTCCGTCGCTTGCGTCTGTTGCTCCGGCTTGAAGAGCAACGGCGGTCCAGGAGGATAGTTCCAGTTTTTCAATGCTTTAGATGGTGGTCAATTCGACGTCGATCGTTCAATTATTGTGAACATTCGCAGTTTTGCCCGGTTGAGAAAAAATTCAACCGCCCGCAAGAAAAAAACTCTTGATTACGACGGGCTTTTTTCTTACCTACGCCCTTGCCCAAAGTCGCACGTGCCTGTGGGTGTCCGCCGACCCTCGATTAGGTGAGGGTATCGGTAAGGTACCTGGAACTAACCCCTCCAGTCGCTATTCCGGCCAACCGGGAAATGCGAGG